>NZ_JFHE01000002.1 GCF_000698555.1 Caballeronia grimmiae | reverse complement strand
GCGCATCTACCGCAAGCCGGCAATCGAGCGTCTTACTCATACTCCAGCCCACCACGGCACGGGAATGCAAATCCAGGATCGCGGCCAGATAAAGCCAGCCTTCTTGCGTCGGGATATACGTGATGTCGCTGAGCCAACAGGCGTCCGGCCGATCTGCTGAGAAGACACGATCCACCAGATTCGGTGACGCTTGCCTGGTGTTCCGTGAGTCCGTCGTCACGCGATACCGCCGGATGGCTTTGGGCATGATCTGCGCTTGGTGCATCAGTTTGGCTACTGTGTTGAGGCAGCATGCCACACCCCTGGGCCGTAGCGAATCGCTAATAGTTGACATAATACTAATTAGCAACGTTTTGAATTGTAGCGGCTGTATCCTAATGTCGTGTTCTGGCTATTTACAGATGTCGGGGTTTGCGCCGGTGGCAAGCTGGCGGCTGACCGTTCGGCGGGAGCGCCGCCATGTCACCGAACCCGCCCGTGAGTCTGCCCATGCGCGAATGGGATCAACTGAAGGTGATCGAGGCGGTCGTCCAGACGGGCTGGAAACGTGAACGCGCTCTTACCACTAGCGAACTGTCGATCCTCGCTGCAAGAACGGATGATGAGGTAGCCAATGCCCTTGCATTCAAACTAGCAACGGATCGCGCCGGGAAGAACTGCGGGCCTGTCTCAAATCGCTGAGCGGAGAACACGGACATTGAGCAAGCGATCAACTACTAGCGAGCGCGCCAAACGTCCACGGGCGATTCTCAATCTGCCCGCGCCGCCGCGTTCTCGCTCGCGTCTACCACTCCATGATTTCCATCGACAAAAGGCTGTCGGGCCGCGAAGCCCGACACCCGATCAGAACAAGGCGCTGCGATTGCTTTGGCTCAGCGCGAGCTTCACTCGTAGCTCTCACTGGCGCCCGACTTCTTCACGCACGCGGGACGGCCTTCGATCATTGCAGTAGATCGCGCGCCAAGCCGAGCATCCCGTCGGCCACGCGGCCCGAATCGATACTGTAGGTACCACCACGCAGGGCGGCTTTAATGGAAGCAACCTTATCGATATCGAGATCGAGATCGATATTGGTCGCGCTTGACGCGCGCAACGTGGAAGTCGACAAAAGCCTGACCGTCGAGCTGTCCGCGGCAATCGCGTCGGCATGCTGCGGAGTCATGGCGTAGTCCCTTTCATTCGTTGCACGCTGGACGTTGATTAGTTCCGGCATGGCGGTGTTGTTGTTTGATTGGATCTTCATGGTTTCGCTCCTCGCTTGCATAAGTTCCTTAACGGTGCGAGCGTTGAAACCTTTACCATGCGACGGGGCATGCGACACCCCGGCCACTACGGCAAGTGCGCGAAAGCCTTATCCCGCGGGGGTATCACGCTTTTGCAACAAATTGAAACAAAGTGTGAGCATCGAGTTACGTGGTCGCGTTGAAGATAGCGCCGAACACAGACGTGCCACGGTCTGTCGGGGCGGAATTTGTCGGAAGTGGAAGCACTTGGGCAAGCTTGTCGGCCAAGGCCGCCTCCGAGAACGGCTTCACGATGTAGCCGTTAGCACCGCCGCGAATCGCTGCTAGTACGTTTTCGCGCTTCTTTTCAGCCGTGACCATGAGTATCGGCAGGTGCGCCAGATCCTCGGATTTGCGAATCTCGTGCAACAGGGACAGCCCGTCCATGTTGGGCATGTTCCAATCGGTGATCACCAGATCGAAATGCTGCGCTCTGAGCTTTTCGAGCGCAGCTACCCCATCCTCTGCTTCTTCGATGATCGGATAGCCGATCGCCTTGAGCATTTTCCGAATCAAACTGCGCATGGTGGCCATATCATCGACTACCAACAAGCGCCTATCAGCATGAACCATCGGTGAAACCCTTCCCTTTTTCCTTGTGTTTGAATACCGCGAACTCTTAAGCCTGCCGTACACGATCACGCCATGTGCAGGCAAGCGGAGTGATGGTGCGACGACCCAACGCAATCACTGCTCGTCGTCACAACGCCTCTTAGCGATTGCACGATCGCCTCAAGCCGCTGTCCGGTGCAGCGGAAGACATCTCGGCCCGTGATCGCTTGCTGTCGTTGCACGTCGCCATGCGGCTGATGTTGAGGGTGATTGCCCAGACGTTGCTGCCAGGGTGCCGTGAAAGGCACCGACCGGCCAGCGCGTCGCACGGATGAGCGGTCCCTACTCTGTTCCCTGGGCGCCGTCCGATCGGAGGAACCCATCCAGCTCGACGCAAGCCTTGATGACGGACTCGATTGCCTGCTGTGAGATGCGGCTTTCTATGCCAGCCAGCCGACGCCGAAGCTCATGCAGCTGCTTGACCATGTCACCCACCTCGCAACGGACCAGGCGTTCGCCTTCAGCGTCATCGTTACAAGGCGGAGCTTCGGCAGTGGGCGCCCCCAGTGTCAGCGGCTGCTTTCTCGGCGGCATGATGCACACACTCCCGGCTTAAAACGTCGACCAATCGCCGTCGGGTCCCGCATGAACGGGCTGCGCGGCTGCAATCGCTGGCTTTGCCGTTCTCGTCATCGTCGGCGACGTCTTGCCGGTCGACGGACGCGCAATCTGCGGCGTGTAGTTGTTCGTCGCTGCGACGGAGAGCGTTTGGGCAGTCCGAAACACGGCGACGGCTGCGGACAGTTGCTTCGCCTGGTCTTCCATCGAGCCGGCTGCTGCCGCTGCTTCCTCAACAAGCGCCGCGTTCTGCTGCGTCACCTCGTCCATCTGCGAAATGGCTTGATTGACTTGCTCGATGCCGCGGCTCTGTTCGTTCGACGCCGAGGCAATCTCGCCCATGATGTCGGTAACGCGCTGGATGGCGGTGCCAACGCGCTGCATGGTCTCCCCTGCCCGCGCGACGAGTTCCGTACCCGCTTGCACTCGGTCGCCGGAAGTTTCAATCAATCCTTTGATCTCTTTTGCAGCGGCTGATGATCGCTGTGCAAGACTGCGGACTTCACTGGCGACTACCGCAAAGCCACGGCCTTGCTCGCCTGCGCGCGCCGCTTCGACCGCCGCGTTGAGCGCCAAGATGTTCGTCTGGAAGGCGATGCCTTCGATCATGCCGATGATCTCGGCAATCTTCCCGGAGCTTTGCTCGATGCCAGCCATCGTCTCGACAACCTGTCCGACGATCGCGGCGCCTTCGTTGGCAACGGCGTTGGCATTGTCGGCAAGGCCACTTGCCTGCTTCGCGTTCTCGGAATTCTGCTTCACCGTCGACGTGAGCTCTTCCATGCTCGAAGCCGTTTCCTGAAGCGACGCAGCTTGCTGTTCGGTGCGAGACGACAGGTCGGTGTTGCCGGTCGCGATCTGCTTGCTCGCGCTTCCGATTGCTTCGCTACTGATGCGCACGGTGCCGACTGTGTCCGCCAGCTTGCTCTTCATCGTGGCAATGCCGGCGAGCAACTGCCCCATCTCGTCGTGCGTTTTGATCACAACGTGGCGCGTCAGATCGCCCGATGAAATATGTTCGAAGTGTGTGAGTGCTTCGGCCAGCGGCGTCATGATCGCGCGGCGGAGGAAGAACCAGCCAGAGACGGCGGCTGCAATGCCTAAAACCAGAGCGAGAATGCCCCACGTCCGCAGAGTCGCGACGCGGCTATCGTTCTCGGCGTCCTGACGCGCAGCGTCCGTTAATTGAAACTCCTTGAGTTTCTTGAAGGCGTCGCTTGCACGATTGTAGGCGGCCGGCAGGTCCTTCATCGTCAGACGGGCGATATCGGCCTGCTCCCGCTTCTCGATGGCCAAGCCAAACGCTTCGACCTGCTTGCGCATATCTGCGCGCGCAGCGACCACCTCCTTTGCGAGGACGTCTTCGTCGGGGCTGCGCGGGATGACGTCGTACTTCTTGTACCAGTCGTCGGAATCGGCAAGGAACTTGTCGGCGCGCGCGCGCAGTGTACTGGCGTCAGGCGAATCGGGGGCGAGCGCGTAGCGGTCCAGCGAAAGGCGTGCACGTCCGAGGTAGACGTCAGAAAGGCCCAGCGCATTAACCGACGGCAATGTGTTGAGGCTTACATCCTTCGCCGAGGCGTTTATCGCGTTCATTCCAAGCAGGCCCAAGCCTACGCACAGGCAGAGTAAAACGCCCAAGAACGTCATGGTGAGGGCAATGCGCGCCCGGATAGTTACAGTCATCATCGTTTTTTGCTTGGTACGAACGGAAGCGATGCCACACATCGCGCTGTCCCCTTCTCTTGTGACGAAGGGGGCAAGTGTTTATCGGCTGGAGTGGCGACATCTGAATACTTTCAACCGCGAAATCGGACGCAAGCTGATCGTAGACCTACACGGAAAGAGTGTTGTGGCTGTAAGGATGCAAATTGCCCGTATCAATGGCGCTGTTTCTCGCCTCCGGATTGACAGCGGCCGAGTCAGGGCAACTGATGGTCGATGATCTAGATGTCGCCGACGACCGACCGACTGTCTCCGTCGATAGGCACCGGCGTCGCATCGCGCGCCGAAACAGCCAGTGCACGGCACGACACAACGGTTGTTCATCGCGACCGCAGCAAAAAAACCGATGCAGACGCACACGATGTTGAAATGCGTGAGTGCTGCTCTTAGACGGACCGGCTTCGATGCGACCGTAGAGAGCCCGCACTTTCTTAGGAAACCTTAACGTATCCGGCGCATCGACACAGACGAGACCAACGCGCACGAGAGCAACCTTATGGGCTTGTGTAGCCATCGCACCGCTACCCGCCTGCGTCAAACTGTTAGGGAGGCGTGATATCCGACGCACGTACCTAGCGGACCCTTGGGCGGCACACGGCCAGCAAGTGACGTTCATGCCGTACGTCAACGCGTCTTTCATGCGGCGGCTACAAAGATTGGGACCGGACATTCGTTGGCGGGATGCCAAGCCGCCGGCTTGCCCCCCTCCCCAGCGCGGATACCTATACGCATCGAGCCGAACACAATCCCACCGTCTAGCCCGCAATGGACTAGCCGATTCCAGTGCAGCGGCAAAGAAGCCCCAATGGGCGATACCAAAAATGATATCAATGCGAGGTTTTTTTATATTGGACGCATGCTAACGCTGCACGTAAGCTTGCCTCCAACCCACCTGAGGGCCAAAAATCAAAACGAACGAGACCGGAGCGGGAGACACGAATTGCATCAAGCGGCGCTGGGTCAGCGGCGTCAAAAGAGCTATCCCAACAAACCCCGGCCGGCGTGAAGTGCCGCCCAATATGTGAACAGTGACCGGGCGCAAGCCGACAGGGCCTTCCGGGCCGCGGCGAATGCGTCTTCTTAATGTCGCCCGGGTCTTCCCTGCACGATGAGTTTGTACCGAATATGGGTGCGCGCGAACTGAGGTTTGAGGAGGCCGGGTTCGCTTCATCATCGAGACCACGGATAGACGGGCCCGACACCGGCAAGTCAGAATTAAAACCGCGGTGCTTTAACAATACGATCGCCTGGACCGCGGCCAGAGCGGCACTCATTCAAACACCGAAGGAGACATACCGATGAAACGTCTGTTCTTGAAAACCCTAATTGCGGTCATGGCGCTGCCAATGATCGGTCTCGCCCATGCCGACAGCAAGGGGCTGGTTGCTGTGTCCATGCCGACCAAGTCGTCCGCGCGCTGGATTGCCGATGGCAATAACATGGTCAAGTACCTGCAGGCGAACGGTTACACCACCGATCTCCAGTATGGCGACGATGACATCCCCAACCAGCTCGCGCAAATCGAGAACATGGTCACCAAGAAGCCGAAGGTGCTGGTGATCGCTGCAATCGATGGGACCACCCTGACCGATGTGCTCAAAAAAGCGCACGATGCCGGCATCAAGGTCATTGCATACGATCGCCTGATCAAGGGCACCCCCGATGTCGACTACTACGCGACGTTCGATAACTACAAGGTCGGCGTGCTGCAGGCGCAGTCCATTGTTGACAAGCTAGGTCTGAAACAGGGTAAAGGCCCGTTCAATATCGAACTGTTCGGTGGTTCGCCCGACGACAACAACGCCTTCTTCTTCTATAACGGCGCGATGAGCGTGCTGGATCCGTACATCAAGAGCGGCAAGCTGGTGGTGCGCAGCAAGCAGTTTGGAATGAACAAGGTCGGTACGCTCCGCTGGGATGGCGCCGTCGCACAGGCCCGTATGGACAATCTGCTGTCGGCCTACTACGGCAATGCGAAGCTCGACGCCGTGCTGAGCCCGTATGACGGCTTGAGCATTGGCATTCTGTCGTCGGTGAAGGGTGTCGGTTATTGCACGGCTCAGCAGCCGTGCCCGATCGTCAGCGGGCAGGACGCCGAGATTCCTTCGGTCAAGTCCATTCTGCACAACGAGCAGTACTCGACCGTGTTCAAGGACACGCGTCAACTCGCCAAGGTGACGGTTGCGATGATCGACGCAATGGCACAAGGCAAGCAGCCAGAGGTGAACGACACCAAGACCTACAACAACGGCGTGAAGGTAGTCCCGTCGTATCTGCTCAACCCGGTACTGGTGGATGGCTCCAACTGGAAGCCCATCCTGGTTGACAGCGGCTACTACACGGAAGCGCAGGTCAAGTAAGGCGATACCGAAACCAAGTCTGTCGCCGGAGACGCCACGCGCGCTCCGGCGAGCGGACCCTGCAAAACATACAAATCAGGAGACGGCGTGGCGGACGAGATCATCCTGTCCATGCGAAGCATCACGAAGACGTTTCCGGGTGTCAAGGCACTCAATAACGTCAATCTGACGGTCAAGGCTGGAGAAATCCATGCGGTCGTCGGTGAGAATGGCGCAGGCAAGTCCACTCTCATGAAGGTGCTGAGCGGTGTGTATCCGCACGGGTCCTACGAAGGGGAAATCTACTTCGAAGGGATAGAGCAACGCTTCGCGGACATCCGCGAAAGCGAAGAGCGCGGCATCATCATCATTCATCAGGAATTGGCACTCGTGCCGATGCTCTCGATTACCGAGAACATCTTTCTTGGCAATGAACTGGCGCAACGCGGCGTGATCGACTGGCACGCGGCGCACAAGCGCACGCGAGAGTTGCTGCGGCGCGTCGGTCTGAATGAGTCGCCCGATGCGACCGTCGGAAAGCTCGGCGTCGGCAAGCAGCAGCTGGTGGAAATTGCCAAGGCGCTATCAAAGCGCGTGAAGCTGCTGATTCTCGACGAACCCACTGCGAGTCTGAACGAGACCGATAGCGCCGCGCTGCTGAAACTGCTGCTGGAACTCCAGGCACAGGGTATTTCCTGCATCCTCATTTCGCACAAGCTCAACGAGATAACACAGGTCGCGGATCAGATTACCGTCATCCGCGACGGAAGCACAATCGAGACGCTCGATTGCGCCGCAAACGAGATCAGCGAGGATCGCATTATTCGCGGCATGGTCGGCCGTGACATGGCACACCGTTATCCGCAACGCGAGCCGCAGATCGGCGACGTGATCTTCGAAGTACGCGACTGGCACGTGTACCACGAACAGTATTCCGAGCGCGAGGTCATCAAGGGCATCGACCTCAACGTACGCAAGGGCGAAGTGGTCGGCATCGCGGGGCTCATGGGATCGGGTCGCACCGAACTTGCCATGAGTATCTTCGGGCGCTCGTATGGCAGACGGATCAGCGGACAGGTGCTGATCGACGGCCAGACAGTGGATGTATCGACCATAGGCAAGGCCATCAAGCACGGCATTGCCTATGTGACAGAGGATCGCAAGGGGTACGGCCTGATCCTCGAGCAGGAAATCCGCAAGAACGTGTCGCTTGCAAACCTCGCCGAAGTGTCCAGTCACGGTGTGATCGACGAACACGCCGAGGCAAGGGTTGCGCAGCGGTATCGCGAATCGTTGCGCATCCGCAGTTCCGGCATTCAGCAACCGGTGGTCAATCTTTCGGGCGGCAATCAGCAGAAGGTCGTGCTGAGCAAGTGGCTGTTTACTAAGCCGCGTCTCCTGATTCTCGATGAACCCACGCGAGGCATCGATGTCGGGGCCAAATACGAGATTTACACGATCATCGACGAGCTGGCGCGCAAAGGCGAAGGCATTCTGATGATTTCTTCCGAAATGCCGGAGCTGCTTGGCATGTGCGATCGCATCTATGTGATGAACGAGGGTCGGCTCGTGGTCGAGCTCGATCGAAACGAAGCGAGCCAGGAGCGCATCATGCGCGCAATCGTGAACGCCGGTCATGCGTGATCTATCTACATCGAATCAAGGCCATTTCATGAAACTCGGCTTTCTCAAGAACAATCTGCGCGACTACGGCCTGCTGCTGTCTCTGGTCGTCATCATGGGGTTCTTCCAGTACCAGACCGACGGCGTGCTGATGCAGCCGTTGAACATCACCAATCTGGTTTTGCAGAACAGCTACATCGTCGTGATGGCGCTGGGCATGCTGCTCGTGATCGTGGCCGGCTATATCGATCTGTCGGTCGGATCGGTCAGCGGCTTTATCGGCGGGCTGGCTGCGGTTCTGATCGTGCAGTACTCATGGCCCGTGGTACCGACGATCATCGCAACGCTTCTGGTGGGGGCGTTGATTGGTGCTGCGCAGGGCTGGTTCGTTGCTTACGCGCGCATTCCGTCGTTTATCGTGACGCTGGCAGGGATGCTGATTTTCAAGGGACTCGCACTGGCGCTGTTGCAAGGCCAATCGGTCGGGCCATTCCCACTGTCATTTCAGCGCATCAGTACTGGCTTTCTGCCCGATCCGTTCGGCGGCACGGATTTCCGGGTGCTGTCCCTGATTGTAGGCATCATCCTGGCGCTGGGGCTGGTCGCGGCGGAGGTGCGCAAACGCCGCAAGGCACAGGCACACGACATGGACGTCGAACCGGTCGCGTTCTTCGCCATGAAGAACCTGTTGTTCGCGGGAGCCGTGACGTACTTGTGCTGGCTGCTCTCTACGTACAAGGGCTTGCCCGACGTGTTGATCCTAATGGCCGTACTGATCCTGATTTACCAGTTCGTGACCAATCGCACGACGATCGGTCGCCGTATCTATGCGCTGGGCGGCAACGAGAAGGCGACGCGACTGTCGGGCGTGAATACCGCGCGCCTGTCTTTCCTGACCTTCGTGAACATGGGAGTACTGGCGGCGGTGGCAGGTCTGATTTTCGCGGCACGCTTGAACACGGCAACGCCGAAGGCTGGCCTCGGCTTCGAGCTCGATGTGATCGCAGCCTGTTTCATCGGCGGAGCATCGGCCTCCGGGGGCGTCGGCAAGGTGGTGGGCGCGGTGATCGGCGCTTTCATCATGGGCGTGATGAACAACGGCATGTCGATCATGGGCATTGGCATCGATTACCAGCAAGTGATCAAGGGGATGGTCTTGCTGGCGGCGGTGTTTCTTGATGTCTACAACCGTAACCGCGCCTGACGGGGTACGACGACACGTCCTTTACCACTCCGGGCGTATCCGAACCTGCACGATCCCATGCTGCGAAGCGCCGGACGGCAGGTTCGTCAGTGCATGCTGCGCACAAGGAAGCGATCTCGCGGATCGCTTTCTTACCCATCATGACTGTCCGGCAGCTTGCCGTCGATGAGTCCGCGGACGGCGCCGCACGCTGGGTAGCGGTCATGCCGCCCGCCCCCGCCTTCAAATGACGTGTGGACCATTTAGCGGTCTATGCGCGTTTGAATATATGCCAAGCCGCTGACTCATCGCCTACTAATGACTTTGCGTGGCGAGTGTCAGCGTCACGACTCAACCTCACTAACGCGACCCACCACCTCAATATCGGATGGGTCGCATTCGGCTGCACGACCCATGTGCCACCCGCGTTGAAATCCCACGCGGGGCCGCAGCTCGCCGTCTTGCTCATCTGGACGGTCGTCAAGCCGTTGGCGATCGACACAGGCGTGCCCGAGCCGACGCCAGCGACGGTCGAACACGCGCAAGATTTTCGCCGATGTGCAAGTTTCTCTAGCCTCGTGCGATTTCGCGCATCATAAATCGCTTGGCCGGCTGACTGCCGCTTTCACGCGTCGCTCCGAACGCCTCTTTTTGATTCCTGCCTGCAACGTTTTTCAAACTGGCCGTGCTGGCCAGGCAAAGCTTCCGAGTCGGGAGAAGTGTTCGGTCAGACGGACACCGCAAACGTTAAACATTTTGCGCATGCCGTGGGAAAAGTTTACTCGGCCATAGGGTCCGTCCATTTAGGGTTTCATAAATGAATCAAACATGACGATTTGCAATTTTATTCGTCCGCTCGTATGAACTTTGGCACGACTCTCGCTTATGTACGACCAAGCACACAACAAATAACCAGCACTGTCTGCAAGCGGACAGCGCCAGCGTGCGGGGGCCGGGTCGACACTTCAGCGCATTTAGAGCAGTCGCGGATGAAGTGGGAGCCGGAGAAGCAAAAAGTAAAAACGCATAGACCAAAGAGAGAGTATGTTGACCCTTCAGTCGGACCTTCACGGAAATCACCTATTAGGCGCGCTTCCTACCCATGAATGGCAGGCCATCGCGTGCGATCTGGAGCTTGTCCAATTACGAGCAGGACAGCTGCTTTGTGATTCCGGCAAACGCATTCATCACGTCTACTTCCCCACTACGGCTGTCATCACCCTGCTGCACACCATGGAAGATGGTGGATGCGTCGAGGTGGCCGCAGTAGGCCGCGAGGGAATGACGGGCGTGCCGATACTGACGGGCGGCGATACCATGCCCACGCGCGTTCAGGTCCAGGGCGCGGGGTCCGCGTATCGCATGAGCGCAAGCGCCCTGCGCAATCACTTCGGCCGCTCGGATCTCCTGCGGCGCATCACGCTGCTGTATATGCAGGCGCTGTTGACGCAGATCGCCCAGACCGCTGCCTGCAATCGTCACCATACGCTGAGCAAGCAACTCTGCCGCTGGCTGCTGATTCAGTCTGACCGCACCGGGTCGAACGAAATGCGAGTGACGCAGCAAATCATCGCTGACATGCTGGGCGTGCGCCGGGAAGGCGTCACCGAAGCAGCCGGGAAGTTGCACGACGCAGGACTCATCCATAACAGCCGCGGCTGCATCAAGGTGCTCGACCGCGGGGCACTGGAGGCGAGCTCGTGCGAGTGCTACGGCATCGTCAAGCGTGAATTCGACCGGATGCTGCCACGCGCGCGTCAGGCCGAGGAGTTCGCGTGACCGGGGCGACTGTCTGACGCCAACGGGGAATCGGCAGAAGCGATCCCCCACTGGGCGTCATCATCTAGAGAAAGAGAAGCACGACTGGCGGGGCGCCGGCGACCGGATGCCCCCGCAACCACGCTGGCGAGCGTTCCGGTCATAACGACGCGGCGTCGAGCCGGTACAACCAGTTGCAACCGAGTACGCAAAACGCCATCAAGAGCGCGCCGCGTTTGTCGTTAACTGAGCCATTGCGGATCTTCCACGGCTCATACGGCTTACATGTTCTCTTCTATTCGCAGTCGCGTCCTTGCCGCTTCCGTCGCCATCGTCGTTGCCGGACTTGCGGTCAATACGGGCATCAACTACGGCGTCGCTCATCGCTACAACAGCGAATCCATCGAAAACAGCCTCGCGGCGGTTCTTACCGGCCACGAGGCGGGTATCGAGGAATGGGTTACATCGAAAACTCAGATGATCGTCTCGGTCGAAGACGCCGCGCTGAGTGCCGACCCGGTGCCGTTTCTCAAACAGGTCGCGTCCGCAGGCGGCTTCACGAACGTTTATGTCGGCTACGCGGACAAGACGGCGAAGTTCTCCGATTCGAACGGCATTCCTCCCGACTACGACCCGACCGGACGGCCGTGGTACAAGCAGGCGGTCGAGGCAGGAAAGCCGGTGGTTACGCCCTACGTCGACGTCACCACCGGCAAACTCGTGGTCGCCTTTGCTGCGCCGATCGTTCGCGACGGCGCAGTGAAGGGCGTCGTATCGGGCGACGTGGCGATGGACAGCGTCGTTGCGAACGTGAAATCGATTCACCCGACACCCGCCAGCTTCGGCATGCTCGTCGACCGCAGCGGCAATATCATTGCCGCCTCCGATGCAAAGCTGACGCTCAAACCCGCGACGGACATCGCCGCCGAACTGACGAAGGACGTCATCAACTCGGCTTCGGAGCAACGGGCGGCTGCCATCGAGGCCACCGTCGGCGGTGCGACGAAGCTGATACGTACTCGCGCAGTGCCGGGAACGGATTGGCTGGCGCTCGTTGCGCTCGACAAGTCCGAAGCGACAGCGGGAATGCGATCGCTACTGGTTGCATCGATCGCCTCACTTGCGGTGCTGGCCGCGATCGCCGCCGCCATTATCGGCGCCGTCACGGGCGTGGCCTTCAGAGGTCTTGCCAAGGTGCGCGACGCAATGGAGGGCATCGGCTCGGGCAGCGGAGACCTGACGCAGCGCCTGCCTGCGAATGGCAACGATGAGGTCGCGCAGATCGCCCGCTCGTTCAACGCGTTCGTCGGCAAGATCAACAGCGTGATGGTGCAGATTCGCGACACGAGTGAATCCGTGCGTCATGCCGCCAATGAGATCGCCTCCGGCAATCATGATCTGTCGCGTCGCACCGAATCCGCGGCAGCAAGCCTTGAAGAGACGGCTGCATCGATGGAAGAGATCACGTCCACGGTATCGCAATCGGCCAGCGCAGCCCGGCATGCCGATCAGACCGCGACCACCGCAGCGAGCGCAGCATCGCGGGGCGGCTCGGTCGTTTCGGACGTCGTCTCGACGATGCAGCAGATCGAAGGCGCATCCGGGAAGATCAGCGACATCATTGGCGTTATCGAAGGGATCGCCTTCCAGACGAATATCCTTGCGCTGAACGCGGCTGTCGAAGCAGCACGTGCAGGCGAAGAAGGCCGCGGCTTCGCTGTCGTGGCAGGCGAAGTGCGAACGCTCGCTCAACGGAGCGCGCAGGCAGCGAAGGAGATCAAGGAGCTGATCGATTCGAGCGTGACCAGCGTATCGACCGGTGCGTCGCTGGTTCAGCAAGCAGGCGAGACGATGACCGAAATCGTCGGCCGTGTATCGAGCGTCACCACGATCATCAGCGAAATAACCAACGCGGCAGACGAACAGACGCGCGGGATTCAGGAGATCAACCGTGCGGTCGCCCAGCTCGATGAAATGGTGCAGCAGAACGCGGCGCTGGTTGAACAGTCGGCGGCCGCCGCTTCGGCGTTGCAAACGCAAGCTAACGAACTCGCGAGCGCCGTTGGTCAGTTTCGCGTAGCGTAAGGCGCGACCGAAGTACTGGTTTAAACGTGCAATGTGCGGCTCTACGCCGATAGCACATGATTGAAGGGCCGGCCGCACGCGCCCGGCCCTTCGCCTCATTACTGTGACATCGCGCCCGAAGCCGCGTGGTCCATGCCCGTCGAATCGTGCTTCTTCATCTTGCCGCTCTTCTTCATGGTGTCATGCGACATCGAGTCCTTGCTCATCGAGTCATGAGACATGGCGCCCTTGCTCATCGCGTCGTGAGACATCGCATCGTTGGACATCGCGCCGCTCGCTTGCGCGAACGCAGCGGACGTCGCGAGCGTCATGGTGATTGCAAACAATGCTGTCATCAGTCGTTTCATGGCACATCTCCTTCTGGTTGAAAAGCAGGAACGCAGGAAAGCCGAAAACCGGTCTGGCAATCAAGAGCCGCCGAACCAGTTGTAGCCTTGGTCGACCCAATACCCGCCGGGGTATGTGTTCGTGACGAAAATCTCGACGATATGCTTCGGGTTCTTGTAGCCGAGCTTGGTCGGCATGCGCAGCTTCATCGGATAGCCGTATTTCGCGGGCAAGCGCTCGCCGTCGTATTCGAACGTGAGCAGCGTCTGCGGATGCAGAGCGGTCGGCATGTCGATGCTCTCGTAGTAATCGTCGGCGCAGCGAAAGCCGACGTACTTCGCTGTCGTATCCGCGCCTACGCGGCGCAAAAACTCCACGAACGGCGTGCCGCCCCAACGCCCGATCGCGCTCCAGCCTTCGACGCAAATGTGCCGCGTGATCTGCTCGGCATGCGGCAGCGCGTAGAGCTGCGGCAGGGTCCATACGCGCTGTCCCGTGACGAGTCCGCTGACCTTCAGGCGGTAGTCGCCGCCGTCGACGCGCGGCACTTCATCTACGCCGTAATACGCATTGAAAGGGAACGGGCGCGTGAGTTCTGCTTGCGTGTAAGTCGGCGCGAGGCGCGTCGGGTCGAACAGCAACGCCTGCGCACGATCGTTCAAGCGCGAGACCGCTGTCAGGAACGTGTTGACCGAGTCTCCATCGGTGATCGAGCAGCCTGTCAACAGCGACAGTCCGCCCAGCGTCAGCAAGCGCTTGCCGAAGAGGCGCCTCGAAGGCATGTCGAGTTCGCGGCGCGCGTCCGCGAGTAGCGAAACGCGATCGATCGTCATGATCCGCTTGTCTTTGGCTTTCATTTCTCGTCCCCCTTCGATCCACCGTGCAGCATGGTAAGAAGCGATCGCGGCACCAGCGCGACCATCGCGATATGCACGACGACGAACGCCGCCATCACCGCCATCGCGAGGAAATGCACGACGCGCGCGCGGTCATAGCCGCCCATCAGCTCGCGCAGCAACGGAAACTGCACTGATTTCCAGATGGCGAGTCCCGAAAGCACGAGCACGATCAGATCGGCCACGACCACCAGATACGCCAGCTTCTGCACCGCGTTGTACTGGCGCAGGTCAGCGTGAGACAGCTTCCCTTTGAGCGCGGCGGCGAGATCGCGCAGCACGGCGCGCGGCGAGAGCGGAAAAAACTTCGAGAAAAAACGCCCGCTCACCACGTTCAACACGAGATAGACGATGCCGTTAAAGACGAGCAGCCACATCGCCGCGAAATGCCATTGCAGCGCGCCGCCGAGCCAGCCTCCGAGCGTGATCGACGTCGGAATGACGATGTCCGGAAACACAGGCGAGGCATCATAGATGCGCCAGCCCGAGAACATCATGATCAGCGCGGCAAACGCGTTGATCCAGTGCGTGACGCGCAACCAGACCGGATGAATCGGCGATGCAGGTTGCGGCGCTTCGCCTGCGGGTGTGAGTGTCGTTGCCATGTCGTTCACCGTGTCGATGCGTCGGATACGAGTGAATTCGTCGACGATCATTGATTGGTTACAGCGGAGCGCACGACCACGAATAAATTAATTCGCGTGTAACCATTTTCAGCGCGCGAACGAAATAGAAAGCGACACGTAGGGGAGATGCGTCATGCGAATCCGCACGGCATTCGTTGCCGGGCATCACGGCTTCGGCTACTCTGGAACGATCGATCCAGAATGCGGCGTGCCGGGACTGCGCCCGCGCGCGGCCGGCATTGATCGAGCGTCGCCTTCCGGCCGTCTCGCCAATACAGGAACCATCTTGCAACAAGCGGAAAACCGCCTGAGGGCGCTCTTCGTCGCGGGACTCGACGGCGACCAGCATGCGTATCGCGGTTTTCTCGAGGCGCTCGCGCGACATCTGCGCGGCTATCTGCGCAGGCGCATTCCACAGCATCGCGACGACGTCGAGGATCTCGTGCAAGAGATTCTGCTCGCCGTGCATAATGCGCGGCACACGTACCGCATGGACGAACCGTTGACCGCGTGGCTGCACGCGATCGCCCGCTACAAGCTGATGGACTTCTTTCGCTCGCGCGCACGCCGCGATTCACTGAACGATCCGCTCGACGATCACGCTGAGTTTCTCGCCGTCGCCGACGACGAGCCCGCGCAAGCGCGGCATGACATCGGCAAACTTCTCGAAGACCTGCCCGACAAGCAGCGCCTGCCCATCATGCATATGAAACTGCAAGGCTTGTCGGTGACCGAAACCGCGCGCATCACCGGGCTATCTGAATCGGCGGTCAAAGTAGGCGTGCATCGCGGTCTCAAGGCGCTCGCCGCGCGTATCCGGGGGCTCAAATGAAAACCGACGACCTCATCGGCCTGCTCTCGAACCAGGTGACGCGCGTCGATCGCGGCGCCGTCGCGCGCCGTTTCACGAAGGCTCTGCTGCTCGGCGCGCTCGGCTCCGTGGTCCTGATGAGCGTCGCGTTCGGCGTGCGGCCGGATCTCTCGATCGTCGCCCGTACGCCCGTCTTTTGGGCGAAACTCGCTTATCCGCTCGTGATCGCGATCGGCGCGTTGACCGTCGTTACGCGCCTTGGCCATCCGGGCGCGCGCGGCGGTCAGGCGTGGCTGCTCGTCGGCTTGCCGTTCGTTGCGGTATGGCTCGCCGGCGCGGTCGTTCTCGAAGCTGCCGCGCCCGGCGAACGTCTGCCGACTCTTCTCGGGCATACGTGGCGCACGTGTCCGTTCAATATCGTGCTGCTTTCGGCGCCGACCTTTCCTGCCGTCTTCTGGGCGATGAAAAGCCTCGCGCCGACGCAGCCGCGCCGCGCGGGCGCCGTCGCGGGACTGCTTGCGAGCGCCATCGCGACAGTCGCGTATTGCCTGCACTGTCCGGAGATGAGCCCGGCATTCTGGAGCGTGTGGTACGCCATCGGCATGATCCTGCCTGCGGGCATCGGCGCGTGGCTTGGCCCGAAGCTGCTGCGGTGGTGATCAACTCTTGCGGCGCGCACGGGTCGCATGCGTCGCTTTCGGCTTGGCGTCGAGCATCGCGAGTACGGGCCGCAACGCGCCTTCCAGCAACTCGCGCTTCGGGTTGACGCGCGCGAGCACGCGCAAGCCGATAAGCGAAGCGAGCAGCGACTTGGCGATGTCGGCGGCGTCGATGTCGAGGGAAATGGCGCCGTCCTCCTGCCCCGCCGTCACGCAGCGCGCAAAGAAGCCTTCGATGTCTTTCAACATGCGATTCAACGCGCGCTGGAACTGCTTGTCGTGCGGCGCAAGCTCCATCGCCGAGTTCACGATCAGACAGCCCTTGCGATGCGGGTCATTTACAGAGAGCCGAATAATCTCGTCGAAGAACATGACGATGGCATCGCGCGGCGCCGCCTGATGTTCCAGCCGCTGCACGCGCTCGCGAAAGCCGCGTTCGACGTAACGCTCGAGCGCGCGTTCATAGAGCGCACGCTTGTCGCCGAACGCGTTGTAAAGGCTCGCAGACGTAAGGCCCATCGCGGCAGCGAGATCGCGCACGGACGTCGCCTCGTAGCCGCGGGACCAGAACTGGACGGTGGCCGCGTCCAGCACGGCATCTTCGTCGAATTCACGCGGACGTGCCATGCGCCCTCCCCCTTACGCAGACTTCGGATAGTTCGACGGGAACAGCGCGCGCTTCGTCTCGTCGTCGTTGACGGTCTTGAACGCATGCTTTTTATTCACGGCGCGCGCACGTTCGACGGCAGGCCGCGCGTCGATTTTGGCAAACCAGCGCTGCAACTCGGGATACGACGCGAGCGGACTATCGCTGTTCTTGAACACGCGCGATGCGCGATCGACCCAGCCCCACGCGGACATATCCGCGATCGTATAGCTGTCGCCGACGATGAACTCGCGGCCCTTCAGCCTGTCGTTGAGCACCTCGTAATGGCGCTCGGCCTCGCGCCGATAGCGGTTCACCGCGTAGTCGAGCCCTTCGGGCGCTGCGTACTGGAAGTGCACTGCCTGCCCGGAGAACGGCCCGAGACCGCTCGCGATGAACATCAGCCACGAAAGCAGTTGCGGGCGGTCTTCCGGCGCGCCGAGAAACTGGCCGGTCTTCTCCGCCAGATACAGCAGGATGGCGGTGGAATCGAACACGACCGCCGGTTGTCCGCCCGGCCCTTCCGTATCGACGATAGCCGGCACCTTGCCGTTCGGATTAATGGCGCGAAACGCGGGCGAATGCTGCTCACCCTTGCTGGTATCGACGGGCTTCAGATCGTAAGGCAGTCCCGATTCCTCGAGAAAGAGCGCGATCTTTGCGGGATTGGGCGTCGGGTGAAAGTAGAACTCGATCATGCGGGTCGTCTCCGTGTCGTGATTGCTGCCGGGTCATTTTAGATCGGTCGATCCAGAATGGGCAATGAGTGATGGCGGTACGTCCTTTGAGATGAACCGAGAGACAGCAAGTGTCCGGGGTGAAAAAGTATCGTGCTTCAGGCAACCGGATATGCGACTGATGCACTGTACATCGCGGGACTGGTTGCGCTTTGCCTCAGCGACTCGAGCCCGTTTGCAGTCGATGCAATCCCGAACCCTTTCTACAGGCGCAGTGTGTCGGCTTGCGCGCGCAGGTAGGTGCCGCTGCAGCCGGACATCGCGCAACTGGAGGCCGTTAGCAACTTCGATGTGCCACGCGATCCGTTCCCATTGGACCGACCCAACTCACTCCCGCGCCATCCCCACCGACGTCTCACCGCCATCGCGAGTGACGAGCCGCAATCCGCTCGCGATGCTCGCCGCCCCCGCGAATCCCGCGCCGAGTGACAGCGCCAGTCCCGGCCCGTGCTTGCCCGCGATTCCGAAGCACAACGCTACGAGCGCCGCGCCCAGCGCCTGACCAATCAGCCGGGCGGTCGCGACCACGCCGCTCGCGCCCCCGCTGCGTTCGCGCGGCGCACTTGCCATGAAAGCCTTCAGGTTCGGCGATTGAAAGAAGCCGAAACCCGCTCCGCAAATCGCCATGCGAATGCAGATGTCGAGCGCATGCGGATCGGCTGGCAGCGCCGCGAGCGACACCATCCCCGTGCACAGAATCGCCAGCCCGATCCCCCCGAGCAGACCGGGCGGATAACGATCCGACAAGCGGCCGGCGATCGGCGCCATCAACGCGACGAGCACCGACCACGGCGTCATCAGAAAGCCCGTTTCGACCTGCGTCCGGCCGAGCACGCCCTCGAAATAGAACGGCAGCGATACGAAGGCGAGACCTTGGGCGGCGAACGAGCAGACGGCGGTCATCGTCGATAGCGCGAACATGGGGCGTCGAAACAGATCGACGGGCAGCATCGGCGCGGGATGTCCGCGCTCACGACGCAGCATCAACGCGCCCGCGACGAGCGCCACGCCGAGCGACGCCAGCACGATTCGCGACGGCGCGCGCTGCGCCGCTTCGCCCAACGCGAAAATCAGCGCCGCGAACGTGACGACGTTGAGCGCCGCCGCGATGCGGTCGAAGCCATGCGCGCTACGCTTCGTCTGCGGAAGCGCCGACCAGGCGATCGCGAGTGCCAGCACACCGACCGGCAGGTTCACGGCAAAAAGCCAGGGCCACGTGCCGAGCGAGAGCACGATCGACGCGACTGTCGGCCCGACGGCGAACGCAATGCCGACGATCAGCGCGTTCAGCCCGACACCGCGTCCTAGCCGATGCAGCGGAAAGATCGCGCTGATGATCGCCGTGTTGACGCTCATGATCGCACTCGCGCCAAGCCCCTGCAGCAGACGCGCGGCGACGAGCGTCGGCAGCGACCAGGAGAACGCGCACACCGCGGACGCGATCGTGAATACGATCAATCCACCGAGATAAACGCGCCGATGTCCGACGATTCCGCCCAGCGCGGCGAACGGCAGCAGCGTGGCGACCATGGCGAGCTGATACGCGTTGATGATCCAGACCGACGCGGCGGGCGTCGCGTGAAGATCGGCGGCGATGGCCGGCAGCGCGGTATTGGCGATGGCGGTATCGAGCGTCGCCATCGCGACGGCGAGCAGAAGCGCGGCCATGCCGCGGCGCTCGAGCGAGGTCATGGGCGCGTCGGGGTCGCGGGGCGTCGGGGAAGCGGTATCGGCGGACACGTCGTGATTCCGTAAGTAAGCGGACAGAGAACAATCCGACACGATACGGGAACGCGACGCATCGCGCTCGTCGTGGCCTGTGGGGCTTACGGAAAGCTATCGGCGGCGGTTATGTTGTTGCGAAGCGAATGCGAAGGTGACGGTATGACGATCTGCATCCGATCACCCGCCGGACACTGCGGACGCGCACTTCAACGCTGCGCGCATCCGTGAAGAGCTCAGTAATGCGGAGATGAGTTCGTGATCGCGCCCGGAATATGCTTTGCTGTATGCGACTGAAACAAAGAAGAGGAGTCGAGAATGGGCGACGAACAAAGCTGGCGTAGAAGATCAGACATCGGGCATCGATGGAGTGGTCAAGAAAGACGACGGCCACGCGGATTCCGGGGTGACGTGCGTCTGGGCGGCGACACTAACTGCTAGTAACCATCGTGAACGGAACCTTGAAAACGCTGACGCGCCTCCTCCCTTTGGCGTGCTTGCTCACGGGGTGCGTCATCGGCCAGATGCCGCCGCCGGGAGCCGGAGTGCTTCCGCCGGGAAGGCATCTGACCGACGTCGAGTGCCGCGACCTGGCCGCACTGAAAACAAACACGAACCCCACGATGGCTCAACATCAAGTGGAGTTGGGCGCCCTAAGAAAGGCGGGATACGACCCATCGCCCTTCTGGGATGATCCCTACTACCCGGACGATCTACAGTACGCACAGCGCCTCGTCGACTACTGGTTCCGGACGGAGTGCCCGCCACCGCCACCTCCTCCTCAATGACGCAAATGCAGCGACCGACGCACTGCAACGGCCGGTGGTGATTCGCAAGGCCCGCGTCAATCCGGGCACGCAGAAGGGTTCGCGTTCTTCTGCGAAACCGGTGCGATCGCAATCTCGACATGAATAGCAGCGCCCTTTACAGGAGCGGACGTACATCGGAGCGCCAAGCCCTCTCGAAAGCTGGGTTGGTTTATGCCGTCAAGGATGCGGTCCACGGCCGTCTGTGCGCACCGAGCTATGCACTACGTTACAGGCGGTCACCGCACGACGTTCCTTAGAGCCGTTCCTGCATTTAAGCTGCACCACTACCTCTCTGGGCGTCCGTTCTACCGGCGGTCTCCTAATGAGTTGACAAAGACGCGCTTAAATCCACGGCTCGCTATCCCAAGCTTGAATGTTCGATCGTCGAGCCAGGCGATGAGTGGCTGGACAAGGCACCATCGTTCTAAGCCGCCCAATGCCACTCACTGAAACTCACTGAAACTCACTGCAACGGTGGCACGGTGCCGAGCTTCTCGGCGAGCATCCGTTCGTAGACACCGAAGTGCAGGTCCACTTCCTCCTGCGTGACCGCCTCCACGAAAATGTTGACCTGCTCCGGCAGAAGCCCCATCACGGTTGCGATCGCCGCTTCGAGCTGCGGCGCGCACACCCGGTCATCGGCCATTGTGGTGCCGATCGTGATGTCGTAAGCCTTCTCCTGCCGAAAGACGATCTCGACAATGCGCGCCCGCGCGCTCATATTGTGATCGACCGCCAGACGAGTGACCTCGGCTACCCGGTGCATGATTTCGCCAGGGAAGCCCTTCGTTGAGCGCAATTTGATGCGATGCTTTCCGAGAGTGATCCAATCCGTATCGAATTCCACGACGTATCTCCTACGACCTAGCTGGCCGGAGTGTATGGTCGGCAAATCGATTTTCAAGTGCAATTGAACCGTCGACTCATGCGAGATTCACCCCCTTGAAAATTTCAGAAAATTTTTTATATTAGGCGGTAGAAAGGCAGCCGCCATTAGCGCGCGCTGCGTGTTTCAACTTAATTTGTCCGCGGCATTGGGGCAGCTAAGCTGAAGCGCAAAAAGCAGCTTCCCCTCTTGCCGCCAGAGGAGAGCAAAGATGAATGAAGCTTTTCACTGGGGCTAATCTCTTCACCGAACTGGAGAGACTGCAAAGGCAGTTGTTGAGTGTATTCGATGGCCTTCCGAGCAGCCTGCGCTCAGGCCGCCTCGACGCGTTCCCGCAAATCAACATCGGCTCGACCGACGACACGATAGAGGTCGTCGCGTTTGCGCCCGGTCTCGACCCGGCCAAACTCGAAGTGTCTGTCGACAAGGGCTTGCTTGTCATCGCCGGCCAACGCGTGACACACGATGGCGCCTTGCCGGAAGGCACGCGTGAATACGCTCAGGAGCGCTTTAGCGGCACGTTCCGGCGTGCTATCGAGCTTCCGCAGCACGCCGATCCCGACAAGGTGCAGGCCCGGTATATCGACGGATGTCTGCTGATTTCAGTAGGCAAGCGCGAGGCGTCGAAGCCGCGTGCGATCACCGTCCAATGAAGACACGAACGAGGTGATGTCATGAGCGATACGACACAAGTTGCAGAGCGCGAACAAGCTGCGGTGGCTCGTCGAGAGTCGAACGATCAACGCCGGCGCGAGACGCGGACGCCGACTGTGGACATTATCGAAGACGCGCACTCGGTCACCCTTTGGGCTGACCTGCCGGGTGTATCGAAGGACCGGCTGGAAGTGAAGGTCCAGGACGGACGCCTGACGATCGATGCCGACTCTGTCGTGCCAGTGCCAGCCAACCTGCGGCTGATCCACGCGGAGGTCCGGGCGCCGCACTTCTCACGCACCTTCACGGTGAGCGAAGACTTCGATACATCAAAGATCGATGCCTCGCTCAAAGACGGGGTGCTTCGGTTGACGCTGCCTCGCCGGGAAGAGGCCAAACCGCGGCGCATTGAAGTCGCCGTGAAGTGAGAGACTGGACGTGGCGCAGCGGTCGCGCCACGTCCTTTGAAGCGTACGGTTTGCGTTTTTTGTTAGGGGGCAACGTACCGTGGGCAGCGTGAGCGCGGTCCGATGGAGATGAACCGAAGCGGGTGCTTCCGGACGAAACCCTGTGAAACACGATCTTTAGACATGTCGACCAGTTCCTCAACCGTCCGCGACCAAGTGCCTGGTCGCATGGGACAAGCGGCCCCAACGCCGATTCCGGCGACAGCACTGGCAATGAAGACGGAGTGCGCCAACCGTGCACGTGTACTAGAGCAACCACGGCTGACGACGAAACATGTGCGCGACAGCGACGTCGCGTCACGCCACGACCGGTACTAGCGAGAAGGCGCAGCGCGCAGCGAGAACGTCAACAGCTCAAACACCGCTACGGCATGAGCCGGACTACGCAGATAATCCGATGGGCGGCACGGGCAATTCATCACCCTCGAGGAAGGCCGTCGCCGACCGGATCGCGAACTGCATCGCGCAATCTTCGCTGGCAAAAAAGCCCCACTTTCCAAGCGAGGTCGAATGGCCATCCTCTTCCAGGATGGACGCCGTTGCCACGAAGGCTTTTCCGTTACGCATGACGTTCGGCTCGAATGCGGCTCCGCCGTGATAGATGATCATGGGTTTCTCTCTCAAGTTATGGTTCGCTCCGGCACTCGTCGATGCCGTTTGCTCCGCTGGCTTTGCACCGCAGACGGATTGCGACGCGGCATGGTCGTCTGTTTCTCAGCTACGTCTAAGGTCAGCAAATTCGAGGGTGATATTAACGGTTCAATTTTCGTCTAAGGGTAGTTTTAACTTTCCTTACAATTCCCCGGTGAGTTCTTAAGTCAGACGTTAACAGCCAGAACCCAATGACTGCTGTCGACGGAGGACCGACCAGCTCGTAGGCCGAAAAAAAGCCCCGACCGATGACCCGGTCGGGGCTAGCTTGCGATCTTGGAAAGATAACAACGAAGTCGGGCGTTCACCACCGCGGTAGAAAATCACCCAAAGCAATGAGTAAGACCGCATCGCACCTATAGCGCGTGTCGGAACGCCCAAATCAAAAAGCCGCAGACAACTGCGGCTTTTTATCCGATGCAACCTCGTCGATCAGAAAGTCGACCAGTCTCCGTCACTGGAAGCCACGACCGGTTGAGCGCGCTCGATGACCGGCTTCTTCGCAGGGCGCGTGACCGCGCGCACCGGCGCCGGGGTCGGCGAACGCTTAGCCGGAACTGCACTCGCCGCTACCGGCGACGCCGTGAACATCTGCCCCGTCCGAAACGCACCAACGGCTGCGGTCAGTTGCTTCGCCTGGTCGTCCATTGACCCCGCCGCTGCCGCCGCTTCTTCAACGAGCGCCGCGTTCTGCTGCGTGACCTCGTCCATCTGCGAGATGGCCTGATTCACCTGCTCGATGCCTCGCGTCTGCTCGTTCGACGCCGACGCAATCTCGCCCATGATGTCGGTGACTCGCTGGATCGCGGTGCCCACGCGCTTCATCGTTTCACCTGCCTGCGCGACGAGTTCAGATCCCTCGTGGACCCGGCTGCCGGACGTTTCGATCAGATCCTTGATCTCCTTAGCGGCGGTCGATGAACGCTGCGCGAGGCTGCGCACTTCGCTCGCGACGACCGCAAAGCCACGGCCCTGCTCGCCGGCGCGTGCGGCTTCCACCGCAGCGTTGAGCGCCAGGATGTTGGTCTGGAATGCGATGCCTTCGATCATCCCGATGATTTCAGCGATCTTGCCCGAGCTTTGCTCGATGCCGTCCATCGTCTGGATAACCTGACCGATGATCGCGCTTCCCTCGTTGGCGACCGCATTCGCGCTGTCAGCCAGTCCGCTCGCTTGCTGAGCGTTCTCGGAGTTCTGCTTGACCGTCGCTGTCAGTTCCTCCATGCTCGCCGCCGTTTCTTGCAGCGACGCCGCTTGCTGCTCCGTGCGGCTCGAGAGGTCGGTATTGCCCGCCGCAATCTGAACGGCGCCGGACGAAACGGATTCCGAGCTTGCACGAATCTTGGTCACCATCTCTTCCAGACCGAGACGCATGTGTTCCACTGCTGCGAGAAGGCTGCGGTCATCACCGTTCTTGAGCACCGTTGGTGAACTCAGATCGCCGCCTGCAATCGCCCGGACAACGCCCACTGCATACCCGGGTTCGCCGCCGAGGGCGCCCGTCACGCTGCGAATGGTTTTCCACGCCAATGCAGCAATAACCGCGAGTGCCAGTGCTATCAAGCCCGCGATTTCCAGCGTCGTGTGCATGAAAGTGGCGGTGATATCGTCGGTGAAGAATCCCGTACCGATCCACCAGCCCCAGGGCTTGAACTCGACGATGCCGTTCATCTTGCCTGTCATCACCCCGGTCGATGGGTGTGTCGTCACCACCATCAGCACCGGAATGTGCTCCTTGGCGAGCATCTCGCGATAAAGCTCTGTGTCTGGCCGTCCGTCCGGCGCTTTACCCAGCAGGACTTTGCCGATGTTCTCCTGCTTCCGATGCACGAGCGACGTCCCGTCCGGAAGACGCGCCCAGAAATAGCTCTGATCGGAATAATTCATTCTGTTCAACGCGGTCTTCGTCGCCGCCTGCGCTTGCTCCGTCGTCATCGCGCCGGCAACTTCCTGCTCGTGGTAATACTGGGCGAGGTGCTCGGCCATCTTCAACAGGTTGACGATCTGCGCCTGCTTGTCATCGAGCATCGCGCGTCGCACGCTATAGACGCTGTATCCACCGACTGCGAGCAGCGCGATAAGCGCTGTAACGGCTAGCAGCATTAGCCGAGTAGAGACTTTCATTCCAGGTTCCGAGTGCAAGGTTGCGGTCGCCGCAATGCGCGGCTTTACCCCGGCTAACGGCAGTAACTTCGACCACTTGAATGGAGGAAGTCCCTAATAGGCGCATGGAGCCGCGCGAACGACGTTGCGAACGTTCAGGGCGACGCCATCGTCGGGCGTCCGGGTGCTCGGGTGCAAACCGTGCACGGCTTCAACTTCGCGCCGGATATGGATGGTCTGGTGCTGACGGCCGCGCAACGTTCCCTCGAAGCGCTCGCCGCGATGGTCGCGCCTCGCTCGTCCCTTTGTTGCAGCGCGCCGGCGTGACGCGTGTGAACGTTCAAACGCACGAAAGCGCGCTGATGCCGCTCGTCGAACTGCTGGAAAAGGAGTACCGCGCGACGGATCGCGGGCACATGGTCGCCGGTCTGCCGCTGCTGATCGCACTTTCTGTGCACGTCGAACGCTTGTGCGAAGGAACGCCGACCGCACGCACGACGGCCACCGCGAGCGTCTCTGCAGCGGAGCGCCGAACTGGCGCTCTGCCACGACGATTCCCGTGCATAAATCCTATTCCCTACAGCCCCTGAATCCGTCGCAAACGCGCTCCTATACTGGCACCTCGAACTCAACAAGGAGACGCTTCGATGCTGATGGACGCCAAGGATTCGATTTACAGCCCGACACAGGATGGCCTCATCTTTCCACAGGAACCGACGTTTTCCAGCTCCGCCGAGGAGCGCCGGTATCGCAAGGAACATCTTGCCGCCGCGTGCCGGATCTTCGCCCGCCACGGTTTCAGCTTTGGCTTCGGCGGCCATCTGACGGTGCGCGATCCGGAGCATCCGGATCTCTTCTGGACCAACCCGATGTGCGTGCCGTGGTCGCGCACGAAGACGTCGCAACTGGTGCTGGTCGATCATTCGGGAACCGTGATCGAAGGCAAGTATGCGGTGAATCGCGCCGGCTACGTGCTGCATTCCGCGATTCATGCGGAGAATCCGGACATCATCGGCTCGTGCCATGCGCATACGGTGAACGGCGACGCATGGGCCGCGATGGGCAAGCCGCTCGATTACGTCACGCAGGACGCGTGCATGTTCTACGGCAGTCATACCGTGGTACGCGATGGAGCGGGCAAGGTGCCGGTGGCGGACGAATCGGGCAATCCTATCGCACGCGCCTTCCAGGATCACAAGGCGATCATCCATCAGAATCACGGGCTGCTGACCGCCAGCCGCCACAGCATCGACGATGCCGTGTGGACCTTCATTGCGCTCGATCACTGCTGCAAGATGCAGTTGCTGATGGACGCGACCGAATCGCGCCCGATACCGATCGATCACAAGTTCGCCGAATATTCGCACCAGCACCTCGGCAATTCGTTCATCAGCTGGCTGCATTTCCAGACCATGCTGTACGAGATCGCAGAAGAGGAACCCGATTATCTCGATTGACGCATCGAGATCTGCCAGCACGTCGCGGCATGCGCGAAGTGATTGAGCATGCCGCACCAGGCGCACAAAAACATCTATACCGGAGACACGCATGGAAGCGCTATATGGCGAAGAAGCCGTCAGGCAGGCGGATACGAGCCGCACTTATTACCGCGCCTATTGGCGGCTCTTGCCGCTCTTGTTGATATGTTATCTGGTCGCGTATCTCGATCGAGTGAACGTGGGTTTCGCGAAACTCCAGATGCTCGACGCACTTCATTTCGACGACGCCATCTACGGCCTCGGATCGGGCATCTTCTTCGCGGGATATTTTTTCTTCGAGGTGCCAAGTAATCTCGTGATGCGCAAAGTCGGCGCACGCAAGTGGATCGCGCGCATCATGCTGACCTGGGGCGTGATCTCGGCGGCGATGATCTTCGTGAAGACGCCGACGATGTTCTACGTCGCGCGCTTCCTGCTCGGCGCCGCCGAGGCAGGCTTCGCGCCCGCAATCATGTATCTGCTCACGCTCTGGTTTCCCGCGCGATATCGCGGCCGCGCGATGTCCATCTACGTGATGGGCGCGCCGCTCGCGTTCGTCGTCGGCGGGCCGATTTCCGGCTATATCCTCCATGCGTTCGCGGGCAACGAGTATCTGGCGGCTTGGCAATGGCTGTTTCTCATCGAGGCGATTCCGGCTGTCGTGCTCGCGTTCGTCGTGCTCGCCTTTCTCGACGACAACCCCGCTCACTCGCGCTGGATCACCGAAGAAGAGCGCAACCACGTGCTCAACGAAATACGCGCTGAGAACGCGGGCAAGGTGGATCATTCGAGCGTGCGCGCATTTCTCGCCAACCGCAAACTCTGGGGGTTCTGCGCGATCTTCTTCTGCCTCATCATGGGCCTTTACGCGCTCGGCTTCTGGATGCCCTCGCTGATCAAGCGCAGTGGCGTAACGGACCCGTTCGCCATCGGCCTGTACTCGGCGGTGCCGAATATCTTCGCGGCCATCGCCTTGTATATGTCGAACCGCAGCGCCGACCGCACCGGCGGACGCCGCGTGCACTTCGCCCTGTTCATGTTGATCGGCGCAGTGGGACTGGCAACGAGCATGTGGCTTTCGGCGGGACCCATCGTGACGACAGTGTGTCTCTCGGTGGCGGCCGCAGGCGTGTACTCATGCGTTGCACTCTTCTGGGCGTTGCCGACGAGTCTGTTCGTTGGCGCATCGGTGGCCGCAGCGCTGGCGTTCATCAATTCAGTCGGCAATATCGCTGGATTCGTGTCGCCGTACCTCGTCGGCATGCTCAACGTCACGGTCGGCAACGCGAATATCGGCATGTACGTGATTTCAGCGTTTCTCGTGCTCGGCGCAGCCATGACCATGCGCCTGCCCAAAACGCTGGATGACAGGTGACGCCATCGCTCAAGCGGCCCACGGCGGCCGCTTGAGCCCTTCCCCCACATAGTCGATGAACGCGCGCACGCGCGGATGAAGCGACGAATCTCGCGGATACAGCGCATAAATCGCAGTTTCGTCGCTTGGCTGGAAGTCGGTCAAAAGCGGCACGAGCATGTTGCTGCGAATCGAAGGCAGCACCATATGCTCCGCCATGCGCGTAATGCCGACGCCCGCGAGACACATATACACCGAACTCACGCCGCTGCTCGTCTGGAAGTTGCCGTTGATGAGCATGGACGTGCGTTCGCCGTCGACCACGAACGGCCAATGGTTGAGATGGTCCATTGGCGGCTCCCACATCAGGCAGTTGTGATTGGCGAGATCGGCCGGCACCGAGGGAACACCGTGACGCGCGAGATAAGAAGGCGACGCGGTCACCACGCGCTGCAGATGACACAGCTTGCGGCTGACCAGATTCGAGTCCTGCAGGCTGCCCATGCGAATCGCAACATCGAATCCTTCGCCGATCACATCCGCGAGCGTATCGGATAGCGACAGCCGAACGCGCAAGCCGGGATAGCGTTCGAGAAAGCCGGGAATGAGCGGCACGATCTGATCCATGCCGAATGAAGTCGCCACAGTCACGCGGATGGCGCCGGTCATGTGTTGACTCGCACGCGAGAGTTGCGCCTCCGCGACCTCGATGTCATCGAGAATGCGCTTGCACAGCGCGAGGTACTGGTGACCTTCCTGCGTGACCTGTAGACGGCGCGTCGAGCGCCTGAGCAGCGCCACACCGAGGCGTTTCTCGAGATTCGAGACGGCGCGGCTGACATAAGGTTGCTGAAGATCGAGCATGAGCGCCGCGGCGGTGAAGCCGCCGGTTTCCGCGACGGCCCGGAATATCTTCATTTCGACGAGGCGTTCGTCCTTCATATCCGCGATACGAGCGTAAGCGAGATCAAAGGCAGCATCATAGCCAGCGCCGGTGGCTTGTCATACCGGGAATTGCACGAGGACCGCGCGACGCAATCCGATGCTTTGCGATGTACGTCGCGCTTTACCGAAGGTCACGCCCTCCATTGCGAAGGGCGTCATGCGTCTAGATCAGCTTCACCAACTGCTTTCCGAAATTCTTTCCGCGCAGCATGCCCAGGAAAGCCTCCGGCGCGGCTTCGAGACCTTCAGCGATGCTTTCACGGAACAGCAGCTTCCCCGACGCGACGCGCTCGCCAAGTTCTTTAAGGGCTTGCGGCCACACGTCCATATGCTCGGTCACGATGAAGCCCTGCAGTTTCAGCCTTTGGCGGAGAAATATCGTCGGCGTCTTGATCGGCACGGGCTGGCCGTCGTATCCCGAGATCATGCCGCACAAGGCGATGCGCCCATGCGCGTTCATCTGTTCGAGCACGGCGTCGAGCACATCGCCGCCGACGTTTTCGAAGTACCCGTCGATGCCTTCCGGCGCCGCGGCTTTCAGATCGTCGCGCAGCTTGCCTGCCTTATAGTCGACGCACGCGTCAAAACCCAGCGTCTCGACGACATAGCGGCATTTCTCCGCCCCGCCGGCAATGCCGATCGCGCGGCAGCCCGCCGCCTTGGCCAGTTGGCCAACGACACTGCCCACCGCGCCGCTTGCCGCGCTAACCGCGATGGTTTCGCCCGCCTTCGCCTCGATGATCCGGTTGAGCCCGAACCATGCCGTCACGCCCGGCATGCCGACTGCGCCGAGATAAGCCGAGAGCGGCACGCGCGCGGCATCCACGACACGAAGGTCCGTGCCGTCCGACGTGCTGTATTCCTGCCAGCCGCCCACCCCGACCACCTTGTCGCCGACTTTGAATGAGGGATTGCGTGACTCTGTTACTTCACCGACCGTCCCGCCGATCATCACCTCGTTGAGCGGCTGCGGATCAGCGTAAGACTTGGCGTCGCTCATGCGGCCGCGCATGTACGGATCGAGCGACAGATAGTGGTTGCGCACGCGCACTTCCCCATCGTTCAACGGCGCGAGCGGCGTTTCGACCAGCTTGAAATTCGCAGTCGTTGCTTCGCCTTCCGGCCGTGACGCCAGCAGGATGCGGCGATTGTTGTGTACATCGGCCATCTTGTCTCTCCGGTCTGAGGTGCGGGTTCTCATCGTAGCGCAGCGGCACACAACGCGGCAGTCACGATTCGTTTGACGATAGACGAAAGCCAATGTCCCGCAAAGTTCATGCGGCGCGGCTATCGTCAAGTTGTGCAAGCGCACATGGCCGAAGCAAGGCCAAACGCCCGGCGCGGCGCATAATCGGCATGCACTCGAAACAAGCAGGCTCCAATCAAGCGCCAGGCCTCGGGAGGACACCATGCTCGTCAGAAACGAAGCGCGAGTCGAACGCCTCATCAACGATCTTCTGGAGTTCGCACGCGGGCGAATGCCGGAGCCGGTCTTTCAGGTCATCGAGCCGCTGCTGCGCTATTACTACGAACAGGTCGACGTCGAGGATATCGCGAGCCGCGATGTCGCCGATCTCTACGGCGCGGCCATGGCGCACTGGCAGACGGCGCAGAAGTTCGTGCGCGGGCGCGAGGTGCTGCGCGTCTATAACCCGAATCTGGAGCAGCACGGCTGGCATTCGGATCACACGGTGGTGGAAATCGTCAACGACGACATGCCGTTTCTCGTCGATTCCGTGACGATGGAGCTGAACCGCCTCGGTCTCGCGCTGCATTCGGCCATTCATCCGGTGTTCCGCGTGTGGCGTTCGAGCACGGGTCCGCATGCGGGCGAGATCGAGCGCATCGGCCCCGGCCACGCCGAAGCGGGCGATGGCAATTCCGAACTCGAATCGTTCATCCATTTCGAAGTGGATCGTTGCAGCGACGCCGAACGCCTCGACGAAGTGCGCGACAACATCGCACGCGTGCTCGGCGATGTGCGCGCGGCGGTCGAGGACTGGCCCAAGGTGATCGACGCCGCACGCGCCGCGATCGGCGAACTCAGGACGCGCGACAGCACACCCGACGGCATCGAATCGCGTGCGTTCCTCGAATGGATGGTCGCGGACCATTTCACCTTCCTCGGCAGCCGCGATTACGACCTCGTCGAGCACGATGGCGGCTTCGCGCTGCGCGGCGTGCCCGGCTCCGGAATGGGCATCCTGCGCGAGAACTTGCGCCCGACGCCTCCCGGCGATCTGACGCCGCTGCCTGCGGGCGCGGCCTCGATCATCGAAAGCGCGGCGCCGATCTTTCTGACCAAGGCCAACTCACGTGCGACGGTGCATCGTCCCGGCTATCTCGACTATGTCGGCGTGAAGCGCACGTCGGCGGATGGCAAGGTGACAGGCGAGCGGCGTTTTCTCGGGCTATACACCTCGACCGCGTATCTCGTGCCGACCTCGGAGATTCCGATCGTGCGGCGCAAGTGCGCGAACATCGTGCGGCGCGCGGGCTTCCTCGAAAGAGGACATCTGGCGAAATCGCTCATCACGGTGCTGGAGCAGTATCCGCGCGACGAGCTGTTTCAGGCCGACGAAGACGTGCTGTTCGAAATCGCGCTCGGCGTGCTGCGTCTGCAGGAACATCAACGCACGCGTCTCTTCGTGCGACGCGACCGCTTCGACCGCTTCGTGTCCTGTCTCGTGTTCGTGCCGCGCGACAAGTTCAACACCGATCTGCGCCGGCGCATCAGCAAGGTGCTGATGGAGGCGTTTAACGGCAAGAGCATCGAGTTCACGCCGCTGCTTTCCGAGTCGCCGCTGGCGCGCATTCATATCGTCGTGCGCGCGGATCGCGGCGCGATGCCCGAAGTCGATACGCGCGAACTCGAAACGCGCATCGTGCAGGTGGCGCGCCGCTGGCAGGACGATCTCGCCGATGCGCTGATCGACAGTCACGGCGAAGAAGCAGGCAACCGGCTGCTGCAACGCTATGCGGATTCGTTCCCGGCCGGTTATCGCGAGGATTATCCGGCGCGCACGGCGGTGCGCGACATCGAACTGATCGAGGCCGCGCATACGCAGCCCGGTGGCTTGTCGATGAGTCTCTACCGGCCGATCGAAGCCGGGCGGCGCGCGTTCCGCTTCAAGGTGTATCGCGCGGGCGATCCGATTGCGCTGTCGCACAGCTTGCCGATGCTTGAACATCTCGGCGTGCGCGTCGATGAGGAGCGTCCGTATCTGATCGAGCCGACCGGCGCGCCGAACGCGTGGATTCATGACTTCGGCCTCGAGTTGCAGGATGATGTCGGCTTCGATATCGACCGCGTGAAGCCGCTGTTCGAAAACGCCTTCGCCAGCGTGTGGTCGGGCGAGATAGAAAACGACGACTTCAACCGGCTCGTGCTGCGCGCGGAATTCGGCTCGCGCGACGTGACCATCCTGCGCGCCTACGCGAAGTATCTGCGACAGGTCGGTTCGACATTCAGCGATGCGTATATCGAACGCGCGCCGATCGGCAATCCGCTGATCGCGAAAAAGTTGCTGCAATTGTTCATGGTGCGTTTCGATCCTGCGCGCGGCGGCGCTGCCGAGGATCGCGAGAAGGCCGCCGAGCGCGTGCTCGCGGATATCGAAGCGGCGCTGGACCAGGTGCCGAATCTCGACGAGGACCGCATCCTGCGCCAGTTCCTCGGCGTCATCACGGCGACCGTGCGCACGAATCATTTTCGTCGCGATGCGAGCGGCCAGCCGCGTCCTTATGTGTCGTTCAAGCTCGATCCGTCGAAAGTGCCGGGCCTGCCCGAACCCAGGCCGATGTTCGAAATCTGGGTCTATGCGCCTCGCGTGGAAGGCGTGCACTTGCGCGGCGGGCGCGTGGCGCGCGGCGGGCTGCGCTGGTCGGACCGGCGCGAGGATTTCCGCACGGAAGTGCTGGGGCTCATGAAGGCGCAGATGGTGAAGAACACGGTGATCGTGCCGGTGGGATCGAAAGGCGGCTTCGTCGTGAAGAATCCGCCGCCCGTCACGGACCGCGAAGCGTTCCTTGCCGAAGGCGTCGCGTGCTATCAGATGTTCCTGCGCGGCCTGCTCGACGTGACCGACAACCGCACGCCCGATGGCATCGTGCCGCCGCCCGACGTGGTGCGCCACGATCCCGACGATCCGTATCTCGTGGTCGCCGCGGACAAAGGCACGGCCACGTTCTCCGATTACGCGAACGCGATCGCGCGCGAATACGGCTTCTGGCTCGACGATGCCTTCGCGTCCGGCGGTTCGGTGGGCTACGACCACAAGAAGATGGGCATCACTGCGCGCGGCGCGTGGGAGTCGGTGAAGCGCCATTTCCGCGAGATGAACTTCGATACGCAGACCACCGACTTCACCGTGGTCGGCATCGGCGACATGTCCGGAGACGTGTTCGGCAACGGCATGCTGCTGTCGCGCCATATCCGGCTGATCGCGGCGTTCGATCATCGGCATGTATTCCTCGATCCAGCGCCCGATGCCGCAACGAGTTACGAGGAACGCGCACGCCTCTTCGCGTTGCCGCGCTCCAGCTGGGCCGATTACGACGCCTCGCTGATTTCGACTGGCGGCGGCGTGTATCCGCGCACCGCGAAGTCGATTCCGGTGTCGCCGCAAGTACAGGCGGCGCTGGGCATCAACGCATCCGTGCTCGCGCCAAACGAGCTGATTCGCGCGATCCTGCTCGCGCAGGCGGACCTGCTCTATAACGGCGGCGTCGGCACCTATGTGAAGTCAAGCGCGGAGACGCATCAGCAAGTCGGCGACCGCACCAACGACGGCGTGCGCGTCAACGGCGCGGAGCTGCGCGTGAAGGTCGTCGCGGAAGGCGGCAATCTCGGCCTGACGCAATTGGGACGCATCGAGTTCGCGCAGCACGGCGGGCGGATCAACACGGATGCAATCGACAATTCTGCGGGCGTCGACTGTTCGGATCACGAGGTCAACATCAAAATTCTGCTCGGCCTCGTGGTCGCGGACGGCGAGATGACCGAGAAGCAACGCAACGCACTGCTTGCCGAGATGACCGATGAAGTCGGCCTGCTGGTGCTGAAGGACAACTACGCGCAGACCCAGGCGCTTTCCATTGCGAAGCGCTATGTCGCCGAAACGCTCGATGCCGAAGCGCGCATGATGCGCTATCTGGAACGCGCGGGGCGGCTCAAGCGGCGCATCGAGTTTCTGCCGAACGACGATGACATCGCCGAGCGCGCGGCGGCGAAGTCCGGGCTGACATCGCCTGAACGCGCGGTGCTGCTCGCTTACGGAAAGATGTGGCTCTACGACGAGTTGCTGGAATCCGACGTGCCGGAAGATGCGCTCGTCGCCGGCATGCTGCCCGAATATTTCCCGACGCCCTTGCAGCAACGCTATAGCGAAGCGATGCAGCGCCATCCGCTCAAGCGCGAGATTCTCGCGACGCATCTGACCAATGCGCTGGTGAATCGCGTGGGCTGCACCTTCGTGCATCGGCTGATGGAGGAAACCGATGCGCGCCCCAGCGATATCGTGCGCGCCGCGCTGATGTCGCGCGATGTCTTCGATCTCGACGACCTGTGGCGCCGCATCGACGCGCTGGACTATATCGTCGCGGATGAAGTGCAGGCGCGCATGTTCGTCGATGTCGTGCGCCTGCTCGATGAAACGTCGCTGTGGTTCCTGCGGCAACTCGGGCTCAGCGGCGCGAGCGCGCATGAGGTGAAGGGCTTGCTCGCGCGTTGCCGCGAGGCGGCGCAGCGGCTTGCGCCGCAATTGCCGGCGCTCTTGCCCGCGGCGCAGCTCGACGCATGGTATGGACGCCGGCGCGAACTGGAGGATGCGGGCGTCGAAAGCAGCATTGCGGCGCGCGTGGCAAGCGGCGAGATCGCCACGGCGGTGCTGGACAGCGCGGAAGTCGCGGCATGCTCCGAGCGCAGTCTGGAACTGGTCGCGAGCGTGTACTTCGGCATCGGCACGCTGCTGGACTATCGCGGCATCGCCGAGCGCGCGATGGCGCTGCCGATTTCGACGCACTGGGATTTGCTGGCGCGTGCGGCGGCGCTCGAAGAACTGGCGCGTCTCAAGCGCGCGTTGACGGTGAGCGCGCTCGAAGCATCACGCGGCATCGACGAGGCCGACGTGATCGTCGAGAGCTGGCGCGCCCGTCGGCAAGATGCGCTCGATCGCTATACGCGTCTGCTCGCGGAACTGCGCGCCAGCGGCGGCGCGAGTCTTTCGATGCTGCTGGTCGTGGTGCGCGAGATGGCGGTGTTGGAGCGGGCTTAGTTTGTTTGGCGGCGGGGGGTGGCGCTGTTGCGGTTGCTTGCTTGTTGCGGACTTGTCGGGGTTGTGTCGCTTCGACGAAGGCGGCGAGTGCCCGTCGCTCCCCGGCTTCTGAAACCGGCAAAGTCGATAACGCCGAGGACGTGAGCAAAGGGCGTTGGCGAAGTCGAGCGGTCGTTGGAATGACCGCATGCCAACTGGCCGAACGCTGCGTGATGTTGAACGCTGGCGCTTCGGCCTTTGCCGGCATTCGGGCAAGTTCTTTTCAACGTCGGCAGCCAGGCGGACTACTGATCGTGACGGCGTCGTACGGCACGTTCGCAAACGCCTGCATCAGCTGACTAAGACTTACGACCCCGTTTCGGCCGATCGCCCGTGCTTCAACTGTACCGCCGTTGTCTGTGCAGCATCGACAGAAAGTGATGAGTATGTGCCGCTGTCTTCCCTGCCCACAGCTACGTCGCCACCGAATTTTCCGGCCTTTCCAGCGATGAGGTTCGCCGCAACAGACTCGGGGAGTCTGACGTGCCCCGCGTGGCGGCCGCAGTGGCGTTCGCGCGCAAGCTGACGCAAACGAGCGGCAAGGTAGCGACGGCCGACCTCGACGCGGTGCGAGCCGCCGGGTACAGCGATGCGAATATCGTCGAGATCATCGCGCTGAGTGCGCAGTTCATGCTGACGAATTTCGTCAATAACGTGTTCGACACGGAGATCGACTTTCCGATGGTCGAAACGGAAGTCGCCTGAACGCGTTCGGAAGCCCGCAAGGGCTTCCCCTTTTTTGGGAGATCTGCCATGTCACGCACCACCGCCGAAAAGCGCGCCGCATTCCGGGCGCTGCACGAATCCGGTTGTTTCCCGCTGCCGAACCCTTGGGACGTCGGCAGCGCGCGGTATCTCGCGAGCCTCGGCTTTCAGGCTATCGCGACCACGAGTTCGGGCTACGCGTGGTCGACCGGCCGCGCCGACAACCAGGCGACCCGCGACGACATCCTCGCGCACTTGCGCGCGATGGTCGAGGCCACCGATCTGCCGGTCAATGCGGATTTCGAAAGCGGCTTTGGCGACGATGCGGCCGGCGTTGCCGAGAGCGTGAAACTCGCGGTCGCCACCGGCGTGGCTGGCCTGTCGATCGAAGATGCGACCGGCGATGCCGCCGCGCCTCTGTGGCCGATAGAGATCGCCGTGGCGAGGCTCGCGGCGGCGCGGCAAGCGATCGACGATAGCGGTGGCGATACGCTGCTGATCGGCCGCGCGGAGAATTTTTTCGTGGGTGTCCCCGACCTCAACGACACGCTCGAACGTCTCCAGGCTTACGCAGCGGCCGGCGCCGACTGCCTGTACGCGCCGGGCATCCGCACGCGCGAAGAGATCGAGGCCGTCGTCGCGGCGGTATCGCCGAAACCGGTCAACGTACTGATTGGCGCGAACTCGGCCCTGACATTGCCCGAACTCGCAGCGCTGGGCGTGCGGCGCGTCAGCGTGGGCGGCGCACTCGCGCGGAGCGCCTGGGGCGGCTTCATGCGCGCCGCGCAGGCGCTCTCGGATGGACGCTTCGACGGCTTCGCAGATGCGCCACGGGGTTCGGATCTCAATGCACTGTTCACTCGCGGCGCCTGACGCGCGCCGTTCACATCGCCTCCCACTCAAGGAGAAACACATGGCTCGCGAAATCATCCGTGTTGAACCACTGTCGACTTGGCTTGAGCGCTGGAAGGCACCCACCTCCGTTGCCACGCGTCACGGCGACACGCTCTACGTGTCGGGCTTGCCGCCATTCGATCCGCAGACCGGCGAAGTGCTGGAAGCGCCGATCGAACAGCAGACTCGACGCGTGCTGGAGCAACTTAAACTGTGTGTCGAAACCGGCGGATCGTCGCTCGACCAGGTGCTCAAGTGCAACGTCTACTGCACCTCCGTCGAGATGTTCCCGATCGTCAATGAAATCTATGCACGATTCTTCGGCCGGCAGCCACCGGCTCGCATCTTCGTGAACGTGCCCGCATGGCCCGGACGGTTCGATATCGAGATCGACTGCATTGCAGCGGTTTGAGCCGCGTTGCGCACGAACATGGTTCGCTTGAACGACGTTCAGATCGAAGCGGCACTCACCCAGATATTTTGGCCTCACCGCGATCGCGATCTCGCCCGCGACGGGCGAGATCGCGTCGCCGATGTGCGTCACTTCTCGACATCGGGTCAGGCGATCTTTCTGCCGTGTTGCGGATGATTCACTCGCTTGTTCCCGTCACTGGCGGACACCACGGTCAATGACCGTCATCTCAACGGAACCGCCGTCTGAATGTCTTCGCGAGGTTTAGGAAGAAGGTCTCTTCCCGGTGGCTCTGGCAATCCTGCATTGTCTGTCGAATCCCACTCGTCCACCGCTTCCGCGAATGATCGCGTACGCACAGCCTCAGTGATGCAACCGACGATGCGTAACGTCACGTCAATGACGATTCCCAAGAGCGAGCGATGAACCTCAGGAACTCGCTCGTCAGAATCGAAACGGACGGCGCCCACCGCTACGATGACGCGCAAAGACCACCTTTCGAGAACTGCTGCACCACGGATCGCCGACGTCGTGTGCTCAAAAAGGAGTCACATTACATTTTCACTATCTCTTGTCGATCATCGCCAACGCGCCGAGCAAGTTCTCTAATTCATCCTGTCGTAAGGTTTACCCCGATTTAAACGGAAACCAACAAAAGGGACATTTTGGCTGCTGCACGTAATCCAAGCGCAACCCAATTGACGCCACCTTAAAGCGCCGCCTCTTCGACTGGCGTCGCGCACGCCGCAAAGGAGAGCGATTTGGTTCTGGAACTGGAGCGAGTCAGTGTCGTTTCTGGCGGGCAGCCGTATTTGTACGGCGTGGATTTGCGCCTCGTCCCAGGCGCCATCAATGTGCTTCTCGGACCCACGCAGGCCGGTAAAACCACGTTGATGCGCGTGATGGCGGGTCTGGACAGGCCGACCGACGGCCGCGTGCTCGTCGACGGCCAGAACGTGACAGGCGTCAGCGTCCGCGAGCGTAATCTCGCGATGGTCTATCAGCAGTTCATCAACTACCCGGCGATGACGGTCGCCGAAAACATCGCCTCGCCTTTGCGGCTGCAGAAGACCGACCCTGCTGAAATCGGCCGGCGCGTGCGGGAAGTCGCAGCCAAACTGCATATCGATCATTTGCTGGAGCGGCGGCCAGGCGAACTGTCAGGCGGCCAGCAGCAGCGCTGCGCGCTGGCGCGTGCACTCGTGAAGCGTACGTCGCTGGTGCTGCTCGACGAGCCGCTCGTCAATCTCGATTACAAGCTGCGCGAGGAATTGCGCATGGAACTGGCAACGCTTTTCGCCGACGGCAACACCACCGTCGTCTACGCGACTACCGAACCTCTCGAAGCGTTACTGCTGGGCGGCTATACCGCGATCGTCGATAAAGGCCGGATTCTGCAGTTCGGTCCCACTCTCGATGTTTATAACGCACCGGTCAACGTCGCGGCCGCGGCCGTTTTCAACGACCCGCCGATGAATATGCTGACGAGCAACTGCGGCAATGGCCGCGCGCGTCTGCCGATCGGCGTGGAGGTTCCGTTGCAGCACGGTCCCGCCGTGAACGGCGCATGCCGCATCGGCATCCGGCCGGGGCATCTGCGTCTTCAGGCGAAGGACGCTCATGCGATCGCCGTTCCGTGCCGGCTCGAACTCGCTGAACTGAGCGGCTCCGAAACCTACCTGCACTTGCGCACGCTGACCGGCGCGGTCAACCTCGTTGCGCAACTGCAGGGCGTGCATCAGATCGGGCTAGGCACGCAGCTCGACGTTTTCATCGACCCTCGAGAACTGTTCGTGTTCGGCGCGGAGACCCAGCTGGTGTCCAGCCCGGAGGCAGCTTATGGCGCGCATTGAGTTCCAGAATCTCGCGCACGCGTACAGGCCGAACCCCGCGACGGTCGACGACTACGCGCTTCAACCCATGAGCATGGTCTGGGATGACGGCGGCGCTTATGCGTTGCTCGGGCCATCGGGTTGCGGCAAGACCACGCTGCTGAATATCGTTTCGGGGCTCGTCAAGCCGTCGGAGGGCAAGGTGTTGTTCGACGGACGCGACGTGACGGCGCTCGGCGCACGTCAGCGCAACATCGCCCAGGTGTTCCAGTTCCCCGTGGTCTACGACACGATGACCGTATTCGATAACCTCGCGTTTCCGCTGCGTAATCGCAAGTTGTCAGCCGCCGAGGTCACGAAGCGCGTGCACGAAGTCGCGGAGATCCTCGATATGACGCGCGACCTGCCGCTCAAGGCGAGCAATCTGGCCGCCGACGCCAAGCAGAAGATCTCGCTCGGGCGCGGCCTGGTGCGCAAGGACGTCGCGGCGATCCTCTTCGACGAACCGTTGACCGTGATCGACCCCGCGATGAAGTGGATGCTGCGCCGCCAGTTAAAGAAGATCCATCAGCAACTCAAGCTCACGCTCATCTACGTGACGCACGATCAGGTAGAAGCGCTGACTTTCGCCGACGAAGTCGTAGTCATGACCAATGGCCGCGTCGTTCAGAAGGGGGGAGCTGATGCGCTTTTTCTGCGGCCGGATCACGCTTTTGTTGGCTACTTCATCGGCAGTCCCGGCATGAACCTTTGTCCGATCGAGCTAGACGCCGACGGCGCGAAAATCGGCTCGCAGCGCTTGCCGCTCGACGCCGGCACGCTTGCGACGCTACGGGCCGCGCATCAGCAGACAAACTGCGCGCTCAAATTGGGGATTCGCCCGGAATTCGTCCGCCTCTCGCAGGAAGGAGGAGTCGGCGCGGTGAACGCGCGGGTACTGCGCGCGCAGCAACTCGGCAACTATCAACTGGTCACCGCGCAATGCGACGGCCATGTTTTCAACGCGAGGCTCGAGCCGCATTTGCGGGTTGTCGACGGACCTGCCTGGCTGCATCTGGTTGCGCCTGAAACCGTGTACTTCTGCAACGACGAAAGAATCGAAACACGCAGCTTTGAAGGGGCCGCGCGATGAACAAGCCCGTCAACCAGAAAGCATGGCTGCTGGTCGTTCCGGTGTTCATCTGCGTCGCGTTCTCCGCGATCCTGCCGCTGATGACAGTGGTCAACTACTCGGTGCAGGACATCATCGGCCCGACGCAGCATGTGTTCGTCGGCACGGAGTGGTTTCGCAACATCATGACCGATCCGGATTTGCGCGAAGCCCTCGGCAGACAGGTCATTTTCTCCGCGTGCGTTTTGCTGTTCGAGATTCCATTGGGTGTGGGCCTCGCACTGTCGATGCCGGCTTCGGGATGGCGCGCATCGGCCACACTCGTCGTGCTTGCCATGCCGTTGCTGATTCCGTGGAACGTGGTGGGCACGATCTGGCAGATCTTCGGGCGCCCGGATATCGGACTGCTCGGCTACTGGCTCAATGGTCTCGGCTTCGACTACAACTACACGGCGAGTCCGACGGCCGCATGGATCACCGTGCTTGTGATGGACATCTGGCACTGGACTCCGCTCGTCGCGCTGCTGTGCTATGCGGGCTTGCGCGCGATTCCGGACGCCTTCTATCAGGCTGCGGAAATAGATGGCGCAAGCCGCTTTGCGGTGTTCCGCTATATCGAGTTGCCGAAGATGCGCGGCGTGCTGATGATCGCCGTGCTGCTGCGCTTCATGGACAGCTTCATGATCTACACCGAGCCGTTCGTGCTGACAGGCGGCGGTCCCGGCAATTCCACGACGTTTCTCAGTCAGTATCTGACTCAGAAAGCGGTCGGTCAGTTCGATCTTGGCCCGGCTGCGGCTTTCTCGCTGATCTATTTCCTGATCATTCTGCTGCTGTGCTTCATTCTCTATAACTGGATGAGCCGCGTAGGCAAAGGTGGACCCGCCGCGCAAGGAGACGACCATGCAGGATAAGCGCCGCTGGATGCGGACGTTAATGCTCGTCGTCTATATGCTGTTCGCGCTGATTCCGCTTTACTGGATGGTTTCGATCTCACTGCGCACGAACGAGGAAACCATGTCGACGTTCGCGACGCTGCCGCAGCACGTGACGTTCGACAACTACAAGGTGATCTTCACTGATCCCTCGTGGTACTGGGGCTATATCAATTCGATCATCTACGTGCTGATGAACACGGTGATGTCTGTATTGGTCGCGCTGCCTGCCGCTTACGCGTTCTCGCGATATCGCTTTCTCGGCGACAAGCACATGTTCTTCTGGCTGCTCACCAACCGCATGACGCCGCCCGCCGTGTTCTTGCTGCCGTTTTTTCAGCTCTATTCGAGTGTCGGCCTGACCGACACGTACATTGCCGTCGCACTTGCGCACATGCTTTTCAACGTGCCACTTGCCGTGTGGATTCTCGAAGGCTTCATGTCGGGTGTCTCGCGAGAGATAGACGAAACCGCGTACATAGACGGTTATACGTTTCCCGATTTCTTCGTGAAAATCTTCCTTCCGCTCATCAAGTCGGGCGTCGGCGTCACGGCTTTTTTCTGCTTCATGTTCAGCTGGGTCGAACTGCTGCTCGCGCGCACGCTGACTTCGGTCAACGCGAAACCTATCGCCGCGGTGATGACGCGGACCGTGTCGGCGGCCGGCATGGACTGGGGCGTACTGTCGGCGGCGGGCGTGCTGACTATCGTGCCCGGCGCGCTGGTGATCTACTTCGTGCGCAACTACATCGCGAAGGGCTTCGCGATGGGGAGAGTGTGATGTTCACCTGGATGTACTGGACTCCCGAGGTAGCGATCTTCTTCGCCTGCATAGTCGTCATGCTGGGCGGCATGACGGTATGGGAACTGCGCTCGCCGACTCATGAACGCAAGGGCTTTCTTCCTATCGCGACGACTCGCGGTGATCGCCTGTTTATCGGCCTTTTAGCTGCCGCGTATGTCAATCTCGCGTGGCTCGCAATCAGCGCCGAGGGCTCGAGTTCCTTGCCGGGCTTCGCGGCCTCGGTGCTGGTGGTGCTTGCGATCATGTGGAAGGGCTAGAAAGCGGAAGCATGCAACGAAGACTGGCAACTGCCGGTTCCGCTGATGCCCCGAGCGGATGCCGACCAGGTCGAAGGGGCACAAAAGACACAGGAGAAGACCATGCATCAGAGGAGACGGATCGTCGCACTGGCATTGGGAAGCATCGTGTCAGGCGCCTTCGCGAGTCAGGCTCTGGCGGGCACGCCTGAGGCGCAGAAATGGGTGGACAGTGAGTTTCAACCAAGCACGCTTTCGAAACAGCAGCAGATGGACGAGATGAAATGGTTCATCGACACCGCAGCGAAACTCAAATCGAAAGGCGTCAAGGAGGTTCATGTAGTGTCGGAAACCATCGACACGCATACGTACGAATCCAAAACGCTCGCCGCCGCATTCAGTGAAATTACCGGCATTCAGGTCAAGCACGACATCATTCAGGAAGGTGACGTCGTCGAGAAATTGCAGACCTCGATGCAATCCGGGCAAAGCATCTACGACGGCTGGATCTCGGACTCGGACTTGATCGGCACGCACTATCGCTATGGCGTGATCGTTCCGCTATCCGATTACATGGAAGGCGAAGGTAAGGAATACACCAACCCCGGTCTTGACCTGAAAGACTTTATCGGCACTAGCTTTACGACCGCGCCTGACAAAAAACTCTATCAGCTTCCCGACCAGCAGTTCGCGAACCTTTACTGGTTCCGCGCGGACTGGTTCGCGCGCAAGGATTTCCAGGACAAGTTCAAGGCGAAATACGGCTACGATCTCGGCGTGCCGGTCAACTGGTCCGCGTATGAAGACATCGCCGAATTCTTTACGAACGATGTGAAAAACATCGACGGAGAGAAAGTCTACGGTCACATGGATTACGGCAAGAAAGACCCGTCGCTCGGCTGGCGCTTCACGGACGCATGGCTTTCCATGGCGGGCGAAGCCGACAAAGGGATTCCGAACGGCATGCCCGTCGACGAATGGGGCATTCGCGTGACGCCTGACGGCTGTCATCCGGTAGGCGCGTCGGTGTCGCGCGGCGGCGGCACCAACAGCCCGGCAGCGGTCTACGCGACGACCAAATACATCGACTGGCTCAAGAAATACGCACCGCCGGAAGCGTCGGGCATGACCTTCAGCGAGGCTGGCCCCGTGCCCGCGCAAGGCCGGATCGCGCAACAGGTGTTCTGGTACACCGCGTTCACGGCGTCGATGCTCAAGCCGGGCAACGTCACGAATGCGGACGGCACGCCGAAGTGGCGCATGGCGCCGTCCCCGCATGGCGCTTACTGGAAGGACGGCATGCAGAACGGGTATCAGGACGTCGGCTCGTGGACGTTCTTCAAGTCGACGCCGCCGAATCAGCGAGCCGCCGCGTGGCTGTATGCGCAGTTCGTGACGTCGAAGAGCGTGTCGCTCAAGAAGTCGATTGTCGGTCTCACATTCATTCGCGACTCCGACATTCATAGCGACTACTTCACGAAAAACGCGGACAAGTACGGCGGCCTGATCGAGTTCTATCGCAGCCCGGCGCGCGTCGCGTGGACGCCGACCGGCAACAACGTGCCGGACTATCCGAAGATGGCGCAACTCTGGTGGAAGAACGTCGGCACTGCTGTTGCCGGTGAAAAAACTCCGCAGGCTGCAATGGATAACCTCGCGAAGGAAATGGACCAGGTGTTGTCCCGTCTGCAGCGGGCCGGGATGAAGGTTTGCGCGCCGGAACTCAATCCGCCAAGCGATCCGTCCAAGTGGCTGTCCGACCAGCACGCGCCGTGGAAGCGGCTTGCCAACGAAAAACCGAAGGGCGAAACAGTGAAGTATGAGCAACTGCTGTCGGCCTGGAAGGCGGGTAAGGTGCGGTAGTATTGCTGACGGTGCCCTGGGGCTGTTGTGAATGGGCGGCGCTTGATAGTGCCGCCTTTTTTATGGGTTGCTAGACCTTCGGCATGCGGCCCGAGCGATCATCGACGAGCGAGCTGGTATGAGGCAGCGGCGGAGACAGGGATAGTCCCGGACGGTAGTCCGTATCTGCATGCTGCCGGCCTGCTTGTGGCGTTGGGCGACGCTCCCATTTTCGTCATCATCATGTAGGCCATCGCAAGGCAGGCCGCCGATCGCACCGGCGTGTGACCGCGGCCCTTCTCTGCCGCACCGAGACCGGCGGGGTACGCCGCGGTGCCACGCCTTCTGCTTCAGAGGTACAACAACGCTTCACCCAGCGCTCCATGGCGTCTTGCAGCGCGTGTACTCGAGTTGATAGAGCGTGCAATCAGGCATTGCTGTCCCGAGGCCGGGAAGAGCGACGAGTCCGGCATTGAAAGCGTCTACCGCTGCACGAAGGCGGTCAGGGCGGCATCCTTCAATCAGGACGATCCATGTCGGCACTTGAGTGCCGTCAGAACGTGCCCGCTTCTCCGCTGTTTCCACGTTGCTGACTGCCTCATCGGCCAGGCAAAGGTGGACTCCGGTGATGTCCGCCATGTCGACAAGCACTGGCAGGACGCGCTGACGCAAACTTTTCACGACTTCCGTACGCGACGCTGAAGGCACGTCGAAACGCACCGTCACAAGATAGGCGCCTTGTCCGACACCGTCTGAATAAGCCACATGGCAGATGGAGCGGGCCACGCTGCGAAACGAGGGGACGACCCGCTTCGTCCACGGAGTCGGCGAATTCAACCGAAGAAGGTAGTCTTGCGCGCCGAGCACCTCTACGGTGTCGGCTTCATAGAGATTGAAGTACTCGGGGCCCGAGTCCAGCGCAATGTAACGCCGCCCGCGCCTGAACCCAGGGATTCGGCGCGCTCGGGCATGTGTTCCCGGTTGTGCCACTCGTAGAATTCATTCTTCGCTTCCGGCAGCAGATCATGCCAGATCGCAACGACGCCTGTTCCGGCAAGGCTCATATCCTCTCCTTTTCGCGGATGAAGTTGTCTTATCGTGCCGACGGATACTCGCCACGGCTCCACGCCGCGCCAAGTGTTTCTGAATACGGCACGACCTTCTGCATTTGCTCGCCGAGTCCGCTACCGCCCAGAGTCATCGTATCGCCCGCTTTCAGGAAGACAGGCGGCTTTTGACCGAGGCCCACGCCAGGCGGAGTTCCGGTGATGATGACGTCGCCAGCCATGAGCGGCATGAAACGAATCAGATACGAAACGATATGCGCGACGTCGTAGATCATCGTGCGCGTGTTGCCAGTCTGGCGTCGTGCGCCGTTGACGTCGAGCCACAGGTCGAGTACTTGCGGGTCGGGGACTTCATCACGCGTCACGAGCCATGGGCCGAGCGGCGCAAACGATAAGCCGCTCTTGCCCTTGGTCCACTGGCCTTCACGTTCGAGCTGGTATGCGCGCTCGGACACGTCATTGGCAAGGCAGTAACCCGCCGCGTGATCCAGCGCGCTTGCTTCGTCGATCTGCCAGGCGGGGGTGCCGATTATCTCCGTCGTCTCCGCAAGGACTCACTGAACTGCGAATTCGAAAAAGTCAGATCCAGCCGGGGCGACCATTAAGCGATCGAGCTTATCGCCGCAATGCCTTGTCACGGGGTTTGCTGAACCCATTGGCGCCGCCAATCCGGCGCTTCAAAGGGATCCGAAAAATACTGCGTCTCGTGAATGACCTTGCCGTTGCGGAACTCCATAATGCTTACCGTGTAAGCCGGCCGCCCGTTATAGACGATGGAGTATTCGGTGACCCACAGATCACCCTCTCCCTGAATTCGCCTGACATCGAAACCAGCTGGCTTGGCTGGATGATGACTCCGCAGTGCCTGCAGGTTCATTCGCCCGAGAATCCGTTCACCTGACTGGGGATAGTCACAGATGGCGTCGTCATCGTAAATATCATGTTCTGCGTCGAGATCGCCGGCCGCCGATGCTTGCCAGTGCGCCTTCAGGGCTTCACGTACTTTCTCTTCCTGCATGGAGTGCCTCCGGATATCCACCCCTGCCATCGACTTTTTGGCGCGGGCGAGTTGTGCGTGGCCCATGCCTCACGGTCCCGCTGGTTGGACGGAGTCCCGCCCCTGTTTGTGAATCTGCCGCAGCGTCATGCCACTGGGGAACTTCAGATGCCGGAATCGGAATCCCTGTTATAGAGTTGCGTGAAGATGGTAACGGCTGCTGTGGCGTCACTTGCTGCCGACAACCGCTGCGCCGGACCGGTAGCGCAGCAAGTGATCGGTCCCCGACTCGGACAGCCAGACTTCTCCCGGCCGGCCCATCATCTGGCGTACGTTCGCGTGTGGGCGCGGCAGCGCAAACATCTCGAATCGCTCCGTTCGCGGGTCGAAGCGAACTAGCGCGTTAGTGCTCCATTCGCTGAGCCAGACAATGTCTTTGTCGTCGACGAATATCGCATACACATGGGGATCAGAGCCAGGCAGTTTCCATTCGCGCCACCGATACGCCGCGGGGTCGAACATCCCCACCTTTCCTGCGCTCCACTCGCTGATCCAGACGCGTCCTTTTGAATCGGACCACACCCGCCGCGCTCCCTGTTCCGGTGTTGGCGGCTCGATGACTTGCGCCGCGCCGCTCACCGGATCGATGCGGCCGAGGTAGCTGCCGGCCAGTGAAGCGAAGTACAAGCTGCCGTCAGGGGTGACACAGATTCCGTAAGCGCCCGGCCCGCGCGGCGCATTGAACACGCGCATGCTGCCGCTTCCCGGGTCGAGCTCACCGTAGATTCCCGCTTGTCCGGTAAACCACAGGTGCCCGCGTTTGTCGAAAACGGCCGTGTTCAGGTTGGCGTTCTGCCGGTCTTTCGGCAACGGGAAGCGCGTTACAGCGAGTGTCTTCGAATCGACGCGTACGATTGCGTTTATCCCGCCGTCGGTAATCCATGCAGCTCCATCGGGACCCACGATCACGCCGTGCGGCGCCGATCCGTCGCCTAGCGGGACCCGATCGATCTTGCCGGTGCGCGGGTCCAACCTTCCGACTGCGCCTTGCGCTTGCGCGGTGTACCAGACGGCGCCGCCAGGCTCTGGCGCTACATCGTGCGGTGCGCTGCCGGAGGGAACGGCAAACGAGTCGAACGATGCGGACTGCGCCTGTACTGAGCCTATCGCCAACATGGCGTCGACAAGAACCGACGCAAAGTTTCGGAAGAACCGGGAGGTGAAGATCCCGTTCGCCGTCGCCGAAGCCGTTGCATTTGCGATGTGGTCCACGTTCGCCTCCGTAACCAGAATGGCCTTGCCCACTGTTGTCAGCTTGCTGCGGCGCTAACCGGAAGAACTCTCGGGTGGGACGCAGACAAGGCGTGTTGCAGGCATTCATCTGCGATCACCAGGTTGTTCTATGGGCGCAATGATGCAACACGAATACCATTCTAGTTCGTGCGAGCCAAGACCCGGCCACGCGCGCGGTAGCCGTCTTGTAAAGGCGAATACACGAATCGGCCTTAGCGGAGGTTCGACCCGGTTCAGTAAGACGTCGGAAAACGTGCCGGCTTGCAGACGTTGACGGCAACCAGCATCGATTCTGAGCACACCTCCGTGCGGAGGCATCAAGACCCGCGAAGTACATGAACTCGATCAAATTGACGCACTTCGGGACAACGTGACCATTAATGCCGCCGCACTTTGGCTGTGCCGCGATTCAATAGCGATGTGCGCTAGCGCTCGCGGAAGACATCGATCGATGCTACTCAGCCTGCTTCAGAGTTTCATCGAATTTATGGCGCACGGTTGAAAGTGGGCGAGTGAACGCAGCGGTCAAGCGGTACACCGTGCATCTTGTGTCCCAAACCTGTCTTAGCGGCTGATGGTTCACCGATATATGTGAATGTCGGCGCAGCATCGAAAAGGTCTTGGGTCCAGTGATTGAAGCAATTTTCGTCGTCCGAATGCCGTCACGACAACGCCTGCCCGCTCGCTTGATACTGCGGAATGATCCAGCATCTGCCTGATGAAGCCTCACCAACGCTCCGGCCGAGCGTTCGCAACTGGCGACAGGGTAATGACAAAACACCTCATGCGGCGGATCACCGGCGCTGGGCGGTCGAGCCTCAACGTTGCATGAGAACCGGTCTAGGAAGATGACAAACTGACAGACTCCGCCTTCGTCGCGCGCAACGATCGTCACGGCCATCAGCGCAGATGCGTTTATCTGTACAGGCACTACACTTCAATCATCCGCTCGCGATCTCTCCGCAAGTCTTTCGCACGACGTAGCTCCGTGTCGACCTTTGCCACTCATGAGGGCAAGCCCATGTCCAAATCGATTCAAACCGCCGAACAGATTCGCGACGAAGCACAACGGCGCGTCGAGCAGCTTGGAACTGACGTTCCCGAACATCTGCGAGTCCGTGTGCCGCTGCCCGAGCGGCATCCGCCCGATGCCTCCGGCCGAAACTGGGACATGCTCGCGCTCAATGAAAGCGGAGCCGACTATCTTCGACAGGTGAGGCGTGTCATCGAGGACATGCGTACGGAGTTCGTCTTGCCGGATTGAGACGACGTGCGCAGGCCCGTGCGTTCGATGAATCGCACGCGGCGTCCCGGCTGACGTCGGCTAGCGTGTACAGAGACAAACGCTCGCGTGGCGAGGCTACGGGATCGTGATGCAACCGGAGCAGAACGATTCTGCGCATGGCGCGCGAAGGCCGGCGTACCGAATGCTACGCATGCGTTGACCGGGTTTCGTCCCGGGACCGCTAAGCCTGAGTGCCGAACCGAGGCCGATACGGTGCGTGACAGCCTCGAATGAAGCCGCGGCGTCATTCATCAAAAGATCGAAGCGCCGGCAATGCCCTTCGACCGTTAGCTACACATGTTGCAACACATACATTGGCGAGGCATACATGGTCAAGATCTATGGACGCATGCGGTCTGCGGAAGGCTATGCGATCCGCGATTTCCTGCATCGTTGCGACATACCCTTCGAGTGGGTCGAACTCAACAGCGATGAAGAGGCGGCGAAGCTGGCACACGTGCAGCATCTTGGCGACTCCCGCCTGCCGGTGTGCGAATTCAACGACGGCACGCGACTGGAATGTCCCACGATCCGGCAGATTACCGAAAAGCTCGGCTGGTTCCGCGGCCCGTCACGGTCGGAATACGATCTCGCGATCTATGGCGCGGGGCCGGCCGGTTTGAGCGCAGCGGTCTACGGTGCGTCCGAGGGACTGCGTACGGTGCTGGTCGAGCGCTGGGCCGTCGGCGGGCAGGCCGGCAGCACATCGAAGATCGAGAACTACCTGGGGTTTCCGGATGGAGTAAGCGGTACGGAGCTCGCGGAGCGGGCTCGCGATCAGGCAGTCCGTTTCGGCGCGGAAATCCTGCTGGCCCGTGCCGGCGTGCGCGCGGAATTCTCGACGGGCAACGGTATCGTCGATCTGGAAGACGGTTCGCGGATTATGGCGCGCACGTCGGTGTGCGCGACGGGTGTCGCCTACCGGCGGCTCGAGTTGCCAGATGAAGCGCGCTTCAGCGGCGCGGGTCTGTACTACGGCGCCGGTGCGAGCGAGGCGTCGCTGGTCCGCGGCGAACACGTGTACATCGTGGGCGGCGGCAATTCGGCCGGGCAGGCCGCGATGCATTTTTCACAGCACGGCAATCACGTCACGATGGTGGTGCGAGATACGTCGCTGAAAAGCACACTGTCGCAGTACCTGATCGACCGTATTTCGGCGGCGCCGAACATCGAAGTGCTGACCTGCACGACCGTTACCGCTTTGCACGGCGACGACGCGCTACGCGAAATTACGCTGACCGATCGCCGCAGCGGGCAAACGCGACGCGTGAAGACGAACTGGCTCTTCGTTTGCATCGGCGGCCTGCCGCAAACCGAATGGGCCAAAGAGGTGGGCGTGGTGCGTGATGAAGCCGGCTATCTCGTGACGGGCCCTGACCTGCACGACACGGACCAGAAGGTGCAATGGCCGCTGGATCGCGAGCCGCTGTACCTGGAAACCAGCATGCCCGGCGTGTTCGCCGCCGGCGATGTCCGCCACGGCTCGATTAAACGTGTAGCAGCCGCCGTCGGCGAAGGCGCCACGGCGGTGGCGCTCGTGCACCGCTATCTTAGCAGCGCATGATATGTTCACCTAAGTGAACTGCCGCCCGCTTGGCTCTTTAGCAATCTGATCACCAGGAGGTGACCATGACTCCCACCTGCACACATCTGAATGGAATCCGCGTACTTGAGACCACGAAGCATTATTGCGAGGACTGCGTGAAACTCGGCGACTCCTGGGTGCATCTGCGGCTCTGCATGTCGTGCGGTCATGTCGGGTGTTGCGACTCGTCACCTAATCGTCATGCCAGCGCGCATTTTCACGTGACCGGCCACCCACTGGTGCGTTCGATTGAACCGGGCGAATCGTGGATCTGGTGTTATCGCGACGAGGTGATCGCGGGAGAAGTGACACCGTAAGCGGGTACAGCCAGCGGGTACGACTGGCGGCGTTGAGTCCGCCGGCCGCACCCGTCGCTTTCCAGCCTCAGGCGGGGGCTGCAGCAGGTTTCTTGGCTTCTTTGGCAGTCTTCGATTCCTCAGCCTGCAGCTTCTTCACACGCACTGCCTTGTCGCCGGCATCCCAGCCGATTTCGACGGTATCGCCGCTGCGCACATCGCCTCTTAACAGCGCGTCGGCGAGTTCGGATTCCACTTCCAGACGAATCTTGCGCTTCAGCATCCGCGCGCCGAACTCGGGATCGTAGCCGACCGTGGCCAGATGATCGCGCAGTGCATCGTCGAACGACAGCTCGATATTTTGCAACGCCGCCGTGCGCTGTACGCGCTGAAGCTGCAGGTCGACGATTCGGCGAATCTGCTCCTTGCCCAGCGCATGGAACACCACCACTTCATCGACACGGTTGAGGAACTCCGGCTTGAAGTGATGCCGCAGGATTTCCATCAGCCGGTCGCGCAGCGCCGGATAGTCGAGCTGTTTCGAATCGGCCTTCATGTTGTCCTGAATCATCTGGGAGCCGATATTGCTGGTGGCGATGATGATGGTGTTGGTGAAATCCACGAGCCGTCCCTTGCCGTCCGTCAGACGCCCTTCGTCGAATAGCTGCAGCAGGATGTTATGCACTTCGGAGTGCGCCTTCTCGATCTCGTCGAGCAGCACGACACTGTACGGGTGACGCCGCACGCGCTCGGTCAACTGGCCGCCCTCTTCGTAACCGACATAGCCGGGAGGCGCGCCGACAAGACGGGCCACCGTATGGCGTTCCGAGTATTCGCTCATATCGATACGCACGAGCGCGTTCTCGTCGCCGAACACCGCGGCGGCGAGCGCCTTCGCGAGTTCCGTCTTGCCAACGCCTGTCGGTCCGAGAAAGAGGAAACTGGCGATCGGCTTGCCAGCTTCAGTCAATCCCGCGCGGGAGAGCCGCACGGCCTTCGACACGGCCGTTACGGCTTCTTCCTGACCGACAACGCGTTCCCTCAAACGGTCCTCCAGACGCAGCAGCTTTTCCCGATCCGCGGCCGTTAGCTCGGAGACCGGCACGCCGGTCAGCGAGGACACGATCTGCGCGATGTCTTCCGCCGTGACTTCCTGCGAACTGGTGCCGCGCTCCTTCTTCCAGGCGTCGGTCGACTCCTTCAGGCGAGCTTGCTCGGACGTGATCTTGTCCTGCAACTCCTTTGCCTTGTCGAACTGTTTGGCCGCACTCGCCGAGTCCTGCTCCTGTCGCAGCCGGCGAATAGTGCCCTCGATACCCTGCAGCGCCTGGGGCCGCGAGTTCGACGAGATGCGCACGCGTGCGGCGGCCTGGTCGAGCAGGTCGATGGCCTTGTCCGGCAGGAAGCGCGCGGCGATATAACGATCCGAGAGCTTCGCCGCGGCCGTGATCGCCTCTTCGGTGATCTTCACCTTGTGATGCGCCTCAAGCCGGTCGCGCAGGCCGCGCAGGATATCGATCGTGTCCTCGACGCTTGGCTCGGGCACATTCACCGGTTGGAAACGCCGTTCGAGCGCCGAATCCTTTTCGATATATTTCTGGTATTCATTGAGCGTGGTTGCGCCGATCAGATGCAGTTCCCCGCGTGCGAGAGCCGGCTTGAAGACGTTGCCGATATCGAGCCCGCCTTCGCCGCCGCCCTGGCCCGCGCCGACGATCGTATGAAGCTCGTCGATGAAAATGATGAGCCGATCCTGATTCGCGACGATCTCGTCTAGCACCTGCTTGACGCGCTCTTCGAATTCGCCGCGATACTTCGCGCCCGCCACCACGCTGTTGATGTTTAGTTCGAGCACGCGCTTGCCGCGCAGCACTTCGGGGATCTGATCCTGCGCGATGCGCTGCGCCAGACCTTCGACGATCGCCGTCTTGCCGACGCCCGGCTCGCCGATCAGCACCGGGTTGTTCTTGCGGCGCCGTGCGAGCACTTCGATGGTCGTTTCGATTTCCTTGTCGCGGCCGATCACCGGATCGAGCTTGCCGCGCTTTGCCAGTTCGCTCAGATCGCGTGCATATTTATCGAGCGTCGGGGTGGAGGAGCGGCCTTCGACGCTGCCTTCTTCCGCGCCCTGGCCCACCACCTTCACGGTCTTCTGACGCAGCGATTGCGACGTCAGGCCGAGCTTGCGTAGCAGTTCGCCAGCGAAGCCATCTTCTTCCTCGACGAGGCCAATTAGGATGTGTTCCGGTCCGACATAGCTATGGCCGAGCTCGCGCGACGCCACGAGTGCTTTTTCGAGCGCGCTCTTCGCGCGTGGCGACACGCCGATCCGAACCTCCTCGCCATCGGATTTGGCCGTACCACGCGGCGCGTCCCGTTCGATGGTGCGTTTGATTTCTTCGGCATCGAGCTTGAACTCTCGCAGGATTTCGCTGACCACGTTGTTATCGGGCAGCGCGAGCAGCAGATGTTCCGTGTCGACTTCGTTCTTGCCGAACTCGACGGCTTTCTGCGCGGCCGCCTGCAGCCGGTCGAGCCCGCTTTCGCTCAAAAAGCTTTGCAGGTCGACGGCCTCGCGCGCACGCCTGCGCCGGCGAGGGCGGGCGCCGCTGCCGTCTGGACCGCCCGCTGCTTCGGACTGATCGGATGGACCGGCCGAAGCCGTTGCGCGGCCAGGCGCGGAACGTCCTGCCCGCTCGAGGTCCGCGCCGTCATCGTCGAATGGCGACCATCCCTCGTCGAACAGGCGCTGAAACAGCCCGCCGTGGAAAAGCGACTCGAGCGGCGACAGGCTGCGCTGATGGCGTGCCATGAACTCCATGTGATGTTCGTCGCAAAGCATCAACTGACGGCGCTGGCCGTTCTCGGTGATCGTAATCTGTGTAGTCGCCGGTTTGCCGCAAACGATGCATTTGGCCATGATGTTCCTCTAGAGGTTCTGCCCACGCGCTGTGCGTTCACATGTGGGCGAATGGGCTGCCCTTATCCTGAATATCTCCGCCTCGCCGGCGGCTCAGGCCCGGCAGTTCGGCGACGATGCGCCACGCGTCGCCGTCGTCGATCACGTCGAGGCGCGGCGGAAAGCTGCTTGGTTTGAAGTTGCCGAGCCGGTTGCCGAGTAGTCCTGTTCCGCGGAAGGGATTGCGTATTTGATCGGCGGGAGCATGCAGAGTGTCAGGCTGCGGCCAGCGTGCCCTATCGAACGATGCCTGCCATGCGGTCACGGCCGCATCCCAACTGAACGATGCGGGGGCGTGCTGTAAGGCGGCAGGCGCGGCGTTCAGCTTCGCGCCCGCTTCCTCAGGGTCCAGAAGCATCGCTATGCTCCTTGTTTCGATGAGCCGCCGGAGCGGCCAGAAACGTCAGTGACTCGTGCGGCGGCGTTCGCGGCCGCTATCAGCTCTTGGCGTATTCGAACTCCGGCAGTTTCTTCAGCGCCTCCTTGTTTGCGCCGACCAGAATTGCCTTCGGCGCGATCTGCTTGAACTGTTGAATGGGGATGGCGACACGGTGCGCCGCCATCCCGAGAAAGCCGCCCACGTCGATGATCGCGACCGAAAGCGAGCCGTTGGGCGCGACAATCAGGTCGTCGACGCGGCCGATCTTCTCGTTCTTGTCGTTGTAGACATCGGCGTGGATCAACTTCGATGCTCGCCAGCCCGTTGCGACCAGTTGCGCTTCGGTGACGGTCACGCCGAGCGTCGCCTTGCCGGCGATGGGCGCATCCTGCGCGGTCACGCCGCTGGCCGCGAAGCCACCAGCAAATAGCACGAGCACGAGGGTCGACAGCCTTGCGGCCGATGCGAAGATAGTCGTCATGGCGTTTTCCAGAGTAACAACGGGATATGTGGACGCCGGGCGCAGGACGCGCTCAAGAAAGCAGCGGCGCTTCTAACTTGTCGCGAAGGTCGGCGCTCCGGAGGTTCCGTGCGCCGAGGACAAGGGCAGCATCGACAGCGCGCCGATGAAGACCAGCAGCTATTCCTTGCGGCCGCGCATCCTCAACTAACCTCCGGCGGTCAGACCCAGCCGGACGGTGACGACGGCAGCGTGAGACTACAAAACAGAGCGCGAGGGTCCGAGCGCTTCGTCCATCGTTGGGTTGCGCGTTCGAATCCCTGGCAGCCGACCATACGGAGTGCACAATGTGTGCGGCACCTTCGGTCAAGCTTATATCCGCGGGGTGCGCGCTTCTTCCAAGTTCCTGCGCTGCGGTGTCGGATTTCTGCGGTCGTTGGTCGCTCAGGGATCGAATGACGCGCATCATCAGACCGTCGGGCGGTAATGCGCAAGGCGGAACGCGCGGGGCGTGCAGCCTGAATATCGATGAAATACTTCGGTGAAGTGCTGCTGTGTCTGGAAGCCCGCGCGTGCTGCAACGTCGATGAGCGGGAGGCTCCCTTCCGAAAGCATCGATCGCGCTAGCTTCAACCTTTCGGTCGTCAGGTAGACGTGAGGAGGATGCCCCGTCGCGTTCTTGAAAGACCGCGCGAAATGCGAAGAGCTCATGTGCACGAGCGCAGCGAGGTGCTCGATCTGTATGCTTTCCGCGAGGTGCTCGTGTATGAAGCGTTCCACGACGCTTAGCTTTGCGTGGTTGAGAGTGGTACCCGTGTCGTGCGGATCGGCATGGCGTCCATATCGGCGCGCGAGATGCAGGGCAATCACGTCGCCGAACGCGGCGAGACACATGGGGTCCGGGCTCCTTCCCGAGTGCAACGCAGAAAGCGTGTTGGCCGCTTCGCGTAGGAAGGGGTCCCATGCCGTGAACCAGCACGGGATAACGCACCCCGCCATGCCGAGCGCCTTTCGAGCGGTTTCCATTAGTTGGGCCGCACTGAGCGCGACGACGAGTCCGCACGGATCGTCCTCGTTGTCGAGTCCGGTGCGAGCCCACGCCGGCACGATCGCGATGAACGGTGCAGTGACGCTTATGGATTCGCATGGACTTCCGCTGCCGCCGACGGCGCTCGCATGGGCAGTGGTTTGGTCCGCGGGGATGACACACAGGATGCATTGCGCCGACTCTTCGGCGCAGTCCGTGCAGGACGTACCGATCGAATGGCAGTGAAAACATTGCAAGTGCGGAGAACCGGGAGTTTGTCCCATGGTGTGCGTCACCTTACGATGCGGGAATCGAAGTCACGCGCCTCGAATTGTAGTGTTCTATTTTCGTCTATCCTAAGTTTCCTTTGTTATATGAATAGGGACGCGCGGCGTTTTCGGCGGTAGAGAAACCGACTCAAGATAAGTGCACGCAGGGGCGATCGAGAGAAAAGTTGCGGTTCATGATGGAACGCTTGCGTATACCTCATTGCTCCAGATCGTTCCGCACGAACGTCTCGATCAGCTTCAGTCTGTCCCATTCAATGCGTGCAGCAATCGGCTTGCCACCGGTTCAAAACCCCATATTTTTATATAGCGAGAACACGACACAGTGAAATGGCCCGCCCGATCCCGCGACCGTTCCACAATAGGCAGTTCAGTACACGTAGAAACGAGTGCCGTGAACGAGGTCACGCTTATTGGTATCGATCTGGGCAAGCATGTGTTTCATCTTCATGCGCAGCATACGAAGGGGCATGATGTGTTCCGCAAGCGCCTCGCGCGCCTGCAGTTTCTTTCGTTATTCAGCAATCCAAATCGAATAACTGTCGTTATGGAAGCGTGCGCGGGCTCGCACTGACTGGCAAGCAAACTCAGCGATGGCGCACGTTGTCAGGCAGATTTGACCGCAATAGGTGCGGCCTTTCGTGAAGGGCACAGGATTGATTGCATCGATGCCGAAGCGATTGTGAAGCCGCGTCCCGGCCCACGATGCGCTCCGTCAAACCTCGCACCGAGGCATAGCGACTTTCGCAGCGTAGGACAGGGCGTTGAGGGCCTCATAGCGAACGCACGGCCGCCATCAACTCCGCGTCCCACAACTGTTAGATCCGCGCGTAGATCGAACTGCCGATCGTCAACGTCGTCGCACCGGGGGACGCGAAACGGATGTCATAGAGGTCGCGTCCAAAATTGCCCGGTATTTTGACCGCCATGCCGCCTAGCGTATCGCTCACCGGCACGATCAGTTGATAGCGAAGATCTTCGTTCCCGTACAGCACATAGCCCGGAAGCTCCGCAAGCGTGGCAAAAAACCCAGGCGGATTGCCCAGCACGACAATGGGCACGGCGCTCGGCGAATCGTTGGTCAACGTCCATTGTGTGCCGACGCGTTGCTGCCAAACCGCGTCGAGCGCCGCCAGCGGTGCCAGTTGCTGACCGACCGGGAGCGTCAGGTACGCATAGCCCGCGCCCGGCGCGACGCGCTTCATCAGATAGCGATAGTTGAACGCATGTCCTTCGCTGTCGTTGCCGGACACGACGGTGAAGCGATACGAAGCCGTATCGGTATCGCTCCAGTACCAGCCGTCGCTGCGGTACTGGTACTTGCCTACTTCTGCCCAGCCTCGCGTATTCGCGGCCCACTGGTTGATCTGCAAACTACCGTCCGCATTGGCGAGCACCTGATATGGCGAATCGGAATTGCCGTAGATGCCCGCGCTGTTCGCGATACCCGGCCCCGATGCGGCCGGCGGCGCCGTGGTGCCGACTTTCGCCGGCAGCGACGAGATCGTGCCGTCTTCCTTCAACGCTGACAGCACCAGCGTTTCGGCAATTTGCCGAGCGTTATAGCCGGCGTTGCCAGTCACCAGCAGCGCGAACTGCGAGCCGGGTACGACAAAAAACTCAGTCGAATAAAACGCAGTGCCGCCGTCTTTCTCCCAACCCAGCACGCCTGCTGCGTTGAGCGCCGGCTGTACGACCGTGTCCCAGCCCAGACCCCAGCGCCATTCCGGCGACGGGTTGATCGTCAGGTTTTTGGTCTGATCCTCGCCCATCTGCGCGATGCCCGCTGCGGACACGATGCGCTGCCCTTCGAACACCCCTCCCCCATAAATCATCTGCGCGAGATTCATCATGTCGGCGGGCGTCGAACTCAGTCCGCCCGTCGCGTACGCATTGACGAATTCCTGACGCTGTACGCCGTCGACGTACGGCAGCGAGAACGACCCGCTGGCCGGCACGCTCGTCAGATAGCTGGAGTGGGTCATCTTCAGCGGCGCGAGAATCGCCGATTGGACGAAGTCCGCGAAGCTCTGGCCCGTCACGGCGAGGACAATCTGCTCGACCATCGTGAAGCCGTCGTTGCAATAAACCGCCAGTTCACCGGGCAGATGCTTCAGATGTGAGTTGGCGAGTTCGGCCTGCGTGTCGGCGGCGTAACCGGCGACCGGTTCAAACGTAAAGAGATTGCGCCCGTTCGTACCCGGCAGACCGGACGCATGCGACAGCAGATGACGCGTGGTGATCTGCGCGTATTCCGGCGACAGCATCGTGAACGTCGGCAGATATTTGACGATGGGTGTATCGAGCGTAATCAGCCCGCGATCCACGAGGATCATCGCCGCTAGCGCGGGAAACAGCTTGCTGACCGAGCCGATGTTAAAGCGCGTCTGCGGCGTCGCAGGGATTTTCCCCGGGACCGATGCCAGCCCGACCGCCTGCTGCCACACTATCGCATTGCCCTTGACCATCGCGACGGAGATCGCCGCGACGGGTTGCGACGGATCGCTGACTGCCTGCTGGATCAGCTGTTGACCGAGCGCGATGGTCTGCGGATAAGGCGTCGAATGCGTGTCGTCGTGCCCGCAACCGGGCAGCACCGCCGCCAGCATCCCGGCGCCGGTGTAGCCGAGAAACTGCCGCCGGTCTGCGCTGAAAAGCATCTCTTGATTGCGATCGCACTTGGCCACGGCATTCCCCTTCGTTATGGTTCGTGGGACTTGCGAGAAGCTCTGTTCGCTGATTTCGGCGCCGCCAGCGCGGTGGCAAATGGCCGCTTTGAGATTTGAGGTAGTGACCGGCGTTCTGCTTGCCGTCGATCCACTGTGCCCAAATTCATAGCCGTGCGATGTAACGCTGGTCGCGACCTGTCGGAATCCTACCAAGCTTTGACCCAAAATTGCGAGCTTAATGGCGGCAACGCGTGTGCGACGCAGCTTCAACGTCTTCGTGCATCATCGTGCCTATACGCATGGACACTCGGACGAAGCGTTATTTCAGACAAGTTCGGGAGCTGGAACCGCACGAATCGGCCCGCCGCACAGCGTGACGTCCACGCTCAAAGCATCGGCTCCCGCGCGAGCGCGCTCGTCTCGTCGAGACGATCTTCATGTCGATGCCGGAACGTCGGCGCCGATGCCTTCAGCAATCGGGTATAAGCGTGCCTCGGATGTGCGAACACTGTGTCCACGTCGCCCTCCTCCACGACGCGCCCGGATTTGAAGACGAGCACCCGATCGCACAGATGCCCCACGACATCGAGGTCATGCGAGATGAAAAGCAGCGCAGTCGAATGCCGCGCCTGCACGGACACCAGCAGATCGAGCACCTGAGCCTGAACGTAGACGTCCAGCGCTGAAACCGGCTCGTCGCAGACGATTAGCGCCGGCTCCGGCGCAAGCGCCCGCGCGATCGCCACGCGCTGCCGTTGCCCGCCGGAAAGCGACACGGGCCGCCGGTCCAGATACGCCGCGCCAAGGCCCACCTGTTCCAGCAATTCCACGCTGCGGTCGAGCACGTCCGCCCTGGAAAGACGCCGCGAATGCAGCCCTTCCGCGAGAAGTTCGCGCACGGCATGCCGCGGATCGAACGAACTCAGAGGGTCCTGCGGGATGTATTGCATGCGGGCGCGCAGCGCGCGACGCGACGACTCGGCGAGACCCGCGCCATTCCATTCGCTTCCCATGAAACGCACGGCGCCGCGATCCGGCGCGAGCAGCCCCAGCACGATATTTCCGCAGGTGCTTTTCCCTGATCCCGATTCGCCGATGATCCCCAGCACTTCGCCTTCGCGCACGCGAAACGACACGTCATCGAGCGCGGTGAAACGTTCGTCGCGCGCACCGCCGCGCCTCCTGTAGGTCTTGCCGATGCCCTCGACGTCGAGCACCACGCGATCCGACGAAGCCGCCCGCGCCGGCAGCGGATCGCGCACGATCGCCGGCATCGAGCCGCGCGCCGTCGACGCGATGCGGGCCGAACTCAGCCGATGCCCGCGCGACTCCAGCGATGGCTGCGCCGCCAGCAACTGCCGCGTGTAATCGTGCGACGGATGGTGCAGCACGTCGCGCGTCGCCCCGCTATCGACGACATGGCCGCCGTGCATGACGAGCACCCGATCCGCGATGCCCGCGACCACCGCGAGATCATGGCTGATGAGCAAGACGCCGACGCCCTGCGCGAGACGCTCGGCAAGCACCGCGAGCACTTGCGCCTGCACGGTGACATCGAGCGCCGTCGTCGGTTCATCGGCGATGACGAGCGCCGGGCCGGCCGCAATCGCCGACGCGATCAGCGCGCGCTGCCGCAAACCGCCCGAGAGTTCGTGCGCATACTGCCGGGCACGCATCGCCGGTTCCGGAATGCCGACATCGGTCATCACGTCATGCACCCGCGCACGGCGATCCGCCCGCGAGCGCAGCACCCGATGATGCGCCAGCACTTCGGCAATCTCCGCGCCGACCGTGCGCAGCGGATCGAGGGAGACGAGCGCGTCCTGCATCACCAATCCGGCAAACGGACCGCGCAAGCCACGCCAGTCGCGCTCGGTGAACGCGAGCGCATCGCGTCCGGCGATTTCGAAGCGCTGCGCACCGATTAGTGCGCCGCGACCCGCCAGGCCGAGCAGGCTGCGCGCCGTGAGACTCTTGCCGGAGCCGGATTCGCCGACGAGCGCGACGCATTCGCCGGGGCGAATCGTCAGATCGACGCCTTGCACGAGCGGCGCGCCGCCATTCGCATTGGCAAAACCAATCGACAGCCCGCGAATGTCGACGAGCAGCCGATCCTGAACCCACGCCTGCGACTTCATGCGCGCACCTCGAACTTGCGTTGCAGGAAGCGGCCGATGACCGCGAACGACAGGACGGTCAACGTGATCGCCATGCCCGGAAACACGCTCGGCCACCACGCGACGCGCAACACGTCGCGTCCCTCGGCGAGCATCACGCCCCATTCGGGCGTCGGCGGTTGCGGACCGAGGCCTAGAAAACTCAGGCCCGATACGGCGATGATCGCGCTGCCGATATCGATCGTCGCGATGACCGGCACCGCGACGAGCACGTTCGGCAGCACATGCCGGAAGAAAATCTGCGTGCGCGAGAGACCGAAGCTGACGGCGTGCGTCACGTAATCGGCGCGGCGCACGACCAGCGCCTGCGAGCGCAGCACGCGCCCGAACTTCGGGATGCCCGCGATACCGACGGCCACGGCAATATTGACGATTCCTTGCCCGAGAAACGTCACCACGAACAGCGACAGCAAGACCGGAGGAAACGCGGACAGCACGTCGAACACGCGCGACGCGGCTTCATCGGCGAGACGGTTCGACAAGCCCGCGAACAGTCCGACGACGAGCCCGATCGCGAGGCTCACGATCATGCTCGCCAGTCCGATCAGCAATGAATACCGCGCGCCGTAGATCACGCGAGAGAGCACGTCGCGCCCGATGCGATCGGTGCCGAACCAATGTTGCGAACCGGGCGGCTGAAGTGCGGCGGCGACATCGCTGACGAGCGGATCGAACGGCGTCACGATGCGCGGAAACGCCATTGCAATGGCAAGCGCGACGAGGAACGCTGCGGCGATCAGCACGCCCGCAGGCACGGGCACGCTCGCACGCGGGGCGAACGCGATACGGTCGACGGTACTCATTGGCTACGCAACCTCGGATCGATGAAGAGATAGGCGATGTCGAGCAACGTCGATACGACGACATGCACGAACGCCGCGAGCAACACGACAGCCAGCACCACCGGCACATCCTGCGAGGTCACCGCATTCAGCGTCACGCTGCCGATGCCCGCCCGGCCGAACATCTTCTCTGTGATGACCGCGCCGCCGAGCAGGCTGCCGATCAGCCAGCCGCCGAGCGTCACGACGGGCAGCAACGCATGGCGCAGGACATGACGCGCACGCAGTACGAGTTCGGATACGCCGCGTGCGCGAATCGTCGTGACAAACGGTTTCGCGAGCGCGACTTCGATGGATTCGCGCATGACTTGCGAGAGTATCCCGGCGGTCGGCAACGCCAGCGTCACGGCGGGCAGGACGAGCGCGCGCCAGCCGTTAGCGCCCGACACGGGAAAGATCCGCAATTCGAACGAGAACGCGATCAGCAGCAACATGCCGAGCCAGAAGACGGGTGTCGACGTGAACGTGAGTTCGATCAGCGATGCGCATCGCGCACCGAGCGCGCTCCACGCCCCACGCGTGCCATCGCCGCCCGCCGTGAGTGTCGCCACCAGAATCGCGAGCACCAGTGCGAGCGCGCCTGCGGACAACGCGAGCTGCATCGTCGGCCAAAGCTGGCTGCGAAGCACGTCGAGCACCGGCTGCTGCATCACGAAGGACGTCCCGAGGTCGCCATGCGCGAGCCGCAGCAGGAATTGCCCGTATTGCCACGGCAGACTGTGGTCCAGCCCCCACTGCGCGGCGATCGCCTCGCGCAAGCCGGGATACGCGAGATCGCCCGCCAGCACGTCTTCGATGCGGCCCGGCAACGCGTGAATCGCGACGAAGGCGACCGACGCTGCGAGCCACAACACGAGCAATCCCGTCAGCACGCGCGTCCCGATTTTTTTGCGCATCTCAGGCTCCCTGCTTGTCGATCCAGATGTCGTAGGCGCTCGCCGGGCCGTCGAGCTGCGGCTCGAACCCGACGCCATGCACGTTCGATTTCGACGCCAGGTGATACACCGGCGCGAAAAGCGGCACGATGAACGCCTGATCGACTGCGCGCTCCTGAATCTCGCCGAGCAGCTTGCGCCGTTCGTCGCCGATGGGCATCAGACGCGCGCGGTTGATATCGCCGGTGATCTTCTTGTCGGAACCGGGAATGGCGCTGTACAGGAAGCCCTTGTCGCCGAGCATGTCCCACAGTTCCATCGCGACATCGGACGGGTTGTCCGTGTTCGGATAGATGAACCACACGCCCGTCGCCTTTTGATTGGCGAAGTCGCCCGCAGTCGTGATGCGCAGATTCAAATCGAGGCCGATGTTCTGCCGCAGCGCCGACTGCACTGCCCGGATGAGCACGTCGCGGCTGTCGCGCACATAAGGCTGGGGGTATCCAACTTCGACCGTTAGTCGCTTTCCGTCCTTCGTACGGAATCCGTCCTTGTCGCGCGCGGTCCATCCGGCTTCGTCGAGCAGACGGTTCGCATCGGCGATCTTGTTGCCCCATGAACCCGCGAGCTGCTTCGCATAGTCCGGATTGTCCGGACCGATGTTCGACCACGCGCGCCGGACCGTGCCCAGATACACGCTCTTTACGATGGCGTCGAGATCGAAACCGTCGCGCAGCGCGCGCCGCACGCGAACGTCGTTGGCAGGCGGCACCGTGTAGTTGATGTTCAGCGTGAACGATGTGGTCGCGGACGGACCGTGCACGTACTGGAAGCCATCGACCTTGTCGAACACTGCGATGTCGGTCGGCTGAACGCCTTCGATCAAGTCGACCTGCCCCGAACTCAGCGCGCCCGTGCGCACGGCCGCCTCCGGCAAGAACCGATAAGTGACGCGATCGAGATACGCCGGCCCGCGATGCGCGGCGTTATCGGGCGCCCATTGATAATCCGGGTTGCGCTCGAACGTCGCCTGCTGTCCGCGCTGATACGACTTGAACACGAACGGCCCTGTTCCGACGATGCCGGGACCGCCGCCGCACAGATCCTTGTTCTCGGCGAGCGCCTTCGGTGAGATGAAGCCCAGCTTCACGCTCGACAGCGACTCGAGCGTCGTGGAGTCGGCCTGCTTCATCACGAGCTTGACGACATAAGGCGACACCACTTCGACGTGATCGAACGCGACGAGCAACGACGCCGAGGAGGACGTCGTGCTGACGTTGTTCAGGATGTAATCGAAGTTGGCCTTCACCGCGTCGCCATTGAAGGGCGTGCCGTCGGTGAACTTCACGTCGTCGCGCAGGGTGAAGGTGTAGCTCTTGCCATCGGCGGCAATGGTCCACGACTTCGCGAGCCACGGCGCATACGTGCCGTCGGTACGCTTGGAAATCAGCGAATCGATGTAATTTCGGATGACCCAGAAAGAATTCTGCTGCGATGAACGATGCGGATCGAAGCAGGCGGGTTCGGTCGTCACGCCCCAGGTGAGGTCTCCGCCGGCGACGGGTTGTTTCGCCGCCGCGCTTGTAGCCGTTGCGGACTCCGATTTGCTGCAAGCCGTGATCGCCGCGCTCAGTGCGATCGTCATGGATATGGTCAAAGCGCGCGCAAGCGCCGGTTGATTTACGTTCATCGAATTTGATTCCCCGGGCAGACAGAAGACGCGATGCGCCCGCGGCCCTGTCCGGCGCAGGAAGCACGATTCAGGCGGCATCGCGAGAGAGGGGAAAGCTTACGGTCCCATAACGTGCCAGGCAAACAAGCAAACTTCATAAACTTATCTTTGGCGACATTCCTAATATTCGCGCCGGATGCTCGCAAAGCGTAGCGGTCGTTTGGACTATCGATATGGGTATCTCGCGGTGTAATGGTTAGCGATCCGATATATCCATTTCATTGGCAAACACGGAAAATTCCTTCTGAACTCTCGTGCAATGGTTAGCTGTTTTTGTCGCTTTGCATTCGGACAAGAGCACGTCATCATGTTCGGCTCTCGTCGATCCAGGAAACATTCGTGCTGGCCGGATGCGCGCCCGGCCAACAAAAGGCAGCCGCGATAGCAAGCCCGAGGTCCGGTATTCGCACTTACATTGACAGTCCACCATGTGGCCAATTCATCCCCTTGGTACAGTACGACATCGAACCCATCCTTCTCGTGCTAAAGCGACAATGACAAGAAACGCCGCAACACACCGTTCATGCGCCGCGCCGATGCGTGCGCTCGCACTGTCCGCCTTGACCGTCCTCGCAATGAGCGCCGCGCCGCCATCCGCACAAGCCGCGAGCAAAACGCTCGTGTTCTGTTCCGAAGGCAGTCCCGCCGGGTTCGATTCCGCGCAATATACGACCAGCACCGACTTCGATGCGGGCGCGCACGCCGTCTATGACACACTGGTCGAATTCAAGCGCGGCACGCTCGATCTCACGCCGGGTCTTGCCGTGACATGGGACGCGTCGCCGGATGCAAAGACGTTCACTTTCCATCTGCGTCATGGCGTGAAGTTTCAGTCGACTTCATACTTCAAGCCGACGCGCGACTTCAATGCGGACGATGTCGTGTTCACGTTCAAGCGAATGATCGATCCGAACGAACCTTTCCAGAAAGCGCATCCGGTCAGCTTTCCCTATCTGACCGACCTCGGGTACGACAAGAACATCGCGTCCGTCGACAAGCTCGACGATTACACCGTGCGCTTCACGCTCAAGACGCCCGACGTGGTATTCGTGCGCAATGTCGCGATGGAGTTCGCATCGATCGTATCGGCGGAATATGCCGCGCAGTTGTTGAAGGCCGGCAAGGTCGAAGACTTCAATCAGAAGCCAGTGGGCACGGGCGCTTTCGTTTTCCGCGATTATCAGAAAGACTCGACCATTCGCTACGATGCGAATCCGACTTTCTGGAACCGGAAAGACGTGCATATCGACAAGCTTGTCTTTTCGATCACACCCGACGCCGCCGTGCGCGAACAGAAACTCGAGAGCGGCGAATGTCAGATTACGTCGTTCGCACGCCCCGCCGATATCGCGAGTGCGAAGAAGAAGCCGAATCTCGCCGTACTGTCAGGCGTGGGATTCAACGTCGCGTACGTCGGATACAACACGACGCATAAACCGTTGGACAACGTGCTGGTGCGTCGCGCGCTCGACATGGCAATCGACAAGCAGGCGATCATCAAGTCCGTGTACGAGGGCGCCGCCACGGTCGCCACCAATCCGATGCCACCCTCGCAATGGTCGTATAACAAGGCGCTGAAGGACGCGCCGCGCGATCCCGCACGCGCGCGAGCGTTACTGAAAGAGGCTGGTTTCCCCGATGGCTTTACGATCACGCTTTGGGCCATGCCCGTGCAGCGCGGCTACAACCCGAACGCGCGGCTGATGGCGCAGCTCATCCAGTCCGACTGGGCGAAGATCGGCGTGAAGGCGAACATCGTTACGTACGAATGGGCCGAGTACAACAAGCGCGCCAAGACGAACGGCGAGCACGACGCCATCCTGTATGGCTGGCTCGGCGACAACGGCGATCCCGACAACTGGCTCGGCACGACGCTCGGCTGCGACGCCGTGCATGGCAGCAACATGGCGAAGTGGTGCAATAAACAGTTCGACGATCTGCTGGCGAAGGCCCGGCTCGATACGGACCAGAACGCGCGCACCAAGCTCTATGAAGAGGCGCAGGTGGTTTTCAAAGACCAGGTTCCTTATACGCCGATCGCTCACGCCGACACGTTCCAGCCTATCTCAAAGCGCGTGCATGGGTATTTGATCAGTCCGCTGGGCGGGCATCGGTTCGATGGAATTACATTGGACTGAGTAAGATCATCATCGCAACCGAAGTGCCGGTCTTTCGATGCGCTTGCGTTTCTTTACTGCTGATTGAACCGGGCCCGACGAACCGGTAAGCGTGAAGCTTCGACAAGCGTCGTGGCTCTGATGCCGCAGTACACGCCACGTCGACGGCTCACCTTAGCGCGACGGCGACGCGCTTTTGCAGGGCTTCGATGCGGTGTCGACGCGAGCGCGCATGGCTCGGCCGGGCGAGCAAATATCGTGCTCGCCCGGCCGAACATTCATCCGCGATTCAAAGCGCCTTGACGCGCCGGCAGCGGCAAAAGCCGTCTACGCGAAGAACAACAGGCTAAACGACCGCCGCGTCAGTGCAGCGGTCATGCGATACGCGCGAAACTGCGTTACTTGCCTGCCGGCGACTTCACGCCTGGCGTCGCGAGCGTATTGTTGCTGGTTGCAGGCGCAGCAGGCGCCACGTCGCTATTGGTGCTGCTCGGCAGGCCCGTACCCTTGGTGGACATGCCGCTCTCCGAATTGGTCATGCCGGGCGTGCCGTATCCGCCGGTCGCACCGTTGACCTGATTCGCCGGGCTGGCCGTGCTGCCTGCCGCGCCGCCGCCGTTCGCGCCTCCGCCTCCAGCCCCGCCCGCTCCGCCGGCTTGTGCATAAGCTCCGCCTGCCAGCGTCAGCGCCGCGACGGCCGCGACTAACGTGCTGATTGCCTTGTTCATGGTTCGGCCTCCTTTATCGGACAGAAATAAGGGTGCAGACGTTCGCCGCCTGCGCCAAAAAAGAGCGCAACGTTCGTGCCGCGGGGGCGTAAGCGCATCGCCCGAGAAAAAAGCGCGCGTGCGTGCGCGGATGTTTGCCGGCCATCCGCGCACGGTTCCGCCGGTTACTTCGACCCGTGCTGCTGCTTCGCGCCTCCTCCAGCGCCCTGACCCTTGCCGGCCTTGGTGTGATTCGCAGCGTGCTGTCCGCTGCCGGGCTTGTCGCTGGATGTAGTCGCCGGCTTGCCGGAATTGGCTTCAGCCTTGGCGTCCTGTTCGGTTTGACTGCTGGGCGGTGCGGTCTTCATGGCGTTCATCCTCTTTCATTGCATGACGTCGGAAGCAGATCGACCGGCCGGCGAATCGCCGGACGCGCCGTCCGCACGACGTTTTTTGCAAGCGTCGTTCCAGCGTTGCCGCTTGCGAATCGGGAATGAAAAAGGCCCGCTCGACAGAGCGGGCCTGTAACACCCCGGCTTCGCAAACCGCCGTGTTCGAGCAACTCTCAGCGCACCCCGCAATCGATATCGATCGTCAACGCATTCAGATACGCGTTCTCGACGATATGCCGCACCAGCCCCGCGAACTCCTCGGCCTTGCCCATCCGCTGAGGGAACAGCAACTTGCCGAGTATGGCGTCGGATACTTTCGGCGGCATGCCGGCCGACATGCCCGTTTCGAACAGCCCCGGCGCGATCGATACCACGCGAATGCCGTGTTCGGCCAGATCGCGTGCGATCGGCAGCGTCATGCCGATGACACCCGCCTTGCTCGCGCTGTAAGCGGCCTGGCCCATCTGCCCCTGCCGAGCAGCGCCCGATGACGTGTTGACGATCACCCCGCGCTCCCCGGTATCGTCGGGATCGTTCTTTGTCATGGCGAGCGCCGCGTGGCGGATCACATTGAACGTTCCCCTTAGGTTGACGGCAAGCACGCGATTCCAGAGATCGGACGGAAACATCTCACCCTTCGAGAGCGTCTTGCATGGACCGAGGATGCCCGCGCAATTGACCGCGACATGGACGCGTCCACGCAGTTCGACGACCCTCGCAATGCCCCGCTGAACGCTATGTTCGTCGGCGACATCGACGGCGATGCCCGTCATCTCGGGGCCGAGCGCGTCATCGAGTTTCGCCTGGTCGAGATCGAATCCGACCACCACGGCCCCGGCCTTCGCGAGGCCCTTGCACGTGGCAAGGCCAAGCCCCGAAGCTGCGCCCGTCACGATCGCTACCTTGTTCGTCAGATTCATTGGCTTCCTCTTCTTGCCATTGCATTGCACTTGCCCGAAGCGACGCGGTCATGCATCACCCGATTGCATAACGCACGCGCCGCACACGCGGTTCTCTTGCGGCAACGATCGAAGATTAAGACGCGCGACTGGTTTTCCGCCCCCTCAAGAATAGGGGGCGTCACGCATCTTTCCGCTGTCTATCATTGGCCGGATCAAAAATCGTTCGGGACCGCCAATGACATCAGCGACATCACCAAGACAAGGCCCGCTCGCCGGAATCCGAGTGCTGGAGATAGCGGGCATCGGTCCCGGTCCGTTCTGCGGGATGCTGCTCGCAGATCTCGGCGCGGATGTCGTGGTGGTCGAGCGCATCGAGGCCGCCGCCGATGCGCTCGATCTCGGCAGCGTGCAGATCGCGAATCGCGGCAAGCGCTCCGTCGCCGTCGATATGAAGTCCGCCGAGGGCGTGCAGACCGTGCTACGGCTCGTCGAACATTGCGATGCGCTCATCGAGGGCATGCGTCCGGGCGTCATGGAACGGCTGGGCCTCGGCCCCGATGTCTGCCTCGAACGAAATCCGCGTCTGGTCTATGGGCGCATGACCGGGTGGGGGCAACATGGTCCGCTGGCTCACGCCGCCGGCCACGATCTCAACTACATCGCGCTGTCCGGCGCGCTGTGGTACGCCGGCCAGCCCGGCGAAACGCCGGTCACGCCGCCGAGCCTCGTCGGCGATGTGGGCGGCGGGTCGATGTATCTCGCCGTCGGCCTGCTTGCCGGCATCATGCATGCGCGCGCGACCGGCAGCGGACAAGTCGTGGACGCCGCGATCGTCGACGGCAGCGCACACATGACGTCGCTCCTCCTCGCGCTGAAGGCGTCCGGACAGATGAGCACCGAACGCGGCCAAAGCCTGCTGGATGGCCCGCACTGGTACAACACCTATCGCTGCGCGGACGGCGAGTGCATCTCGGTCGGTTCGCTCGAGCCGAAGTTCTATCGCGAGTTGCGTCAGAGGATCGGTCTCGAAGCCGATCCCCTCTTCGACGATCCCTACGATGGCCGCGCATGGCCCGAACTGCGCGAGCGATTCGCGGAGCTTTTCGCAAGCCGCAGCCGCGACGACTGGCGCGCGCTACTGGAAGGCACCGACGCATGCTTCGCGCCGGTGCTGAGTCCGGACGAAGCCGCCAATCATCCGCATATGCGCGCGCGCGAAGTCTACACACGCGAAGACGGCGTGCTTCAGGCAAGCCCCGCGCCGCGCTTCTCGGCGACGCCGCCCGCCCGCCCCGGCCCTATCCCACGACGCGGCGAACACAACCAGGCGGTGTTCGAAGACTGGACGACCCACTCGACGCATCGCTCATAACCGGCACTCTTCGACCGACAAAGGCGGACCCGCATGACCGACACCACCAACCCATTCTTCACCGAACAGCAGACGCTAATCCGCGATAGCGCGCGGCGCGTGGCACGCGAAATCGTCGCGCCGACGGCTGCCGAACGCGATCTGACATCGGCGTGGCCGCGCAAAGAGTTGAAGGCGCTCGCCGAACTCGGCTTCCTCGGCATGCTGATTCCCGAGCAATACGGGGCACCGGCGCGGGCGTCCTGGAGTTCTGCCTCGCACAGCACGAAATCGCCGCGGTCGATGCCGGCCTTGCCACGATCGTCCACGTGCACAACTTCACGGCGTTGACCATCGCCGAGCACGGCACGGAGGCGCAGAAGCAACGCTATCTGCCCGCGATGGCGAGCGGCGAATCCATCGGCGCGTTCCTGCTGACGGAGCCGCATGCCGGTTCCGACACCGCCGCGCTGCGCGCCACCGCCCGGCGCGACGGCGATCATTACGTGCTCAACGGAACCAAGCAGTTCATCTCGAACGGCAGCGAAGCGGGCGTCGGCGTGGCGTTCGCCATCACGGACAAAGCGGCCGGCAAGCGCGGCGCGAGCACGTTCATCGTCGACCCGAAGGAGCCGGGTTATCACGTCGCGCGTATCGAGCACAAGCTCGGGCAGCATACGGCCCACACCGCGCAGATCGTGCTGGAGGACTATCGCGTGCCGGCGTCTAACCTGCTGGGCGGCGAAGGCGCTGGCTATCGCACCGTGATGGGCGGCGTGTCCGACGGGCGCATCGGCATTGCGTTCATCGCGGCGGGCGTCGCCCGCGCGGCACTCGATGCAGCCGTCAAGTATGCGAAGGAGCGCGAAGCGTATGGCGCGCCGATCATCAAGCTACAGGGCGTCGCCTTCGATCTCGCGGACATGGCCGCGCAAGTGGACGTGGCGTTCGAGTACTGCCTGCATGTTGCCCGTCTGCGCGACGCGGGGCTCGACTGTATCAAGGAAGCCTCGATCGCCAAGCTCTTCGCGAGCGAGATTGCCGAGAAGGTCTGCTCGGATGCGTTGCAGATTCATGGCGGCTACGGCTATCTGACCGACTTCCCGGTCGAGCGATATCTGCGCGATGTCCGCATCTGCAAGATCTATGAAGGCACCAGCCATATTCAGAAGCTGATCATCTCGCGCAACCTGGGGTGAGCGCATTGCCGGGCGCGGATGTCGCGCCTTGCAATTCAGAACTATTCGGAACTTCATGCGATACCTGCAAAAAAGCCGCCGCCCGTTCCCGGGCGGCGGCTTCGCTTTATACAAGGCCCTACTGCCCGCAAACGAGCTTCAAAAATGCCTGCACCTGATGCCCCGATTCATCATAAGGACGCGCCGAACTCCAGTTCGCGATCTCGCCGAAATGCGCGGCGACACCCTCGGGCGTCACGTCCTGATCCGCGAGCAACACTGGCGCCGTCTCGACCACCGTCGCCGCTGCGAACGCGCCGCCGCCCACCGCGATGATCGTCTTCGAGGGCGCATCGTCGCTGGCGAGGAAGAGCACGGCCGGCGTCACGCGCTCCGGCTGGATGCGTTGCAGCATGGCTTCGGGGAGGATATCGGCGGTCATGCGCGTGGCCGCGACCGGCGCGATCGTGTTGACCTTGATATTGCTCTTGCGGCCTTCCGTCGTCAGTGCGTTCATCAGGCCGATCACGCCCATCTTCGCCGCGCCGTAGTTCGCCTGACCGAAGTTGCCATACATGCCCGACGAAGACGTCGTCATCACGATGCGTCCGTATCCCTGCTCGCGCATCAGTTCCCAGACCGCTTTCGAGCAGTTGATCGCGCCCATCAAGTGGACGTCCAGCACGGCCTTGATATCACCCATTTCGAGCTTCGCGAAGCTCTTGTCGCGCAGAATGCCGGCGTTGTTCACGAGGATATCGACGCGCCCGAACTCGGCCGCGGCGCGCTCGACCATCGCGCGCACCTGATCGTAGTCGGCGACGTTCGCGCCGTCCGCAATCGCGGTGCCGCCCGCCTTGCGAATCTCGTCGACGACCGCGAGCGCGGCATCGGACGAACCGCCGGTGCCGTCGCGCGCGCCGCCGAAATCATTCACGACCACCTTCGCGCCGCGCTCCGCGAACGCCAGCGCGTGCGCGCGACCGAGGCCCGCGCCCGCGCCGGTCACGATGGCGACTTTCCCGTCGAAACGAATGCTCATGCTGTCTCCTGTTTTAGTGTCCGAATGTCACGTTGTGGTTGGAAAATCATTCAGGGAAAGAGCCGCACGATGGTTTCCGCGACGCACGCCGGCTTGTTCTGGCCTTCGCATTCGACCGTCATTTCGATCTTGAGCTGCGCGCCCCCGCGATCGACCGCCGTCCACTCCATCAGTTTGAGATGCGCGCGCAGCCGGGTGCCGACCGGAACCGGCGCGATGAAGCGCACCTTGTCGAGCCCGTAGTTGATGCCGCTTCGCGTTTCACTGATCCGGAACGCCGTCGCCATGAAGGCGGGCAACAAGCTCAGCGTCAGAAAGCCATGCGCGATGGTGCCGCCGAACGGCCCTTCTTTCGCGCGTTCGACGTCCACGTGAATCCATTGATGGTCGCCGGTCGCCTCCGCGAACTGATTGACGCGCTGCTGATCGACCAGAAGCCATTCGCTCGTCCCGATCGATTCACCGGCGAGCGGTTGCACATCGACGATCTTGTCAAAGCTCTTCATGCGTGTTTGTCCTCCTGAAGCAGTTCTTTTTGCAGTTGAGCGGCGCATAGCGAGTCGTGCTGGTCGCTGGTGCCGAACAGCACGTCCGCGACGACCGCGCGCTTGTAGTAATGGCCGACGACGTACTCTTCAGTCATGCCGATGCCGCCGTGCAACTGAATGGCCTGAGCGCAAACCGCCCGCGCAGCCCGGCCGATGACCGACTTCGCCTGCGACACCGCAAGTAGTCGCGCAGGCTCGGTGTCGTTTTGAATCGACGCGACGAGCGCATAGAGCATCGACCGCGCGATCTCCAGGTCCGCCGCCATGTCCGCGATACGGTGCTGCAATGCCTGAAAGCTGCCGATCGGCACGCCGAACTGCTTGCGCAGCTTCAGGTAGTCGGCGGTGAGTTCGATGGCCTTCTCCATCCCGCCGACGAGTTCCGCACACAGCGCGGCGGTCGCATGTGCGAGACCGTGCCGAATGGCCGCGAGTCCCGCGCCCGGTTGACCGAGCACCGCATCACGCGTGACGGCCACGTTGTCGAAGCTCAGTTCGGCGGCGAAGGTGCCATCGTGCAGAGGAAGCACGCGGCGCGAGAGGCCGGGCGTATCGGCGTGAACGAGGAACAGCGTGATGCCGTCGGCGTCCGGCGTGCGCGCGGAGACGATGAAGCCGTCGGCATCCGCGCCGCCCAGCACGAGCGTCTTCGTGCCGCTGATCGCATAGCCATTCGATACAGGCCGCGCCCGTACTTCCACCGGCTCGGGCAAGCCTCGCGATTGCGCCTCGCCGTATGCGAGCGCCATGCGCAGCGATCCATCGGCGAGTTGCGGCAGCCATGACATCTTCTGCGATTCAGTGCCCGCCGCCAGCAAGGTTTGCGCGGCCAGCACCGCGCAGCCGAGATACGGTTCGAGCACCAGTGCGCGGCCAAACTCGCGTGCAATAAGCACTGTGTCGATCAGCGTGCCGCCGAGACCGCCGCACGACTCGGGCAACGCGGCGGCGAGCCAGCCGTTGTCCCCGAAGGTTTGCCAGTGCGCGGGATCGCACGTCGAATGCACGCTGATGAGCGTGGTCCGCGCCTCGAAGCTGTATTCGCGTTCGACGAAACGCCGCACGCTGTCCTGCAGCAGTTGCTGCTCGGCATTGAGATTGAAGTCCATGATCGATCCTCGCTCAGAGTTGGAACAGCATCTTCGCGATGATTCCGCGCTGAACCTCGTTCGTGCCGCCATAGATGCTCGACGCGCGGCGGAAGAACATGTCGTTGGCAATGCCGCGTCCCACGTCCTGCTGCGGCAACGGTTCGCCGAGGCAGGCGTCGTGCGGCTCGGGATAGGCGACAGCGGCGTAATCGCCGAGCGCCTCCGTCATCAATTCGGTGATGCGCTGCTGCGCTTCGGTGCCGCGCACCTTGAGGATCGAACCCATCGCGTGCGCCAGCGGACTGTGATCGGATTCCATCGCTGCAACGCGCTGGACCATCATCGCGATGGCGTTCACTTCGGCGTCGAGACGCGCCAGGCGCAACGCGAACGCGGGTTGCGCGATGAGCGGTTCACGGCCCGCGCGCTGTGCCGCCGCGAGCGTGCGCACGCGGGACAGGCCGCGACGCAGAATCGGCAGGTCGGCGGCGCTCGCGTGCTCGTTGTTCAGCAGGAACTTGGTGATCGTCCAGCCGTCCCCTTCAGCGCCGATGCGGTTCGCAACCGGCACGCGCACGTTGTCGAAGAAGGTTTCGTTCAGGTGATGACAGTCGTCGATACTGCGAATCGGCCGCACGGTGATGCCCGGCGTCTTCATGTCGACAAGCAGAAAGCTGATGCCCGCCTGCTTCTTGACGGTGGCATCGGTGCGGACCAGCATGAAAATCCAGTCCGATTCGTGCGCGTAGCTCGTCCACGTCTTCTGGCCGTTGACCACATAGAAGTCGCCGTCGCGCTCGGCGCGCGTGCGCAACGATGCCAGGTCCGAGCCCGAACCCGGCTCCGAAAACCCCTGACACCAGAGGCGCGATCCGTCGAGAATGTGCGGCACGTGCTCGGCCTTCTGCTCGGCGGAAGCGAACGCGTTGAGCGCCGGGCCGAGCAGCTTCTGCGCGAAGCCGTCCTGCGTCGGTGCGCCCGCCGCGACGCATTCTTCGTCGAACACAAGACGTTGCAGCACGCTCCAGCCCGTGCCGCCGTCCGCTTTCGCCCAGTACGGCGCACCCCAGCCCTTGCGATTCAGAATCTGCTGCCAGCGCGCGAGGTCGGGGCGCATCGAGCGGACGCTGCCGACCGGCTTGTTCGCGAGATCGGGCGGAAGATCCTCGCGCACGAACGCACGCACTTCCTCACGAAAGGCGTCGAGTCCGGCATCGTGTTGAAAATCCATCGGCGTCTCCCTCAGTTGCGGTACATCGTTAACACGCATGCGCCGCCAATGCCGACGTTGTGCTGCAACGCGACCCGCGCGCCTTCGACTTGCCGTTGCGCAGCGTTGCCGCGAAGCTGCTGAACCAGCTCGGTACATTGCGCGAGGCCGGTCGCGCCGAGCGGATGCCCCTTCGACAACAGCCCGCCCGATGGATTGACCACATACCGGCCGCCATAGGTGTTGTCGCCATCGTCGATGAATTTCGCTGCGCCGCCTTCCGGGCACAGACCGAGCGCTTCGTAGGTGATCAGCTCGTTGTGCGCGAAGCAGTCGTGCAACTCGACCACGTCGACGTCTTCCGCGCCGATGCCCGCCGCTTCGTACACTTGCCGCGCCGCATTCTTCGCCATGCCGAAGCCCGCGACGTCGCGCAGGTCGTCGCCTTCGAGCGATTCCGGGCCGTCGGTGGTCAATGCCTGCGCCGCGATCCACACGCGCGTATCGAGGCCATGCCGGCGCGCGTAATCTTCGCTGCACAGCACCGCAGCCGCCGCGCCGCAGGTCGGCGGACATGCCATGAGGCGCGTCATCACGCCGGGCCACATCACCTGATCGGCCATCACGTCTTCCGTCGACACGACCTTGCGAAACACCGCGAGCGGATTGTTCGCGGCGTGGCGGCTCGCCTTCGCGCGGATCTTCGCGAAGCTCTCGAGCGGCGTGCCGAAGCGCTTCATGTGCTCCACGCCCGCACCGCCGAAGATACGCAGCGCCGGCGGAACATCCGAAGGCACGCCCAGGCGGTCGCACTGTCTCAGAAACAGTTCCGACGGTAACGGTCGATCGTTGAAATAGGAGCCAAGCGCGCCGGGATTCATCTGCTCGAAGCCCACCACCAGCGCGATGTCGAGCGCGCCCGCCTCGATGGCCTGACGCGCGAGAAAGAGGCCCGTCGAACCGGTCGAGCAGTTGTTGTTCACGTTGATGATCGGCAGGCCCGTCATGCCGACGTGGTAGAGCGCGCGCTGGCCCGCCGTGGAGTCTCCGTAGACGAAGCATGCATACGCCTGCTGGATCGTCTGATAGGCGACGCCTGCATCGGCCAGTGCGAGCTTTGCCGCCTGCGCGCCCATCAGGTCATAGGTTTCGCTTGCGCCCGGTTTTCTAAACGGGACCATCCCCACTCCGGCGACAACGACTTTGCGCGTCATATCTTCTCCTCCAGTTGTTTCAATGCGAGTTTCGACGCAGTGGCAGGTCCCCTGCGGGCGCATCTGCGCGTTCATCGCATGCAATCGCATACCACAACACCCCGTGCGAATCGCAATGGACGCGCGCTTCATTGCGCGCCACGAGGAAGTTGAGGAATGCAATCGCCTCGCCGGTGGCGAGCGTATAGTGCATCAGGTCGCTGGAGTCGACGCTCTTTGCGAAGAGCGTACCGAAGAGGTCGACCCGCGCGCCTCGGCTCACATAGGCGCGCGTGCAGCCGGCCGATCCCGCGCATCACCCCCTGCGCTAGCCGCTCCAGCCTTTGATGCAAGCCGATGAAGGGTTCGTTGTGCGCCGGCAGCACGAGCACGTCGGCGGGCAGGGATGCGTTTAGTTTCCCGATCGAATCGAGCCATTCGCCGAGCGGATCGGCATGCGGCTCGATCGGATGCACCGACACGTTCGACGAGATGCGCGGCAAGACCTGATCGCCCGAGATCAGCACGCGAAGCGCCGGACAATAAAGGCAAGCGTGCTCAGGCGTATGTCCGCGACCGACGACCACCTGCCACTCGTGTTCTCCGATGCGCAAGCGCGCGCCGTCCTCGAGTCGCCGGAAGCTGTCCGGCAACGCATACACCATGCGCCCGGCGCGGCCATATTGGGCGCGGTATCGGCCGATCGCGGCTTCGTCCCATCCCGCCCCGCGATAGAAGCGGACACCGTCCGGCGGCGCCTCGCGGCCAACGTTCGCCACGTTCGACCGGCACGTCAGATACTCGACGCGCGTCATCCACAACGCGCAGCCGAAGCGTTGCGTCAGCCATCCCGCCATGCCGACATGGTCCGCGTGCAGATGCGTGACGAGCACGCACGTCACTGCGCGCCCGCCGAGCGGTCCGGCGAGCAGCGCCTCCCACTGCGCATCGGCGCCTGGTGCGAACAAGCCGGTATCGACGATCGCCCAGCCGTCGCCGTCTTCGATCGCCCAGACGTTGACATGCAGCAGCGAGCCCGGCAACGACAGGCGCATCCACAGGACGCCGGGCGCAACTTCGAGCGCCCCGCCCGATGGCGGCGCTGCGTCGAACGGATAGCGCAACGCGACGCCCGACGCGGGCGAAATCAGCGAATCGTCGGGGCTCATACGCACTCCAGGATTCGGCTACGGTCCGAAATCTCGCATGCCGTGAGCGAGATTCGAAAAAAAGGTTCTTCGCCGCGCTGCGTGAAGAACCGCAAGAAGGCCGGCGTCAACGGGGACGGAGCGGACACCGGCCAGACCGCTCAAACGAAAGCGGCCACGCCGGTCAGCGCCCGCGCGATGATCAATTGCTGAATCTCGGTCGTGCCATCGGGAATCGGGATGATGATGGCCTCGCGCAGCAGGCGCTCGACGTTGAATTCCTTGGTGATGCCATTGCCGCCATGCAGTTGCACCGCGTCCCGACATACCTTGACCGCCGCTTCGGTGGCGAACGCCTTGGCCATCGACGCTTCCATGTCACAGCGCACGCCCGCATCGATCAATCCGAACACGCGCTGGCACATCAACCGCGAGGCGTCGAGCATGATCGCCATGTTCGCGATCTTCGCGGCGATCAGCTGATGCGCTGCAATGACCTTGCCGAACTGCTTGCGCTCCTTCGAGTACGCGATGGAATCTTCGAGCGCCGCGCGCATGATCCCGACCGACAGCGTGCCGACGTGCGCGCGCGCGTTTTCGAACACCTTCATCGTGTTGCGCAAGCCCTCGCCTTCCTCGCCGATCAGGTTCGTTGCCGGCACACGGGCGTCGGTAATGAAAATCTGCGCGGTCGATTGCGAGCCGAGCGCGATCTTCTCGATGTTGCGCGACTCGTAGCCATGCTCCTTGCGGTCAATCAGAATGTGCGACAGCCCTTTCTCGCTGCGCACGGTGCAGATCAGCACGTCCGAATACACGCCATTGGTGATCCACGTTTTCTCGCCGCTGATGATGAAGTGATCGCCGTCACGCACCGCGCGCGTCTTCAACTCGGCCACGTTGGAACCGACGTCCGGCTCGCTGATGCAGATCGAGCCGAAGATCTTGCCGGCGAGCGCGTCCGGCATGTAACGCTCACGCACTTCCGGGCGCGCGTTCACGAGCATCGCCGTGAGACCCATGTTCAGCATCACGCACAACGCGATGTCGCACGAGCATGCGACCAGTTCTTCGAAGAGCATGCCTTGCGTGGTGAAGGACCATCCCATCCCGCCGTAATCGACGGAAATCGTGCAGCCCGGCAACCCGAATTCCGCGATGCGCTGCGTCAGTTCGCGCATCCTTTCCTTCGGAATGAAGCGGTCCCGGTATTCCCTCGCGATCGGCTTGATTTCCGCTTGCAGAAACTTGCGGAAGCTCTCGACCGCGAGGTTCTGGTCTTCGGTGGGCAATTGGTACGGCATGTCGTGTGTCCCCTGATTCGTTTGTCTGTTATGCGCGTCCGAAGATGCCGATATGGTCGATGCTCTCTTCGACCCCCCACAGGCCGCCGCCGTTGCCCTGGATGGCGAAGCGTGCGCCTTCTACCTGACGCGGGCCGCACGCGCCGCGCAACTGCTCGACGAGCTCGAAAATCTGCCCGAGTCCCGTCGCGCCAATGGGATGCCCCTTCGATTCCAGCCCGCCGGAAGGATTGATCGGCAGACGGCCGCCCAGCGCGCTCTCGCCACGCTCGGCCATCGCGCCGCTCTCGCCCGGCTTGCACAGCCCGAGGTTTTCGCACAGCGCGATTTCGCCGATGGCCGACGCATCGTGCAGTTCCGCGACGTTGATGTTTTCCGGCCCGATGCCCGCTTCCTCATACGCGAGCTTCGCCGCATGCACGGTGATGTGATTCGCGAGATCGTCGCCGGCACGCTGCGATGCCGAACGCACGATGGTCGCCAGCACGCGCACGGCGCGATTGCGGTTGAAGCCGTAGCGGCGCAGCGCGGAATCGGTGCAGATGATCGCAGCGGCCGCGCCATCGGAGATGGGCGAGCACATCGGCAACGTGAGCGGATAGGTGATGGGCGGCGACGCGAGAATTTCTTCGATCGTCATCGCCTTGCGGTATTGCGAGCGCTCGTTATGGACCGAATGCCCGTGATTCTTCGCCGATACCGCCGCGAACTGCCTTTGCGTGATGCCATGACGCGCCATCAACTGGCGTCCGATGCCCGCGTAGACATCCATGAAGATGCTGTACGGCTTGGTCGACGTGGTGCCCTCGGGCACGGTCACGCCCCGGCCCAGTTCGACCATCTGTGCCGCGTTCGCCTCGGCGGTTTCGACGTCCCACGCGGAATCGAAGACGGAGAACATGCGCGCCTTGTCGTGCGAGTACATCTTCTCAGCACCGACGGCCAGCACGACATCGGCCATGCCCGCGCGCAACTGCGTGACCGCGAGATGGAACGCGCTGCTCGCCGACGCGCACGCGCTCTCGACGTTATGAATCGGAATGCCGCCGAACCCGAGCGGGATGAGCGAGACCTGACCGCGGATCATGTGCTGACCCTGCATGTGACCTTGCGTCGTGTTGCCGAAGTACGCGGCCTCGATCCACTTGCGATCGCAGCCCGAATCCTTCAGCGCGTCCTCGACGGCCCATGCGGTCAACTGCTTCACCGACTTGTCCAGATGCCGGCCAAACGGCGTCATCCCGACGCCGACGATGTAGATGTTTTCCATGTTCGCTCTGTGATTTCCCGATTGTTCTCAGCAACCCCTGAACTGCGGCTCGCGCTTCTCCGCGAACGCCCGCAGCCCTTCCTGAACGTCGTAGGAGCGCTGGTGATCGCGCAGTTCCAGCAACTCGTGACGCAGCGCATCGGCGGCGGATTTGTCGGGCGCTTCGCTCGCCACGCGTTTCATGCGGGCAAGGACGAGCGGGCTCTTCTTCGCGAACTTGTCGGCGAGCGCCTGTGCGCACGGCTTGAGTTCGCCATCGGCGAAGACTTCGTTGACGAGGCCATAGCCCTTCAACTCGGCGGCGGTCATCGAATCGCCGGTGAAAAGCAGATAACGCGCGACGTTCGGCGGAACCTTCCGCGGCAGGATGGCCGCGCCGCCTGCACCGGGAAACACGCCGAAGTTCGAATGCGCGTCGCCGAGACGCGCGGATTCGGCGGCCAGCACGACATCGCAGGCCATCACGACTTCGAGGCCGCCCGCCAGCGCAAGACCGTTGACCGCAGCGATGACCGGCTTCGGAAAGGCGCGCAAGGTATCGAAAAATTCGACGATCAATTCGAGGAATTCGCGTTTGTCCGGATGCGGCGGCTCCGCAGCTTCGATAAGATCGGCGCCCGCACAGAACGCGCGGCCATTGCCGGTCAGCACGACGACGCGCACCGCGTCGTCATTGCGCCAGGCCTTCAGTTGCGCGGTCAGGCCCGCGGCCATTTCGCGGTTCAGACTGTTCATGGCGGCCGGACGGTCCATCGTCAGCCAGCCTACCGAGCCGATCAATGCTTGCGAAAAACTCATGTCCCCTCCGAGTGGTGTCAGACGTTCTTGATGACGTTGCGGTTGTGATAAGTTAGGTTCCCCGACCTCATTAATCACCCCTCGTTGTGAGGGGGGGGCAACTAAGCGTCCGGATAAGACAAGGTTCTGGATAAGGATTGCTGACGGAGCGGTTCGCCCGCCGCTTCGCATGACTGGATGACGCTTTGACCACGCCTTTCACGAGACAGCTCGTTTCCACCCGGTTTTCGCCGCCGCGTATCGGCGCCAGGCACGTCACGCGTGCGGAGTTGCTTGCGCAACTGCAACGCATGCAGCATTGCCGTCTTGCGCTCGTGACAGGCAGCGCGGGCTATGGCAAGACCACCTTGCTCGCGCAATGGCGGCAGGCTTGCCTGAAAGCAGGGGCCGAGGTCGGCTGGCTTTCGCTCACGTCCGACGACAAGGGCTATGTCGATTTCTGCACCGCGCTCTTTTCGGCGATGCAGCGCAGCGGCCTTCCCGTCGAGATGGACCTGCCGCCGGAGGGCGCGAGCGCGGTCGCGATGGATACGTCGATCGCCGCGATTGTCGAAGCAGCGGTCGATCTGCCGAAGGACCTGTATCTCTTCATCGACGATTACCACTACGTCGAAGCTCCGCTCGCGCACAAGTTTCTGCAGAAGCTGCTGGATCATGGCCCCGGCAACCTGCATTTCGTGATCGCGTCGCGCACCGCGCCGCCGCTCGGCCTGAGCCGGCTGCGGATGATGGACCAGATCGTCGAAGTGGATAGCGCCGGCCTGCCGTTCGATCTGGCGGAAACCCGCGCATTCGTCGATGAGAACCTCGGCCCCGGCAAGGTCAACGCCGACGAGCTCGCGCTGATTCACGAACTGACGGGCGGATGGCCGTCGTGCATTCAGTTGATCGTCATCATGCTGAAGAACCGTCCGCAAACGCGCGCCGTGCTCGACGATCTCGTGTGGCGCTCCAGCGATTTGCAGACCTATCTGAGCGAAGAGGTCATGGCGCATCTGCCGGCGGGACTGGCCGAGTTTGCCGAGGCCTTGTCGATCTTCCGGCGCTTCAACGCTTCGCTGGCGCGCTTCGTCACGGGCGATCCGAATGCGGACGAGCTGCTCCGGCGCATGGAGGACGAAAACCTGCTGCTGATCCGCGTCGATCTCGACGACCGGCTGAGCTGGTTCCGCTTTCATCCGCTATTCGGCGAATTTCTCGCGACGCGGCTCGCGCGACGCGAACCCGGGGCCGTGCGCGAACTGCACCGGCGTGCGAGCCAGCGCTTCGCCGAACATGGCTTTCTTGCCGAAGCGGTGCGCCATGCGAGCGCCGCCGAGGACGTCGAATTCGCGGCGTCCGTAATCGAGCGCGCCGCGCCCGCCACGTGGAGCCTCGAATATCTGAGCCCGATGCTGCATCTGCTCGAGCAATTGCCCGAAGAGACCTTGCTGCGGCATCCACGGCTGTTGTTCTTCGCGTGCCTCGCCGTTGCGATGACCACGCGGCCGGCCAAGGCGAGCGCGTGGCTGGCTCAACTGGAAGCGAGCGATCTCACGGCGCACCCGGAAATCGCGCGCAGCCTGCCGATCATTCACGCGGCGATCGCGTTCCAGCACGACGATACGCAGCGCATGATCGAACTGCTCGAGCCGCATCGCGATGCGCCGCTCGAAAATCCGTTCCTGCAATACATGCTCGTCTCGGAGCTATGCGCGGCCTACAACGCCGCCGGCCGCTACGCCGATGCCCGCCGCCTCTTCGAGACCCAGCCGATTCCGCCCGCTGACGAGAACAACGACATGGCGCTCGTCGCGCAAGCGACGCTCGTCTCCGGCATGCTGATCGAAGGCAACGCGCTAGAGACGGAGCATTTCGGTGCGGCGCCGCTGACGCGATCCGTGCACGCAGTGGGACGGCATTCGATCAGCGCGAACATCTGCGCAAGCGTATTGGCCGATGCCTATTACGAGCTAGACCGCATCGACGATGCGCGCGAGACGATCGCCAATCGCCGGGGCCTGTTGCAATCCTCCGGGCCGGACATGCTCATCCGTGCTTCGCTGTGCCGCGTGCGGCTCGACCTGCTGCAGGAAAGCCCCGACGTGGCGCTGGCGTTTCTGCAGCGGCAAATCGCGCATCTGCGCAGCATGCGTCAGATGCGCGCCGTCGCGCACTTGCTGGCGGAACAGGTGAAGATGCTGCTGCTCAAGCGCGACCGCGCGCGCGCTCAGGAGGCGCTGGATTCGCTGGACAATCTCGCGCTGAGTCAACCCGCACGACAGGGCGTCATGGGCGAGATTCCGGCGCTCGCCGCGCTGGCCCGTGCCCGCGTGTTGCACGATGAATCGCCCGAAGAAGCCTTGCGCGCGCTGCAGGCCGCACGCAGCCACGCCGATGCGTTCGGCCGGGGCAGGCTCACGGCGCAAACCGACCTGCTCTCCGCCGTCGTCTATACCGATCTAAAGCGCACCGACGACGCCATCGTCTGCCTGGTGCGCGCCATCGAAGCCGGGCAGCGGCTGGGGCTCGTGCGGACGTTTGTCGACGAAGGCGCGCCCGCTGGCAAGCTGATCGCACGCATGATGCGAGAAAAAAGACTGGGTGGCCCTGCGCTGAGGTACGCGGCGGAGCTGATCGAGAAGTTTCCGGAATCCGTCGTCGCCGAAGGCCCCGCTTCGAGTACGCGCCGCGTGTCCGCTTCCAAGCTGCAACCGATGCTGACGCCGCGCGAAGTCGAGATACTCGGTCTGGTCGCGCAGGCGATGTCGAACAAGCGCATTGCGCTGGCACTCAACATCACGCTGGAGACGGTGAAGTGGAACCTGCGCAATATCTTCGCCAAGCTCGGTGTATCGAGCCGTTATGACGCGATGGTCTGGGCTCGGAAGCAAGAGCTTATCGAGTAGGCGTCGACGGTGAAGGCTTATTGCGCCTTGACGATCGCCGGCGGTGTCCACGCGCCGGCAGTTTCCCCGGCATCAGGCCAATAATTGCGCAACATCAGCGAGAACGGTGCACCCTTCGGCACCGGCAGCCAGTTCGATTCCTTGTCCGCGCCCGGAGAGTCCGGCTGCAGATAGAGCGTGAGCGAACCGTCGCTGCCGTACTGCATCGACTTGTTTCGCGTGCCGAGCGAATAGCGATTCAGCGCACTCGGCACGAAGAAGTGATGCTCGTCGTAGACCGTCAGCGACCAGAAGCCACGGGTCGGCGGTAGTTGCCCTTTGGCGAACGTGACGGTGTACGCCCCGGCGCCATCCAGCCGCGCACCGGAAGCATCCAGGTCCTGATAGTAGTAGCGCGTTTCGTTCGGCGCATTGACCAGAATGTTCGATCGCGCGACGGCGGTACGCATGAAATAGTCGGTGCCGAAGCGCGCGCCGTTGTCGACCGTTCGCCAGTAGTTTGGCAGCGGCACGCCCCAGTTGCGGAACTGCAGCAGCGGATCAACCACTTCCTTGTCCGCTTTCTGCGCCTCGTCGATCATCGCCTGCTTGAGCGCCGGTTCCCTGCGCGCCGCCGCAATGACAGCCAGCACCTGGGCATAGCGCGCTTCTTCGCCCGGCAGCGGCGGGGCGTCGGTGAGCACCGCCGGCAACTGGTCGAAGAACTGCTCCGGGCGCACCCAGCGCGCCTCGCCCGCGCCCGCATTGGCCGGGCGCGGAAACATGGGCAGCGTGCGCCAGTCGTGGCGCTTCATCTTGCCGTCGTACTCGGCAAGCGGATAGACATCGACATCGCGGATGAGCGTCTGAATCGCCGCTCTGTCTTCCGGCGTGTCTTCCTGGAAGATGCGCGGCACGACGAACGCGGTCGACGAAGTCGCGCGGAACACCCCGGCGATGTCCTTGGGCACCGTTCCGTTCCACTTCGGCCCGACGACCAGATAGAAGCCGGGCTTGGTGCCGTACATCGTGCCCAGACGCGCGAAATTATCCGTGCGGATATCGGCGAACTGATACACCCCCAAGCGCTTGCCGAAGTCGGGCACCTGCACGACGGCGGGGCTCACATCGAGCGCGAGGATGCTCGCACCATAGACCGTGTCCTGGTTCGGGCAAGCCACCCAGCGTTGCCCCGGCTCGATGTAATCGCTCAGCATCGAGAGCCGGTTGACTGGCGCGAGCGGAACGACGCCGCCGAACAAACCGGGCTCAGGAGCGCGCTCGAATGCAAGGCGGCGGTTGTAGATGTTGACCATCGGCCAGGCCCAGAACCAGGCGTCGCGCGCAACGAGCCGCGCGTAGCTCTCCGTGATGTGCACCGTGGTGTCGGGACCGGGCGGCTGCGAGGCGGCATGCAGCGGAGCGGCCTCGGTCGCATCGGCGCTTGCCACGGGCAGGTATAGGGCGAACAACGCGGCAGATCCAACGGACAGCGTGAGGGTGCGTAACTTTGGGGTTCGATGCATCATGGTGGTTCTCGTTTCTTGTTCCGCGTGGGCGTTGGCCGGGCGGTATTAGTTGACCCTTTCGATGTCGCCCGGCTTCCAGCTCTGGTCGAAATACGCCTGCGTCGGCCCGTACAGCCGCAACATCGCGAAGAAGCCCTTACCAGGAACGGTGTGACGCCAGTTGCGCTCCTTGCCCGGCGGCGCGTCCGGTCCGAAGTACAGGTCGACCGATCCGTCCGCGTTGCTCACCGGCTTGTCACGCGATCCGATGGACGGCAGCGGCTGTCCATTGTCGGGACCGGAGGCGGTTTCCGTGTCGTACAGCGTGACCGACCAGAATATTGCGGCCGGGACGTTCGGGGGCAAATGCAATCGATAGTTTCTTTCCCCGCTCAGGAAACGTCCGTCCCCGCTCTTGAACGCGGTCAGGAACGGCGCGCCCTGACCCGGCACGCTCGATCCCATCGCCGGGCTCGTGCCATAAACGATGCTGTACGCGGCGGTGCGTGCATCGAGATCGAGAAAGCGCCCGGCCTTGTCCGTCCACTCCCGGTCGGTGACGAAATTCCGTGTCGGCGTCACATATTGCCGGTCACTGTAGATCAGCCCGCCGGGCCGCTTCGCGAGTTCCTCGTACATCATCGACCGGCTCATCTTGAATGCGGTGCGCGCGGCGGCGTCGAGGATCGCGCGTGTATGCGCGTCCGGCTTGAACGGCTGTCCCTTGACGATGCCGATTGCCGCCATCATCCCGCGCCAGTCGGAATCGGCGGTGTCGAGCGGTTCGCTGTCGACGAAGCGCGCCAGCATGTCGAAGAAGCTGCCATCGGACGGGAAGAGCATGTCGACCGGCTTGCCCGATGCATCCGGAAAACGCATGGACGCGCCGGGCTTGCCGAGCGGATAGATTCGCGTCTGTTCGATCAGTCCGACCGACGGCGCGAGATTCTCCGGGTCCGCGAAGAAGGCGCGCCAGAACGCCAGCACGTTGTTGGTGCGGCTGCGGTAGACGAAGTATCCCTCCGGCGCCGCGCCCCGGTAGCCCGGCGGCAGCACGAGAAACTTGCCGCCCTTGCCACGGTCCGGGCCTGCAAAGCCGACGTCGCCCGCATACTGTTTTCCGTCGATGTCCGGGCCTTCGATCGGACGCTGCCAGAAATCGTTCAGGATGCCTTGTTGCTTCGGTGGAATTTCGACCACCATCGGACCGTCTCGTCCGAGGTCGATGTAGCCCATCGCATAGATGACGTCCGAGTTCGGCGTAGCGACGCGCGTGCGTGCATCGAGGCGCTTCTTCCACACGGGAAACACGTCGTATCCCGCACCGAACGCGCGTTCCGAGCTTTCCTTCATCGCGTACAGATTTACCACCGGCAGCGCCCACAAATAAACCTGCGTCGCGCGCTGGAACAGCAGTTCGTCCTTGAGCGCCGATGCCGCGCCTTTAGTCGGATAGCCCTCCGGGAACGGCAGGTCAGCAAGCGCGTCATACCGCGCGACGGGGGACTGCGCGTCGCTATCCGCGGCGCCGACGGTCGAAGAACAGCCGCTCAACAGCGTCGAAACGGTGACGCATCCGAGCAGCACGCGCGTCAAAGCGTGTCTGATCATGTGGCGACGAACCGATGTTTGCATGACTTCCCGTGCACTTGATTGATTTAATGCTCCAACGCCCATCTCACAGCACCGCGCTCACGCCCCCGTCCACCGCGAGAATCTGCGCCGTGATGTGCTTGCCCGCGTCGCTCGCAAACAGCAGCGCGGCGCCCTTCAGATCTTCATCGTCGCCGAGGCGATGCAGGGGCACGCGCGCGCACATGCGATCGGCGCCCCAGTTATCGAGCGAGCCCTGCGTCATCTTCGTCGGAAAGAAGCCGGGCGCGAGCGCGTTCACCGTGATGCCGTGCTCGCCCCATTCCGCAGCGAGCGTGCGAGTGAAGTTCACGAGCGCGCCCTTCGACGTGTTATAGGCGATGGTCTCCATCGTGCCCGGCGCATTGCCCGCGAGTCCGTAGATCGACGCCACGTTGATGACGCGGCCGCTGCGGCGCGGAATCATCGACAGTTTGCCGATGCGCTGCGTCAGCAGAAAGATGCCCCGGATGTTCAGGTTCATCACCTTGTCCCATGCTTCGACCGGAAAGTCTTCCGCCGGCGCGCCCCACGCGGCCCCGGCGTTGTTCACGAGAATATCGACACGCGAGAATTGCACGAGTGTTTCGTCCGCGAGGCGCGCAATGTCTTCTTCGCGCGCGGCATCGGCGGCGATCCAGTCGGCCGCGATGCCGCGCGATCGCAGGAGGGCGACGGCTTCCTCCAGCTCGCCGGTCTTGCGGGCCGAAAGCATCACCCGCGCGCCCTGCTCGCCGAGCGCTTCGGCGATTTGCAGCCCGAGTCCGCGCGAGCCTCCGGTAACGAGTGCGGTCTTGCCCTTCAGGTCGAACAGTTGCGATACGGTACGTGCTGTCATGCTCATTTCGTCCTGGGTGGTTAGATTGGATTCAGAACCACGCGTCCCGCACGTCGAGCAAGGTGCGATCGAGCGACGCGAGCAGATCGAGCTGCGCGGAAACACGCGGCAATTCCCAACGGAAGAAATAATCTGCCGCCGCAAGCTTGCCCCGATAGAACGCTTCGTCTTCCGTGCGGTCGGCGGCAATCGCACGCGAGAGCGCAAGGCGCGCGGCAATCGCCTGTTCCAGCCAGACCCAAGCCATCACCACGTGCCCGAACGCTTCGAGATACAGCGACGCATTCGCGAGCGTCAGGCTGGGGTTCGCCGCCGCCCACATTCGCTTGGTCACGCTCGTGAGGCGCGACGCCGCGTGAGTCAGTTCGTGCGCGTGGCGCTGCAGATTGAACCCTGCCGATTCCTGCGCGCGCAATGCGGTCGAGCGCATCGCGTCTTCCAGCAACCGCAGCGCCGCGCCATCCTGCATGACGACCTTGCGTCCGAGCAGATCGAGCGCCTGGATGCCATGCGTGCCCTCGTGTATCGGGTTGAGGCGATTGTCGCGATAGAACTGTTCGACGTTGTATTCGCGCGTGTAGCCGTAACCGCCGTGGACTTGAATGGCGAGGCTGTTACCTTCGAGACACCACTGCGACGGCCAGCTTTTCGCGATCGGCGTGAGGATGTCGAGCAGCAGCGAAGCACGCTCGCGCGAGGCGTCTTCCTGTGCGCCGCGCGCCTCGTCGACGAGCTTCGCGCAGTAGAGATTCAACGCCAGCGCGCCCTCCGCATAGCTCTTTTGCGCGAGCAGCATGCGGCGGATATCCGCGTGCTCCACGAGCTTGACCTGCGGACTGGCGGGGTCCTTGCCGCCCGGCCCAGAACTGCGTCCCTGCGGCCGGTTGCGCGCGTAGTCGAGCGCATGCAGATAGCCGGTGTAACCGAGCATCGACGCTGCAAGGCCGACGCCGATGCGCGCCTCGTTCATCATGTGGAACATGCACGCAAGACCCTGCCCCGGCTCGCCGACGAGATAGCCGACCGCCCCGGCCTGCCCGCCCGGGCGATACTGCGTGCCTTCGCCGAAGTTCAAGAGGCAATTGGTCGTGCCGCGATGCCCCATCTTGTGATTGAGGCCCGCGAGCACGACGTCGTTATGCTCCCCGAGTGAGCCGTCGTCATTGATCAGAACCTTCGGCACGACGAAGAGCGAGATGCCCTTGACGCCCGGCGGCAGCTTGCCGTCGCTGCCCGGAATCTTCGCGAGCACGAGATGCACGATGTTGTCGGAAAGCTCATGCTCGCCGCCCGAAATCCACATCTTGTTGCCGCGCAGGCGATACTGCCCGCCGAGCAGCGAGTCGCCCTCGTACTCCGCGCGCGTCGCGATATCCGATAACGACGATCCCGCCTGCGGCTCGGACAGGCACATCGTTCCAAAAAACCGCCCCTCGAGTTCCGGCCGCACGAACGCGTCGATTTGAGCGGGCGTGCCGTGCGCGAGCAGCAGGTTCGCGTTGCCGATGGTCAGGAACGGATAATTGGCCGTCGCGACGTTCGCGGCCATGAAGTACGCGAAGCCCGCCTTCTCCACGACGAGCGGCAACTGCATGCCGCCGAGTTCGTAATCCTGCCCGGCGGCCATCAGCCCGGCGGCGCTGAACGCATCGAGTGCGGCCTTGACCTCGGGAATGACATGCACGCGCTTGCCGTCGAAGTGCGGCTCCTGCTGGTCGTTCTTCTTGTTGTGCGTCGCGAACAGATCGGTTGCGATCTTCTCGCAGGTATCGAGCGCCGCATCGAACGTCTCGCGCGAGTGGTCCGCGTAGCGAGACATGGCGGTCATCGTCTCGACCTTCAGCCACTCGTAAAGGAGGAAGTTCAGGTCTCGCCGGGAAAGGATCAGGGACATGCCGCGCTCCCTCTCAAAGGACTTCGAAGAGGCCCGCAGCGCCCTGCCCGCCGCCGATGCACATCGTCACGACGACATGCTTCACGCCGCGCCGCTTGCCTTCGATCAGCGCATGTCCGGCAAGACGCGCACCCGATACGCCGTACGGATGCCCGACCGCGATCGCGCCGCCGTTCACGTTGAGCCGGTCCATCGGGATGCCGAGCGTATCGGCGCAATACAGCACTTGCACGGCAAACGCTTCGTTGAGTTCCCACAGGCCGATGTCATCGACGGTGAGACCCGCTTTCTTCAGCAGCTTCGGCACCGCGAACACCGGACCGATGCCCATCTCATCCGGCTCGCAGCCGGTCACGGCGAAGCCGCGAAACACGCCGAGCGGCTGCAAGCCTTTGGCGGCAGCCGTGCGCGCGTTCATCACGACAGCCGCCGACGCGCCGTCCGAGAACTGCGACGCATTGCCCGCCGAAATGACGCCGCCTGCAAACGCGGTGCGAATCTTGGAGACGCCTTCGAGCGTGGTATCGGCGCGAATGCCTTCATCCGCGGCGATGGCGACCTCGCGCGTGACGATCTGGCCCGTGGCCGTGTCGGTGATGCCCGCGAGCACGGTCATCGGCACGATTTCCTGGTCGAAACGTCCCGCCGCCTGCGCCGCCGCCGCGCGCTGCTGGCTGCGCACGCCGTACTCGTCCTGGCGCTCCTTCGATACCCCGTAACGCTTCGCGACCTGCTCGGCGGTTTGCAACATGCTCCAGTAGATCTCCGGCTTGTGCCTGACGAGCCACGGATCGGCGGCGAAGGTCTGGTTCATCTGCCGCTGCGTCCATGAGATGCTCTCGACGCCGCCCGCCACGAACACATCGCCTTCCCCGGCCATCACCCGCTGCGCCGCCATCGCAATGGCCTGAAGTCCGGACGAGCAAAAGCGGTTCACGGTCGCGCCCGGCACGCTGACCGGACACCCCGCCCGCAACGCGATCTGCCGCGCGATGTTGCCGCCCGTCGCGCCTTCCGGATTCGCGCAGCCGATCACCACGTCCTCCACCTCGCCCGCTTCGATGCCCGCGCGCGCGATGGCGTGCTGCACCACGTGCCCGCCGAGGGACGCGCCATGCGTCATGTTGAACGCGCCCTTCCAGCTTTTCGCGAGCGCGGTGCGCGCGGTCGATACGATTACTGCGTCAGTCATGTCGTGTGTCCCCTCTGCCGTTCTGGTGGAAAGCGCCGCGCGCCGTCAGTCGTTGAAGCCCTTGCCGTCGCTTGCCAGTTGTTCGAGCGAGCGGGCGATGCGCCACGCATGCCCCTGATAGCCCTTCGCATAGCGGCGCATGGCCTGCGCGACGTTGAAGAGTCCGACCTGATCCGCATAAAGCATCGGGCCGCCACGAAACTTCGGAAAGCCGTAGCCGTTGAGATAGACCATGTCGATGTCCGACGCTTTCGACGCGATGCCTTCTTCGAGAATCAGCGCGCCTTCGTTGACGAGCGCGTCGATCAGCCGCTCGACGATTTCGGCGTCGCTGATCTTGCGGCGTGTGATGCCAAGCTCGCCTGAATGGCGCACGATCATGTCGTTGACGACCGCGCTCGGATACGCCTTGCGATCGCCGGGTTTGTAGTCGTACCAGCCCGCGCCCGCCTTCTGGCCGAGGCGTCCCATCTCGCACAGCAGGTCGCCGGTCTTCGAATAGTTGAACTCGGGCTGCTCGACCGCGCGCCGCTTGCGAATGGCCCATGCGATATCGTTGCCGGCCATGTCGATCATGCGGAATGGGCCCATCGCGAAGCCGAACTTCTCGATCGCGCGATCCACCTGTTCCGGCAGCGCGCCCTCATCAAGCAGAAAGCCCGCCTGACGGCTGTACTGCTCCACCATGCGATTGCCGATAAAACCATCGCACACGCCCGACACCACCGCGACCTTGCCGATCTTCTTCGCAAGCTGCATCACGGTGGCGAGCACGTCGTGGGACGTCGTCTCACCGCGCACGACCTCGAGCAGTTTCATCACGTTGGCCGGGCTGAAGAAATGCAGGCCGACCACGTCTTGCGGCCGCCGCGTGAACGACGCGATGCGGTTCACGTCGAGCGTCGATGTGTTCGATGCGAGGATCGCGCCCGGCTTCATCACTTCGTCGAGCGTGCGGAACACCGTTTCCTTCACGCTGAAGTCTTCGAACACCGCTTCGATCACGAGGTCGGCATCCTTGATGTCGTTGTACGACAGCGTGGTCGTCAGAAGCCCCATGCGCGTTTCGACCGCTCCCTGACTGAGCTTGCCTTTCTTCGCGGTGTTCTCGTAGTTGCGGCGGATGGTTGCGACGCCGCGCTCCAGCGCGTCGGCCTTCGTTTCGAGCACGGTGACGGGAATGCCGGCATTCAGAAAAGTCATTGCAATGCCGCCGCCCATCGTGCCCGCGCCGATGATCGCGACCTTGGCGATGTTGCGTGCGGCGATATCGGCGGGTACGTCGGGAATCCGGCTCGCGGCGCGCTCGCCAAGGAAGGCGTGACGCAGCGCGCGTGCTTCGGACGTGCCGAGCAGTTCCATGAACCGGCGGCGTTCTTCGCGCAAGCCTTCATCGAACGGCTTGAGCGATGCGGCGACCGCTTTCACGCATTGCAGCGGCGCGGGGAACGGTCCCGCGCTTGCCGCGACTGTCGTGCGCGCGAAACCGAGATAGGCTTCGGCGCTCTCGTGACGGACCGCGAGATCGCGCACTTTAGGATGCGATGCCGATGCACGCGCGGCACGGCACGCGAAACCGGTCGCGGCTTCGAGCACGTCGCCGTCGACGAGTTCATCGAAGAGGCGCGCATCGGCGAGCTTCCCGGCGAGCACCGTCTTGCCCGACACGATCATGTTCAACGCCGCTTCCAGACCGATCACGCGCGGCAGACGCTGCGTGCCGCCCGCGCCCGGCAGCAAACCGAGATTGACTTCCGGCAGCGCGATCTGCGTGTCCTTCGCCGCGATCCGATAGTGGCAGCCCAGCGCGAGTTCGAGGCCGCCGCCCATCGCGACGCCATGCATCGCCGCGACGACAGGCTTGCCCGACGCCTCGATCGTCTCGATGACCGTATGAAGGCTCGGCTCCTGCAAAGCTTTCGGCGTGCCGAATTCACGAATGTCCGCGCCGCCCGAGAACGCCCTTCCCGAGCCTGTCAGCACGATTGCCTCGACCGATGAATCGTCGAACGCGCGTGTCATGCACTCCACGATGCCGACGCGCGTGCGATGGCCCAGGCCATTGACAGGAGGATTGTCCAACGTGATGACGGCTACTGCGTCACGGACCTGATAGTGCGCTGTCATGCGGGTTCCTTGTATGTCTCGATGTGGTCGTCGGCACGGCGAACCGGCGCAAGCGAGCAACACGCCCCTCGTGCCCGCGTGAAGCCGCCGGCCTGAATGCATCAGCTTAAACACCTTTGCCCGCCCCCTTCCCCCTCATTAGGAGGGGGACGTGCCCGCTACGGCCCAACCTATTCTGCCGATGCAGGCCAGCGGGGCGGCGCTATTTGCACGCGCTTGCGCCGCGACCTCCGTAGATATCCCAACTTTTCAGGAAGCGACATGACCTATCACGCGCCCATCAAGGACATGATGTTCGTGATGACCCGGCTCGCCGGACTCGACGATATCGCCGGCTTGCCCGGTTGCGAGGACGCGACGCGCGAGACGGCGCAGGCGGTCCTCGAGGAAGGCGCGAAGTTCTGCGGCCATGCGCTTGCACCGCTGAACGCCGCCGGCGACCGCCATCCGGCCGCTTACACGAATGGCGACGTCACGGTGAGTCCCGGCTTCGAGCAGGCGTTCCGGCAGTTCGTCGAAGGCGGGTGGCAAGGGCTGATTCATCCGTCGGAGTTCGGCGGACAGGCGCTTCCGAAGCTCCTCGCCACGCCGTGGCTCGAAATGATGAAAGCGGCCAATCTGTCGTTCGGCACGTGCCCGTCGCTGACCGATGGCGCCATCGAAGCCATCCTGCTCGCGGGATCGGAGGAACAGAAACGGCGCTATCTGCCGAAGCTGATCGCGGGCGAATGGACCGGCACGATGAACCTGACCGAGCCGCAAGCCGGCTCCGATCTGGCGATGCTGCGCGCCCGCGCCGAGCCGCAGGACGACGGCACGTACCGGGTTTTCGGCACCAAAATTTTCATCACCTGGGGCGAACACCGGATGACGAAGAACATCGTGCATCTGGTGCTCGCGCGCCTGCCCGATGCGCCGGCTGGCGTGAAGGGAATCTCGCTCTTCATCGTGCCAAAGTTTTTCGTCAACGAAGACGGTTCGCCCGGGCCGCGCAACGACGTGCGTTGCCTCTCGATCGAGCACAAGCTCGGTCTGAAGGCGAGTCCGACCGCCGTGCTTCAGTTCGGCGACAACGGCGGCGCGACGGGCTACCTCATCGGCGAGGCGAACCGGGGACTCGAATACATGTTCGTGATGATGAACGCGGCGCGCTTCTCCGTCGGCGTGCAAGGCATCGGCATCGCGGAGCGGGCGTATCAGAAGGCCGCCGCCTATGCGAAGGAGCGCGTGCAGGGCCGCGCCGTCGATGGTTCGTCGGATGCAGCCGTGCCGATCATCCGTCATCCGGACGTGAAGCGCATGCTCGCGACGATGCGTTCCCTCACCGAAAGCGCCCGCGCCCTGTCGTACGTCGCGGCGTCGCATAGCGATCTGGCGCATCGCCATCCCGATGCGGCGGTGAGCGCGCAGCATCGCGGCATCTACGAGTATCTGGTGCCCATCGTGAAAGGCTGGAGCACGGAGCTGGCGGTCGAAGTCGCGAGCCTTGGCGTGCAGGTGCATGGCGGGATGGGATTCATCGAAGAGACCGGCGCGGCGCAGTATTACCGCGATGCCCGCATTTTGCCCATCTACGAAGGCACCACCGCGATTCAGGCCAACGATCTGATCGGCCGCAAAACAGTGCGCGACGACGGCGCGGTGGCGTACGGACTGCTCGCGGGCATCGACAGGACACTCGGTGAACTCGAAGCGCACGCCGGGTACGGAAAGAACCCGGCGTTCGCCGCGCTGCGCGTGCATCTTGCGGCTGGCCGCGCTTCAATGGCCAAGGTGATCGAATTCATGCTCGTGCATTTCCGCTCCGATCCGAACGCGGCCTTTGCCGGCGGCGTGCCGTATCTGAAGCTCGCGGGAATCGTGCTGGGCGGCTGGCAGATGGCGCGGGCATTGTTGGCGGTGTCCGATCAGGAAGCCGACGATCCCGCGTTCCATCGCGCAAAGGCGGCGATGGCGCACTTCTACGCGACGCATATCCTGCCGCGAGCCGCTGCGCTCGAAGCGGCGATACTGGGAGCGAGCGGCGCGGAAGGCGTGCTGGCGTTGCCGGATGAGAGCTTTTGACGGGAACCGCCGCCGCTGTTCAACGCGGCAAAGGCAAGAGCAGCCGCTACGCCTGGTGCGGGCGCTGCTCTAACCGATGAACGGCGCAGGCGCCCGTGTTTCATTCAGGCTTCGCGCCGCCGTTCGCAGCAGCTGAACCTCGGGAAGCGCTCTCGTGCTTCGCACGAGAGCGCTTCGAACTACCCTGCCCGCGTTAGCCCATCGCCCTGGCCGTCGCCTTGCGCGCAGCGCGCTTGCCGTTCGCCGAACGTCGCGCGGCGGCAACCTCAGACTCGATCGAAACCTCGTCGGCATCGACGGGTTCCGCGACTTCGATCTCTTCCGGCGCTTCCTCTGCATCGGCGGCTTCCTCTGCATCGGCAGCCTCTTCGGCCCGGGCTTGATCGTTTGCGTCGGCAAGCTGGCGAATGGCTTCCAGTTCCGCCGCGAGATGCCCGATCAGTTCCTGAGACTCTTCCTGCGACAGCGCATGACGGCACGCGATGATGGCGAAGTCCATCGACCCGGCATAGCTCTGCACGGTGATGTTGACCGCGAGGCTGTGATACGGGAACGGCACCGGATAGTAATGCACCATGCGAGCGCCGGCCATGTACAGCTGAATCGGCAAGCCCGGCACGTTCGAGATCAGCACGTTGGCGATGTTCGGCAAGCGGCCCGGCAAACCCGAACGGCCATACATCGACGCGAGGCCCGTCAGCAGCCACGGCGCGCCGACGAGCGGAACCTGTGCGCCGAGCACCGGCTTCAGTTCGCGAACCATCGCCTTTGCCGCCTCCGACGACTCGTGGATCGCCTTGAAGCGCTCGCCGAGGTCCGCGATATCGGTCGCCAGATCGACGCGCACCGCCGACACCTGGTTGTTCATCGACTTGTCGTCGTCGCTGCGCAGGCTCACCGGCACCGCCGCGATCAGCGACGAATCCGGCAGCAAATCGCGCTCGGCCAGAAAGCGCCGCAGCGCGCCGCTGCACAGCGCCATCACCAGCGTATTCACCGTGCCGCCGAGGCGTGCGCTGAGCGTCTTCACCTCGTCGAACGGCAAGGACATCGTCGTGTAGGAACGCTGATTCGTGATCGACTCGTTGAAGATGGTCTTCGGCGCGAGCCCGAGATTCAGCGAGCGATTGCCGTCGGTCAGCCTGCGCGTGGCGAACACATGGCCGGCGGTGCCGATCGCCCTGAAAGCGGTCGGCAGCAGCGCGCCAATTTCAGTGTACAGCTTCGTCGTGTTGGTGGCCGCGGCGCGCAGCAGTTCCAGCATGCCGAGTTGCGACGAGTAACTGCGGCGCGACCGGCGCGGCGGCGGCACTTCGCGCACCACGGGCGACACGTCGTACAGCACCTTGCCCATCTCGACGGCGGCCTTTCCGTCGATCGTCGCGTGATGCACCTTCGTGTAGTACGCGATCTGCCCGTTGTCGAGCCCGTCGATCACATAGGCTTCCCACAGCGGACGGCTGCGATCCAGCAGCGACGATTGCAGCCGCGCGACCAGTTGTTCGAGCTGCGCCTTGGTGCCCGGCTTCGGCAGCGTGAGGCTGCGGACGTGGTATTCGATATCGACGTCGTCGTCTTCGATCCAGATCGGATCGGCGAGTTGAAACGGCATCTGCGCGAGCTTGCGGTGAAACAGGCTGCACAAGTGCAGGCGCTTGCTCAGCAACGCCTTCACATCCTCGTAAAAGTCTCCCTTAAAGCCCTCGGGAAGCTCGAATAGCATGAGACTGCCGATATGCGTCGGCGTCTCCGGTGTTTCCAGATGCAAGAACGCCGCGTCTGTACTGCCCAAATGTTCCATTGCTTTTCTCCAATGCGTCTGGTGTGGTCGCCGCGCGCGAGCGGTCGATGCAATGCCCCGCTTTACGGACCTTCCCGCCGCGCGCGTTCAGGATGGCTTACGATGCGTCCGTCGCCTGCACCGGTTCCGGCATTTTTTCGAGCCGTGCCTGCAGCCGCTCCTGCAACACCCTCCACGCCCTGACGCGCACGCACGCGTCGAGCTGCACCAGTTCACTCCAGCCCCGCATGGCCCGCTCGACGCTCTTCTGCGCCAGCACCGGACCCTGCGCGAAGGCCATCGGGTTCATCAGGCTCTTGAACAGCTCTCTGGCCTGCGTGAGTTCTTCGGTGACGAGCGCATTGCGCCGTTCGCGCAGCGCCCGCAGACCCTCGTACATCTCGCGGTTCGCCTGAAGCACCGCGTCCACGTCCTGGCGATGAAACTCGGCGATGCGCCCCAGACCCATGCCCATGCGACGGACTTTGAGACTGTCCATGAACATGCCGATTGCGCCAAGGCCCGGGATCGACGATGGCTTTGCCGTCGCCGATGCCGTCTCTCGTGTCGTGCTCGTTTCCATTTTTTATCCTCTAGTGAAGTCCAACGGTTTGTGAAGCAAGATATGCAGCGAGAAGCGAGTGAGAAGCGAAACTTGATGCGGGTTAATGCGAGCGATGAAGCAGCGGAACTCAGGCGTTGACGAACCGGTCTCCGCGGTTCGGATCGCGATAGACAAAGCGCCGCAGGCCCGACTCGTGATCGAACGGCCGCCATTGGCCTTCCGCTTGCGCGAGACGGTCGGCGATTGCAAACATAACGGCGGGGTGATGAGCGAGCCCGCAATGACTGCTTTCCACCTCGATGTTCTCGGACGTAGCGCTCATCTGTTCCAGACAGCCTTGCCAGTTGACGACGCCATCGGTGCGCGTGTAGATCGCGGTGGCCGGAACCGGCGGCGGCTGCTTCATGAGATCGCGATTGGGCCAGTCATCCGCTTTGCGGCCGCTGAGCTTTTCGTAGCATTTCCAGCCGTGGTTCGCATGCGGCTCGCCCGCGAACGGACTGCCGAGCGTAATGACGCTGCGCACCAGCTCCGGCGCTTGCCGCGCCAGTTCACGTGCAAAGATGCCGCCGAGACTCCAGCCGATGACGCTGACCTTCTGTCCGTAACGCTCCGCCAGCGATTCGAGGCGCTTGCGCATGTTGTCCTCGACCCCTTCGCGCGGCCCCAGGTTCGTGCCGAGGCTCCATCCGTGGGCCTGATATCCACGATTGCGCAAGAACATGCGCAGCGGTTTGGTCGACAGATCGCTGGCGATGAAGCCCGGCAGCACGAGCACCGGATGGCCGTCGCCGGACGGCGCGAACTGGAGCAGCAACGGCGCCACCGCGCAACAGAGGCCAAATTCGCCGATGGCCCGCGACTCGAGCATCAGCCAGTATTTCGACGGCGGCGCTGAAGGATCCAACTGTGAAAACATAGAGCGTTCCTCTTGTTATTGATGCAAGGATTCCGCGCTGAGCGGACAAAACCGGAGCGCGGGCGTTGAACGTGGAGTCGCGGCCGTTGTTGCGTACCAGCCGCTGCGATGCGAAAAGCCGGGCAGGAGCGGAATGGCACGCTCCTGCGCCGTATATCGCTCAGGCGATATCGCCGTTGGCGATCGGCTGTCTCACCTGCGCCGCCTTGCGCGGCTGCAGGACGAAGTGGGACAACGCGGGAATCAGTACCAGCGCGCCGACCATGTTCCAAAGGAACATGAACGTGAGCAGGATGCCCATATCGGCCTGAAACTTGATCGGCGACCACGCCCACGTCACGACCGCCGACGCCAGCGTCACCCCGATCAGCGCGATCACCTTGCCGGTGAAGTTGAGCGCCTCGCGATACGCATCGGCGAGCGAGCGGCCCTGTCGTTGCAGCGACAACTGCACGCTCAGCAGATACAGCGCATAGTCCACGCCGATGCCCACGCCCAGCGCGGTCACCGGCAGCGTCGCCACCTTCACGCCGATGCCGAGCACGACCATCAGCGCCTCGCACAGAATCGACGTGATGACGAGCGGCACCACCGCGACGACGACCGCGCGCCAGCTCCGGAACGTGATGAAGCACAGCACGATCACCGCTGCGTACACGAGAAGCAGCATCCTGTGGTTCGCCTTCTCCACCGCGATATTTGTCGCCGCTTCGATGCCCGCGCTGCCCGCTGCGAGCAGGAATTGCCGGTCGGGACTGCCGTGCTGGGCGGCGAACGTCTCGACCGCCGACACGACCCGCTTCAACGTCTCCGCCTTGTGATCCGACAGGTAGGCGACAACGGGCGCCACCGAGCGCGTGTTGTTGACGAGTTCGGGATTGGCGACGGACGCGTTGTTCACGGCATCGGTCGAGACGGATGGATCGCGGCTGATGGTCATCCAGCGCGGGTCGCCCTCGAAGCCCGCCGCCGTGTTGCGCCGGCTCACGCCGCTGATCGACATCGTCGTCTGGACGCCCGGCAGATCGCGCAGCGTCTGCTCGAGGTTGTCCATCTCGATCAGCGTTTTGTAGTCGTTCACCTGTCCGGCGGGCGTCTTCGTGATCACCGCGAACTGGTCCGTCGACAGGCTGTAGTGTCCGGTGATGTACGCGTTGTCGCGGTTGTACAGCGAGTCGGGCCGCAACTCGGGCGCGCCGGGATCGAGATCGCCGATCTTCAGGTGCTGCCCGATGAGCAAGCCGCCCGCCGTCAGCAAGCCCGCGCACAACACGGCGGCCGTGGCCGGGCCGCGCCGCGTGAACGGCGTCAGGAGCCGCACGAACGGATGGTCGTCGCTGGCGCGCAGGCTGCGCGTCGCCGCCGCCGGATTGACGCCGACGTACGACAGCAGCACGGGCAGGAACACCAGATTGGTGAAGATGAGCACGGCCACGCCGACGCTCGCCGACAGTGCGAGACCGCGGATCACCGGAATGTCGATCAGCATGAGCACCGCGAAGCCGACCGCATTGGCAAGCAGCGCCGTCAGCCCCGCGAGGAAGAGACGGCGGAACGTGTAGCGCGCCGCGACGTAACGGTCGGTGCCACGGCCGATGTCCTGCATCACGCCGTTCATCTTCTGCGCGCCGTGCGACACGCCGATCGCGAAAATCAGGAACGGCACAAGCATCGAATACGGATCGAGGTCGACGCCCATCAGATGCACGATCCCGAGCTGCCACAGCACCGCCGTCAGCGAGCACCAGATGACGAGCGCGGTGCTGCGCAGACAGCGCGAATAGCCGAAGATCACCACCGCCGCGATCGCCGCCGCGACTGCGAAATACAAGGCCACCTGCATGAGCCCGTGAATCAGGTCGCCGACCAGTTGCGCAAAGCCGATGACATGCACGTTCACGCCATTGCCGGCCTGCTGACGCACCTGTTCGACGGCATCGCGCACCGCGCGGGCATCGACGGGGCGGCCCGTATCGGCATAGCGATCCAGCAGCGGGACGAAGATCATGCTCGAACGCAGATCGTTGCCGACCAGCGAGCCGGTGATGCCCGCGCGCCCCACGTTCGTCTGCAACTGGGCGATGCTCGCCGCCGAACCATCGAAATTGTCGGGCATCACCGGCCCGCCGCGAAATCCTTCTTCGGTCACCTCGGTCCAGCGCACGACCGGCATCCACAGCGACTTGACGAACGAGCGGTCCACGCCCGGAATCAGATAGATGCGGTCGTTGATGTCACGCAGCGTCTTCAGATAGGCGGCGTCGTAGATGTTGCCGTTACGGTTTTCGACGACGATCCGCACCGAGTTGCCGAGCCCGCGCAGCGAACCGACGTTGTCGAGGTAGTTGCGAATGAAGGGACTGGACTGCGGCATCATCCGTTCGTATCGCGCGGTGATTTCCGACCGTGTCGCGAAAAAGCCGAGCACGAGCGTCAGCAGCGCGCAGACCGCGACGATCCACACGCGATGATTGAAAATAAGCCGCTCCAGCCGCGACCCGGATGCCGATTCGAAGTCCGCACGGTTGCGGATGACCGGCATCGCGTCGACGCGCTGCCCGTCTGAAGACATAGCCATGTTGAGTGTTCCCCGAAGTCAGCGTTGTTACTGGAGCGCGGCCGTGCGCATGCCATCCAGTCCTGAAAGCACCACATCCTGTCCCGACGATGCCTGCACGCCGGTCGTGGTCACGGCGCGGCCGGCCTTGAGCGTGCGGAACGCGCCCGCGTTCTGATCGGCGAGCGCGATTTCGCCCGACGCCGTCACGAAGACGAACGTCTGCCGTTGCGCGATATAGACGCCGCTCGTGACGAGACCGTGCAGCGGACTGTCGATGCGCGTCCAGCTCGCGCCGCGATCGGTGCTTCGGTATAGGGTGCCCTTCAGCCCGTACGCGACCAGCACCTGCTCGTTGCCCGTCACGCCGAAGAGACTGCCCGCATAGCCCGTTTCGACTGCGCGGAACTTGCCTGCGGCCTTGTCGAGCCGGAACACCGTACCTTTCTCCGCCGCGATGAAGACCTCGCCCCCGACTTCGCTCACGCCCTGCAGATGCAGAAACCGCGGATTGTCGATGCGTTCCAGCGCCGGCACCCAGGTCCTGCCGCCGTCTTCGGTGGCGACGGCCATGCCGAATGGCCCGACCGCGAGGCCGTGCTGCGTGTCCTTGAACCACACGCCGAGCAGCGGCAACGACGGCCCCGCCTTGTAGTTGAGCGCCAGTTGATCGAGATACGGCTGCAACGTGGCGTCGCCCGCGTCGATGCGCACCTTGTAGTCCCGGATCAGCGCGGTGGCCGCGATGCGTCCGTCGAACTGCTTCTCCCAGGTCCGCCCGCCATCCGCGGTATGCAGGATGACGCCGTCGTGGCCAGTTGCCCATCCTTCGCGCGGCACCGGAAAGGCGACGGCGAGCAGATCGCTGCGCACGGGCGACTGCACCTGAGTCCAGGTCTTGCCGCCGTCATCGGACGAGACGATCAGCCCGCGCATCCCGACCGCGATGAAACGCTGCCCCGCCCGCGCAACCGACATCAGCGGCCGCCCCGCTACGCTTTCGTGCATTACCGCGCCGATGTCGAGCGGATCGGCGAACGGGTCACGGGGTGTCGCGCCCAGGCTCGGCTGAGCGCCCGCGACACCCACAGCCGCGGCGATCGACACGGCAAGCAGCGCGCGCCTGCACGCCGGTCTTGCCTGATAGTGCTTGAACATCCGATGCCCCCCATCGTTTGAACGCGGGCCGCGTGCGGCGGCCCGGTCTACTGCCTGCAGACTCGAATGCCTGTTCCGCTTAGCGAAGCCCCGTTCCCGCCATGCCCGCAGGCGTGAAGAGATTCGGCTTCTCGAGCTTCTCGGCGACGCGAAGCTCCGGCTTGCCGCGCGAGTTCGCCGTGAAGTACGAGAAGTAGTTGCCCTTCTGCAGGTCGTAGAAGGTGTTCGCGCTGATGAACACGCCGCCGAGGCCGTCGTAGTAGTTGATCGGATAGTCGAGACCCACGCGCCACAGCTTGCCGTCATGGCCGTAGCCGTCCGCTTCCATCAGCGTCCAGCTATCCTCGTCCACGAAGAAGACGCGCTTCGAATACGCATGGCGCGCATCCGGCTTGAGCGTGGCTTCCACCACCCACACGCGATGCTTCTCCCAGCGCAGCGCTTCGGGCTTGATGTGCTTCGGGCCATACACGTCGTCGACAGGAAGCTGCGAATACGCGTAGTTGTTGTACGGGACGTACATCTCCTTCTTGCCGATGAGCTTGAAGTTGAACTTGTCCATGCGGCCGGCGAAGAGCTTGGCCTCGTCCCAGAACAGCGCACCGCCATAGGCGGCCGTCGGCGTGTCGTACTTGTAGTCGGGCGCCATGCGCACCCGGCGTTGCGCCGGGAAATACGCCCAGCTCACCTGATCGGTTTCCGAATAGTTGATCGAGTAATCGACCAGATTCGCGGAGCCTGCCTGCGTCGCCGGCGTGAGCAGCGTCAGCCACATGCGGTCCTGCGGCCCCTTGAACTTGCCGCCCGCGAGCGCCTGATCGTAATAAGGCTTGTACTCGATGACGTTCATGATCGGCAGTTCGGTGCGCCCGCCGGACGAGTCGACGAGATAAGCGCCCACGTTCTTCGCTTCGTACTGCGTGCGGCGATAGCCGAGCTGCGCGTTCCACATCACTTCGTAGCCGGACTTCGGAATCGGGAACGGAATGCCGCCGAACGCGCCGTCGACGCCATCACCCTCCACCTTGCCGACCAGGTTCGCGCTCGTCGCGTTCTTCAACGTGTTGTCGAGCACCCATTGCGGATAGTGCATCGTCCGGTGCGTCGGGTAGACGTCCAGGCGGAACTCCGGGAAACGCTTCAGCAGCGCCTGCACGCCCGGCGTCAACTGGTCCGCGTACTGCGCCATGTTCGCCGCGTTGATGCTGCGGATCGGCTTTTCGTTCTTGAACGGGTCCGGCCACGTGCCGCTGTTCGGAACGAAATCGGCTGGTCCCTTCGTCAATCCGCCCTTGTACTCGGGAATCGAGCCATCGCTCGAAGCGGCCTTTTCCGCGCCGAAAACGGTGAGCGTGGTGCCGAGCTGCTTTGCCTCTTCCGCCGTGATCGCCGCGAGCGCCCCGGCGGCATGCAGCGTCACGACGCCTGCTGCGACGAGTTGAATGAACGTCTTCATGGACTTGTCTCCTTTAATTATCGATGTATGCATCAGAACCACGATTGAACGGTCAGCGAGACCCACGGGCGATCGTTGAGATCGTAGAGACCGCTGCCGCTCGACGCGTACGTGAGCCCGCTCGGCGTGACCGAGGTGCCGTTGACGTGCGCGTGATAGCCATTGAAGGCAAGCGTCACGGTGGCCTTCTGACGCACGAGCGCCTGGAGGCCGACCGAGAAGTTGAAGAATCCCTGGCCGGCTGCCGACGAGCCCGGATTCTGCGGATTGTTGCCGTACAGGCCGACGGTCATCGACGTCGGCATGCTCAGATCGACGCCGGGGAAGACCTGCAGCCATTGCGGATTGAACAGAAGGCCCAGGCCGACATAGTCGCGCGTCGAGCACCCGTTCCACTTGTTGTTGCTCGGGCAGCCGCGATAGCCCACGCCGTTATAGATGGCCGCGTTGTTCCTCACGGACAGCAGGTGCGAGTACGCGAGTTCGGTGGTCAGCGAGCCCGTCTGCCAGAAGGGCGCGTTCGGCAGCGGGATGATGGCGTTGGCGATCAGGTTGAGCACGTCGCCCGTCGCGCCTTCGGTCTGGTTCGCGATGTTCGAACTCAGCGCCGTGTTGAGCGCCGTGCCGCGCCGCCATGACGCCTCGAAGCCCGTCGCCGCGTTGCCGATCGTCGTTTCCATGCTGATGCCGAACAACTGCGCGCCGCGGTTATAGGCAAGGTGATAATCGGTCGGCAAGCCCTTCTTCCAGTTCGTCAGCACCCACGGCTGCGACTCGTCGAAGCGGCGATAGTAGAAGCCGATCTGGCCGCTGAGGAAGCTCGGCGTCCAGCCGAGCTTGACGCCGAAGTTGTTGTCGATATCGGGCGGCGTGTTCGACGGCCCCTGATGGACGAAGACGGGCACCCAGCCACCCGGATGGCCGACGCGCGAACCCGGCAGCGTCGTCACGAGAAGACCGGAGGGGCCTTGCGCGATGGCGTCGTTCGCCTGGAGGTAGGTGCCGCCCGTCGCCAGCCGGTTGTAGGTCCAGCCAAGCGCGTACTGCCCGGAGAGCGATACTTCCGGCGTCACCTGCGCCGTCACGCTGACCTGCGGGCGCGGCAGCAGCAGTTCCTTGGTCTGCGTGCCGGGCGAGCTGAGGCCCTTGATGCTGTCGAGCGCGCCCTGCGCCACGGAGATGCCCGCGAACGGGAACAGCAGCGAGTTGCCCCAGTATTCGGTGAACTGGCCGGCCTTCACGTAGACGGCCTTGCCGGCGACGTCCGCGTTGAGGAACGCGAAGCCGTCGAGCAGTTGCGCGCCCTGCACGTAGTAGCGGTTCGTGAACGAGCCGTACTGACGGTTCGGATAAGCCGCGAGCGACTGATACGTGACCGCCGGCAAGCCGCCGCCTGCCGGGGCGAACACGCCGGGATTCGTCGCGTTGCCGCTGCCGTACGCGAAGTCCTTCCACGCCGATCCCGACAGCTTGAAGCCCACGTAGCCCTTGTATGCAGCCGTGAACTCCGACACCATCGACACCCGATTCGTGACGATATCGCCCGCATGACGGAACTTGTAGTCGCCATCATCGAAGTTCGGGTTGTTGCCGATCAACGGATCGATGCCTCTCGCGCGCATGCCGATGGTGTACGTGACCGTGTTGTCCCAGTTCACTTCCCAGTCGGATGAAGGCGTGTCGATCTTGAAAGCGTTTGCATTCGACGTCAGAACCGCTGCGATGAGCCCGGCGAGGATTGTCAGGCGTGGCGGCTTCTTGTTCTCTTCTCGGATAAAGCAAGACATGCTTGTGCTCCCCCAACCAATATTGTCGGTGACTTATTATCAAGATACCTAATCAGTAACGCGTCGATGAACTTTGCCGATACGCTGTCTGCTACGTTCATCGAGACACATCGCCTTCGCACGGGAACGCCCGCGAAGCGACGGAACAAGAGGCTAGTGGTCTCCTCGCACTGCTTTGTCCTGCTGATGTTCCTGACTGCTAGGTTGCCAGCAGTGGCACCCTCGACGCCCCCTTGAAAAGAGGGGGTGGGGTTTACGTCATTTTTTGAAATGCGAAGCGAGCGTGGCTCACCGCGTCGACGACTGCAGGGCAGCCTCAATCGACGCGCACGGACAGCCGGACAACGCTTTCCACCCGGCTGAGTTCACGCTGCGGGTCACGCGGCGAGGCTCAATCGACTTCGACGATGACCTTCTGCCCTAGCTCGGCCCAGATCGGCGCACGCGGCAAATAATATTTTTCGATGGCTGCGCGCCGGAACTTCAACGTCGGCGTCATGAAACCGTTTTCCACGTTCCAGATGTCCTTTACGAGCACGACGAAAGCGAGCTTTTCGTGACCTTCCAGCGCCTCGTTGGCGCTGTCGAGCAGCCCTTGCATGTCGGTGCGCAACGCGTGCGCCGAGTCACCGTCCTTCAGTTCGTCGCGCGCAGCCGGCGACAGCATCAGCAGCGCGAATGGCTGCGCATAGCCCGGACCCGTCACGCAGACGGCCTCCACTTTCGGATGGCTCAGCCGATGTTCGATCGGCAGCGGCGCGACGTACTTGCCCTTGCTCGTCTTGAAGATTTCCTTGACGCGCCCGGTGATCTTCAGCCGCCCCATCTCGTCGAATTCCCCGCGATCCCCGGTGCGGAAAAAACCGTCCTCGCTCATGCTTTCCTTCGTAAGCTCGGGTTCGCGGTAGTAGCCGAGCATCATCGTCGGCGACTTGAGCAGGATTTCCCCGTTATCGTCGATACGGCATTCGACCCCCGGCATCGCCTGGCCGGAATAGCCGAGCCTCACCTGACCGGGACGGCTGTAATGCGAGTACGAGAAGTTCTCCGTCATGCCGTAGACGTCGAGCAGTTCCAGCCCGATCGCGCGATACCACTCCGTGATTTCGGTCGACAGCGGAGCGGAGCCGGTGAACGCAATGCGGGTGGCGTCCAGTCCGAGCGATGCGAGCACGCGCCGCTTGAGCGCGTCGGCATCGGGCGACGCGGTGTGCAGCAACGCCTGATCGGTCGTCGACAGACGCGCGCAGGCCGCCTGATAGAACTTGGTCCAGAGCCGCGGCATCGAGATGAACACCGTGGGCCGTGCACGCAGCAGGTCCTGCATGAACGTGGCGAGGCTGTCGTTGAAGAAGACGTGCAAGCCGTGGCACAACGAGTTCGATTCGACGAACGACCGCTCCGCCGTATGCGCAAGCGGCAGATACGACAACAGGCGATCGCGCGGATGCATGTCGCAGAATTTCCCGGCTTCGAGTGCATAGGTGTAGATGGCTTCGAAGCTGTGCATCACGCCCTTCGGACGGCCCGTGCTGCCCGACGTGTAGATGATCGTGGCGAGGTCGCCCGGCTGCGGCAGGCACACGTCCCGCAACGGTTGATGCCGCGCGGCGAGCGCGTCCCATTGCTGCGCGTCGGGCATGGCCGGCGACTGCGGCAGGCCGACCAGTTGCACGTGCGATGGCAAGGCCTGGCGAATTTCGTTGCAGCCGTCCGTGTTGCCATCCAGCTTGCCGACGAACATCACCCGCACGTCGCAACAGTCGACGATATAGCGCGCAGTCTCCGCGCCGATGGTCGGATAGAGCGGCACCGACACATGCCCCGCGAACCAGATGGCCAGATCCGCGATGATCCAGTGCGCCGTGTTCTTCCCAACGATGGAAATGGCGCTGCGCGGCGGCAAGTCCTGCGACTGCAGCCACGCTGCGATGCGCCTCGCTTCGTCGCCTACCTGACGCCAGGTGTAGTCGATCACCTGCCCGTCAGCCGTGGGCTCGGTCAGATAGATTGCATCGGGCTGCACCTGTTCCCAGTGCAGGAAGCGATGCACCAGGGTGTTCGTCTCTTTGCCGCTCATGTCTGTCTCCACTCTTGTATTTTGTCTGGCCCGACTTTTCAGCAATGCGTAATTCTCAGGTCTTGCTACTGCATAAAACGTGTCTCACGGGAAGGTTCGGCGAATCGCCGCACGCCAATGCCCTCGGCGGCGAGCGACAGCAATCAACGGCCCGGAAGGAAAGATACGCATTTGGCGTGCACAGATACCCACCCGTTTATAGGGGGGACCAAGCGGTGGATCGCGTCAGTTTATGCCTGAAGAAGCGCGCCGTATCGCGCGGCGAGGCGTTGAACACGGCGGGGAGCGGATCGCCATCGTGGTTTGACCGGACTGGCAACAATCGGTCGCATATTGCTGGTGATCGTCATGTGCGATTTTGTCTCAGCGATCCCGCCGCCGGATCAGGCGCGTGACCAACAGAGACCCGGCGAACATCAGCACGCCGCTGGCGACGCGACTCGCGCCGATCGCCGGAGAGCAGGCGCGACGTCAGGCCTATGAATCGGCCACGCGGGATGGAAAGCAGGCGCGAATTCGATGGCCGCGATGCAGAAACGCTCGCGGAGTCGATCGAACGAATCAAGCGCATGAAACGCGTTGGACTGGATTTGCTCAACGTGAGCATCGGCTTTTCGGCGATGCCGTGGCACTCAGGCTTCATGACGCCGATTGCTGCACGTGCGCGAAGAAGCCGGTATTCCGGTGGCGACGGCATGGGGTATGGGACGAACGCGGAGACTGCGGCGCATTAAATCGATCGTGCGATGATCGCCGCCCACATGATGCGCACTATCCGTTGCGTGCGGCACGTGAGTTACAGGTGCGCAAGTCGTCGACGGTGTTGCCAGCGCAATATGCGTACTGGCTGGCGTTATTCGGGTCCGAAGAACGGCAACCGGTGGATTGAGCTTGCTCTCGCGGCCATCGGCGGCGACGCGTCTGAAGCGCGCATCGCCGACGCTGGCCGAGTAGTCACATCAAGATCCCTTGTAAACGTTACAGGGCAAACCCACCGGGCAGTTGGCCGGATTGCGTCCCCGCACCCACTCGCCATAGTTGCGCGCGCCGGCGTTGGTATCGCCATAAGTGGAACCGCCGTAGTCCGCGCCTTTATACGTGGATGGGCCGTAAGTGGCCGTGCTTGCGTCGGTGGTGTGCGATCCGCCTGCCATCGGTGTGCTCTGCTCTTGTGCGATAGCAGCCCCACCCGAGACCAAAACGCCAGCGGCGGCAACCGTTAAAAGATGACGTAGTTTCATGTTGATTCCTCTCGCAAGTTAGTTCGCTGCGGCGGAACATTGCAGCGCGTATCCGCCCTCAGCGGTATTCGTCTGAGCAACCGGCATACCTGCTACATGCATGCAACGCACGCTGAGGAATCGCTTTCGCTTCGATATGCGTACGACTCATGTGCCGGCTAACGCGCGGCTTTCACGCGAGCTGGCTGTCGAACGCCTCGTTCTCAACAAGGGCGCGGAACTGATCGAGCGACATCGGACGACCGGTCAGAAAGCCTTGCACGACATCGCAGCCCGCATCGACGAGCCAGGCAAGCTGCCTTGGCTCTTCGACGCCTTCGGCTACCGCGTGCAAACCGAAGCTATGCGCCATCGAGAGAATCGCCGTCACGATGGATTGCCCATCCTCGGGAATGCGCTCGATGAACGAGCGGTCGATCTTGAGCGCATTCACCGGAAACGCATGCAGGTACGAAAGCGACGAATAGCCCGTGCCGAAGTCGTCGATGGACAACAGCACGCCCGCCTCGCGAAGCCGGTTCATCACGTCGATGGCGGTTTCGCGATTCGCGATCAGATGGCTCTCGGTAAGCTCCAGTTCGAGCAATGCGGGAGCAAGGCCGCTTGCACCGAGGGCGGCCATCACGTCGGGGACAAAGTTCGGATGCCTGAGCTGTCGCGCCGACACGTTCACCGCGACGCGCACGGCTGCGCCCGGGCACGAGGCATTCCACGCCGCCGCTGCCACGCATGCCCGCTGCAGCACCGTACGCCCGAGCAGTACGATGAGATCGCTGTTCTCGGCAATCGGAATGAACTCTCCCGGCGATACGTCGCCCTCTTCTCCATGCGTCCAGCGCGCAAGCACTTCCGCTCCGACGAGCGTGCCGCTGCCGCATTCGAACTGCGGCTGAAAGACGAGATCGAGCGCATCGCTTTCCACGGCCTTGCGCAACTCCGCTTCGAGATACGCGCGGCGATGCGCGGCGTCCATCATCTCCGCGGAGAACCCGACGACCGTATTCTTGCCCCGGCTTTTCGCTTCGTACAGGGCGATATCGGCGCTCGTCATCAGACTTCCGCTATCGTTGCCCGCTTCGGGGAAGCTCGCGTAACCGATGCTCGCGGTGACGTTGATCTCGCGCCCGCAAAGCGGGGCCGGCCGGCACAGCGCAGCGCCGATCTCGCCCGCGAGTTCCGCGACCGCACCGCGCTTCCACGTGCTCGTCAGCGTCACCGCGAACTCGTCGCCGCCCATGCGGCTGACCATCGCACGTCCGCCGACGGTGCTTTCGAGTACATAGGCGACGTGCTGAAGCAGTTGATCGCCTGCGCCGTGGCCGAGCGTATCGTTGACGGTCTTGAAGTCGTCGAGGTCGATCAGGACCAGCCCCAGATAGCGGCTAGGCTCCTTCGCGCTCGCGAGCCGCTCATCGAGCGCCTCATAGAACGTGCGGCGGTTAGGCAGTTTCGTGAGCGGATCGGTGCGTGCGAGATATTCGAGTTCACGTTCGGCCTCGCTCACGCGCCGCCGCATGCGGTTCATCACGAGCGTCGAAATCGATAACGCGCCGAGACACGCGACACCGAGAAAGCACGCGTATTGCACGAGTTGCCGGCGCACGAGATCGCTCGTTGCGACCAGCACCACATATCCAAGCAGATGGCCATTGTGTTCGATGGGCGCACGCACGAATACATCATCGAGCGAGAGCGTGGTGCGATGTTCCGTCGATTGCAGCGTGCCCTCTGCCGCTTCCTCCGGCGTGATGCCTTCACGCGCATAGCGAGTGAACAGCTGCCCATCCTTGCGATAGACGCTCAGGCTTTGAAGATAAGCCACGCGGCCAAGCGAACGCAGCACGTCTTTCGTCGACCGTTCGTCTTCGAACATCAGCGACGCACTGATGTTCTCCGATATCATCGACGCCTGCAGCGTCGCATCGTCATATAACGCGCTCCGAAAGGCCACGGCCTGATACAGCAGCAGGACGATGCTCGCGGCCACGAGCGCGATGCCGACACTGACCAGATTCGCGCGGACCGTGAGACGCCCCGTGCTGCCCTTACGCGTGTTCGTGGCTATCATTTGAGCCTCCTTGCGAGCCGCAGCAGCTTGGAACTGAGCACGAGCTTGCGGCGCGTGGCTTCGCCATTGTTGATCTCGAAGCGCAGATGATCGTCTTCGGCGACCAGCGCGATGACGGCCTCGCCGTGTGTGATGGCGCCGACGCCCGCGATGATGAGCAAGGCATCGTCGGAGGCAAACGCATTGCGTATTTCGCCGCTGGTTCCGTCGTTGCCGGCGATGGCCAGCACGTCGCAATCGGCGAGCGGCCTGTCGGCGAGACTCGTGAACCGCCACACGCGCGCACCGACCGCACGGCCGTTCAATGCCGCGAGCGCTTCGCGAAGCGGGCTGCGCGCGCTGGCGCAGACGCGCAACTCAGCGTTGCCCATGCGATCGGCGGGCCACTGCGTGAATTGCGTGAAGTTGAAGATGTACGCGCTTTCGAGCCTGCGAAGATCGGTTTGCGCATGCGCGCACCATGCCCCGGCCCCACCGGCCGTGAAGAGACATAGTGCGAGGCATCGACGCAATGACATCGTCAGAATCCGTAGACCAGTTTGGCGAGCAGCGTGCGGCTCTGCTGCACGATCACGTTCTGCTTGAAGCCGGGCCCGGCGGGATCCGCATAGCGGCGATCGAACACGTTATAGAGCGACACCGACGCATCCGCACGCGGCACCAGCTTGCGGCTATGCACGGTCACATTCGCGATGCAGTACCCGCTCGCTGAACCGGTTTGAGCAAGCCGCGACGACATGCACTGCACCTCCGCGCCCGCGCGTGCACCCGCCGCGAAGAACGGCGCGCTGACGTTGAGCTTGCCCATGTGAAGCGGCGAGTTTTGCAATGCGCCGCCCGCGATGGAGTCCCGCGCGAGTTGATACGAATAGCTCGCACGCACGCGCAAGCTCGTTGCGAACTGCTGCTGCCACGCGAGTTCCGCGCCGAGTGCCTGCGCGCGCTCGACGTTGCGAAAGACGTAGAGACCGGTAGCGGGATCGATGGACTCGGTGATGACATCGCGCAGCCTGTAGCGATACAGCGTGACCGTCGCGCGTCCCATGCCGCCCAACGCGCGTTCATAGACGAGTTCCTGCGTGCCGATATGCTCCGATTTCAACAAGGGATTCGCGAGCTGCCCGCCTTCGCCCGGGATGGCGTAGTACATCTCATAGGCGTTCGGCGCACGATATGCAGCGCCATAGATGAGCTTGAAGGTATCGCTCGGCGTTGGCCGCCAGATCAGCGCGATGCGCGGACTGAAGTTGCCGCCAACGTTGCTCTCGGTGTCGTAGCGGCCGCCGATATCGAGCGTGAGCGATTCGGCCAGTTTGATCTCATCGTCGACATAGACGCCGATGCGGTGACTCATCCGATGATCGTCGAGCAACTTCTCGTATGGATCGACGTCGTAGTTCCACTGGTCGCGCGCCGCGTTCATCGTGTAATCGACACCGAATACGATGCGATTGCGCGGCAGGGTTCGCACCGTCGCGTGCACGTCGCCGCCGTACCAGAGTGCGTGATCGCCATCGATGTTCGACGTGCCGGGCGCGGGCGTGCTGACTTGCCGGCTCGTGTAGTCGTAATGGCCGCCGTACAGTTCGTAGTCGATCGCGATGTCGTCACGCACGGCCTGCCGGTAGGTGGCGTCGACGAACGTATGCGTGTCCGTCACGCTGAACGGTGCGTTGAACGCCGCATCGTAAGGCGCACCCGGCACGTTCTTCGTGCGATTGCCGTATCCGGCGCTGATGCGGAAATCGCCGATGCCGAACTTGGCGAACAGCTTCTGATTGCGCTCGCCATCGAGATTGCGGGCGACGCCATGATTCTGATCGGGGGTATCGAATTCGGGGTAGTAAAGGTCTTGGCCGTGACGTTCATACGCCGTTGCCGACAGCACGAGGTCGGCATTGCGTTCGCCGTGCCAGCCATAGGTCACGCGCGCCTGTTTCTCGCCGAAGCTGCCGAGCGCGCCCGCGATCTGCGCGCCGCCGATGTCCGCGCCCTTCTTCGTGATTACGTTGACCGTACCGAACAGCGCGTTCGATCCATACACGGCCGAACCCGGACCCGGTATGTATTCGATGCGTTCGACGAGATCCATGTCCACCGGAAAGTCCGAGCCGAGCGGGGCCTGATCGTAGACCGCGTCGTTCAGGCGCATCCCGTCGATCAGCAGAAGGAAGCGGCTGTTGAAATCGCCCGGACGCTGAAACCCGCGCGCGCCGAGATACGAATACACGCGATCGGACGTGACATACAGCCCCGGCAGCGTGGCGAGGGCATCGGCAAGCGTGCGCCAGCCGTGATCGCGAACATCGGCGGCGGTCAGGATCACGACCGCGGCCGGCGCGCTCGATGCCGACTGCTCGATGCGCGTCGCTCCGCTGACGGTCATGTCCATCAGCGATTCGAGCGGCAGTGACGCGAGGTCGTCGCTCGCCAGCGACGAGGCGGCCGAGGCTTCGACAGGCGGCGTCCATATGCCGAGCATCACCGCCATGAACAGCCCGACAAGCGAAGGCAGCCATGCAACGGCGAAGCACGAAGTCAACGGAGAGGCACCTGGGAGCGACATCTGTACGGCTTGTTATATGAACGTCTGTGCCTCCTTATCGGCATAAGTGTCCGATGCCTTGAGCCGATAGCGCGAAAATCGCGCTTTGCAGCGGCCTCGATCGGCAACATTTCCTTATGGCGCGCGGCTGCCGACAAGGCGATGTACGAAGCCAAACGCAATGGCCGAAACGGCTATCGCCTCGCACCGCGCATCGCGGCGCGCAGCCGCTGCCCCTGCTGACTCACGAAGTCTCGACAACGCGCCGAAGCGCGTGCGCAAGCGACGCCGTATCGTACGGCTTGCGTAACAGCACGACGCCGTCAATCGGCGGTGCATCGTTCTGGCCCGTCGCGAAGATGACGGACAGCCCCGGTTGACGCTGGCGTGCGAGCAGTGCAAGTTCGTCGCCGGGAACGTCGGGCAGGCCGATGTCCGTCAGCAGAACATCCACGCCGTGTTTCTCGAACAACGCGAGCGCCGAATTCGAATCGGTCGCCTCCAGTACGACATGACCGAAGCTTTCGAGCAGTTCGACCGTCACGGCGCGAATAAGGTCATCGTCTTCGACATAGAGGATGCGCAGCGACGCCTCCTTGTGTTCACGCTCGGGTTCCGTACGCAACGGATGGCTGCGCTTGACCGACTCATTGCCCAGCACGCGACGTATCTTGCGCGCAAGCGCCTCGCGCGAGTAAGGCTTGCTCAACAATTCGACGCCCGCATCCAGCCGGCCGCCGTGCACGATCGAGTTCTCGGTGTAACCGGAGGTGAACAGCACCGCAATGCCCGGAATGCGTTCCCTCGCCTTGCGTGCAAGTTCCGTGCTCTTCATCGTGCCAGGCATCACCACGTCCGTGAACAGCAAGTCGATATGCACGCCGCTCTCCACGATGGCGAGCGCGCTGATCGCATCGTTGGCGCGTAACACGCGGTAGCCCAAATCGTTGAGCATGTCGATGACGGTGGCACGGACCTGTTCATCGTCCTCGGCGACGAGCACGACCTCCGTGCCTCCTTCGGTAGCGCGCAAATCCGCCACTACGGGCTGAACTTCTGCTTCGAGCGTACGCGGCAGATAGAGCCTGACCGTCGTTCCGTGACCCGGCTCGCTATAGAGCTTGATGTGTCCGCCCGATTGCTTGACGAAGCCATAGACCATCGATAAGCCGAGCCCCGAGCCTTTGCCTTCCGGCTTCGTCGAAAAGAAAGGCTCGTACGCCTTGCTCATGACCTCGGGCGTCATGCCGCTTCCCGTATCGGTCACGGCGAGCATGACGTACTGGCCCGGCTCGACTTCGGGATGGCCATAGGCGTACGTGTCGTCCAGCACGGCGTTCACGACTTCGATCGTCAGCTTGCCCTGGCCCTCCATCGCGTCGCGCGCATTGATCGCCAGATTGAGGATGGCGTTTTCGAGCTGCCCGGGATCGACAAACGTATTCCAGAGTCCGCCGCTCATGACCGTTTCGACTTCGATTGCGTCGCCGAGACTGCGCCGCAGCATGTCGTCCATTTCGGCGACGAGTCTCGCAAGGCGCACCGCCTTCGGTTCGAGCGCCTGCCGGCGTCCGAACGCAAGCAACTGACTCGCGAGCCGGCCGCCACGGTTCACGCCGGCCAGCGCCTGCTGCAAGCGACGTTCCGCTTTCTCGTTGCCCTGCACGTCCTTCGATAGCAACTGCAAGTTGCCCGATATCACCTGTAGCAGATTGTTGAAGTCATGCGCGACGCCGCCGGTAAGCTTGCCGATCGTCTCCATTCTCTGCGACTGCTGCAACGCCAGTTCAGTTTGCCGCAGCGCTTCGGCCGCCGCCACGTCGGCGCTGATATCACGCCCCACGGCGTGAATGATGTCATTGTCGGGAACAGCGGTCCACGAAAGCGTGAAATAGCCGCCCTCGCGCCGGCGGAAGCGGTTCACGAACTTCAAGGTCCGGTTGCCGTCGGAGAGGCGCCGGACTTCATCGAGCGTCGCGGCGACATCGTCCGGATGAACGAGGCTCATGAAAGACTGCCCGATCAGTTCGACCGCAGTCCAGCCGAGCAGATCGGTCCACGCGGGATTGACGGAGACGATCGACCCGTCGAGACCGGCGACGAGCATCAGATCGGTCGAAAGACGCCACATGCGCTCGCGGTCCGCCGCACTCTCCGCGACTTTCTGTTCGAGGTCCTCGTTCACGCGCTCCAGAAAATGCGCCGCTGTCTTCTGATCGTGGATGTCCATGTTCACGCCGATCCATCGCGTGATCGCGCCGTCCGCGTTGCGAACCGGCAGCGCCCGGCTCAGGTGCCACCGGTACACGCCGTTGACCCCGCGCAGCCGCACTTCGCGTTCGAACGCCTCTTCCGCGCGGACTGCCTGGCTCCACAAGTTCAGCGCGCCGGTTGCGTCGTCCGGGTGTGTCACCGTCGACCAGCCTTCATCGCGCAGGCTGCCTTCGGCCATGCCGGTGTACTGATAGCTTCGCTCGTTGATCCAGTCGATGCGTCCGCCCGCATCCGCCGACCACACCTGACACGGCAAAGCCTGAGCGAACGTGCGAAACCGCTCTTCGCTTTCGCGCACCGCTCGCTGCGCTTCGATGTGCGCGGTCACGTCATTGCCCTGCACGAACACGCCCAGAATCTCGCCCGCGGCGTCCCTCACGGGCTGATAGCTGAAGTCGAGATAGCGCGTTTCGCCCGCCATGCCCGCACTCCGGTTCAGCGTCAGCGGCTCCGCGAGACGCGCGGTAGGCACGCCCTCGAAGAAGGCCGCATCGAGCAGTTCGAAGAAGCCTTGACCCGCCACTTCGGGCAGCGCCTCCTTGACGGTCTTGCCGATGATTCCGCGTTCCCCGACGAGTTCCATGTAGGCGGGGTTCGCCAGCTCGAACACGTGTTGCGGTCCCGTCATCATCGCGATGAAGCCGGGCGCCTGCTCGAACATGCGGCGCAAACGCTCGCGATCGTTCTGCAATGCACGTTTCGCGCGAACCTTGCCGGTGGTTTCGACAACGATGGCCATCACCGCGACCGGCTGCCCCGACTCGCCGAAGATGGGCGAATAGTCGAGGTTCATCCACACCTGTTCGGGCACGCCGTTGCGATGCAGCGTCAGTTCCTGATCCTCGTATCGCAAGGTTCTGCCGCTCAGGCCGACTTTCATCACGTTGTCGTTGAAGTCCGCGACTTCCGGCCAGCCTTCGCGAACATTCGAGCCGAGTAACACGGGATGGCGGCCCGCAGCGAAGCCCGAGTAGGCGTCGTTGTACAGCATGACGCCCGGTTCACCCCATAGCGTGACGATAGGAACCGGCGACGACATGATGATCGACAGCGTGTTCTTCAGAATGGCCGGCCATGTCGCGATGGGGCCCAGCGGTGTGGCCGACCAGTCACGAGACGCGATGATTTCGGAACACTTTCCACCTCCCGTCAAGAACGGCGGCATGACTTCGGTAGTTTTGGGAGATGTCATCGAGGAGAGAAGAGGCGAAAAATCCGCAGGCGGGATAGTCGAACGATTGTACCTTTGCGTGGACTTCTCTCTTCCGGCCCGAATTGAACAGGTGATTCGTCAGCACGAGAAAAAACCCCGCCGTTAATCGCACGGCGGGGCCTTGCAAACGGCAATGCCGCTTACTTGCAGTGACGTTCCCAGTGATGATGAACGCGGACCTTATGGCAGACCGCATGGTGATGCGATGCTGCGAAGGCGGGTGCAATAGCGAAGAACGTGGTGCCTGCAACGAGAGCGGCGAGAACGGCCTTTTTCATGACTTGGCAATGTGTGAAATGAAGGAGGCGTCATGCTAGCAGCGCGAGTTTACGGACTCTTTGCAACGACCACCGATAACAATGGACGCCCTTCTTCGTGTGGCGCGCAGCCCACATCATCTTTCTGACCGGCTCAAGAAATTACCGTGTGTAATGAGATGCCCCGGCGAATGCGCACGCGCGCACTCAACACACGTCATGCAATTACGTCCTTCACAGCACTTGCCCCGCAATACTTAACCAATACTTACGCAATATTCCGTAACCCGCGCGACACCGCTTAGCCGATTTCTTCGCAATTCTCCGTGCTTTAATCCGCGCTCCGATGCGTCGACAGATCGATCGGAGAGCCGGTCCGCGTCGCCCATGCATGCGAGCGGCGCGTCGACCGACGCACTAGCGATCCTGGAGAAACAGAGTGAAGAAATTCTTTATTGCCTCGAATGCGTTCAAGACGCTCACGGCGTTGACCGCGCTCGGCACGATTGCAAGCGCAGCGCATGCACAAAGCAGCGTGACGCTATACGGCCTCATCGACGCGGGCCTCACCTACACGAACAATCAAGGCGGCTCGCACGACGTTCAGGCGACGAGCATGAAGGGGCATGCTGCGGCAACCGCGAGCAGCAGCGCAGATTTGAAACGCGTTTGCATGAATCGCTCAGGCCGTGGTGTCGATGGTGGTCTCGAGATGCGCGGGGTTGGAAGGCTCGGCTGGCGCTGCCGGTGACGTCGCGGCGCGTGCGCCGGTGGTGGCGTTCTGGCCGCGCTTGATAGGCAGAGTCGATGCGCTTGCCTGCGGCGCGTGTGTGGCGAGTGGATTGGTGACGTTCATCGTGTGCGCTCCTGTGCAAGAAAGACCCTTGAAAAAGGGACCATCGCATTGTGGTGTTGCGCACGGTCACGCGATCGCGCGATGTGATTGCGCTTTTCGCCGCTGCTTACCAGCGGTTACAGCACGCTAAAAATGATGCGTAGCGCCCTTTTCCCCCCGCGACGCATTCTTGTCTACCTTGCAAAATGCTGTCGAATGTTTCTATAGTGATCGGATGCGTCCGGGTTCCAGACATCGACGGAATCGCGCGCCGCACACCCGGACAGGGACAAAGGTGATGACATGCGCATTCGACACTTACTGATGGGCGCTGCTGCCGCACTCGCCGTCGCGACGGCATCGGCGCACCACGGATGGAGTTCCTACGACGTCTCGAAGACGGTGAAGATCGAGGCCCCGCTAGTCGATGTTCAATATCGCAATCCGCACGCGGAGGCGACGATCGACTATCAGGGCGCGCAATGGAATGTCGTGCTGGCTCCGGTGAGCCGCATGGAGTCGCGTGGTCTGCCGAAGGATTCGCTAGCGGCGGGCAAGGTCGTCAGCATCGAAGGCTATCCGCGTTCGGATGGAACGCATGAGTTGCGCGCTGAACGCATTACGCTGGATGGCAAGACAGTCGAATTGCGTTAGCAATGGAGCTGGCCACCTCAGCGGCCACGCTCGCGGCGTCGATCGAAGGGTCGGCATTTGCGTTATGGATTCGCAGTTCGTCATGGGCGTATCCCCTCGTCAATCTCATTCATTTGCTTGGACTGACGCTCCTGATCGGGCCTATCGGGTTACTCGATCTGCGTATGCTTGGATTTGGCCGGCGCTTCCCGGTTGCCGCAGTGTCCGACGCACTCACGCCGTATGCGGCGACGGGTCTTGTGTTGCTGGTCGCAAGCGGCGCAATGCTCTTCTGTGCGGATGCGGTCCCGCTGCATCGCAATGCCTTGCTGCAAGCGAAGCTGTGCTGCATCGTGCTCGGGCTCATCAATGCATTCGCGTTTCGGCGTATCTGGTCGAGGCGGCTCGTCGACTGGGACCAGCAGCCGCCGTTCAGCGGACGAGTGCAGGCGGCGCTGTCCTTGCTATTGTGGCCATCGGCGGGCGTACTGGGGCGGCTGCTCGCTTATCAATGACGGTATCAATTACTCACTGGGCGAGATGATCCGCGAGGCGCTTCAACATGGCATCGCAGGCATTGAGTTGTTCGACGGTCACGAACTCATCGGGCTTATGGCCCTGGTCCATGCTGCCCGGCCCGCATACAACCGCAGGAATGCCCGCCTGATCGAACAAACCGCCTTCCGTGCCGAACGCCACGGTGCCGAACTCATTCGATCCGCAAAGCTGCGCAAGAAGACGCGCCGCTTCACTTTCGGGCGATGTCGCCAATCCCGGATACGCAGATAGCGCCTGCAAACGAATGCCGGTATCGGGCTTCACCGCGCGCATCCGTGGAACGAGTTCCGCCTCGGCGTAGTCTTGCAGATGATGGGCGACTTCGTTCGCATCGAAGCCCGGCAGCGCGCGCACTTCGAAGTCGAACTCGCATTCCTCGGGCACGATGTTCAGCGCCCGGCCACCCCTGATCACACCGGTCTGCACAGTCGAATATGGCGGATCGAATCGCTCGTCATGATGCTGCGGATGCGCGAGCTGCTCGCCGATCACCTCCAGACGATTGATGAGCCGCGCCGCATATTGAATCGCATTGACGCCATACGGCGCATACGCCGAATGACAGGCCGCGCCCTTCACATGACAGCGCATCGCGAGCTTGCCTTTGTGACCGAGTACTGGCTTGAGTTCGGTCGGCTCGCCGATAAGGCAAAGCAAGGGCTTATGCGGCCGTTTTTCGAGTTCGGCGAGCATCGGACGTACGCCCAGGCAGCCCACTTCTTCATCGTATGAGAAAGCGAGATGCACGGGCAAGCGCAAGTCACGTCCGGCGAAATGCGGCACTGCTGCCAGCACCGACGCAATAAAGCCTTTCATATCGGCGGCGCCGCGTCCGTATAAACGGCCTTCGTGCTCGCTCATGCGAAATGGTTCGACCGTCCACGCCTGTCCGTCGACCGGAACGACATCCGTATGACCCGACAGCACGATGCCGCCACGATCGTGCGGACCGATGGTCGCAAAGAGATTCGCCTTGGTGCGAGCGTCGTTATAGAACAACTTACTCTCGACGCCATGTTGTTCCAGAAAATCGCGGATGAACGCAATCATCTCGAGGTTAGAATCGCGGCTGACCGTGGCAAAGCCGATGAGTTTTTCGAGCAGCGCACGGCTCGACGAGTCATTCATCGCCCGGCACTCCATAGCTCGGCGCGGCGGTCGGATTCAATGCGCGCGTGATGTAGTCCTGCATCTGAGGCGCATAGGCTTGCCATAGAACTGCGAGCTTGCCGATGGGGTCGTCATCGGCCCAGTCGATGCGCAAATCCACGATGGGCCAGACCTGCTCGCCCACGATCTTGAGTGCAGCCGAATGCACGGGCCCCGCCTCTCCGCCCATCTCCATGGCAGCGCGCATCGCGGCAAGCAGCCGGTCCGCAAGCGCGCCCGATGTGCGCTCGAATGCAGGCGTCATCGCTTCTATCACCTCGATGCTGGTCAGCATATTGCCGGCCGCGACGCATTGATTGCCCGCCACCGCGTGATTGATTCCGAGCGCCTGCTTGCCGCTAAAGAACGCGGTGCGGCCCCGCGCGTCGAGCACGGTGACTTGCCGATAATCGCTATACGCGTCTGTTCCCAACGCACGATCCAGCGCAACCGAAGGATCGATTTCGCGGTCATTCAGATGATCGAGAATCATGGGGCCAAGCGCGGGCAGCGTCACGTTCTGCGTCGCTACCGCACCGACGTTCGCACGCAGCCAAGGACACCGCGCACCCACCGCGATGCTCGAAGAACTGATTGCAATGCCAAGCTGCCCCGTCTTTTCGCAACGTCCGGCAATCGAGAATGTCATCTACGCTCCTTTACGCGGACGGCGGCGTCCATCCATCGGGAATGACCGCAATTACATCGATTTCCATCAGCCATTCCGGCTGGCCCAATGCAACGACGACGAGTCCGGTCGAAATGGGGAATACGCCCTTTAGCCATTTCCCGACTTCACGATACACAGGTTCGCGATAACGCACATCGGTGAGGAACGTCGTGGTCTTGACGATGTGGGACATATCGCTGCCCGCTTCTTCCAGCAACTGCTTGACATTCTTCATCGCCTGCTCGGCTTGCGCACGCGGATCGCCGAGACCAACGAGATTGCCTTCGAAGTCCGTGCCGATCTGACCTCGCACATAGACCGTATTGCCCGCGCGTACGGCCTGGCAAAGATCGTTATCGAGCGTCTGATTGGGATACGTATCCTTCGTATTGAACATGCGGATACGGGTATGCGTGGGTTGGCTCATCAATACACCTTTTCTTGGGACTCAGTTAAATCGCTTCGCTGACTTTCAGCGCGGGTGCATCGCCCGGCTCGTTCGTTTGGGCATCGTAGTAAGCGAGATACTTGCGCTGCGTGACGATGTGATCGGCAATATGCTTCGCGTCGTGCCACACGCCCCAGATGAACGCGGAACCGCGCCGCGAGAGCCACGGCAAGCCCAGAAAATAGACGCCGGGCTCCTTCGACACCCCGCGCTGGTGCTTCGGCTTTCCTTTCTCGTCGAATGCGTCCACTTGCAGCCAGCCGAAGTCGACTGCATAGCCCGTCGCCCAGATGATCGACGTGACATTCGCCTGCGCCAGATCGAGTTCGAGAATGGGTTGCGTCACGCACGGCGGATCGGACGGAATATCGCGCGCGTGCGGCTCTTGCGGAAGATCGAGCCCGTTGCGTTGAGCATAAGCGTCGGCTGCGTCCAGTAGCGAGAGATAGTTCTCGTCGCCACGCCGGATGTTGTCCGCAAGGTCAAGCTGAAACGTGGCGATGCCATCATCGAATGACTTCGTGAGTCCGACGAGCGTCACGCCCTGATGCGCGAGACGCCTGAAATCGACGGTATGTCCGCCGCGCGCACCGCTCACGGCGATGGTCACGTGCTCCTTGCCCGGCCGCATGACTTCGGCATCCCATTCGCCGAGCACGCCGAGCCACCAGCAAAAGTCGCGTCCGCGATACGCGCGTGGCGGGCGATCATGCGGCCCCACGGACAAATAGACATGCCTCCCTGCACGCTGCAATTCATCGGCGATCTGAACGCCCGACGAGCCCGCGCCCACGACGAGCACCGCGCCTTCAGGCAATTGCTGTGGATTGCGATAGTCGGCGGAGTGAATTTGAGTGAGTTGCGTGTCCCGCGGCGCAATCGGCGGAATAACAGGGCGCTGGAACGGACCCGTCGCCACGACAACTCGGTTTGCTTCGACCGTGCCGTCAGATGTCTCGACCGTGAAGCCGGGACGGCCTGAGTTGCGCACCACTTTCTTGACTTCGACGCCCGTGCGAATCGGTGCATTGAACTTCTTTGCGTATGCGACGAAGTACTCCGCGACCTGATCCTTCGACGCAAAACCGTTCGGGTCGAACTCGCCGAATTCGAGATTAGGGAAACGGTCGTGCCAGGCCGGCCCGTTGGCGACGAGCGAATCCCAGCGTCCTGTGCGCCAGCGCTCGGCAATGCGGGCGCGTTCGAGCACGAGATGCGGAACGCCCGCTTTGCTCAAGTGCTCGCTCATCGCGATGCCGGCCTGACCGCCGCCCACCACCAGCGTATCGATCGACGTAGTTTCCACTGTCATGGCTAAGTCCCTTAGGAAAAGCAAATTCGTATGCGTGGCAATCTACGCGCCCCGGGAGGATTCGAAAAATATATAAAAAAAATGCCGAGCATCGGATTTGCCTATGCAAGGAATTTTGAGCACCGCAGAATGAAGCCGATCGAACATGGAGTCATCGGTGATGGAAAGCCACCCTTTGCGCTACTCACTGCGCCAGTTGCGCTATTTCGTCGTCACCGCCGAAGCATTGTCATTTACGGCTGCGGCCAAGCGGCTGCACATCTCGCAGCCGTCCATCTCGACGGCGCTCGCGGATTTGGAAGTGTCCTTTGGCGTGCAGCTTTTTATCCGCCATCACGCAAGCGGTCTGTCGCTCACGCAAGCGGGACGCGATCTCCTCGGGCAAGCGCGCAATCTTCTGAAAATTGCGGAAGAACTGCAGATGGCCGCGAAAGAACTGGATGGCGGCATGACGGGAGCGATCACGCTGGGCTGTCTGGTTTCACTCGCGCCGCCGCTCATGCCGGGCCTCATCAGCCGCTTCACCGACGAGCACGCGGGCATATCCTTTCGAACCGTCGAGGCGCATCAGGATGCGCTGTTGAGCGGCTTGCAGGACGGTTCACTCGATATTGCGCTGACCTACAGCCTCGACATGACGGAAGACATCGCCTTTACGCCGCTGCTTTCGCTGCCGCCTTATGCCATCCTGCCGAGGACACATCGACTCGCGCGTGCGCGCAAGGTCTCGCTTGCCGATCTGCTGCCGGAGCCTTACGTCATGCTCGATCTGCCGCACAGCCGCGAGTATTTCGCCGCCCTCTTCGATGCGGTCGGCAGCCGCCCGGTGCCGGCGTTCCGCTCTTCGCAGCCCGAGGTCGTGCGCGGCATGGTGGCCAACGGACTCGGCTATAGCCTGCTGAATTTTCCGCTCAAGTCCAATCGCACGGTGGATGGCGAAGAGTTCGTGATTAAACGTTTCAAGGACAGTGTCAACGCGACGACACTCGGTATCGCGCAATCGCGCACGATGAAGCCGCGGCAGGTCGTGCACCGGTTTGCGTCGTTCTGTGAGAACTACATCCGGCGCTTGCGTCTGGAGGCCTGAGACGCGCCGGCAACTCATTGACTTTGCACGCCTGCATAGTCAAAAACTTTGCTTTGTATCCGAAAACAATATTTTGGCTGGCAATTTGGCTTGATAGATTGATGACCATGTTGGAGCGCGATGCAGAAGCCTTGCGTCGGCGCGCTCTCGATGCAATGAAAGAAGGAGGGCTTCATGGCTGACCCGGCAGGCACGAATACACTGCAAGCGCTCGTCGATGAACTGCGCACCGGTTGCGAACGATCATTCGGTGATGCGCACGCGATGCCGCCGGGCGTCTATACGTCCCCCGACTTTCTCGCGCTGGAAGAGCGCGACATCTTCGCGCAAGAATGGCAATGCGTGGGCCGCGCAAGCGCGCTCAAAGCGGCCGGAGACTATCTGACGGCGCGTATCGGCGAGCAGCCCATCGTCGTGTTGCGCGACGAAGACATGCAATTGAAGGCCATGTCGAACGTGTGCCTGCATCGCATGTCGGTGCTGCTGGAGGGACGGGGCAATGTACGCCGCATCGTCTGTCCGTATCACGCATGGAATTACTCGCTCGATGGCGCATTGAAAGGCGCGCCGCTGATGGACCGGCAAGCGGGGTTCTGCAAGGAAAGCTATAAATTGCCGCAGATTCGCTGCGAGGAATGGCAAGGATGGATTTACGTAACGCTCAATCAAAGCGCCCCGCCCGTCCATACGCAGCTCGCAAAGCTGAATGAGCTGATCGATGCATACGGCATGTCCAATTACATCGAGACTTTCCATGAAGAACACGTGTGGAACACCAACTGGAAGATCCTCGCGGAAAACTTCATGGAGAGTTACCACTTGCCCATGCTTCATCGCGCGACGGTCGGACCGCATTCAAGGCTCGAGGAAATGGAATGCCCGCCTGGCTATCCCGCGTTCAACTATCACTGGATTACCAAAGAGGCGAGCTTGCCCATCGGCAACGCGCATCCTTCCAACACGCGGCTGACCGGACACTGGCGCAAGACAACTGCGCTGCTTGCCATCTATCCGACGCATCTGATCACGCTCACCCCCGGTTATTTCTGGTATCTCGTGCTGCAGCCGCAAGGCGTCGGGAAAGTGCATATCCGTTTTGGCGGCGGGCTCGCGCCTGAATTCATTGCCGATCCCGAAGCCAATGCCCATATGGCGACGCTCAAGCAATTGCTCGATGAGGTCAACGCCGAAGACAGGCGCGGCGTCGAAGCCGTGTTTCGCGGCGTGCATGCACCCCTTGCGAGGCCAGGGCAATTGAGTCATCTCGAACGGCCCAATTACGACTTCGCGCGCTATCTGGCAGGCAAGATCGGCGCGCATTGAATATCGCATCAAAGACAGGACGCAATCACGATGTCAGACCCTTCCTTCATCTCGTTCTCGGGCGTGAGCAAATCGTATGACGGCGCGAACTATGTCGTCGACGATCTGAACCTCGACGTGCGCAAGGGAGAATTCCTGTCCTTGCTCGGGCCGTCGGGATCGGGCAAGACGACCACGCTGATGATGCTGGCGGGATTCGAATCGCCCACACATGGCGAGATTCGTCTGGACGGCAAGCGGCTCGACGACAAGCCGCCGCATCAGCGCGATATCGGCATGGTGTTTCAAAACTACGCACTGTTTCCCCATCTGACGATTGCCGAGAACGTCGCGTTCCCGCTTTCCGTGCGGCGCATCAACCGCGCCGAGCAGAAGGCGCGCGTGAAGCGCGCGCTCGAGATGATCGAACTGCCGCACCTCGCGAATCGCCGTCCCTCGCAATTGTCGGGTGGACAGCAGCAGCGCGTCGCGCTGGCGCGTGCGCTCGTGTTCGAACCGAGCGTCGTGCTGATGGATGAACCGCTCGGCGCGCTCGACAAGCGCCTGCGCGAAACGATGCAATACGAAATCATGCGGCTGCATCGCGAACTGTCGCTGACCATCGTCTATGTGACGCACGATCAGGCCGAAGCCCTCACGATGTCCGACCGCGTCGCCGTGTTCTCCGATGGCCGCATTCAGCAAGCCGCGACGCCCAGCGAACTTTATGAAAACGCGCAGAACGCCTTCGTCGCGAACTTCGTCGGCGAGAACAACGGACTGACCGGTCGCGTGGTCGGTGTCGATGAACCATGGGCCACGCTCGCGTTATCGGACGGCAGCACGATTCGCGGCCGCTACGAGCACGGCCTGCGCGCCGGCGACGATGCCATGCTCGCACTGCGCCCCGAACGCGCCCATATTCCGGATGCCGAGGGCACGCATGTGGATCAGCACTGCAACGTCGTGCGCGCACGCGTCGACGAGCTCGTGTACTGCGGCGATCATCATCGCGTGCATCTGACGCTGGGTTCGCGCGATGCGATCGTCGTCAAGGTGCCGAACACGCAACGGCATGCACTGCCCGCACCCGGCGATGTAACTCAAGTCGCCTGGCGGCACGACGACTGCAAGATTCTCGCGGCAGCCGCGCCACGCAGCGCGCCTGCCATCCAATCCCCCACCGCGCCATCACCTTCCATCATCACGACCGCACCAGCAGGAGCCAACTGACATGCGCACTCATATCAAAGCACAATGCGCCGCACTCGCCGTACTCGCATTTGCCACCGTCACGACGCAAGCAGCAGAAACGCTGTCCGTCGTGACCTTTGGCGGCGCTTTCGAAGCCGCTGCAAAGAAGGCCTGGTTCGATCCGTTCACGCAATCGACGGGCGTCACGTTCTCGACCGAATCGTATGACGGCGGTCTCGCCAAACTGTCGGCCATGGAACAGGCGAAGAACACGACATGGGACCTGATGGACCTCGAAAGCAACGACGCCATCACCGCGTGCGATGAAGGCTTGCTCAAGAAGATCGACAAGAATTCGCTTGGCAAGACGAGCGATTTCATTCCCGGCTCCATCACGGATTGCGCGGTCGCGAGCATGGTGTGGTCCACCGTCTATGCCTACGACACGAGCAAGCTCAAGACCGCGCCGGCCACCGTCAACGACTTCTTCGACTTGCAGAAATTCCCCGGCAAGCGTGGGCTGCGCAAGTCGCCGAAGGTGGCGATGGAATGGGCGCTGATCGCCGATGGCGTCGATCCCAAGGACGTGTACAAGGTGCTCGGCACGCCCGTCGGCGTCGATCGCGCGTTCAAGAAGCTGGATACGATCAAGAAGAATATCGTGTGGTGGGAGTCGGGGGCGCAAGCGCCGCAGCTTCTCGCGGACGGTGCTGTCGTGATGGTGCAGGCCTATAACGGCCGCATCGACGATGCCGTCAAGCGCGACCAGAAGCCGTTCAAGGCGGTATGGGACGGGCAGCTCTACGACTTCGAATGGTGGGGCATTCCCGCCGGCGCCAAGCATGCGGATACGGCCGCGAAGTTCATCGTATCGCAGGCACAGCCGAAGGCGTCGGCCGATCTCTCGAAGTACATTGCGTATGCGCCGCCGCGCAAGGACGCAATCCCGCTCGTCGACAAGCAGCGTCTGGCCGATCTCCCCACTGCGCCCGACAACTTCAAGCGCGCGGTGCAGGTCAACGCGAGCTTCTGGGCCGACAACGCGGATGCGATCAACAAGCGCTTCCAGGCGTGGCTGACGCAGTAACGCCCCTGCAGAACGAGAGTCCATCTTGACCGTGACCACCCACCTGCACGCATCGGCCCAGGGCGCTCCGACCGGAGCCGCGGGCCGTGCGTCCTATCAGAAGGCGCAACGGCGCGCATCCATGCAGGCGTTGATGCTTGCGTTGCCGTTGATCGTGTTCCTGCTGTCGACATTCATCGCGCCGATTGCGCTGCTGCTCGCACGCAGCGTGCAGAATCACGAAGTGCCCGACAGCATGCCCGCGCTCGCGCGCGCCCTCGATGCGTGGGACGGTCACGGCGTGCCGGACGAGCGGACGTTCGCATTGCTCGCGTCGGGCCTCGCGCAGGCACGCGAGAGCGGACAGCTCGGCAATGTGGCGCGTCGCCTCAACTTCGCGCAGCCCGAGTTTCGCAGCCTCCTGATGCGCACGGCTCGCAGCATTCGCGACGATGCCCCGCCCGCGTGGAAGCCCGCATTGATCGGCATGGACGAGCGATGGAACTCGCCCGAAATATGGCGCTTGCTCAAACGTGCGGCTGCATCGCCGACGCCGGATTATTTGCTCGCCGCCGTCGACGCCGAAGTCACGCCGCAAGGCGCGATCGCATCGGTGCCGTCGAATGCGGCGGTGTATCGCGATGCGTTCACGCGCACCATCTCCATCAGCGCAACGGTCACGCTGCTATGCCTCGTGCTCGGCTATCCCGTTGCGTGGCTGCTCGCGAATCTGCCCGCGAAAAGCAGCAACCGCCTGATGCTGTTCGTGATCGTGCCGTTCTGGACGTCCCTGCTCGTGCGCACGACCGCATGGTACGTGCTCTTGCAACCGGGCGGCGTCATCAATAGCGTATTGACGGGGCTCGGCATCGCGACGCATCCGGTGCCGCTCATCTTCAATCGCACCGGCGTGCTGATCGGCATGACACACGTGCTCTTGCCGTACATGATCCTCGCGATCTACTCGGTGATGAAGAGCGTTTCCCCCGTCTACGTGCGCGCGGCGAAATCGCTCGGGGCGCATCCGTTCACGGCTTTCATGCGCGTGTACGTGCCGCAGACACTGCCCGGCGTTGGCGCGGGTTGCTTCCTCGTATTCGTGCTCGCGCTCGGTTACTACATCACGCCCGCGCTGCTCGGCGGTGCAGGCGACGAGATGATCAGTCAGCTCATCGCGATCCAGACCAACACGCAACTCAACTGGGGCCTCGCGGGCGCGCTGTCTGCGTACCTCGTGATCTTCACGGCGATCTTCTATTTCCTGTTCAACCGCATCGTGGGCATCGACCGTCTGCGCTTCGGCTGAGGCACTCGCATTCGAAGGAACGTTCATGCAAGACAAACGCAACACGGTGCTGACCGAACGCATCGCCGCGCGCTGGGTGCGCTTGCATACCGCGCTGGTGCTGTTCTTCCTGATCGCGCCGATCCTCGCGATCATCCCGCTCTCGTTCAACTCAGGCTCGTATTTCTCATACCCGTTGCAGGGCTTTTCGTTGCGCTGGTATCAACAGGCGCTCACGAGCGCGGACTGGCAGCGCGCGCTGCTCAACAGCATCGGCATCGGCGCCGCTTCCACGCTGATCGCAACGTGTCTCGGCACGCTTGCCGCGCTCGGCCTTTCACGCGCGCAGTTTCCGCTACGCTCGGTCATTATGCCGATCATCATTTCGCCGATGATCGTGCCGATCGTCGTCGTCGCGGCGGGCTTCTATCTCATCTTTGCGCCGCTCGGTCTCGTCAACTCGTATCCCGGCGTGGTGCTTGCCCATGCGGCGCTCGGCACGCCGTTCGTGGTCATCACGGTGACGGCGTCGCTGCTATCGTTCGATCAGAGCTTGTTGCGCGCGGCGTCGGGGCTAGGTGCAAAGCCGTGGACCGCGTTCAGGCGCGTGACGCTGCCGCTCATCACGCCCGCAGTGGCCACGGGCAGCGTGTTCGCGTTCGCTACTTCGTTCGATGAAGTCATCGTGATCCTGTTCATCGGCGGTCCCGAGCAGAAGACCGTGCCCCGGCAGATGTGGAGCGGCATCCGTGATTCCATCGATCCGTCGATTCTCGCCGTCGCAACGATGCTGATCGTGTTCGCCGTGCTCCTGTTCGCGAGCATCAACTGGCTGCGCGCCCGTGCGGCGACGGCCAGCGAAGCGCTGGCTTAGTTAGCGCCCGAACTCATCGCCCGAGTTCTTCGCCGAGCATCTTCTCCGCATAGTCGACGAAACGACGCGCCGGCGTGGTGAGCCGATTGCGCTTGAGCCACGCGGCGACGAGCGCCGAACGCGTGACGTCCTCGGCAATCTCCGCCGCGACCACTTCATTGCCGTCATAAGTCAGCGACGAAGGCGGGCGCGTAACAAGAAGCGAATACCCGAAGCCCTGCCCCACCATGCCGCGCACGAGTTCGAGCGACGGTGAACTGAAGGTGACGCGCGGCGTCAGGCCGAATGGCTCGAACAGATCGACGAAGTAGTTCCGGCTCGGCGCGACATCGAGCAAAATCAGCGGCTCGTCGTAAACATCGAAGAGACTGACCATCGCCTGCCCTGCGAGACGATGCGACGCCGGCAGCAACACATAGGGGCTTTGCGGACGCGTCAGCCGATGCGTATCGATGGCCGCATCGAGCCCGAGTTCATACACCATGACGAGATCGAAGCGGCCGCTGAATAGCCCTTGCAGCAGTTCGTCCTGATCGCCATCGCGCACGCGAATCTCGATGCCGGGATACACCGTGTTGAAGCCGCGAATCAGCGACGGAAGATAGAGCGGCGCGAAAGTCTCGAAGCAACCGATATCCACGCTGCCCGAAGCTACATCCCCTTCCGCGAGTGCGTTCTGCTCGAACTCTCTCGCGCTGCGCAAGAGTTCGCGGGCCTGTTCATAGAACCGCGCGCCCGCTGGCGTCAGCGATACGCCCTGTGCATGACTGCGGATGAAAAGCTGCGTGCCGAAGCCTTCTTCCAGCCCCTTGATGGCGGCGGATATCGACGGCTGCGCGATATAAAGCTGCCGCGATGCCTCCGCGACACTTCCATGATCGACAGTCGCAACGAAGTATTTGAGCTGACGCAGCGTGAAGGAAGTGGCCATGCGCGCGCTGTATCGAAAGGACCGGGAAGCCGATGGTAGCAGGCCAGAATCATTCATTGCCGCCCGGTCTTTCGATCAGCCGATGAAGGGAAACTCCTTCTCCGGCAGCGGATCGCCATGCCGGAGCTGCCCCGCGAGATGCCGATAGGGCGGCGACGTCTCGCCGCCGCGATCGACATACACCGCTTCATCGCCGAGCCATCGGAACGACACCACGCGGCGCGAGTTGCCCGCTTGCCGGTTGCCGGGCGCGCCATGCACGGTCAGGTAGTTGAACGCGATCGCATCGCCCGGCTGCAAGTCCCAGCCGAGAATGTCGTATTCCTCGCGATGCGCTTCGATATCCGGCATGTCTTCGAGACCGTCGACGCTTCGATCGTAACTTACGCCGGTGAACTTTCGCGGCCTGAAGAGCTTGCCCCAGCGATGCGAACCCGCGACGAATTCGACGCATGTATCGCGAGGAACAGTATCGAGCGGCACCCACATGCTGACGCTTTGCCGCGCGCTCACGCAGTAATAAGGCTCGTCGTGATGCCAGGGCGTCGGCTTGTCCGCGCCGGGTTCCTTCACGAGCACATGTTCGTGAAAGATGCGCGCACGGTCGGACTGCATCAGTTCGCGTGCGATACGCGCAGCCGGACTCTCTTCGACGAAGCGTCGAAACGGTGGGATGCGCTCCCAGTTGCAATAGTCGCCAAAGAAGCGTCCTGTCGCTTTCCCAGCCGTATAGTCGCGAAAATCCGGCCCAGGCTCGGCGACGTTCATCGCGACGCCCTCACGCAGCGCCGGAATCCATTCCGTGAATACGCCGCGTAGCACCGTAACGCCATCGCGCGCGAACGCTTCTTTCTCTTCTTCGAACATGTGATTCCCCTGGTGAGAGATCGGTAATGTTCGATAAGGGTGTCACGACATATTGCCCGGGGAAATAATGAAAAACCTATAACCCCGAAAGGAAAATGCTGGAGCGCGGCCAGCGAGCATCCTCGCCGGCCGCGCATGTGCAGAGACTCAGTGACTCGCGCCTTCCACCGCGCCGATGCCCGTTTCCGAACGAACGGTCTGCGCATCGAAGCCTGCCTGATCGATCCGCGCACGCGCGGACTTGTCCGTCACCGAGAAGAGCCAGATGCCGGCGAAGCCGATCGCCATCGAAAACAGCGCGGGCGATGCATACGGAAACGGCGCATTGGCGAAGTGGAAGACATCCACCCACACGGCCTTCGAGAGCACGGTCAGCGCCACTGCGGAGAGCAGCCCGAGGAAGCCGCCGACCGCCGCGCCGCGCGTCGTGCATCCCCGCCACAACACGGACATGAACAGCACCGGGAAGTTAGCCGAAGCCGCGACCGCGAACGCAAGCGACACCATGAACGCAATGTTCTGCTTCTCGAACACGATGCCGAGCACCACTGCCACGAAGCCGAGCACGACCGTCGTCACACGCGATACATGCAGTTCGCTCTTGCTCGACGCGTTGCCATGCTTGAACACGGTCGCATAAAGATCATGCGATACCGCCGATGCCCCCGCGAGCGTCAGGCCCGCAACCACCGCGAGGATCGTCGCGAACGCAACCGCCGATATGAAGCCGAGGAACACGTTGCCGCCCACCGCGCTCGCAAGATGCACCGCCGCCATGTTGGTCCCGCCGAGCAGCTTGCCGCCCGCATCCTTGAACGCAGGATTGGTGGACACCAGCACGATTGCGCCAAAGCCGATGATGAACGTGAGAATGTAGAAGTAACCGATCCACGTCGTCGCCCAGAACACCGACTTGCGCGCTTCCTTCGCATTCGGCACGGTGAAGAAGCGCATCAGAATGTGCGGCAGGCCAGCGGTGCCGAACATCAGTGCAATGCCGAATGAAATGGCCGAGATCGGGTCCTTGATGAAATTGCCCGGCCCCATGATCGAGGCCTTCTTTTCATGCACATCGACGGCTTTCGCAAAGAGCGCCTCAGGGCTGAAGTTGAATTGCCACAGCACCATGAACGCCATGAACGATGCACCCGCGAGCAGCAGACATGCCTTGATGATCTGCACCCAGGTGGTCGCGGTCATGCCGCCGAACAGCACGTACACCATCATCAGCGCGCCGACGATCACCACCGCGATCCAGTATTCGAGGCCGAACAGGAGCTTGATGAGCTGTCCCGCGCCGACCATCTGCGCGATCAGGTAGAACGCCACCACGACGAGCGTTCCCGATGCGGCAAACGCACGAATGGGCCCCTGCTGGAAGCGATACGCGGCAACATCGGCGAACGTGAAGCGTCCGAGATTGCGCAGCCGCTCGGCCATCAGGAACGTGATGATCGGCCAGCCGACTAGAAAGCCGATCGAATAGATGAGACCGTCGTAGCCGTTCGTATAGACCGCCGCCGAGATGCCGAGAAACGATGCCGCCGACATGAAATCGCCGGCGATTGCAAGGCCGTTCTGAAAGCCGGTGATGCCGCCGCCCGCCGTATAAAAGTCGGCAGCGGAGCGCGTTCTTTTCGCGGCCCATTTGGTGATGAAGAGCGTCGCCACGACGAACGCGATGAACATGCTGATCGCCGTCCAGTTCGTGGCCTGCTTGACCGCCTGTCCGAGATCGCCGCCCGCTGCGAGTGCAGTGCTGGAAGCCGTTGCAGCGGCAATGAGCGCGCTTGCAGTAAAGATGCGTCGAGCGTTCATTGGACCTCCCGCTTGATTTTGTCGGTGAGTTCGTCGTACGTGCTGTTGGCGTGACGAACGTAGAGTCCGGTAATGGCTACGGTGAAGACGATCACGAACAGGCCGATCGGCATGCCCCACGTCATCACGCCCGCGCCGATTTTCGATGCGAGCAGATCCTTGTCGAATGCGATCAGCAACACATAGCCGTAATAGACGATCAGCACGAGTGCCGTGAGCGTCCAGCCGAGCGTCGAGCGTTTGCGGACGAGTTCGCGATAGGCCGCGCTCGATTTGATGGTCTGTGCGACCTGTACATCCATGATGTGTCTCCTGCCAAGGTGATGTTTGCGCGCGCGATGCATGATCACTGAATCTTTTTTTTGCGCTGACGCCTAAGGTACGTGCGCCGGCTTACCCGTTTCTTACGCGAAGGGACGGTAAGCGGCGGGGTTTACGCGGGGGTATCGGCGGCAAACTGCGTTAAGCACGCCATGAAACGTGATGATTGCGCGTGATTCACGTATCGTTGTAACAGCTCCGCAGAACTTCCTCACGACGACACGCGCCGCACGGACGAGCCGATCGACCGTTCGGCATCGCCAAAGTTTCCGTGCGCCAAGCTGTCTCGCTCACTCGAAATCAGGGAGAAGACCATGTGCAATCACGCCAGCCATGAACGAGCCCATCCGATCTACTGCATCCTGCCGCCGCATATGCTCAAGGAGATCGCGAAAAAGGGCACGCCGCAGCAGCGCTCGCTCGCCATCGAAACCCTGAGCGCCGACCACACGTTCCGGCAAATCCGCTCCGTTCAGGCGGCGATGATCGCGCCCAGACGCGGCGTGCACCCGAAGCCGGCCGCCGCGCCGTCGGCTCAGCGCAGCATCTACACGGCGAACAATATGGAGACCTTGCCGGGCACGCTCGTGCGATCCGAAGGCGCTCCCAAGTCCGACGATGTCGCCGTCGACGAGGCCTATGACGGCCTCGGTGCGACCTTCGATTTCTATCTGAAGGTATTCCAGCGCAACTCCATCGACGATGCGGGCATGCCGCTCGTCGGCACCGTGCATTACGGCGTCGAATACGACAACGCGTTCTGGAATTCGCAGCAGATGGTGTTCGGCGATGGCGACGGCTCGCTGTTCAATCGCTTCACGATCGCGCTCGATGTGATCGGCCATGAACTCACGCATGGCGTCACCGAGCACGCAGCCGCCCTCGCCTATTCGGGTCAATCCGGCGCGCTGAACGAATCCGTGTCCGATGTATTCGGTGCCCTCATCAAGCAATACGCGCTGCAGCAAACGGCGAGCGAGGCGGACTGGCTGATCGGCGCGGGCCTGTTGACGAGCAGCGTGAACGGCGTCGCGCTGCGTTCGATGAAAGAGCCCGGCACCGCTTACGACGATCCCGTGCTCGGCAAGGACCCGCAACCCGCCGACATGGCGCACTATGTCCAGACGGCGCAGGACAATCATGGCGTCCACATCAATTCGGGCATTCCGAACCGCGCGTTCTGTCTGGCCGCGCTCGACCTCGGCGGCTACGCCTGGGAGAAGGCCGGGCGCATCTGGTATGAGACGCTCAACGATACGCACCTCAAGCCGAACGTCAACTTCAAGACCTTCGCGAAGCTCACGGTATCGAACGCGGACCGCATCTTCGGCGCGGGCAGCGCGGAGTCGAAGGCCGTTAGCAAGGCGTGGGATACGGTCGGCGTGTTGTGATCCGCGAGCATCACTTCGCATGGCATGCAGAAGGAGTCGTCTGTGCGCGCTGAACTGATCATCGACGGGGGCGTCGGCTTTTTTCCCGGCCTTGCACGGCCCATTGTCATCGACGAATGCGATCTGTCGCCCGCCGACCGCGAAGAGCTGTCGCGCCTCGTATCGGCCGCACGCGAGCAACCGGCTGCTGCGCCACGGGCCGAAGCGAAGCCGGTGCCGGACGGGCGGACGTATCGCATCATCATCGTTTCGGGCGATGGGGACATCGAACTGCGATGCGCCGATCCCGCCGTGCCGCCCGCTTGCTCCGCGCTGATAGTGTTCATCAGGCAGCATGGGCGCCGGTGATTGCTCGCGAATGCTGTCGGATCTACCTGTCGCATTGTAAAGCGGCGGGGGTCTGTCCTCGTCAGAGCCAGAATGCAGACGCGGCGGCGTACGAACGTCCGCTGGCACCCAATTTGCTCAGAACATTCGGCGCGGCGTCGCGAGCCGCGCGGATAACGCATGTCCAACTTCAGCGAGCACGCCGCGAAGGCCCACGATATGAGACGACACCAAATTCCAATCGAACCCGCCGCATCTCGCGCAGCCGACGCGCGCCGCGCCCGCGATCACGCTGCCTGATGCGCACGCTGTCACGCAGCATCGGAAGCACGCTCGCGTCGATATTCGCCGCAGCACTCGCGATGACGCTGCTTCCCGCACGCGCCGATGAACCCGCGCGCCAGCCATCCATTGCGCTCTTTTACGGCGCGCCGGTGCCGGTCGGCCAGTTGTCGGCGTTCGATGCCGTGGTCGTCGAACCGGACAGCGGCTTCTCGCCGTCCGCGCACGCCGCGCAATCGGCGCAGTCTAAATGGTTCGCTTATGTGAGCGTCGGCGAAGTCACGCCCGTGCGTGCTTACTACAAGGACATGCCGCCCGCGTGGCTCAAGGGCAGCAATGCGGCATGGGCGTCGCGCATCGTCGATCAGTCCGCGCCCGGATGGCCGCAGTTCTTCGTCGAACGTGTCATTGCACCGCTATGGGAGCGCGGTTATCGCGGCTTCTTTCTGGATACGCTGGACTCCTATCAATCCATCGCCCGCACGGACGACGAACGCGCGCAACAACAAGCCGGCGTCGTCGCGGTCATCCGCGCGATCAAGGCGCGCTATCCGGACGCGCGGCTCATCTTCAATCGCGGATTCGAACTGATGCCGCAGGTTCACGACCTCGCGTATGCGGTCGCGTTCGAGTCGCTGTATCGCGGATGGAACCAGGCGGCGAAGCAATATGTGGCGGTGCCGGCAGCCGACCGCGAGTGGCTTCTCGGCCAGACGCGCACGCTGCGCGAACGTTACGGACTGCCGGTGCTGTCGATCGATTACTGCCCGCCGGCGGATCGCGAATGCGCGCGCGATGCTGTCGACAAGATCACCGCGCAGGGCCTCATTCCCTACGTAACAGACGGTGCGTTGCAAACCGTCGGGATCGGCCCCGCCCGCGCCGCGATGGTACCGGCTGCGAGTGCATCGCGCACGATTCTCGTCGTTCAGGACGTGGCGCCCGGCGCGGATCTCAACGTGACGCCGGGCGTGCGTTATGTGTCGATGCCGCTCAACTGGCTCGGCTATCGCGTGGAATTCGCGGACATTGCGAAGCCTTTGCCCGAAGGCGATTTGTCGAAGCGATATGCGGGCGTCGTCGTGTGGCTCGACTATCCGGTGCCGGACTTGTCGGCGTTTCGCGACTGGCTCGAAGCGCAGGTCGACAATCACACGCCCGTCGCGATGCTGACGACATTCGGCGTCGACATGAGCGGCGACCTTGCGCGCAAGCTCGATCTCGAACCCGTTGCGGGCCGCGCTGGCAAACGATTGCGGGTCGAATCGATGGATGCCTCGATGATGGGCTTCGAAATGCAGCCACAACCCGATCCGCACGATACGGCGAACGTCCGCGTCGGCGCGCGCAGCCATTCGCTGTTGCGGCTTGCATCGGCGGATGCGGGCAACGCGTTCACGATCGACGCCGCCGCGATCACCCCGTGGGGCGGCTACGCGATGCGCCCCTACGCCGTCTTCGAGATGCCGATGGCCAATCAGGCGCGTTGGGTTCTGCAGCCGATCCGCTTCTTTCGCGCGGCGCTGCGCCTACCCGAAGACATGCCCGCGCCCGATCCGACCACGGAGAACGGCCGGCGCTTGCTGATGACGCATATCGACGGCGATGGCCTCGCCTCGCGCGCGGAGTTCGACGTGAACGGCGGGACGATGAAGGTATCGACGAACGCATCGCCGCAGTATTCCGGCGACGCGCTCTACAACGTGATCCGACAGTTCGGTCTGCCAACTACTGTGTCCGTCATCGAGGGCGAGATATCGGACAACGGCCCCTACCCTAAAGATGCGCCGCGCCTGCGCGCCATTGCGCGCGAGCTGTTTGCGCTGCCGAACGTCGAGATGGCGAGCCACACCTACACGCATCCGTTGCAGTGGATGCGCGTGACGGGCCTCGGCAAATCGAGCGGCGACGACACCGCCGAAGGCGCGAGCCGCGCGAACTACAACGGACTGTCGATCGACATTCCCGGCTATCGCTACGACACCGGTCGCGAAATCGAAGGCTCCATTCGCTACATCGACACGCTCGCGCCCGCCGGCAAGCGCGTGAAGATGCTGCTGTGGAGCGGCGACTGTCAGGTTCCGGCAAGCGTCATCCAGGCAGCGGACAACGCGGGCGTCTACAACATGAACGGCGGCGACACGCTCATCACGAAGCGCTATCCGAGTTGGGCTGCGATTGCGCCGCTCGGCGTGAACAAGGATGGCTTCTTTCAGGTGTTCGCGCCGAACCAGAACGAAGAGCCATACACGGACCTGTGGCATGGACCGTACTACGGCTATCAGCGCGTGCTCGAAACCTTCGACATGACGGAGACGCCGATTCGCTTCAAGCCGGTCGATGTCTATTACCACATGTTTTCCGGCACCAAGTATGCATCGGTGAAGACCTTGTCGGAGGTGTATCGCGCGTTGTCGGCACAACCGCTGATGCCCGTCTACGCGTCCGAGTATGCGCGCAAAGTGCAGGACTTCGAGCGCATGGACGTGTCGCGCGATGGCGACTTCTGGCGCATTCACGGCAATGGCGATCTGCGCACCGTGCGGCTGCCGGAAGGCCGCGTGCCGGACCTTGCGAGCGCGGAAGGCGTCATCGGATATAAGGCGGGACCGGGCGGCGTGTATGTCAGCCTGAGCGGCGCCGATGCGCGCTTTCGCATCGTCGATGCAGCGCATGCGGCAAAGTTGCCGTACCTCGCGGAAGCCAACGGCGCCGTCGATCGCTTCACGCGCACCGCGCAGGGCTTTTCGTTCGAACTCGCGTCGCATGTCGCGCCGCGTTTCGCCATCGGCGGCGAAGCGCGTGCGAATGCATGCGTTGTCAGGGCGAATGGCCGTACGCTTGCCCCCGCCATCGCGCAGGGACGTCGCGTGTATTCGCCGCCCGTATCGAAGCGCAACGAATCGGAAGCCGTTCATGTCGATGTCGTCTGCGCAAGCTGATCGCCAGCGGCTTTTCTCGCCCTTCGTCATCGCGGCTTTCGGGCTGCTAGTTGCGCTCATGCTGGTGCTGGCGTTCCCGCGCGAGCGCTTGCAAGAGCGGCTGTTGCAAGGCCGCGAAGCGGATACGCTGACTATCGCCTATCTCGAAGCGTGGCTGCGCATCGAACCTGATAACACCGACGTGCTGAATGAATTGACGCGCGAGTACCTGAAGGCCCAGCGTGTTGCAGATGCAAAGCGGATGCTCACGCGGCTGTCCGTTTCGAGCGATCCGCAGGCGCAGTTGCGGGCGCTGAAAGTGCGTATCGAGCTTGCCGAGACAGAGGCATATGCACTCGCGCCGGCCGATCCTGCACGGGCCGCGCGGCTTGCCCAGTTCGATGCGCTGCTCAAAGAGGCCATCGACAAGCCGTGGGATGCGGCCGAACTCGAAGCCTTTGCGGCGAAGGCGCGTGCATTGAACGACGGTGCGCTCGCCGGCCAATACTATGAACGGCTCGCGCGAAGGAAGCCGGACGAAGCCTCGCGCTGGCTCGCGCAAAGCGCCCAGTTGAAACTCGCTGCGGGCGATCACGCTACCGCTGCCGATGCGTTCTTCGCAGCGCAGACGCATGCCGCGACACGCGACGACGAGCGTCGTCTGTTCCTTTCGGGTGTGCAGGCGTTGCAGGCCGGGAACCGTCTCGCCGATGCGCTCGCTGCCGCCGATGCGCACATCGGCTCCCTCGGAGGCGATCGTGAAACGCTGCGCTATTTAACGCGGCTTGCGCTGGCCGCCGGGCGGCCGGACATCGCGGGCCGCTATGCCAAGCGCCTGCTCGATATGTCGGCGCGCAAGAACGCGACGCGACTGGCGGCGTTCGATGGCGCACGAACGCCACGCGCCGCGATCTGCGCCGGCGCGTGCATGCGCGGCTCGCCGGGGCATTTCATCAGGCGCATAGCGGATGTACAAGTGCCGCGCAACCCTCCCGATACTGCCGACTACGAACTCGGCTTCAAAGTCTTTCTGGCGAATGGCGATCTCGCGGCCGCGCAACGCGTAGCACAAACGGCGGTCGATCGCGATCCCGCATCCGTCGAATGGCGCGAACGTCTGGCGCAGGTCGCCGAATGGAACCATGCGCCGGACGTCGCGCTTGCCAACTATCTCGTGCTCGCCCGCACGCATGGCGACGACAAATACTGGAAGCAAGTGGAGCGCTTCGCCCCTGCCCTCGGCGATATCGACGCAATGCTCGCCGCGGCCATCCACGAATCGGACCGCGCACCCGGCGACATGAAGCAGCTCGATCGCGTCGTGAGCGCCTATGAAGCACAGGCCGATCCCGATGCCGCGCTTCGCTTTCTGCAAGCGCGTGCGAAGGGTGCTTATCGCCGGCAAGTGCTGGAGCGTTACGCCAGCCTCGCCGAACGCAAGGGCGACGACGATCTCGCCATCGAAACATACGGACACCTGATGACCGAGTTCGGCCCCAATCCGGCCTACGCGCTCAAGCTCAGTCTCATGTACTATACGCGCGCTCGTTTCGATCGTTCGCTCGCCGTGCTGGATGCAGCCAAAAGCCACGCCAGCGCGGAGAACGGCGACTTCTGGCGCTTCTACGCGATGATGGCGACGCTGCGCCAGCAAGACCAGAAGGCGCGCGAAGGCTACGACAGACTCGTCGAAGGCGGCCAGGCATCCCCCGACGATCTCACCGCGATGGTCTCGCTCTACGATGACGAGCCGCTCGAAGCGGGACGCATTGCCGAGTTCGCGTATCGCCGCACGGGGCGCGAGCCGCTGCTCGAACTCGCGATCTACGACTACCTGCGCGCCCGTGCGACTGCGCGCATCGGCGCATTGCTGGCCTCGCTCGATCCAGCCGCTCGTGAGCAAGCCGAGCGCTCACCGCGCTTCTTGCTGGCGCGTGCGCAGTATCTCCGGCGCGCGGGCGACCCCGACGGCGCACTCGCCGACACTCGCGCGGCGCTCGTCATTGCACCCGGCGATCAGGAAGCCCGCGCCGCGCTGATCTGGGCGCTGAACGAGCGCGGCAGCGATGCCGAACTGCGCGCCGCCCTCGCCCGCTATGCACGCTCCAGCGAACGCGACAGCGCGCTTTGGGCGCCGTATGCAGCCGCGTACTTGCGGCTCGGCAATGCGCGTGGCGCGCTGCACATGATGCACAAACAGGCCGCGTCGCGCCGCGACGATCCGTTATGGGCGCTGGGCTATGCGGATGCGCTGGAACTCAACGGGCGCATCGACGATGCATGGCGCGTACGCAACGCAGTGTGGCGCAAGCAGATGGCGCTGCGTGCATCGGGCAAGCAACCGCTCGCCCTCGACGATGAGCAGCGCGACGACCTGCGCGGCCGCATGGTGGGCCTCACAGACCAGTTCGCGGGCGGCGATGCATCGCGACAAGTCTTGATCGAGCTGCTGCGGGAAGACGGCAACTCCATCGGTACACCGAATCAAATCATCGCGGGCGACGACGCGATGCAAAGCGCCGCGCATCGCGAAGAGAACAAGCAGCGCCTCTATTCCGCCGTCGCCCGCGAAGCCGCGCTCGGCTGGCTGCAATCACACGAGGCCTACGACGCCGAAAGCCTGTGGCTCTTGCGCCAGTACATCGACAGCGCGACGCGCCCGGTCTACGCCGAAGTGACGATCGCGCTCGCCGAACACGATCGCGCGACGCTGAATCGCCTGCTCGATACCGAAGCTGAATGGATACCGCGTCAAAACCGGCTCGACGCCGAAGCCACGACCGGCCGCTTCGGCGACGTGCAAACCCACGCGTTCGAACAGCAGTTCACGTTGCCCGACGATGAAATCGTCAATCAGATATTGCGCGAGCAATTGCTGCGCAACGCGCAAGCCATTGCGCCGCATTTCAGGGTCGTCGATCAGGGCGGACTGTCGTACACGGAAACCGGCATCGGCGCAGGCCTGCGGCTGTCGCCGACGCAATCGCTCGCGCTTAATTACGTCGAACGCAACCAGCACGGCGATAGCACACTCGTCAACGTGCCGCGTCACGACCGCCAGTTGTTGCTCGCGTGGCGCCATCTTGGCCTTGACGACAGCGAGCGCGTGAGCATCGGCCGTCGCAATGCACTCGATGACTTCACGACGGCTCGTATCGACGGAACGCTTTTCGAACAACAAACGCTCAGCTTCAACTACGCGCTCGGCTTCAATCAGGCGGCGACGGAGACGAGCCAGTTGATCGTCGGCGGAATGAAGGATCTCGCGAGCGTGGGCTTCAATTATCGGCCGGACCCGCATGTGTTCGTCGGCGGGCGGGTGGAATACGACCGCTTTCATGGACAAGACCGGTCGTTTCTCGGCACGGGGACGGTGGTGGATTTCAACGCCGGCTACAAGCTGCGAGCGGATTATCCCGACTACACGATCCGCGCGGTCTTCACGCATGGACAGTACAGCGCGTCGGGCACTCCCGGCAGCCAGCTCGCGCGCCTGTTGCCCGCCGGCACGCCGCTGACCGCGAGCCAGTTCATGCCGCAGTCGTTCACGCAGGAAGGCGTGCTGTTTTCTTTCGGCGACGACCTGCCCGAAGGCTATACGCGCGGCTGGCGGCCATTCTTTGCTGCCGGGCAGATCCACGATTCCAACCAGGGCTGGACCGCGCAAGTGCGCGTGGGACTCGCGGGCAGCGTGCTCGGCAACGACCAGGCGCTCGTCTACTACGAGCATGCCGGCGCAACGGCCGGACGCACGCAGGCGTTCACGGAATACGGCGTGCGTTATCGCTGGCTGTACTAGCGACGTCCGCTCGACATATACATCGGATAACGAAGCAATAGGAGAGGACATATGAGACTGCCACGACGACTGGAAGCCGCGTTATTGACCACATACGCGGTGCTTGCCCTCAACGCATGCGCAGTGATGGATCACAGCGACACCGCCGCCGCCGCGCTCGACAAGAACGCAAGCTGGACCGTGCTGCCGATCGCCAATCGCACGGAAACGCCGCAAGCGGGCTTGCGCGCGTCGGCGATTGCGCAAAGCCTGCTGACATCGAATGGAATACAGCTCACGCGATACCCCGACACCGGCGACGAAGAAACGCTCTTCGATACCGCCAAGCCCGACGCGAATGCGAAGGCGCTCGCCTGGGCGCGATCGCAGAACGTGCGTTACGCGCTGACCGGCACGGTCACGGAGTGGCGCTACAAAGTCGGCGTCGATGGCGAGCCGGCCGTGGGCCTCACCTTCGATGTCGTCGATGTCGCGAGCGGCAAGGTCGTCTGGAGCGCGGCGGGCAGCCGCACCGGATGGAGCCGCGATGCTCTTTCGGGCGTCGCACAGAAGCTCGAGAAGTCGCTTCTCGGCGCGTTGACGAAGTAAGCCGCCATGCCCGCAATCGAAGGTAGCGGCAAGAGCCAGGACGACGCCAATCCGCGACGCCAGCGCGCCGCGCAAAGCGGACAGTCCGTCGCCCGCGACATGCCGTGGGCGCGCGTGTTCGCGCCATCGGGCATCTCGCGCAGGCGGGCCGCGTTCATCGCGATGGAAGTCGTCGTCGCGACCATCGCGCTGCTCGTGGTGTGCTGGTTCGTCGACCCCGCCGACCCGCTGCTCTCGCGCACCGGCTTCGGCTGGGTCTGGCTCGTGCCTGTGGTCTTCGCGCTCCGCTACGGGACGCTCGCGGGCACGGGCAGCGCACTGTTGCTGTTGCTCGCATGGCATGCACCGCAGTGGGCCAACGGCACGCACGCGCACGCCGCATTTCCCGGCGGCTTCTTCTTCGGCGGATTCGTGCTCACGCTGTTATGTGGGCAATTCGGCGATATCTGGATCGGACGTCAGCGGCAGGCGCGCATTGCCAACGACTATCTCGCCGAACGGCTGTCGATACTCACGAAGAATCAGTTTCTGTTACGCCTGTCGCATGAGCGGCTCGAACAGGACGTGCTTGCGCGCCCCGCGACCTTGCGCGATTCTCTAGCGCGCCTGCGTTCGCTCGCGCTTAACGACGAGGACGATGGCCCGCTGCAAGGCGCCGCGCGCTTTCTGAAGACGGCTGCGCAGGCGTGTCAGCTCGAAACGGCGAGCCTCTTTGCATGGACCGGAAGCACGGTTGCGACGACGCCGGTTGCCAGCGTCGGCGATCCCTTCGAACTCGACATCAGCGATCCGCTCGTCAGCGAGGCGCTGGACAAGCTCGTGCTGACGCATCCCGAATCGAAGGCGACCGATGCAAGCACGCGCTATCGCGCGGTCGCGCCCTTGCTCGACGCCGCCGGGCGGCACGTGGCGCTGCTCGTCGTGGAACGCATGCCCTTTCTCGCGATGACCCGCGACAACCTCCAGTTCCTGCTCGTGCTATGCGGCTATTACGCCGACAGCGTGCGCCATGCAGATGTGAGCCGCTCGATCCTGCAAGCATTCCCACGGTGTCCTTATGATTTTGCACTCGACTATGCCCGCCTCGTGCATCTGCTGCGCGATACGGGTGTGGAGTCGTCGCTCGTCGCGCTCGTCTTCGATACGAGCGAGTTCGGCGCATCGCTGCATGAACACGTGCTGCGTCTGCGACGCTCGCTGGATGCGCAATGGCCGATCATCACGCCGGCGCGTCGCGTCGTGCTCACACTGATGCCGCTTTCAGGTGAAAGCGCGGTGGCGGGCTATCTGCTGCGCATCGAAGAGAATCTGCGCGCGCAGTTTGGCGCGGACTTCGAGTCGGCTCACGTCGCGACCCACGCAATGCGCCTTTCCGCCGATTCGCCCGTGGAAGGCCTGCATCACTTTCTGAGGCTGTGTCATGTCGAAGACTGAGCGCGCGATCCATCGCACGATTCTGGCGCTCGCGTGGCTGTCAGCGATCTGCGGCGGCGTCGTGCAGGCCTACGTTTTCGTACTCGCTGCGCAAGGCGGGCCGCCAACGCGGGTGCTGCTCATGTGCCTCGCGCTGCAATGCGTCGCTGCTGCGCTGATCGCGTTTGCGTGCTGGCGGACCCTGCCGCTGCGATATCGCTCGAAAGGGGCATGGTGCTATCTGTGGCTGCTGAATTTCGCGGTACCGGCGGGCGGCGCGCTCGTTTCCGTGGGCGCAATGATCGTGGCGCTTGCGTTGCCGCGTCGCGTGCAGGCTCGCCATATTGCTTACGTCGAAGAACCGGAGTTCGCGACGCATTTGATTCCGCATGTTTCATACGGACGCGGCGCGCGCCTGAAGGCCGAGTTACAGAACGCCGAAGCGGTGACATCGCTGCGCATGACCGCCTTGCTCGCGATGCAGTCGATGCCCGCGCATACCATCAGTCCGCTATTGCGCGGCATGCTCGCCGATCCGCTCGATGATATCCGCCTGCTCGCTTACGGCATGCTCGACAGTCAGGAGAAACAGCTTACGCAGCGGATCCTCGCGCAACGCCCGAAGCTCGCGATGCAGCTTGAGCCGCGCGAGCGTTACGAGGTCAACAAGACGCTCGCCGAACTCTATGGCGAGCTTATCTATGCGCATCTCGTTCAGGGCGACGTCTATCGGAACGCCGCCGATCAGGCCGATGCCTACGCCGCCGCTGCACTCGCTATCGAGCCCTCCGACGCCGCGTTGTGGCGCATGCGCGGACGGCTCGCGCTGGACCGCGGCGATCTCGATGCCGCCGACAGCTTGCTCGAACGCGCGATCGAACAGGGCTTCGCACGCGATCGCATGCTGCCCTATCTCGCGGAAGCCGCTTATTTGCGCGGCGATTTCGCGCGGGTGAAAACACTGCTCGGCCAAATGAGCCCGTCCGCGATCCTGCCCGTCATGAAACCCGTGCTCGACTATTGGCGCGGCCCGCTCGCCACTCTTCGCAAAGGCTCGACATGAACACCGTTGCCCTTCCCGATGCAGCGTCCGTGCAGACCTGGCCTGCGCTCAGCACTGCGTTACCCAAAGCCACGCGCGCGGATGTCGTGCTGCTCCTCGAAGGGACGTTCCCGTATGTAAGCGGTGGTGTATCAAGCTGGGTGAATCAGATCATCCGTGCGTTTCCCGATCTCACGTTTGCGCTCTGCTTTCTCGGCAGCCGTCCACAGGATTATCCGAAGGCATCGTATGCATTGCCGCCCAACGTCGTGCATCAGGAAAATCACTTTCTGTACGATTTCGAAGCCGCGCCGGAAGCCGAGAAACGCCGCGGGGATCGCGCGGCCTTTGCGCAATCGGCGGAAATGCACGAAGCCATGCGCAATCCGGCGATGCGTGCCGCCGCTGGTTCGATGCTGCGCGACCTGCTAAAGGACCTCGCTCCCGATGGCCGCCTGTCGGAGAGCGAGTTCCTCTATTCGCACGAGGCCTGGAAGACAATTACGGAGCAGTATCGGGAGCGCTGCACGGATCCTTCCTTCGTCGATTACTTCTGGACCGTACGCGTGATGCACAAGCCCTTGTGGCTGCTCGCACGCATTGCCAATGGCTTGCCTGATGCCGGTGTCTATCACACGGTATCGACGGGATATGCGGGGTTTCTCGGCGCGCTCGCGCACTTTCGGACCGGCCGGCCTCTGCTCGTTTCGGAACACGGCATCTATACGAAGGAACGCAAGATTGACCTGTTCCAGAGCCAGTGGATACGCGACAACCGCAGCATCTTCGAGCGCGACGTATCGCAGGTGGGTTATTTCCGCGATCTATGGGTGCGCTTCTTCGAGACGCTCGGGCGCGTGTGTTACGACGCGGCCGCCGACATCATTGCGCTCTATGAAGGCAACCGTCAGCGACAGGTCGCCGATGGCGCGCCGCCGCAAAAGACCGCGAGCATACCGAATGGCGTCGACTTGCCGAGGCTTTCGGCGCTGCGTGACAAGCGGGCGCCCGGCGTGCCGAAGACGCTGTGCCTGATTGGCCGCGTCGTCCCGATCAAGGACATCAAGACCTTCATTCGCGCGATGCTGACGGTCGTGCGCAAAGAACCCGATGCGGAGGCATGGATCGCGGGACCAGAGGACGAGGACCCCGAATACGCACGGGAATGTCGCAGTCTCGTGGAAAGTCTCGGACTCGAAGGAAAGGTCAAGTTCCTCGGCTTTCAGAGGATCGACGAGTTGCTTCCGAAATGCGGCGTTCTCGTACTTAGTTCGATATCCGAAGCATTGCCGCTGGTGGTACTGGAGGGTTTTGCAGCGGGCGTTCCTTCCGTGACGACCGATGTCGGCTCGTGCCGACAGTTGATCTACGGCTTGCCCGGCGACGACGCAGCGCTAGGTGCCGCAGGCCGCGTCGTGCAAATTGCCGACCCGCGCGCACTCGCCGATGCCGCGCTGGAGCTGCTGAAAGAAGACAACTGGCGCGCGGCGCAGGCGGCGGGCATTGCGCGCGTCGAACGCTTCTACACCCAGGAACGCATGGTCGGCGCATATCGCAAGCTATACGAGCAGCTTATCGGCCACGCATAACCACTGACACGGGAATCGTCATGGCGGGAATCGGCTTCGAATTGCGCAAGATGCTCCGGCGCGACACGCTCGTCGGACTGATGCAGGCGTATGCGTATGCGGGACTCATCAGCGCGGGACCGTGGATTCTGTCGATCATCGGCATGCTGCTGATCGGCATTCTAAGCCTGCCGTTCGTGCTGCCGTCCGGGCTCATCACGCAGTTTCAGGTATCGGTGACGTATCTGATCTCGCTGTCGCTCGTGCTGACCGGGCCGCTGCAACTCGGTTTCACGCGCTTCACGTCCGACCGCCTGTTCGAGAAACGCGGCGACATGGTGCTTCCGAACTATCACGGCGCGGCGCTCGTCGCGACCATCGCCGCAATCCTGCTCGGCGGACTCGCGGTGGTGTTTCTTTTTCCCGGGCAGACGGCGGCGTATCGGCTATTGATGCTCGCGGGCTTCGTCGTCATGAGCAACATTTGGCTCGCGACGATCTTCTTGTCGGGCATGAAGCAATACACGTCGATACTGTGGGTGTTTTTTATCGGCTACACGCTGACGGCGGGTGCGGCCATCACGCTCAATATCTTCGGATTGACGGGACTGCTCGGCGGGTTCGTGTTCGGTCAGACCGTGCTTCTTGCGGGCCTGCTGACGCTGATCTATCGCGACTACACAAGCGATCGCTTCATCTCTTTCGAATTCTTCTCGAAGCGCTACCGTTACCCGACTCTGATGGCGACGGGCTTTCTCTACAACCTCGCGATCTGGGTCGACAAGTTCATGTTCTGGTATGCGCCGGGGACCGGGCAGGATGTGATCGGACCGTTGCGCGCGTCGATCATCTACGACATTCCCGTCTTTCTGGCGTATCTTGCGATCATTCCGGGCATGGCGGTCTTCCTGATGCGTATCGAGACCGACTTCGTCGAGTACTACGACGCCTTCTATGGCGCGGTGCGGGAAGGCGCTTCTCTGCAGCATATCGAACGCATGCGCAACGCGATGGTCGAGGCGCTGCGCAACGGACTCTATGAAATCGTGAAAGTGCAGGCGACCGCTGCGTTGTTGCTCTTCGCGATCAGCGCGGCGCTGCTCGGATGGCTGCGCATATCGGCGCTTTACTCGCCGCTGCTGTATATCGACGTGATCGCCGCGAGTTTGCAGGTACTGTTCATGGGCGTGATCAACGTGTTTTTCTATCTCGACAAACGGCGTGTGGTGCTCACGCTCGTCGGCCTGTTCGTCATATCGAATGTCGCTCTGACGGGGGTGACGCTCTTGGCCAATCCCGGCTGGTATGGCTATGGCTTCGCGGCGTCGCTGCTGCTGGTGCTGCTCGTCAGTCTTGTATGGCTCGATCGCAAGCTGGAGATGCTCGAGTACGAGACGTTCATGATTCAGTAGACGAAGCCTCACACCGGCGCACACATGCCTTAGTGACGGACTCGATGCGTCATGCAAGCTTGTATGTTCGTTACCGAACATTCCATTCGTTCGCGATTCTAATTACCGGATTGAATGTTCCCGCACGTGATCCATACTTCTTTTGCCCACTATGGAGGGCGAATCCGTTGCAGGGTCTTTGCGGCAGTGCGGCGGAAGCCAGTCGCTCGCTTTATCTGGGCTTTCCACGTTCACGAGGTTCCGTATGGACTCCAATTCGATCAAGCGGCGCACGTTCGTCAAGGGAACGGCGTCGGCGCTCGCGCTCTTATCCCTGCCCAAACTGAGCGTGGCGGTGACGCCCCCGGTTGTCAGGCTCGAATGGCAAGCATTCAAATCGCAGTATCTCGAAGCGTTCTACATAGCCGTTCGACAGATGAAAAGCAACACCGATGCAAGCAAGCCGGCATCATGGCAATACTGGGTGAATGTCCATCGCAACTATTGTCCGCATAGCGAGCCGTATTTTCTGGCGTGGCATCGCGGCTATATGTATTGCATCGAGCAGCAGTTGAAAGCCATCAATCCATCCCTCACTCTGCCGTATTGGGATTACTATACTTATCCCGTCATTCCTTCCGAATTCACCGATTCGGCGAGCGGCAATCCGCTGTACGTCTCGCGCGTGAATAACAACGTCTATCAGGCGCTCGATCTGAGTCCGTTCGCCTCGACCGTGGTCAATATGCAGCGGGGCACGAGAAACGCATTCGAAACGAAGTTCGAGAATGCACCGCACAATCCGGTCCACGACATCATCGGCGGCTACATGGGCAACATTCTGACGGCGCCCATCGATCCGATTTTCTATTTGCATCACTGCAACATTGACCGCCTCTGGAGCGCATGGGAGCTGCGCGCGACGAGCAAAGTGCCCGCTGCCAGCAACAGCTACTGGAGCGGCAGTTTTACGTATGCAAATGGCCTTACCATGGCGAAATCGAAAACGCGGACGGCGGCCGGCCTAGGTTATACCTATGCCAACAACACCATGCCGGTCGTGTTGCCGCCGCAAGCGCAGCGTGGAGGGATCGTGCGAGTACAGGCGCAGGTATCGGCGATTCACGCACGGCCTCAAGCCGGCAGGTTCACGGCAAGCCCGGGCCGCAGCATCTCGGCGACACGACGATCGTTAGGCGGCGTCCGAGGCGTCGGACTGGGCAATGCCTCGCTGAGCGCGGCCATTCCGCTCGCGGCCACGAGCGCGACCGCGCTCAAGGACGTGCTTGCGTCGTCACCCGCGGCGAGTCTCGACGAATCATCGCAAGCGCCGCAGGCAGTGGCCCCCGGCAAGGCATCGTTCCGTCATGTGAAGCTCGTGCTCGACGGCCTCGCGATAACAACTGAGGGTCAAAACGGCGGATTCTTCTACAACGTCTATCTCAATCTGCCCGCCGCCGGCGACATCGATGCGGTGAAGAGCGAGCATTTCGTCGGCACGGTCGGCGCGTTCGAAATATCGACGGCCACGCATCACGGGATGAAGATGCTTTCCTACGATGTGACGGATCAACTGGCGCGGCTCGGCGTCGGCAATGCAAGCGAGATGGTCGTGTCGTTCGTGCGCGTGAGCGGTCTGAACGCGCCGAAGGGCAACGTCGTTTCGGTCGACGAATTGCGCGTCGAACTCGGCACCGACGCGCCTTGAATTTTGAGTGCAATCTTCTACGACGCGGCGCTCCGCCGGGCCGCGTCGCCTCTCGCCCGCCCGTAGTTTATCCACGAATCAATCGACGAAATGGCCCGCTCACGCGTCTCGATCGCGCAGGGCATCGATCAGGTCTGCCAGTTGCACCGCACGCGGCGTTTGCATGATGCATGCAGAATGCACATCTACCGATACGCTGCCGCTACCGGCAAAGGAGAAACCCGATGAAGGCATTCGCTATCCGCGCGCCTGGCGGACTGGACAAGCTCGAAATCCGCGACATTCCCGATCCCGGACAACCGGGACCGGGACAGATTCGTGTTGCGCTGCACGCTACATCGCTCAATTTCCATGACCTGCTCGTGGTGAGCGGCAAGAGTCCGACAGCCGATGGCCGCGTGCCGATGTCAGACGGTGCGGGTGTCGTCGAAGCGGTCGGCGATGGCGTCACCGAGTTCGCAGTCGGCGATCACGTCGTGTCCTGCTTCTTTCCGCAATGGAGCGACGGCCTGCCGCAATCCGAAGTCGGCAATTTCGCGGGGACGCCGGGCGATGGCATCGACGGCATGGCGGCGATGCATGTCGTGCGCGCAGCCACCGCCTTCACGCACGCGCCGCGCGGCTGGCGCCATGCCGAAGCAGCCACGATCACCACGGCGGGTCTGACCGCTTGGCGTGCGCTCGTCGTGGATGGCGGGCTCAAGGCGGGCGATACGGTGCTGGTGCTCGGCACCGGAGGCGTATCGATTGCGGCGCTGCAAATCGCGAAGACGATGGGCGCGCAAGTCATCGTTACGTCTTCGTCGGACGAAAAGCTCGCGCGCGCGAAGGCGCTCGGAGCCGACCATGCCGTCAACTACCGCACGCACGAGAAATGGGGCGCACTCGTGCGCGAACTCACCGATGGGCGCGGCGTCGATCACGTGATCGAGGTCGGCGGCCCCGGCACGCTTGCCCAGTCTATCGAAGCAGTGCGCGTCGGCGGGCATATCGCGTTGATCGGCGTGCTGACAGGGCGCGAAGGCATGGTGCCGACGTCGCTATTAATGGCGCGTCAGGCGAAGCTGCAAGGGCTGATCGTCGGTAGCCGGCGGCATCAACAGGAATATGTGCGCGCGCTGGAGTTGAACGGCGTGCGTCCCGTCATCGATCGAACCTTTGGTTTCGACGCACTGCCCGATGCGTTCCGGCATCAGGAGAGCGGCGCGCACTTCGGGAAGATTTGCGTCGAGTGGTAACGCTCAGCCGTGGCGTTGGGCGGCATGCGCATTGCAGACATCGTGCGTCGACATAACAGGAGTCAGCCATGATGATCCAGCGCACGCGTAGCTTTGCATTGATGCTGTCGGTTGCCGGCGCCGCTGCAATCGCAGCCACCTCTTCTTACGCCACCGAAGCCGCCGCACCGGGCAGTCAGCAGCGCAACGAAGGAGTGGGCGTGCGCGGCGGGCAATCGGCCCACAGCGCTCAGAGTGGTCAAGGCGCGAGTCCGCAGGGCGGCCAGGGCGCGGCAACGCAGATGGGCACGCCGCCGGGTCAACTGAAGCGTGAGGAAGAAGCGCGTCAGCGCGGACAGGCATCGGGAGGAGCGGGGAAATAGCGAAGCGTTCGCGCGCAGCCGGCCTCGCGACATCGCTTTCAACGTCGCGAGTCAATATTTCACATTCATTACATTTCACTCGCCGCTCTCCTATGATGAGGAAGCGCGCCCGTCGCAACGACGATTGAATCAACGTCTTCACATCGCATCACGCGCGCTCTTTCATCTATCAGCGGAGGACGGCCCCTATGAGCACGCGTTCGACTGAAAGCGAAGACGCCAGCGCGCGTGATCACCCGCGCTATGCGCAGATGTTTCCGGTGCTCTCTGCAGCCGACGTCGAACGCCTGCGCCGTTTCGGCGCCATCGTGCATTACGGCAAGGGCGCGTTCCTGTATCGCGCAGGCGGCCTCTGCCCTGGCGTGTTCGTGCTGTTGTCGGGCAAGGTGCGAATCGTCGCGCGCGAAGGGCTGCTGCGTGAACGCGTGATCCACACTTACACGCAACCCGGCGAGTTCACGTCGGACGTTGCGCAGCTTTCGAACAAGCCCGCCGTGGTCGATGCACACGTCATCGAAGACGTCGACGCGATTCTGCTGCGCCCCGACGCGCTCAGAGCCGTGATGGTCGCCGAAGCCGATCTCGGCGAACGCATCATGCGCGCACTGATCCTGCGCCGCGTGCTCGTCTTCGAGCGAGGTCACGGCGTCGTGCTGGTTGGCGCATCGGGCAATGCGCGGCTGCGGGCGTTGCAAAATTTTCTGAACCGGAATGTCTTTCCGAGCGTCACGCTGGATGCCGACAAGAACGCCGAAGCGCTCGCGCTACTCGAACGTCTCACGCCGCAGCCCGACGATTTTCCGCTCGTCGTGTGCCCGAGCGGGACGGTATTACGCAATCCGGATGAAGAGCAACTCGCGTCGTGCCTCGGCCTCGTGCCTGAATTCGATCCGGCCCACGTCTACGATGCGTTGATCGTCGGCGCAGGACCAGCGGGGCTCGCCGCAGCCGTCTATGCGGCCTCCGAAGGATTGTCGGTCGCGGGCATCGACTGCCGCGCGCCCGGCGGACAGGCGGGCAGCAGTTCGCGCATCGAAAACTATCTCGGCTTTCCGACCGGCATCACGGGACTCGCGCTCGCGGGACGCGCGTTCGTGCAGGCGCAGAAATTCGGCGCGCATATCGGCATTCCGTGCGAAGCCAAAGCGCTGCATTGCGGTGCCGACGCGTTCGCCGTCGAACTCTGCGACGGCCGACGTATCGCCGCGCGCACGGTCGTCGTTGCGAGCGGTGCGGATTATCGTCGTCCGGACGTCGACGGTCTCGCGCGTTTCGAAGGCAGCGGCGTTTATTACTGGGCCACGCCGATCGAAGCGAGGCTGTGTCGCAAGGAGCCCGTTGCGCTCGTCGGCGGCGGCAATTCAGCGGGACAGGCCGTCGTCTTTCTCGCTTCGCACGCGGAGCACGTGCATCTGTTCTTTCGCGGCTCGAGCTTGAAGCAGAGCATGTCGCACTATCTGATCGAGCGGATTGCGGGGTTGCACAACGTGACGCTGCACGCGGGCACGGCGCTGACTTCGCTGGAGGGCAATGCGCGTCTGGAATGCGTGCGTTATCGCAGTCGCGACGGCAGTGAATGCGCGCTCGATACGCATCATCTGTTTGTCTTCATCGGCGCGCAGCCGCGAGCGGGCTGGCTGAAGGAATGCGGCGTGGCGCTCGACGCGAAAGGCTTCGTGCTGACGGGCGCAGACGTTCCCGGCAGCGATCCCCGCGCGATGTCGCTTCAAACGAGCATGCCGGGCGTCTATGCAATCGGCGACGTGCGCTCGGGTTCAATCAAGCGCGTGTCGTCGGCGGTTGGCGAAGGTGCGGCCGTCGTCGCGCAGATTCATGCTTATCTCGCGGTGAATGCCTGAGCGCGTTTTATGGCGCGAATTCATAGGCATGTCACGTGCTGTGCCTGCAGCATGAAAATCGTATGCATCGCCTGGGGCTCCATGCTATGAAATCTGAAAGGCGCTCCAATCGAAGGGGACTGGCGCGAGGGCGGTCCTTCGATACCGCTTGAATTCGCGCGGCATTCCGATGGCGAGATCGCAAGTCTTGTCGTCCTTGCATCTGCTCCCGTATCGACGACTTATTGGGCTCCCATCGCGGTGGACTCACTCGATGCCGCTCGCGAAGCGTTGCGCAAGCGCGAAGACGTACGCATCAACGAAAGAGAATGGATCGGCAGCGTTCCACCACCGACGGGCGTCGACTATCCACAATCTCACGCATTCGCTGAGTGGCTCGCGCGCAATGGCGCGGACGCTGTCGTCTGGACCGCGCTCCCTCCAAAGTCGCACGATCGGAATGGCCGTATGCCAAGCGTCGACGAAGCAATCACGTACATGAACTCACTCAACGATGAGGATCGCGGCCGTGCTGAAGCATATATCCGGCAGTCTCCACCGCTCATTCGCACTCCCTTTCGCGAGCGCTTCGAAAGCGTATTCGGATGGACGCCGGTGAATTCTGGCGATCAGTTTTAGCGTGGGTTTCCGCTCGCGTCGGCTGTAGCGCACGTATCGACGCCTTCAAGTCCGCGCGCGCGTTTCGCTGCTTCCAGACGCGCCTGTGCCGCCTGCAAATTACGCGGATAGTAAAAGTCCTCCTGCCACGGTTGATAACCCACGCTTTCCAGCTCGCGTAACTCACACAACTGATGCGCGCGGGTCGGCGACACTTGTGACGATGACTGTCCAGTCGACTGGCAAGCGGCCAAATTCAATGCGACGACGAGTGCAAGCGCGACCTCAGCGCGCGACAGGCGACGGCCAACGCAATCAGGCATGGCGAATGCTCCTTTTCTCTCGACTTAATGTCCGCGATAAGTACCCGTTCTCAACGTACGCGGTCCAAGTCAGTAACCAGGGCTATAAATTACGTTGCAGTCGAGGTAATGATCATGGTCATCAACTGCGCCCATTGCGGCAAGCTTTATTTCGTGGATAGCCAGGACAGAGCACTCAAGGCGTGTCCGGTTTGCGGTGCGGAAGACGCCGAGCAATTAGCGACGACGATTATCTTCGCGCAAGCAACGAGCGATCCGCCACCGGTTGTTAGTCAGAGGCAGGATGTTCATCGAACGCATTCCTGATTCGACAGCAGGCGGCCGCTCAAGCGACACGTCACACGAATTTTGGGCACGTTCCAAATCAGACCCACGCGTGCCGCGCACGGTCTGTAGAAAACCGGACAGCTCGATCGCGCGTCGACGTTCACGAATCCTTCGCCGGGACGCACGAGCCGGCGCGGCACCAGCGCAATTAAGTCGCGGCACACGAGAATGCGAGGCAGCACGGGGCAGCTCGTCCCCGACAACACGGCGCACAGTGAACGCTCTAGTCTGGCGAGGGCCTGCTCGAGCGTGCGCAATAGATGACATGCGATTCGCATTATTTCACCGAACTTAATGACGCTGCCCGGTGAGGCACTCGCGGAAACGTACTAACCATTCCCGCGAGTGAGAGAGCTTAAGACTGCACGAATGCGAGCAGATCGGCGTTGAGGATTTCGGCATTGGTCGTCAACATGCCGTGCGGGAACCCCGGGTACGTCTTGAGCGTTCCGTTCTGAAGCAGCTTGATCGACTTCAGCGCTGCATCGGCGATCGGCACAATCTGGTCGTCTTCGCCATGGAGAACAAGCGTCGGCACCGTGATCGACCGAAGATCTTCGGTCTGATCGGTTTCCGAGAATGCTTTGATGCCTTCGTAATGAGCCTTGGCGCTGCCCATCATGCCCTGCCGCCACCAGTTCTGAATGACGCCCTGTTGCACCGTCGCACCGGAACGGTTGAATCCATAGAAAGGACCGGCCGGAACATCGACGAAGAATTGAGCGCGGTTGTCGGCAAGCGCTTTACGAAAACCGTCGAAGACTTCAATGGGCAGCCCTTCGGGATTCGCTTCGGTCTTTAGCATCAGCGGAGGCACTGCGCTGACGAGCACTGCTTTCGCAACGCGTCCCGCCGGTTCGCCGTGCTTTGCCACGTAGCGTGCTACTTCGCCGCCGCCGGTCGAATGGCCGATATGCACTGCATTGCGCAAATCCAGTGCTTCCGCGACAGCGAAGGCGTCCGCTGCGTAGTGGTCCATGTCGTGCCCGTCGGAGACTTGCGACGAGCGGCCATGGCCGCGTCGATCGTGCGCAATCACGCGATATCCTTTCTGCACGAAGAAGAGCATTTGTGCGTCCCAATCGTCGGAGGACAACGGCCAGCCGTGGTGAAACACGATGGGCTGTGCGTCTTTCGGGCCCCAGTCTTTATAGAAAATCTCGACGTTGTCCTGCGTGGTGACGTACGGCATGGTGCTTCTCCTTTTTCGACGTTATCGGGCAATAGCCGGGCATCCATCATCCGGCGCGATTGTTACAGACGCCACCGTGGTGGCAGAAGACATCAATGGCAAAGTGCGGAAAGCGACGAGCAGGATACGGGCGTCATAATTCTGGCGGAAGTGCGCCAGATGGAACGTAATGTTGCGCGGGTGGGATGCTGAGTGAGTTTAGTTGGTCGGCTGGGCAATTGAGTACGTTATGCGCTTGTGCTCATTCTTTGGGACGCGCGGCGGTTTGTGATGCGCAGATCTGCTTCGTTGAGGGCGCTTGCTTCGGAACTCGACACTGTATGGTTTGCCGGCGTGGTGCAAACTAGTCGCGTCGTTCGATTGTGAAGCGGCTTGAGGCGGGCAACCTTGCTTGCTGTAGACGCGCACGGCTCGGTCTTGATAAGCGGTAGCGTCGAATGCGCCGCGGGCTGCGCTAGACCGCATTTGTCGCTGTTGCATCCGCGGGGAAAGCTGCTGTCGCTGGCGCACTACTGCAACGCAGGGCTCTTGCTTCGGCTCGCGAAGTAATGGAATGCTTTTGGAAAACCGCTGCGAGTCGCGTAGGCGTGCGGACATGTGCCACCAGCACATTCAGGTGGACTTTGGTGAACGCGACATGAGAGCTGGACTTAGCGCCTATTGTCGAATGCACCGGCAAAGATCGGGTCCGAACACCAACCGGCATTTTGAATGCCACATGCCGCATGCCGCATGCAGCATCCGATTCGCGCAGCAAGCACCCCGCCTTATAGACGGAGCACCGCTATCCTAGCTCGCATCCGAGACCTTGAGCGACGCCTCTTGAGCCCGCCGCAGCCGCTCCCGGCTGTTCGACAGATGCATACGCATCGCTGCGCGGGCCGCCTCGGCATCCCGGCGTGCGATCGCATCGTAGATATCCTCGTGCTCGCGATTGACGCGATCGAGATAGCTGCCCGGATCGTGATGCGCAAGCGCAGCCGAATTCACTCGCGTGCGCGGAATGATGGTGTTGCCCAGCTGACTCAGGATGCTATGGAAGTAGCGATTGCCTGTCGCCTTCGCCAGTTCGAGATGGAATGCGACATCGGCTGCGACAGCGTTGCCCGTACCTTCCGCGATGTGCCGTTCGAACTCATCCAGCGCGCGGCGCATCTGCGCGAGGTTCTCGTCCGTGCGACGCATCGCGGCTAGACCTGCCGCCTCCGCTTCGAGGCTGATACGTAACTCGAGAATCGCCATCACATCGCGTACGGTCAGGTCACCGGCAGCCTCAATCTGGAACCGGTCGTGATCCCCCGCTTCGAGCACGAAAGTCCCGATGCCATGACGCGTCTGCACCAGCCGCGCCGCCTGCAATCGGGAAATGGACTCGCGCACGACGGTGCGGCTCACGCCGAGTTGCGCCATGATTTCCGACTCGGTCGGCAGCTTGTCTCCGGGCTGCAGCGCCCCGCTCCGAATGCGCTCGGACAGCTCGGCGACGACTTCCTCGGTGAGGTTGCGGGAACGGCGAAGCGCGCCGGGTGCGGGTGGTTGTGACATGAAAGAGCCGGATTCGAATGCGAATGGCTCATTATAGGGCGCGACGAAGCTTGTACGACGACTTATCGGCAATGCGGGCTATGGAATGGATGTACGTGACGGCTGCATCCGTATTGACCCCGGCGATTGAATGCAAAGAACAATTCGTTGAAACGCAGCGCGGTGCAGCGTACAGTTCACGTACCGCCTGAAGTGACGACAGCGCCTGCGCCGGAAAGCCGGCTGCTGCTTGATCGTCGTCAGACGCGCCACCCCGCACGTACGCATCTGTTCGATTGCCAACCATCGCGTACAGGCGAATTTTGAAAGCTCGATAATCGATTCGTCCTTCCCTGCGTAGAGAGGCCTTCGCTGGTCAGGCATCACGTTTACCCGGACGAGTCGAAGCGGAGCAAGACAGAACACAGCAACCGATTTGCAGGCAAGCGGCCACTTCGACTCAGGAGGCGCGAATGCGCTGACTGTGCGCGATCACCTCAAGGCTGGCCGCCAGGAGACGAGCAATGATGCGAGAAGTATCCGGGGCGTTTTGCGGCTCCCGCAAGCTGGATGAAGCACTTGGGGATCTGCAGGCAGAAGGCATCGCCAGCGACCGAATCCGCGTGGCGCGTATGAGCGGATTTGCCGACTTCCAGATGTCGATTGCGCTGAGCGCCAGTTCGCCGACGCAATGGATCATCGCCGAGCACGTCGGCCAGGGTGACACCTATGAGGCGTTGGACATCGCGTCGTCGGGCGACGATATCCTTCCCGACTTCGACCGCGCCGACACGCACGGTCCCGAAGCGGAAGGCTTCGGCAGCATCACGCGAGTCGTCGTGACCATACGCGACGAGGCCGAGATGCGTGCCGTATGCGATATCTTCTCGCGCCTCGGCACCGACGACCTCGACGCCGAGAGCGCGGCAGCCTAGCTCGTCGCGTTCGACCGAACGCGGCTCACTGCGTGGTCGATTCGACCGGCTTCGCTTTCTTCTTGTGCTTGAAGTGAAAGCCGCCTTTGCGGGTGCTTCCGGGCGGGGATGCATTGTCTCCCCCGACCGTGGGTCCGGCTGTCGCGGCGCCGTGAGCGTTGCCGCCGCCCGATCCCCCGTTGCCGTTGCCCCCGGCCTGAGCCAGTGCGACGCCCGAGGCGAATGTCGCGCCTGTCACCACGACAGCTAACAACGTCAATCTGCGTTTCTTCATGTCAAGCCTCTTCGGTGAAGTTTGTCTGTACGGCAAGGAACGATTGCATTCTGCGCGCCACATTCGGCATGCAGCATGCAATCGGCGTGGTGGGGCGCTCGGCTAACGGCTACAGCGCCTAAGCACCACAGCACATTTCGTGCGCGTCCCTTCGCGTCGCCAAAGACATATCTTCATGCAACTGTCCGCGCTTCGCCGTGGACCGCATCGGGGAGCGCGTTCCATGCGGGATCGACGCCGCCCGGTTGGCTAACGGCGCTCTGCACCGCGTCGAAGTCGTCAAACGTCCTTTGCGTGCGCCAATCGGCGAACGGCGCTTCGACGATGTCGCGCAAGTTGTAGATCCGGGCCGTACGTTTGACGAGCTTCACTTCGTCACTAACATGCGCCGCAACGTCGATGTTGCCGCTTGCGCTCGGTCTTTCGAGAAAGACGTGTCGTCACTCACTTCCATGACGATGCGCGCGGTCTCACCCGGTTTCGTCATGCAACGCGTCGGTGTCGGCAATAGTGTCGTAAAGAATGTCCGCAACTAGCACGGCATCGCTTGTGACGCCCGCATCATCCGTCGGCGCGACCGGATGCTTCATATGCGGCGGCTTCTGACGTCTCTGCGCCGTCGGAGCGCGGCAAACGCAAGAGCTTGAATAACCTCAGTCGCCGTTCCCTCTTGCGTGGTGAACCGTACAGATTTTCAGCCGTGTCTAACACCAGCTAAAACGCCCTCGTGCGAGGTGGACCACTTAACAGAGCGCTAGACAACGCGAAATAAGAACATCAAAACCACGCGCCATCGAAAGCAGATTCGTTTAATTCTCATCCGCTGATTATTTCATTAACCTTGCAATCACGAATAAAACTTACTGCCTAGGGTAAATGCAGCAGGTAAAAACCAACGCTCGAAAAAGCGCCTGAACGGCTAACGTAATCTAGCGAGCATCGCCAAGACATCCGTCAAGCCGGACGCCCTGCTCATGGGGGACGACCGTGCGCCATCGCACGGACGTCCACCCCTGCGAATTCGTTAAATACGATAAAACTACCTCGACGGTGAGTGCGAGGGCTCCAAGAACCTGAACGATGCTTTGAGCAAATCACCACCACCTGTACGTCCCGGCCTAAATAACCTGAGTGGGCCTTTGAAACGTAGACCCGTTTCAGACCCGATTGGCCAAATGCGCTTTGGCCAAGTACAAGGGAAACCAGACACAAATGAAAACTGAATTGCGCCGCATCCTTTCCGAGTCCGCACGCCTCGACGTGTCCATCGACACTCTCTCCGATAGCGACGATCTCTACGCCGCCGGTCTCTCATCGCTTGCCACGGTTCACGTGATGCTCGCAATCGAAGATGAATTCGGCGTAGAGATTCCCGATCATATGCTGACGCGTCGACTTTTTTCCAGCGTCGATTCGCTCGCTGCGGCCGTCGAAGAACTGCGTCGATCACAGGCGGACGCATGAACGCCGCGACGCAGGAACTGGAAGCGTCGCAACTCGCAAGCGTCGATAAGAGTGCGGCGCCGCGCAGCGAAGCCGAATTGCTCGAAGCGGCGCATCGCGTAGCGGCGATCGCAGCCCAGCACGCCGATGCAGTCGACAAGGAAGCGCGCTTTCCTGCGGAAGCAATTGCGGCCATGCGCGAAGAGCGGCTTTTCTCTGCCATGGTGCCAGTCATTCATGGCGGCGATGGTCTTTCGATAACAGGCGTCGCCCGCTTGTGCGAGGCGCTTGCCAAAGGCTGCGCTTCATCGGCCATGATTTATGCGATGCACCAAAGCCAGGTCGTGTGCATCGTCGATCATGGTGTGGCCGTGCCCTGGCAGCGCGACTTCCTTGCACGCATGGTCAACGAGCAGTTGCTGCTTGCTTCGGCAACTTCGGAAGAGACCATCGGCGGCAACATGCGCACGAGCGCATGCGCCGTCGATCTCGTCGACGATGCGTTCACCATCGAGAAGCTCGCGACCACCATCTCGTACGGCAAGTTCGCGGACTGCATTCTCGTCACTGCGCGTCGTCATCCCGACGCACCGGCATCGGATCAGGTATTGATCGTCGCTCCGCGTGAGACGTTCACGCTCGAACAGCGCGGCACATGGGACACGTTGGGGATGCGTGGCACGTGCAGTGAAGGACATCGGCTCATCGCGAAGGGCGCTGCAGAACAGATCCTGCCGGTAACGTTCTCGAAGATCGCGGATGAAAGCATGCTGCCCGTTTCGCATACGTTGTGGTCATCGGTATGGATCGGGATTGCATCGGACGCATTGCATCGTGCGCATCAGTTCTTCCGCAATCAGTCACGCGGCAAGCCGGGAGCGTTGCCACCATCCGCATCCCGGCTTTCGCAAGCGGTTACCACAGTGCGCATGATGCAGGCGCGTCTGCGTGAATCGCTTGCGGCGGTCGAAGCAGCTCAAAGCGAGCGTGAAACGCGTCACGCGAATCGCACGGACGATATCGATGCGCCGCTCACCGCGTCCATCGGTCTTGCGTCGGACCTCAACATGCTTAAGCTCGCGATCTCGCAATCCGCAGTAAGCGTCGTGCAGGAAGCGCTGATGATCTGCGGCATGGCGGGCTACAAGAACGACACACCGTTTAGTGTGGGACGGCATCTGCGCGACCTGCATTCCGCGCCGCTCATGATAAGCAACGACCGCATCGAATTGAATACGGCGAACCTGCTGCTTGCGCAGCGCGCCGCAACCGGGGACCTATAACGATATGAACATGCCGACCGAACAAGCCGCAATCATGGCTGAGGCACAATCACAAGCGACGCAGGCAAGTTACGACAAATCGGATCTCACCTTGCGAGACCGCCTGATCGAAGCAGGCATTCTCATCGATACGGGCGAAGACGGACTCTATGGCCGCAGCGCGATATTCGAAGATATCGTCGAGCGCCTGAATCAAGCAATCACTCTGCTCGGCGCGGACCAGCACGCCGAAGTGCTGCGCTTTCCGCCGGCCATGCGTCGCCGCGACTTCGAAGACAGTGAGTATCTGAAGAGCTTCCCGAATCTGGCCGGCACCATCCATTCTTTCGCGGGCAATGACCGCGGACATCATCGCCTGCTGGAAGCACTGGACAAGATCGTGCATATCGGCGAGGGAGAAGAGCGTTCGGACGAATGGATGGATCAGCAGAAGCCGACGCGCCTCGTCCTGACGCCGGCCGCTTGCTATCCGATCTATCCGCTCGTCGCCAAGCGCGGCAACCTCGCGAAGGACGGTGCAACGTTCGATGCGTTCTCTTATTGTTTCCGTCACGAGCCTTCCATCGATCCGGGCCGCATGCAGATGTTCCGCATGCGCGAATATATCCGCGTCGGCAGCCCTGAACAGGTGATGGCGTTCAGACAGAAATGGATCGAGCGCGGATCGTTGCTCGTGCGCCTTCTGCAGTTGCCATTCGAAATCGACCTCGCTAACGATCCGTTCTTCGGCCGTGGCGGCAAGATCGTCGCGGACAGCCAGCGCGCGCAGCAACTCAAGTTCGAATTGCTGGTGCCGGTTGCCACGCCCGACCGCCCGACCGCTTGCCTCTCGTTCAACTATCACATGGAGCACTTTGGCGAGCTGTGGAACATCCGCCAGGCCGACGATAGCGTCGCGCATACCGCATGCGTAGGCTTCGGCATGGAGCGCACGACCCTTGCGCTTTTCCGTCATCATGGCCTCGACGTGAAGGCATGGCCTGCTCCGGTGCGCGAACTGCTGTGGGGCAATGCCGACCCGATCATCGCAGATGGTCTCGCCAACATGGGCGAAGAGGCATGAACGCACGCTCGCCCGCAGAAGCACTGACCGGCACAGACGATGAAGCAAGCCGCCATGCACTGCATCGCGGCGAGCGTGTCTGGCTAGAAACGAATTGCTATGTCGACTTGTGGATCGAGCTCTTGCATCATCTGGGCTGCGATCCGCATGCGGCGCTAGGCTTTACCGTGACGCAGGACTTCGAGGGCGATCAGTTCACGTTTCCGAAGTTCTCGCTCGACGACATCGGCAGGCTCTATGGATTGCAGGCGCAGGAGCTCGCCCTTTACGACACCTTCGAAGCGCATGTCCGCGAGCAGACGAAGCGCGGTCATGTGGTCGTCGCCGAGGTCGATGCTTTCTATTTGCCCGACACGCGTGCGACAGCGTATCGTCAGACTCACTCGAAGACCACGATTGCAATCGACACGATCGATGCCCAGGCAAAGCACATCACCTACTTCCATAACGCTGGCTATTTCGCGTTAGCCGGCGAGGATTACGAGGGTGTCTTTCGCCTGATGCCCAATCTCGCCGGCGACGTGCATGCGCTCTTTCCGTACGTGGAGTTCGTCAAACGCGCGCGTCCACCTCTCGAAGGCGACGCGCTCGTGCAACGCTCGTTGGACTTACTCAGGTTGCGTCTTGCGGATCGTCCTGCTCTGAATCCGATCTCGCAATGGCGCAGAGAGTTTCCTGAACATTTGCGCACATTGCTTGAACGAGATGTCGCTTATTACCATCTGTACACGTTCAATGTCATGCGTCAGCTTGGATCGAACTTCGAGTTGTTGTCGAAGTATCTGGCCTGGCTCAATGCAAATGGCGTCGATGTGCCCGTGGACATACAGACGAGCGCGCAAACCATGGCAAGCGAAGCTATGGTGATGCAGTTCCGGCTCGCACGCGCGCGCATGCGTTCACGTTCCGATCCGTGCACGGACTGTTTCGACTCGCTCGAAGCATCGTATGACAAGGTCATCGAGCCGCTTGCTGCGCGCTTTCTATAAGGCCTTGGCCGCGCGCTAGCGCAGTTTGGACACGCAAAAGAAAACGAATAAAAAGGAAAGTCTATGCAGGCCTCGCCGCTCGCGCCGCGCGCCCTCGACGCTGGCTGGCAATGCGTGAGCACGCCCGCCGGCGCATGTGAAACGCCCGACATGCTCGACGCCTATACGGACTGGCTCGATGCTCCGGTGCCTGGAACGGTGGCTTCCGCGCACCGCGCGGCATGCGTGAAAGACGACGCACTCGCGCAGGCGTATGCACTGTCGGACCACTGGTATCGCGTCACGCTTCACGCGACTGGCAAGCGACGTCTGCGCTTCAACGGCCTTGCGACAATCGCCGAAGTATGGATCGACGGCCGCAAGCTGCTCGAGTCCGATTCGATGTTTCTGGCACATGACCTTGACATCGAAATGGCGGGCGAAACGACGCTTCATATCTGCTTTCGATCCATCGCTCCGGCGCTCGCCGCCAAACGCGGACGCGCACGCTGGCGCCCGAAGCTCGCGCAGCCCGCAACATTGCGCAATGTTCGAACGACGCTGCTCGGGCATATGCCGGGATGGTGCCCTGCAATTCAGCCTGCGGGACCGTGGCGTGCGGTCGAGATCATCGGCGAGTCTCAGGCATCGATTGATCGCGTGGAGATGGCGTCGAGTGTCGATGGCAGCGATGGCCTGCTCGATGTGACCGTGCGCTTCTATCACGCCCAAGCGCCTGACGATATGCGGCTTGAATGCGGCAATGCATCGACGTCGCTTCACTGGCGCGATGCGCATACCCTGACCGGGCGAGTCCGCGTAACGCACGCGCGCTTGTGGTGGCCGCATACGCATGGCGAGCCTGTACGCTATCCGGTCACGATCACACGCTCATCGCATGAGGATATTTCGCTGGGCGACGTTTCCTTCCGCACAATCGAAGTCGATCGCGGCCCGGATGGCGCGGGCTTTCAACTCGTCGTGAATGGCGTGCCCGTCTTTGCGCGCGGAGCATGCTGGACATCCGCCGATATCGTCGCACTGGACGCGCCGCGCGAAAAACTAAATGCGATTTTCAACGCATGCCGTCGAGCAGGCCTTAATATCATTCGAGTAAGCGGCACGACGCTCTACGAATCCGATACATTCTACGAACTCGCCGACGAACACGGCATCATGGTGTGGCAAGACTTCGCATTCGCCAACTTCGATTATCCGACTGACGATGCGTTTCAGCGGAGCGTGCAACTGGAAGCGCAGCAATTCCTTGCGCGCACGCGACGCTTCGCATCGCTTGCAGTGTTGTGTGGCGGAAGTGAAGTGCACCAGCAGGCGGCAATGCTCGGTCTGCCCTTCGACGCCTATCAACAGCCGCTATTCACCGAGCAATTGCCTTCGATCATTGCGGCGATGCGGCCAGACGTTCCTTATGTCGTCAATTCGCCGAGTGCAGCGCCAGGAGACAGACTCTCCATGCCATTCGGAACGCGCGGCGGCAACACGCATTACTACGGCGTTGGGGCCTATCAACGCCCTTTCGACGATGCGCGCCGCGCGCAAGTCTGCTTCGCATCGGAATGCCTTGCGTTCGCCAACGTTCCCGATGATGTAGCTCTGCGCGCAACGCCTAACGCATCACGGCCGCACGAGCCGCGATGGAAAATCGCCGTGCCGCGCGATGCTGGCGCGGCCTGGGATTTCGACGACGTGCGCGAACATTACCTGCGATCGCTCTATGGCGTCGACGTCGCGCGACTGCGCTACGAAGATCCTGAGCGCTATCTGACGCTATCGCGGGCCGTCGTTGCAGATGTGATGGGCGCAGTGTTTTCCGAATGGCGACGCAAGGGATCGACATGCACGGGTGGCATCGTGTGGAACTTGCTCGATCTGCGGCCCGGCGCCGGTTGGGGCGTGATCGACGTATTCGGTGTCCCGAAGAGTGCGTTGCATGGGCTTGCCCGCGTGCTGCAACCCGTGCAGGCGCTCATTACCGACGAAGGTCTCGACGGTCTGGACGTTCATCTCGTCAATGAAACGGCTCATGAAACCCGCGCGCGCGTGGAACTGACCTGCCTGCGCGATGGCGCGGTGAAAGTCGCGGGCGGTTCATGCGAGATCATTCTGCAGGCTCACAGCATTCACAGAATCAATTCCAGCTCGCTCATTGGCGCGTTTTTCGATACTGCGTATGCATACCGTTTTGGTCCGCGCGCACACGATACAACGCACGTGCGTCTCACCAATGCGGATACCGGCGAACTGCTGTCCGAGGCTTTTCACCTTCCGGATATGTCCGTCAGCGAACGCCGCGATGTAGGCTTGAGCGTCTCACTCGATAAAGACGATAACGGATGGGCGCTCAACGTCAGTGCAACGCACTTCGCGCGCTGGGTGCATGTGGCGGACCATCACTATTACGCAGAGCTCGACTGGTTTCATCTAGCCCCTGACAGCACGCGGCGAATACCACTTGTCCCCCGCAACGGCAAAGTCGACCATGCACCGGAAGGCGACGTGTTCGCGATCAACGGTACGCGCGGCGCGTCATACCGGTAGCGGAGATTCAATCAGGCGTCCGGCTCCACATACGACGCCAGCCCGTGTCCGAACGACCAGTCTTCTCGACGGTTGGGCGCCAGCACGATCAGCACGTCTTCCGGCCGCAAGCCGGGCGACGCCGAAAGACGCGTCGCAAGCGTCTTGTAGAAAGCCTTTTTGGTCGCGAGGTCGCGCCAGTCGCTAGCGGTGATGTGAATGAATACCAGATCGTCGCTTCGCTCGATGCCGAGATAACTTGCGTCGTAGATGAAGTCGTCACGGTCGCGTTGTTCTATGAGCTGGAAGCGGTCCTTGGCCGGAACCTGGAACGCTTCGACCAACGCCTCATGGACCTGATCGGAAATCGCGCGGATTTGTTCTCGCGACTTGCCTTTGATGAGCGAAATTCGAACGAGCGGCATGATGAACCTCCAAGCAGCCTAAGAATGCGATGCAAGCATCGCTTGCGAAGACCCAATCTACTGCGCGTTAGCGATTTCGAATATTCAATAGTTTTGTATCGACATGTCAGCCGAATCGAACGATCAACGCGCCCGCAGTGCATCCACGATACTCAAGCGCGATGCCCGCAGCGCGGGAAGGAACCCGCCGACGAAGCCCATGACGAGCGAGAACACCACCGTACGCGCGACGACCGACGGCGTGAGAATGAAGCGAAAGGACAGGTCGGCGAACGTCTGAAAGTTCGTCGTGGAGAACGAGGCGAACTGCATCAACGCGGCGCAGCCCAGACCGGCCATTCCGCCGACAAGTCCGAGCAAGAGCGCTTCGAGCAGAAACGCAAACAACACGTCGATCCGCTTGAAGCCAAGCGCACGCAACGTGCCAATCTCGGCGACGCGATTGGCGACCGACGCATACATCGTGATCATTGCGCCGATCATCGCCGCTATCGAAAAGATAACGGACAGCGTGACGCCAAGAATATTGATGAAGGTTGAGAGCGCTTTGGACTGGTCGCCATAAAACACTTGTTCGCGTTTCGCTTCGTCAGCGAGACGCGGGTCCACGTCGATATCGCTTTTGAAGCGCTCAAAGGCATCACTGCGCGTGAGGCGCACGATCATCGACGAGAACGTAGTGCGGCGAAAAGACTGCATGAGTTGATCGGCATCGCCCCAGATTTCGGAGTCGAAGCCACTGCCGCCGGCATCGAAATGACCGACGATGGTCCAGTCGCGCTGCGCAAAGCGCAGATGTTCTCCAATGCGCGTGCCGCCAAAGCCCTTGGCAATGCTGCTTCCGACGATGATTTCGGAAGAGCCATGCTTGAACATGCGCCCAGCCGTGAGCTTCACTTGCGGACGCAATTCGACGCCCATCGCAGACACGCCGCGAATGACGACATTGGCCGGCGTGCTCGTGCCGCGTTTCGTCAGCGAAATAAGCACGACAGTCTCTTTCGATGCAAGCGGCTCGCCATTGCCATTCAACGCCACCGACGGATGCATCTCCAGAATATTGGCCTGCGCGCGATCGATCGAGCTTTGAATCTCTGTCTCCGCGCCTTTGCGAATGACGACTACGTTGTCGCGCTCACCCGTCGAAACCAGTGTCTTCTTCAGCCCCGCATCGAGCATCAGCACCGTTGCGAAGACGAACACGACGAGCGCAAGGCCGCTTGCGGTCAGCATCGTCGTGAGGCGGCGCGCCCATAGATTGCGTGCGACGTAGGAAACGGGAATGGCCATCGTCGTAAGTTCCTAGCCGATGGCGCGCAAGCCTTCGACGATACGCACACGGCTTGCCTGAACCGCCGGCACGACCGCCGCCGCAAGCGCAACGGCGCACGCGCAGACAGCCTGCAAGAGCATGGTCTCGTGCGATACCTTGAATACCGGAAACACGCCGCCCGTTGCGTGCTGAAAGACGACGGCAGCAGGCGGCGTGAGTAACATCCCTATGCCGCCGCCAATGGCGCAAATCGCCAGTGATTCGCCGAACACAAGCATCGAGAGAAACGCCGGACCAAAGCCGAGCGCCTTGAGCGTTGCATACTCGACGGTTCGCTCGCGCGCGCTCATCGCCATGGCATTGGCCATCACGGCCATGATGATGAGAATCACCACGTACGACACCACCCGTATCGCCGCGATGATCTGATTCGACATCGCAACGAAGCCCAACTGGAATGCCTGTTCCGTCTCCGTCAAGGTCTCCGCGAGTGAGTTCTTGAAGACGCTGTCGATATTGCGTGAAACGATCGCAGCGTGATCCGGATTCTCGATGCCGACGACATACACCCCGACCTGATCCACACTGCGCTTCGTCGTCTTGCGAATGGTTTCGTTCAGGTATTCCCAGTGGAACACCAACTGCCGCGTAATGGTGGATTCGTCACGTCCTTCCATGATGCCGCGCACGACGAAGTCCCACGTACCCGGATAGATCGTCCCCTTCAGCGGAATGACGTCGCCGACCTTGAAGCCGTATTGCGTTGCAAGTTGTCGTCCGATGAGACAGCCCTTTCGATCACGCTGATAATCCGTACGGGCTTGCGGCGAAATAATGAACTCCGGATAAAGATCGAGGTAATTGTCCGACACCGCGAATTGCGCGAAGAAGTTCTTGGGGTCGCGATAGACGCCTCCAAACCAGTTCGAGCGCGCGACCATCGTGACGCCATCGACGCCGCGTATGCGGTTCTCATAGGCTAGCGGCAAAGGGAACACCAGCGAAATGGCATTGCGCGTCACGAGCCGCGCGTTCGATGCCGCCGCCGCGCCCGCATACCATGCATCGACAACCGTATGCAGCAGGCCATAAGCGAGCACGGCGATGGTGAGTCCCAGCACCGTCAATGCGGTGCGCAGCTTATGACGTGTCGCGTTGCGCAGAATCAGCTTGAGAACGTACATGGCTTAGCGCGCCTTGCCATCGATCAGTTCGCCTTTCTCGAGATGCACGAGCGCTTTTGCGGCATTGGCAGCATGTGCGTCGTGCGTGACCATGATGATGGTCTTGCCGAGGCGTTCGTTCAGGCGCTGCATCATTGTGAGCACTTCGCCAGCGGATGTGCGATCGAGGTCGCCAGTCGGCTCGTCCGCGACGATAAGCTTCGGATCGCTAATCAACGCGCGCGCAATCGCCACTCGCTGCTGCTGTCCGCCCGATAGTTCCGATGGATAGTGACTCGTCCGTTCGCTCATGTTGACCATGTCGAGCACCATCGCAACGCGCTCGCGACGCTCGGCGCGCGACAGCCGCGTGAGCATCAACGGAAGTTCGACATTCTCGAACGCGGTCAGCACGGGCATCAGGTTATAGAACTGAAAAATGAAACCGACATGCGATGCGCGCCAGTCCGCGAGCGCAGCTTCTGGTAAGCGCGTGATATCGAGGCCGCCGACCAGCAACTCGCCGCTATCGGGCCGGTCGATGCCCGCAATGAGATTGAGCAGCGTGCTCTTGCCGGAACCGGACGGTCCCATCAACGCAACGAAATCGCCTTCCGCAATGGACAGTGTGATGTCGGTCAGTACCGGCACCGTCTGCACGCCGCGCCGATACGACTTCGCGACGTGGCTGATCTGAACGAGGGGCGCGGTGCTCACGCTATTTCTTCGTCACGGTAATGCTGGCGCCGTTTTCGAGCTTGTCGCCGGGCGCGAGAACGAGCGTGTCCCCTGGCGTCACGCCGGACACGGCCAGCAGATCACCGACGCGCTCGCCCGTCGTCACGGGCACTTCGCGTGCCTTGTCGTGATCGACGATATAAACGACCTGCTTGCCGCCACGTGTGACGACAGCCGTTGGCTGCACCGCGACGACCGCTTTCTTGTCCTCGGGCGGCACGGGCTTCGAGAGGAACGCGATCTTTGCGCTCATGTCAGGCAGCACGCGTTCATCGCGCTCGACGAAGCGCACTTTCACGAGCACGGTGGCCTTCGAACGATCGACCGTCGGCACGATGCGCGACACGCGGCCTGCAAAGCGGGTGTCGGGCAACGCATCGAGCTGAACCTCGCATGGCTGATCGACTTTGATACGCGCAATATTCGATTCAGCGACGTCCGCTTCCACTTCGAGCGTCTTCATATCGGCGATGGTGACGACCGCGCCCTTGCTGTCCGATGCGGACGAGAACGGTGTGATGTTGTCGCCGACGTTCGCGTGCTTCTCGAGCACGACGCCATCGAAGGGAGCACGAATCACGGTCTGATTGACGGCCACTTGCGCGGCCCGCGCATTGGCTTGCGCGGAAAGAATCGCGGCTTGTTCGCTATTGATCGACGCCCTGGCCTTGTCGTAACGGGCGCGGTCAGCATCGAATTGCGACGCGGACATCGCACCGTGCGGTGCAAGCACCTGCGAGCGCTTGAGGTTGGCAGTAGCGTTCTCCAGCTCCGCGCGCTGCAACTCCAGATTGGCCTGCGCAACCTTGACTTGCGCCTGTGCCTGCGCAAGCGACGCCGCCACGTCCGCGCTTTCCAGCCGCGCGATGATCTGGCCTTCCTTGACGACTGTCCCTTCGAGCACGCCCAGCCATTCCACGCGTCCCTGCGCCTTCGATGCCACCGCCGCCTTGCGCTGCGGCACGACGTAGCCGGTTGCATTCAAAAGCGTATAACTCTGCGATGGATACACGGACGTGACAGTGACGGTCTCCACGGTCTGCGGCCCGGCGAGCTTGACGCCAACGCCGATCAACACGGCAATGATGGCCACAATAACCGCATAACGAATCCAGCTGCGCCTGCGCCGCGGCATGACCGTGGCGGCCGCGGGTCCGCGGTCGATTCTAAGTTTTTCGAGGTCGTGTTCAGCCAATTTATTCGGACTTACGAAGCCGTTTTCGCTGTTTTTGACAGCTTTCCGGCGATTGTTGCGTTGAGGGTTGCTCAGTATAGCGCCGCGCTTGGCTCCGCTTTCGGCTTCCTTGCGCGAGTCGTCAAACGCTGCGCGCCTGTTTCAGATCGAGCGCGATGAAGTCGACGAACGCCCGAATGCGGGCGGACATCTGATGGCGTTTTGAATACACGGCGTAGATGTCGGCGTTCGGCGTCTCGTGCTCCGGAAGAACGGCGACGAGCCGGCCATCGGCGAGATAGTCTTCGAGATCCCATTCGGCGCGCATCAGGATGCCGTGCCCTTCCAGCGCCCACTTCACCGCGATCTCGCCGTCATTGGTCGTGAGATTGCCTTTGATGCGCACGGCTTCCGTCTTGCGCGATGCCCCGCGCCCGGTCGTCAGCCGCCACACGCCGTAGGCTTCATCGCCCTGACGAATGCCGATGCAGTTGTGGCGCGCGAGATCGTGCGGCGTCCCGGGCATGCCGTGCGCCGCGATATACGCCGGCGACGCACAGAGCAGCCGCCGGTTCGCCGCGAGCCGGCGAGCGATCACGCGCGTGTCCGGCGGCTCGCCGAATCGAATGCAAACGTCAAAACTGTCGTCGGTAAGCGGCGGCGGCGCAACGGATAGCTGAAGCTGCACGGACACCTGCGGATGGCGGGCGACGAAGCGCGAAATGGCCGGCCCGACGTGACTGCGCCCAAAGCCGAGCGTTGCATTCACGCGCAGCAAACCCTTCGGGCTCTTTCTGGCGCTGCCGAGCAGTTCAGAGAGCTCGTCGATCTGATCCAGGATGCGGCGCGCGTGTTCCAGATACAGCTCGCCTTCGGGCGTCAACATCATTCGCCGCGTCGTCCGGTTGACGAGCGGCACACCCGCGCGAGCCTCCATTTGCGTGAGACGCTTACTGACGGCCGCCGCCGTCAGGCCGAGTTCGCGCGCCGCGGCGCTCAGGCTGCCCGAAGCGGCGAGTGTCGAAAAGAAGCTGAGATCGGTCGGCTGAACGGTTTCGGCCACGAATCACTTGTGAAATGAAGTTAAAGATGCTTTGAGTCTAGCACCGGTTCCGTCGGCCAGAGTTAGGTAGAGTGGTTTCACGCTGACGTGACATTCAAACCAAAGAGGAACGGAGACATGAAGACCTATCGCATCGCAACGATTCCCGGCGACGGCATCGGCAAGGAAGTGGTCCCGGCTGGCCAGCAAGTGCTCGAGGCGCTCGCTCGTTGCACGCAAAATTTTGAATTCCAGTTTGAAAACTTCGACTGGGGCGCGGACTACTATCGCCAGCACGGCGTGATGATGCCCGCAGACGGCCTCGCCGCCCTGCGTGACAAGGACGCAATCCTGTTCGGTTCGGCAGGCGACCCCGACGTGCCCGACCACATCACGCTGTGGGGCCTGCGCCTGAAAATCTGTCAGGGATTCGACCAGTACGCGAACGTGCGCCCCACGCGCATCCTGCCGGGCATCGACGCGCCGCTGAAGCGCTGCACGCCCGACGACCTCAACTGGGTGATCGTCCGCGAAAACTCGGAAGGTGAATATTCGGGCATCGGCGGCCGCGTGCATCAGGGTCATCCGATCGAAGCCGCGACGGACGTGTCGATCCTCACGCGCGCCGGCGTCGAACGCATTATGCGTTTTGCATTCAAACTTGCGCAGTCGCGTCCGCGCAAGCTGCTGACCGTGATCACGAAAAGCAATGCACAGCGTCACGCGATGGTCATGTGGGACGAAGTCGCGCTCGAGATCTCGAAGGAGTTCCCGGACGTGAAGTGGGACAAGGAACTCGTCGATGCCGCCACCGCGCGCATGGTCAACCGTCCTGCGACGCTCGACACCATCGTCGCCACGAATCTCCACGCGGACATCCTGAGCGATCTGGCCGCCGCGCTCGCCGGCAGCCTCGGCATCGCGCCGACGGGCAACATCGATCCGGAGCGCCGCTATCCGTCCATGTTCGAGCCTATCCACGGCTCCGCATTCGACATCATGGGCAAGGGCCTCGCCAATCCGATCGGCACGTTCTGGTCGGTCGTGATGCTGCTCGAGCATCTAGGTGAATTCGAGGCCGCCAAGCGCGTGATGGCCGCCGTCGAGGCCGTGACCGCCGATGCATCGCTGCACACCGGCGACCTCGGCGGCAAGGCGACCACCGCACACGTGACAGCCGCCGTCTGCGCATTGGTGGAACGCACGGAAGCCGCTGTCGCCTGATTGATTCGTCGTCCGTAGGATCTTCAATTCGGTTCTTTGCCCGCGATGCATCGCTCATCGCGGGCAAGGGGGACGCGCGCATCGCGTCTTTCCATCGCCAGTATTCAAAAGAGCACCGCTCGCCTCCCGAGGAGGAGACACATGCAACCCGCCAATCAAGCCGCCGGCGATTCCGGTATCGAAGCTCGCGTGTCACGCAAGCTCGCGTGGCGCATCATTCCGTTCGTGATGCTGCTTTACTTCATCAGCTTTCTCGATCGCGTCAACGTCGGTTTTGCGGCGATGACGATGAACAAGGCCATCGGCCTGTCACCCACCGCGTTCGGTTTGGGCGGCGGGCTGTTCTTCATCGGCTACTTTCTTTTCGAGGTGCCGTCGAATCTGATTCTGCATAAAGTCGGCGCGCGCATCTGGATCGCACGCGTGATGGTTACGTGGGGCATCGTGTCAGTGGCGTCAGCGTTCGTCACGGGGCCGAACAGCTTCTACGTGTTGCGCTTCCTACTTGGCGTTGCCGAGGCGGGCTTCTTTCCAGGCGTCATCCTCTATCTGAGCTTGTGGTTCCCGGCGAAACAGCGGGCAGTGGCTGCCGCATGGTTCATGGCCGCCGCGCCGATCTCGACAGCCATCGGCTCGCCGCTCTCCGGCGCGATCATGCAGATGCCGCCGATGTTCGGCCTCGCAGACTGGCAATTGCTCTACATCATCGAGGCGATCCCCGCGATCGTACTTGGCTTCGTCGTCCTAAGGTTTCTCACCGATACCCCCGCGAAAGCACATTGGCTGTCGACCGACGAGCGCGAGTGGCTCATCGCGAAGCTCAAGGCCGAGGCGGACGCCAAGCAGGCGCATGCAGGTCATACGGCGGGCGCGTGGAACGCGTTGCGCGATCCTCGTGTCCTGGCGCTGGCTCTGATCTACTTCGGCACGTCGGCGGGGCTTTACACGCTCGGGCTGTGGGCGCCGCTCATCATTCGCCAGTACGGGTTCACGGCAATGGAGACCGGTCTCATCAACGGCATTCCGAGCGTGATTGCAGTCGTCGCGATGATTCTGTGGGCCAGGCATTCGGACCGCACGGAGGAACGTACGTGGCACGTGGTGATTCCGTGTGCGCTGGCATGTGTTGGCTTCGTGTTCGCGGGTCAGGCAGCGACGGCCCTGTTCGTGGTTCTTGCGCTCGTCGTGGTGAACGTTGGGATCAGTGCGGCCAAGGCCCCGCTTTGGGCGATGCCGAGCATGTTTCTCTCCGGCGCCGGCGCTGCGGCGGGCATCGCGATGATCAATTCGATCGGCAATCTGGGCGGCTTTGTCGGGCCGTTCGCGATCGGCTGGCTCAAGAACGTGACGGGCGGATACGCGGCGGGTCTGTATGTCGTCGGGGCAACGCTTGCGATGTCTGCTGTCATTACCTTGATGTTGAGTCGTAAGGCGAAGGGTGAAAGGGAGCATGGGGTTACGGCCCGGTCATGATTTCATGCGTGCATGCTGTAGTTGTGATGGGGCGCGGGCGGGCGCCCCATTTCAGTTTACCGGCTGCGTCCGCGCGAAGCGCGCATGTCGGGCGACTGCCGGCTATCGTGGTGCCCGTGCATCCATTGTCAGCAACCGGCGTTTCGACGTATCGATGTTCGCATTCGCTGACCTTGCTTAAACGAGGCCCGCTTGTACCTAGATTGAGTTCTGGATTCGCACGCAGCGGCGTTGTAGAACAACGAACTGGAAGAATGGGCGGCCGCGCCAAGAAGCCAAGAATTCGCATCTTCGTCAACTGCGACTGCCGGTGCGACGAGGCACGCAGATAGAACACGGCGGGGCTCGTCGCCTCTCAACCGGCCTTCGCAGCATTACAAGACGTTCGTCCACTGAACGGTGTTGTACACCTTCTGCCAGCCATTTCTATAAAGCGGCCCAGTCTTCTGCGTTACGTGGACGTCTAACACGGTCCTTGCGGGTGAACAGGAAGCGGACAGAGCTTCGTCAGAAGCGCCGCTTAGCGCCCTAGCCTCTTTATTCTCCCGACAACGACGTCCGCACAAGCTTTCGAGGCGAAGTCTCGGCGGCCGCAGATCGACGTCGGCCCGGCACTCGTCGCCCTTTCCGACAGCATATCGCGACGGAATGCTCAGCTTTATTTTAAGATAGCCCCTTTCAGCGGCTCGGCAACGTGTGCCAGGGGTAGTTTCGTGTTTTCTTGGAATCAGAGTCGAGATGCCGCAGTATGGGCCTTCGGCGCAGCGTTGTGCCTTTCTGCGGCAGTCCACGCGCAGGACGCCCGCTGCGCAGCGCCGACGCCGGCAGCGGCTACGCCGACCGCAGCGAGCGCGTCCGGGGAAGGCATTCTTTCGGCAACGGCTCTGCCGCCGCAATTCGCGGGCGACGATCCAGAGCAGGTAAGGGACGCCTTGGCCGCCGCGACGTCGCCAAACAGGAAACCTGCGACGAATCCGACCATCGCGGGCCGCGTGCGCGCGTTTCTGGCGCGTCCGTTTCATCGTACGGCGAGCGCTGCGGTGCCCCCGAACAATGACCAGTCCAAGGCTCAGCGGACTTTTGCATTCGTAATACCGGCGTCGTACGGCGTGCGTTTTGAATCCAAAAAGAAACTGTTGTCCGTCAACGTGTCGCTTGCGGCACCCGAGCAACCCGACGTAATTCTGCTCAAGCGCAAGGTGGAAGGCCAGAGCGGCCGGAAACTCGTTATTGCACCGGAAGCGAAGGCGAAGGGCTTCATTCAGACTATCGACACGATTCAGCTGGAAACGGGCGACCGCGGTAAAACGAGCGTGCGTGGCAGCGCATTGCTTCCCGACTTCGATCCGTCGCGTGGCAACGGCGACTTTGCGATCATGCTGGTCTGTTCGCTGGAACCGCCTTATCTATCCGATCGCTCGGAGCACAGCGATCCCACTGATGAAGAGCCCACCGACATCACGCGGAGGACATCGACATTGCACGGGCGTATCGACGCGGTGTGGCTCATCGACCGGAACAAAGGGACGATCGTCACAAGGCGCCTTCGTCTCGTCAAATAGATGCAACTGATCCCCTTGAGGTGGAATCACGACACAGGCCGCGCGCTCGACCGACACGGAAAGCCCCTGTTTCATGGTGTTTTCGTTACGCAACGAGGTCGCGCCGTAGGTCGACGAACGACAAGCCCGCGTCTTGGAGAGACGAATGGCCCGTAGTTTCAAAGCCGTACGCAAGACCGGCCGCGTCGTCGGACTGCGCTTGTTCCGGCGTAACAACAACGCGTGGCTGCGCGTCGCTGACGTGTTCTCGCGCTTCCCGTTGCTCGCCGGGATTATCGGCACGGCGATGGCCCTGTCGATGGGCGTGCTTTCGTTTGCCGCGCTCTGGCAAGGGCGCGCGCAGGCGCTGCAGAATGCACATGAGGCGTCCGAGAATGTCGTTGCGACGCTCAGTGCGGATATTGCACGCAATGTGGAATGGAGCGATCTGTCGTTACGCACCATCGTGAGCAGCATGGAAAATCCCCAAGTCGCGAAGATGTCGCCGGCACTGCGCCCGCTCGTGCTGTTCGACGGCGCGACGGCGGCGAGCTATATCGGCGGCGCGTTCGTCATGAATGCGCTGGGGCAAATCACCGATGCGCGCGACCCGTCGAACCGCACGGACCTCTCGTTCAGCGATCGCGGCTATTTCCAGGCCCACGCGCAAGACGCGAACGTCGGGCTGTATATTTCGGGGCCTTACGAATCTCGTTTGCGCGGCGGCAGGCCGTCCCTCGCATTGAGCCGGCGCATTAACGCGCCCGACGGCTCGTTCGCTGGCGTCGCGGTCATTGCGCTGAACACGAGCTACTTCGATGCTTTGCTATCGCGCGTGAACGTCGGCCGCGCGGGGTCGGTATTCATTGTGCAGCGCGACGGCGTAATGCTGGCACGCAAACCTCCCCTGCAAAACGATGGCACGGGGAAGGCAGCGCGAAACGTTTCGGTTTCGCCAACCTTCGTCGCGATGAAGGATCTGCCTTCGGGCTCGTACATCTCAACGTCCCCGCTCGATGGTGTCCGCCGTCTCTATACCTTCGTGCGTGTGCCGGGCACCAATCTCATCGCTGCCGTCGCGCCCGCCGAGGACGATGTGCTCGAAGGCTGGCGGCATCGAAGCGCAATCATCGGCGGCCTCACGCTGATGTTCGGCGGCGGCTTCATCGCCATCTCGTGGCTGCTGGCGATTTCGCTGCGATCGCGCGCCATCGCGCTCGAAAAATTGCAGCGGCTCGCCGGTACCGACTCATTGACCGGCCTGAGCAACCGCCGAGCGCTGGATCGCCGTCTCGGCGAGGAGTGGCGCCGCGCGCGCCGCAACGATCAGCCGCTATCGGCCCTCTTCGTCGACGTCGATCACTTCAAGCTCTATAACGACACATACGGCCACGCAATGGGCGACGACGCACTCGTCACCGTGGCCGATTGTATTCAGCATGCAGTGAAGCGTCCCGGCGATATCGTCGCACGCTATGGCGGCGAGGAATTCGTCATCGTGCTGCCCGGCGCAACGGCGGCGAGCGCGGTGCTGTTCGCCGATCGGCTGCGACGGAAAGTCGAATCGCTTGCCATTCCGAACAGCGGTTCACCGAGAGGCTTCCTCACCATCAGCATCGGGGCTGCGACGACGATGCCTCGCCAGGGCAGCGACGCGCTCAAGTTGCTCAACAGTGCGGACGCCGCGCTTTACCGGGCGAAACGCGCCGGACGAAACCAGGCCATTCACGAAGACTGTCTCGCTGGCCGCACGGTGTAGAGACACGGATGGCGTGCTGCATGCCGCGCGTTTCGGCATTTTGCATTAGAACCAGATCCGTGATGAAGGGCGTCTGCCAACCTGCTGGCCTTCCATCCGCGCAACGCGGAGCAGAACGGCTATCGGGACAGACCGCGCGCGTCGATTGCCCAGAAGTCGACCACTTCGTCGCCGCGATAGCACACGTACTCGTCATAAAGATTGACGGTCGGATCGCAATGACCCGGTGGCAGCAGGATGCGTTTGCCGAGTAGCGTCCTTGTATCGTGCTGTTGGCCGTCTTTTGCATGCAGCATGCCGTGTTCGTCGTTCGCGGCGGCGTACGTGAACGCCGGCTCGTCGCTGCCATCCAGCCAACGCACGCTACGGGGAAGGCCCGAATCCACCGCAAGCCCTTTCAGGCCGACATCGCAGACGGCCATTCCGGGCCGCGTCGCGCTCATGATCGTCGACAACACGAAAAGGCTGTGACGCCAGCGCAGGTTGCCGTTCCATGCGAGCGAACCGTAATCGCCATCCATGAAGACATACGATCCCGGCTGGACTTCCGTATAGACGCCGCTCGCCGCATCGAACTCGACGGTGCCGGTGCCGCCGCCCGTCACGACTGCACTCTGAATGCCGCGTGCTTCAAGTGCGCGCACGAAGCTCGCGGCACGATCGGCCGCGTGACCCGCCTCGGTCTTGCGTGCGTTCCAGTCGGCAATGTGCTGTGCGCCGCCGTGATAAGCCTGGATGCCCGCGAAGCGCAGGGACGGCTGGTCGGCGATCGCATCGACGAGTGACAGCAGCGCGTCCTCGTTCGTCACGCCGCAACGATGCTGACCAGCATCGACTTCGGCGAGCACATCGATGTTCACGCCTGCGCGAGCGGCGGCATCGCCGAGCGCGTTGACTTGCGGCAAGGCATCGACGCATACGGAGAGGCGCACGTGCGCCGCGAGTTCGACCGCCATTGCGAGCTTGTCCGCGCCGACGAACTCATTGCTGATATGGATGCTCTCGATACCAGCAGCCGCAAACGGATAAGCCTCCGATAGCTTCTGACAGCACACGCCGACCGCTCCCGCCTCGATCTGACGCCGAGCAATGGAAACAGACTTGTGTGCCTTTGCATGCGGTCTGAGAGCCACGTCGCTGCGCGCGACAAATGCCGCCATCGTCGCGAGATTGGCTTCGAACGCATCGAGATCGATCAACAGCGACGGCGACGCGACAGTCGAGAGCGCATCGCCGACACGGCAAGCGGGAGGGGGCACGAGCTTCATAGTTAGCTTCGACGAGTAGGCAGGCGGTCCGTCATCTTACCGTCCGACGTTTGCACTCTGCATGCTGCATGATGCATGCAACATGCAACATGCAACACGCAACATGCAAACGTCCAGCCATCACGACAGCGCATCAAGCTCCAGAATTGCGCCCTCGTCCTTCAGCGACCGTATGCGCGCATCGTCGAAGCCGTATTCGTGCAGCACTTCCGCCGTATGCTGTCCGAGCGTCGGCGCCGGACGCGATGGCCTCGTGCACCCATCGGAGAAGTGAATTGGCAACCCGATACCGCGCATAGAACCCGCAAGCGGATGTTCCGTCTCGACGATCATCCCGCGCGCAATGGCCTGTTCATGCGACGAAGCCTCCGGCACGCTGAGCACGGCGCCGCTGGGCAAGCCGATTGCATCGAACGCGGCGAGCCAGTCGGCGGTATCGCGCTCGACCAGCTTCGCGGTCAGAATCTCCACCAACGTCTCCCGATGCCTCAAACGGCCAGCGTTAGTCTGAAAACGTTCGTCCTCGGCAAGGCCTGGAATGTCGAGCACGCCCACGAGCCGCTCGTAGTTGCTCTGATTCGCGGCGCCGATGTTCACCCAGCCGTCCCGCGTGCGAAATGCCTGATAGGGCGCGCTTGTCGGGTTCGCGGAGCCTGCCTTCGGCAGCACCGTGCCGTCCGCGAAGTAGTTTGCGAACGCCCAGTACATCTGTTGCAGTCCCGCTTCGAAGAGCGACGTGTCGACCATCTGCCCCAAACCGGTCGTCTTCTTTCTCGCATAGGCCGCGCTGACGCCGAGCGCCGCGAGAATGCCCGCGTTGATGTCCGTCACCGGCGATCCCGCCTTGATCGGCGCCTGGCCGGGCTCGCCTGTCATGCTCATCAGTCCGCTCAGGCCTTGCGCGATGAGATCGAAACCGCCCTTGTCGGCCATCGGCCCGGTGCGCCCGTAACCGGAAATCGCGCAATAGATGAGGCCAGGGTTGACCTCCCTCAGCGCTTCGTAGCCCATGCCGAGTTTCTCCATCGTGCCGCGACGATAATTCTCCGTGACGACATCTGCCGTCGCTAGCATCGTTCTCAGCACCTTCTTGCCGCCTTCCGTTTTCAGATTCAGCGCGATGCCGCGCTTGTTGCGGTTCACGATCAGGAACGACGCAGACTCTCCGCTCGGAAGAATCGGCGCAAACCGCCGGCAATCGTCGCCGTTCGGAATCTTTTCGACCTTGATGACATCGGCGCCCATGTCCGCGAGCATCATTCCGCAGATCGGTCCCGACATGATGTGCGCCAGCTCGATTACGCGCATGCCCGCGAGCGGCCCTCCACCCTGTTCCGTCGATGCAGCTGTTTGTTCAATGTCTGCCATATCGATATTCCTCGTAATTCGCTGTCACGGTGTGATGACAAGCGGCCGCGAACGTCGCCGGTGCATGTTGCATGCTGCATTCGGCACGCAACATGCAATTCCACCGCCGAGCGGCCACCTCGCGCCTCACACCAGCTTGCCCGCGTGCGCGGCCTGAGTCTTCTCTTCTTCGGCCTCCAGCGAACGGTCCGGCCGCATCGTGAACGAAAGAATGATGCCGGCCGCCATGACGATCATGGATACGGTGAACGGCAGATTCCAGTTGCCTGTGCGGTCGATGATCCACCCGCCAATGACCGGGCTGATGATCGCGGCAAGCGCCGATCCTGAATTCATAATGCCGGATGCCGTGCCCGCATGCTTCGGTGCGATGTCCATGGGCACCGACCACATCGGCCCGATAGTCATCTCGTTGAAGAAGAATCCAGCCGAGAGGCACATGGCGACGAACGTCATCGATATGTTGGACACCAGCAAGATCGGGGCGAGCGACAGCAAGGTCAGGAGCATGCACACGCCGACCATTACATTGCGCGCGAGACGCACGTTGCCGCTCTTGCGCAAAATGCGATCGGTCACCGAACCACCGAGATAGTCGCCCAGCACACCCGCGAAGAACACGCCTGACGCAAACAGCGCGGACTTGCCGAGCGGCATGTGATAGTTGTGCAGGAAGTACTGCGGAATCCAGCCGAGAAACAGCCACAGCACCCAGCCATAGCAGAAGTACACAGCCGTGACCGGGGCCATGCGGCCAAGCAGAAGGCGCCACGGCACGGGTTTGCGTTGCTTGACGCCCGAGTAGTCCGCAAGGGTCTCGCATTCGCTCTCGGTGATGCGCGGATGATCGCGCGGGTTATCGCGGAAATAGAAGACCCATGCGATGGCCCACGCGAAACTGACGATACCGGTGATAATGAATGCACCGCGCCAGCTCGTCGCCACCATCAGCCACACGATCAATGGCGGCGCCACTGCATTGCCGATGCGCGATGCTGCGTGCGTAATGCCTTGCGCGAAGCCGCGCTGATCGGCCGGCATCCAGTTGGACATGGCGCGCGTCGCCGTCGGGAACGTCGCGCCTTCGCCGAGCCCGAGCAGCACTCGCGCGACGATCAGCGACACGAAGCCGCCTGCCATGCCGGTGAGCACCGTTGCACCCGCCCAGATGATGGCGCACAGCGTGAGCGTTCGACGCGGGCCGAAACGATCGCCGACCCATCCGCCGATGATCTGGAAAATCAGATACGGATAGGCGAATGCAGAAAACACGAAGCCGATTTGCGTGTGCGACAGGCCGAGTTCGGCGCCGAACTGACTCGCGGCGGTGCTGACATTGACGCGGTCGATATAGGTGATGAAATACATCGCGCATAGCAGCAATAGAACGCGCGTAGTGGCTCGACGGAACATCATCGTCTCCTTGAGATCGCGTGCGTATCCCCGGCGCAGCAATGCGCCATGGTCACGGCATACGGAACATCGTTCGGTGCGTCGAATGAGGGCGTAGTACCCGCGTGCACTGCTACGGTCTGCGTCTATGCAAGCGGCGGGTGCGAGGTTTGCGAAGTGATGTCATGGCGTCGTCTCCTGTCTCGGATCATCTGCATGTCCGCTGTTATGGTTTCGATAAAAACCTGCTTTATTCACCTCAGGCTCGAGTGAGTTTTCGACAGCGCGCGTTCGAGCACTCGCGCCACATGCCATGCTTCAATCCGCGCGCCGTCCGCAATTTGATGCCGGCAGCTCGTGCCGTCCGCGACGATCAAGGCATCGCCTGCATCCCTTGCCTTTCGTACGGCCGGCAACAGCGACAGCTCAGCCATCGCTTGCGAAGCCTGATAGTGCTCCGCCTCATAACCGAAGCTGCCCGCCATTCCGCAACACGAGGACTCGATCGTCTGCACATCGAGGCCAGGAATCCAGCTCAATACCGTCTCGACGGGCCGCACCGCATCGAATGCTTTCTGATGACAATGGCCGTGCAGCAGCGCCTTTTGCTTGTCGATCGGTCCGAGTTCAAGTTCCAGGCGTCTCGCCGCACGCTCGCGGACCAAAAACTCTTCGAATAGAAACGATGCTTCGGATAGCTTACGAGCTGCATCGCCGTATCCGTAGCCGAGGAACTCGTCGCGTAACGAAAGCAGGCACGATGGCTCGAGTCCGACGATCGACACGCCCCGCTCGACGAAGGGCAGCAATGCATCGAGCGCACGGCGCGCTTCGGCTTTGGCTTCGTCGACGAGGCCTGTGGAAAGGAAGGTTCGCCCGCAACATAAGGGACGCTCGCCTGCCTTCTCGTTGAGATGAACCGCATAGCCCGCAGCTTCGAGCACTCGCTTTGCTGCGTGCGCGTTCTCCGGCTCCATGTAGTTGTTGAAGGTATCCACGAACAAGAGCACTTCCTTGTCGGCGGACGTGGTGCGCTTGTTGGGCGCATCGCCCAGGAAGGGCTTTTTGAAGACCGGGAAGGCACGCTGCGGCGCAAGACCGAGTGTCGTCTTCAGCCAGTGCGCTGCGCGCGGCATGCGCGATTCGAACGCACCGCTCAGGGCCGGCATCCGGCTCGCATACGGCGCATAGCGTGGCAAGAACGCAATCAGTCTTTCTCGCAGGCGCAATCCATGACGCGCGGTCCATGCTGCACGCGCTTCGATTTTCATGCGCGCCATATCGACGCCGGTCGGGCAATCGCGCTTGCATCCCTTGCACGAGACGCAGAGATCGAGAGCGTCTTTGACTTCCTGACTTGCGAGCGCGTCGCCGTGGTCACCGAGTTGACCGGACAGCGCGAGCCGCAGGGTATTCGCGCGGCCTCGCGTGACATGTTGCTCGTCCTTGGTGATGCGATAGCTCGGGCACATCGTGCCGGCGTCGAACTTGCGGCAGTGGCCATTGTTGTTGCACATCTCCACTGCCTTCGCGAGTCCGTGCGTGACATCTCCGCCCGAGTGCGGGGTGCCCTCTTCCCCGGTCAGCGGATTACGCGTCACGTTCCATGCAGACCAGTCGAGTCGAGGTTCGATTGCGCGCTCGCGATACGTCGGCGGAAAACGAAAGTTCGCGGCATCGTCCATTTTCGGCGGCGCAACGATGCGATCCGGACTCATGCGGTTGTCGGGATCGAAGAGTCGCTTGATATCGCCGAACGCTTCATTGATGCGCGGCCCGTACTGCCACGCGACCCATTCGCCACGGCATAGGCCATCGCCGTGTTCGCCCGAATAGGCGCCCTTGTATTCGCGTACGAGCGCCGCCGCTTCTTCCGCGATCGCGCGCATCTTGATTGCGCCATCGCGGCGCATATCGAGAATCGGCCGTACATGCAGCGTTCCGACGCTCGCATGGGCATACCAGGTACCTTCGGTGCCGTGCTTCCTGAAGACTTCGGTGAGACGGTTCGTGTACTGCGCAAGATGCTCGAGCGGTACCGCGCAATCTTCGATGAAGGACACCGGCTTGCCATCGCCCTTCATGCTCATCATGATGTTGAGGCCCGCCTTGCGTACCTCCCAAAGCGCTTTTTGCGGCCCGGCATCGGGCATCTGCACGACTGACCCAGGCAAGCCGAGATCGCTCATCAACTCGACCAGTTGTGCGAGCTTGCTCATCTGCGTGCCACGGTCCGCGCCCGCGAATTCCACCAGCAGCACTGCTTCCGGCTTGCCGACCAGCGCCTTTTCGATGACAGGACGAAACGCGGGATTCGACATTGCCAGATCGATCATCGTGCGATCGACGAGTTCGACCGCAACGGGACCGAGATTCACGATGTGCTGCGTCATGTCCATCGCATCGAAGAAGCTCGGGAAGTTCACCACGCCAAGCGTTTTATGCGCGGGCAGCGGCGCGAGCTTCAACGTCAACTGACGACTGAACGCGAGCGTTCCTTCTGAACCGACCAGGAGGTTCGCGAGGTTAGGTTCATCCGCACTGAAGGGCAGCGGACTCTGGCAGTCGAAGAGGTCGAGGTTATAGCCTGCCACGCGCCTCAAGACTTTTGGAATGCGTTCGCGCATCTCATCGCGCTCACGCATGGCGATGTCGCGCACGCCATCGATGAGAACGCGCGTGCGAGCATCGCCATGCATCGTCGAAAGCCTGCCGAAGCGCGCTTCGTGACCGTCGGCGAGTATGGCGTCGATTGCGTCCACGTTATGCACCATGATCCCGTATTCCATCGAACGGGAGCCGCACGAGTTGTTGCCTGCCATGCCCCCGATCGTACATTGCGCACTCGTCGATACATCCACCGGAAACCAGAGGCCGTGCGGTTTGAGCCACGCATTCAGGTGATCCAGCACCACGCCCGGCTCGACCGTGACGGTGCGCGCGTCCTTGTCGAAATGGACGATGTTGTTCAGCCACTTCGTCGCGTCGATAACGAGCGCTTCGCCGACGGTCTGCCCGCATTGACTGGTGCCCGCTCCGCGAGCAAGCACGCTCGCATTGCTATCGCACGCGATATCCAGTGCGCGTCGCAAGTCGTCCTGATCTTTCGGCACGACGACACCGATCGGCATGATTTGATAGATCGATGCATCGGTCGCATAACGTCCGCGCGACGCGCGATCGAACAGCACGTCGCCTTCAAGCTCTCGTTGAAGACGCGCCTGCAAGGGCGTCGGCGTCGCATCGGGCCGTGCGCGCCCCGACGCGGGCACGAGATGGATCGGCTTGACCAGACGGTCGGTCGTGGAATTGAGCATCGTCGCTGTCGGTGAGTGCCGGATGGTCTTTTGAATGCCTGATGCGGCATGCCTTAGTCGAGATGCAATTCGACAGGCGGTAGGCCTTGGATTGCTCCGGTCGCAGTGCCCGGCCTGGCCGGGAACGCGATGCCGGTATACGAGCCTGCCGTGATCACCGTGCCCGGCTCTACCGTCAGTCCGCGTGAGACCGCATGGTTGATCGTCCACGCGAGCAGACGGCGCGGATCGCGAGCCGGATTTGCGGGTACACCCTGAAAGAGCGATGCATCGTCGTACGTGAACGACATTGACGGCGACACGAACGGGAACGCTTCGTCGTACGGCACGCCGTCACCGACGACGAGCGCGCCGTGGTTCTGCAAATCCGCAAGCTGCCACAGCTTGTCGATGTCGGGCCACGCGGCGAAGCGGCTCGCGACCACTTCGATCGCCGCATGCACGCGATCGATTGAATTCAAAATGTCGGCATCGCTGTACGGCCCGCTGCTCGCTGCAAAGCTGCGGCTGAAGGTGAAGGCCACTTCGAGTTCGAGACCCGCCTTGCCGAAGCCCTGCATCGAAAGTCGAGCGCCCGAGCGATGCACGCCGCTTGCGGGAAGCAACGCGCCCTGGATGGGAGCCTCGGTAGACTTCGCGCCGACCTTCCATCCGCCGATCGCCTTACTATCGTTGCTGTCGGCGCCCAGCGCGCGGAGCGTCGCTTCCTGCGCGGCGAAAGCGTCGTCCACGCTCGTGGGGCGTGCGGTTTCGGGCAAGTCATCCAGCTTCGCCCGATGCCCGCGTGCCTCGGCGAACAAACGCGCAAGCGCGGCTACGTCGAACGCGGCGCTCATGCCGCGACCTTCAGTTCGGGCTTGGCGACGTGTTCCGTCAAATAGTCCATGGCGGCCGCGACGCCGCTCTCTTGCAGCGGAATTCCCGCCAGTTTCAGTCCCATCTCGCAGCCGGTGAGCGCGGCCATCAGGGTGAGATCGTTGCAGTCACCCAAATGACCGATGCGGAACATGCGCCCTTTCGCCTTGCCGAGCCCCGTGCCGAGCGACATGTCGAAATGCTCGTAGATGAGCTTGCGCACCGAGTCGGCATCGACGCCTTCGGGTGTCATCACGCCGGTCAGTACGGGCGAGTACACCTCCGGATCCGCGCACTGGATTTCGAGACCCCATGCGGTCACCGCCGATCGGCACGCGGCGGCGAGCCGGTTATGCCGTGCGAACACGTTGTCGAGTCCTTCGCCGAGGATCATGTCGAGCGCTTCGGCGAGGCCGTACAGCAGATTCGTGTTCGGCGTGTAGGGCCAGTAGCCCTGCTTGTTCATCTCGATGATCTCTTTCCAGTCCCAAAACGCGCGCGGCAGTTTCGCGTGCCTGGAAGCCTCGATCGCCTTCTGCGAAACGGCATTGAAGCTGATACCCGGCGGCAGCATGAGGCCCTTTTGCGAGCCTGAGACGGTCACGTCGACACCCCATTCGTCATGGCGATAGTCCGCAGACGCGAGACCCGAGATCGTGTCGACCAGCAACAGAGCGGGATGGCCGGCCGCATCGATCGCGCGGCGCACTGCGGCGATGTCCGACGTCACGCCGGTCGAGGTTTCGTTATGCACGACACAGACGGCTTTGATCGCGTGCTGTGCGTCGTCGCGCAGACGCTTTTCAATCATTTCCGGCTGCACGCCGCGACGCCATCCTTCGATGCCCGGCAAGCTAAGGAACTCGGGCTTGAGGCCGAGGTTCTCGGCCATCTTTTTCCACAGTGTCGCGAAGTGGCCGGTCTCGTACATGAGCACGGTATCGCCGGGGCTGAGCGTGTTCGAAAGCGCCGCCTCCCACGCACCCGTGCCGGACGCGGGGTAAATGACGACCGGCTGCGTAGTCTTGAAGATCTTCTTGATCCCATCCAGCACCTTCAGGCCGAGCGCGCCGAATTCCGGTCCACGATGGTCGATCGTCGGATAGCTCATTGCCCGCAGAATCCGGTCGGGCACCGGGCTCGGTCCGGGAATCTGCAGGAAATGTCGGCCAGCGGGGTGGAAATCGAGCTTCAGCATGGTGGCGAACCCTTCAAATTGAATTTTGCATGCAAAATACTCTAGCGCAGTGGGTGAGTCAGGCAAAGGTTTTATTAGGCCGAACGGCCTAGGGATAACCCGCTGGCGGTTTTTTCCGCTTCCAGTGAGATAAAATTGCCGAAACGAGTTTCGAGGTATTGAATGCAAAATCCTGACGTCCCGGAAGCGCGCTTGTCGCCCGCGCTCCTGCCGAAGCTGGAACGCCTCCGCTTGCACGACACGGTTGTGGACAACCTGCGCAACTTCATCGTCGAAGGAATGCTCGCGCCCGGCGTCAAGCTCAACGAGCGCAAGCTGTGCGAAACGCTCGGCATCTCGCGCACGCCGCTGCGGGAAGCGCTCAAGGTGCTGGCTGCCGAAGGTCTGATCGACATCGCCCCGAACAGGGGCGCGTCGGTGTCGCAGATGAGCGACCTCGAGATCCGCGAGATGTTCGAGTTGATGAGCGGCCTGGAGGCGTTCTCGGGTGAACTGGCATGCGAGCGCATCACGCCCGCTGAGATCGCGGAAATCAAGTTGCTGCACGAAGCGATGGTCGCCTGTCGCGCGCAGAATGACTTGTCGGGGTATTACGCACGCAATCGCGCGATTCACGACAAGATCAATGAGGCGGCGCGCAATACCGCCCTCAGGCAAACGTATGTGTCGATTAACCGACGCTTGCAGGCGCTACGCTTCCGCTCGAATTTCCAGACGCCGAAGTGGGACAGCGCGATACGCGAACACGAAGAGATGATCTCGGCCTTGGAGACGCGCGACGGACCGCGCATGGCTGCGATCCTGCGTCGGCATTTGCTCGGCAAGCGGGATGCGGTGCTCGCCGAGCGCACGCTAACGACGGTGAAGCCCGCCTCGCCGGCCGGGCGTGGTGCGAAGCAAGCGTAATTCGCTGCGTGCGAGAATGGCTTGGCCGAACGGGCAGTCGGACGCACGCTCTAGCATGCTGCAGAGAGTTTCAACTAACCACGGGCGACCCATGCCGCGTGATGGTCGTTGCCCGCGGCGCTCCTATGCTCAACGTGGCGCCCGATCGGAGAGACCACGGCCAGCGCAGCTGTGATGGCGATTGCGACGATACTGATAGTGATGGCGTTCATGTTGGCCTCCGTTTCGATGGAGCCATTGTCGACGTGAAAACTTAGCCGTAAATGAGCGCCCTCATCATGGCATTCATCATTCTGCATACAAGATGCACTCGACGCAGTTACCCTCCGCCGCGACCATCGAACTACCGTACAAGCGCCCTTTCGACTGGGCACGGCTCATCGCATTCATCGGCGGGAGAGCGTCGGCAGGCGTTGAATCGGTGGAAGGAGGCGTTTACCGTCGCGCGATCGAATGGCGCGGCGATGTCGGCATCGTCGAAGTGCGGCCGCACGCACGCAAGCATTGCCTGATCGCGACCGTACAGGGCGATGTGCACCGCCACGCCGATGAACTCGCCGTCCCGCTTTCGCGGCTGTTCGACGTGCACGTCGACCCGCATGAAATCGCGCGCTGCCTTTCGCACGATCCGCTGCTCGGGCCGCTCGTCGAGGCGACTCCTGGTCTGCGTGTACCGGGCGCGTGGTCCGGATTCGAGCTAGTGGTGCGAACCATTGTCGGCCAGCAAGTCAGCGTGAAGGGTGCATCGACGATAATGGGCCGCATCGTCCAGCGCGCGGGGCGGCGCATCGACGGCCATCCGCACGAAGGCACGGCGTGGCGGTTTCCTACTCCACGCGAACTTGCCGATGCGGACCTCGCCCAGATCGGCATGCCGGGCAAGCGCGTTGAGACCGTGCAGCGCTTCGCGCACGCAGTCGCGACAGGTGCGCTGCCGATCGACACGCCCGGCGCGGACCGCGAGCATTTGAAGCGCGAGTTGCTCGCAATGCCCGGCATCGGTCCGTGGACTGTCGGCTACGTTGCGATGCGCGCCCTGCGCGACCCCGACGCTTGGCCCGATGCCGATCTCGTGCTGATGCAGGCGATCGCGCGACGCGAGCCATCGCTCCTGAAGCCAGCGCAGCAACGCGCGTACGTCGAACGGTGGCGTCCGTGGCGCGCCTATGCGGCGATGCACCTTTGGAACGGCGTTGCGCTGGAGTCAGGGCTTGCGCGAGGCGGTTGAATCTTGCATGAGTCGATTGCATTCAGCATGCCGAGCGGTCGCGAAATAGCCTAATCTCAATCGTGCAGGACTGCTCTGCGGCACCGGGACAGCGGCACGGCAGCGGCAGCTCGCAGCGAAAGACGCATCGCAGGACTACCGGCGGGGAGTCGCACATGGACGCTGCATCACAGGATACGGCGAGTGGACGCGGTGAACGCACTGCATCAGCATTGGACACCGCGAGTGCATCCAATGTACCGATTGCGCCGCGCGTGCAGAAAATCGTCGTCGCGATACACGGTATCGGCAATCAGTTGCATAGCGACACCGTACGCTCGGTCGCCAGCCAGTTCGGCGCGCGTTACGATCCGCCGTTGCCGGTCATGCCACTCGGCTATTTCGATATCGCGGGCGTCGGCGAAGTCGATGTGCGTCAGCTCGACTTGCCACAGGGCGGCCCTTACACCGCCGAGCAACGCGCCTTCTATTCGGCACTCGGCTTCGCCGAAGTCTATTGGGCAGACATACCGCGCGAAGTGGTCAAGCAGGACGACACGCTCGAAGAAAGCAAAGCGTGGGGCCTGTCCATCGTGAGCCGCGCGCAGGCCGCCTACATGCTGAACGTGCGGGAGCGAAAGCTCGAACCCGCCGACTTCTCGCTTGCGGCGGGCGTCGTCGAGGAGGTCGTGGAGACCGTCGCGGTCATGCAAAGCCTGCTCGCCGTGACGGAAAAGGCCGGCGTCTTCAAGTTCGATCTCGCACCCGTCCTGCGCGATTATGTCGGCGACGTTCAGCTCGTGGCGGACTTCAAGCAGCATCGCGACACCATCGTCTATCGCTTCCATCGCGTGATGAAACGCCTGGTCGACCTCGTCACGACGCGCTGCAACTGCGCGCCGGAGGTGTATCTCATCGCCCATAGCGAGGGCACCGTCATCAGCTTCCTCGGCATTTTGCATGCACTCTCGCAGTCTTCGATACAAGATCCCAAGGACAAGAAACAGGCGATCAGCACGGATTGGGTGAAGTGCTTGCGGGGCTTCATGACGATCGGCTCGCCCATCGACAAGCACGTGTTGTTGTGGCCTGACCTATGGAGAAACATGGCGCTCACCACGCGCGAAACAGACGGCGGGATCATGCTGCCCGACCGGACTGGCGATCCGTTGCGGCTCGACGCGCGCATCAAATGGCGCAACTACTACGACTTTGGCGATCCCGTGGGCTTTGCCCTCGACACCACGCGAGCCTATCTGAGCGCAGCAGGCTGCAAGGCGTTCGAATTCGAAGACAAGCACGACTATGGATTCGCCCGCTACTGGCTGCCCGGCAAAGCGCACACCGACTACTGGACCGATGCCGGCGTCTTCAATCACTTCATCGAAGACGTCATGCTCGGCAAACCGACCGCGCGCCCTCCGGTAAGCCGCCGTGCGCGGGGCATCGTGAGTACGTCGATCCCCTATCTCCTGAGCTTTGCGCTACATCTCGCAGCCGTGTTTTTTGTGTACAAGGCCGTGACCGCATCATCCGACGCCGACAGTTCGAGCGGCGCGCCTGCGTTCATCCATCTCACGCGCTCGGTCTTCGCGCTCGCGTGCCTGCTGATGGGCACGACCGTCGCCGCGCGCATTCCTCGCCTCGTCAAGGCACGCGGTGCGATGCGCACCGATGCATGGCTGCGATGGCGCGTCGTTGCGCTGGCGGCGTTCTGCGGTGGTGCGCTTCTCTTCTGGGTGGTGCTGCTTCCGGATGTGGCCGAGTTTCTTGCGGGACCGTTTGCGAACCTCGTGCACGATCGCATGCAAGATTCAATCGTCGGCAAGCTCGTGTTCGTCGCGGCAGGCGTGGTCGTTGCGCTTTCGGGCTGGTTCGCACCGCGAAAGCCGCGCTGGGGACGGCGGGTGATCGTCGGCATGGGAACGCTGATGACGGTGCTCATCGTCGGCGTGCGGCTCTGGGGCGATCTCGAAGACAAGGCGCTATGGCCCGTGGTGCTCGGAGGTGTGCTCTTCCTGTATGCGTGGTGGCTCGCGATTCTGATTTTTGATCTCGCGTTCGTCTGGCATCGCTATGTGCGCAACTCGGTCGCCCTCGATACCCTGCGCGCGTGGCGCTTGCAAGGGCGTGACGCGGAGCCTCGGCCGATCGTGCGAATGCACGGAAAGCAGGCGCCGCGTTGAATTCAATGCTGCATGCCACGCGCTGCATAATGAATGCCGAATGCAAATCGGCAAATTGCATTGCCGGCTTATCAAACGAATCGTGCCTCGGAGATCACTTGAGCAGAGCGAAGCTACAAAGACCGATTAAGCAAGGCAGCGTCAGCGTTACGCTGAACGCATTCGTTGCCGCCGGATACTGCTCTGGAGGAGACTTTAATGAACGAGAGGTCAAATGACGATTGGCAATATCAGGTGCGCGTCCGCCTAAGTCCCCCATACGCGGAACTGGCGCGCAAGGATAGAAGCAATCCGGCGCTATCGTCTCTCAACAGAGTGCTCGAGCGACACGACGCTCAGTTGAAATGCCAGTTCGATGCCTTCGCCGACTATGTGGCCGAAGCGGAGCGCGAAGGCACGGAGCATTACCCGTTGTATCGATGGACACGGGAAACCATCGAAAATCCCGAGAAGAAAGCGAAATATCTCGAAGCCTTCGCGCTGTATGTGAATGGCGATGAAGTGTACGACAAGGCCATCGCCGACGCGCTCGAACTCGATCTCCAGGAACTGGCAGCACACGCAAGCGATGTCATCGCGGAAGTCCGAAAGTTCGACACCAACCCGGCCCACAACCCGCAACCGCCGTCTTACGATCGATCCGGCGCGTAGCTCGTCGTCGATCTCGCGCACGGCTTCGGCGTGCCGGGTCCGAGCATCGCGTCTATGTCGGCACGCTTGGCAAGCCAGCGGGCGTATTGAGTGCGTTCGTCGTGGCGAGTGAGGCCGTCATCGAATGAATCATCCAATGCGAATAAGTTCGATAAGCTCAATCACGGCGCGTATCTAGTGAACGCGGCCCGCGGGTATTGAACCATCACATCCGCGTAACGCTGCCGCCTCGCCGCAACGAGACGGCAGCGTGCCACGCCTTACATCACTTCCGCGTCGCGCGTGTTGGCAGGAAGAAAGCCTTCGTCACGCAGATAACGCACGTAGACCCGTATCAACCGTGCATAGTCGATTGTGAAACGCACATCGAGTTGCGCGAGCCGCGCGATGGTCCCGATCTGATCGACAGGCATGTCGTGGAAGGTGAGATCGCCGGTATAGAAGTCGCGCAGCAGCGCCAGACCGTTGGCCGAGTCCAGCGTGGCCAGACGCTGCTTCCATGCTTCCGGCGCTTCCGGCAAAGCATGCAGCCCTTCTTTGCCGAGCGCCTCGAACCACGCATCCTGACTCATGCATTCCCGATTTTGCAGATTGGCGACATGCAGGCCGTCGCGCGGATTCAGCGCAAGCGCGCAAAGGGCGCGCGCCAGCAAATTCACGGGCGTCATCTCGACGGTTTGCCCGGTGGCAGGATACGCGCCTAGCTGAATGCATCCCTGATTGAAGAGCCAGAAGTGGTTCTGCCGATAGTTGCTGTACCCGGTTTCGGCGTGCCCCGTGACATTGCCGACCCGCACGACCGTGGCAGGCAGGCCATGCGCGCGGCTATAGGCCAGCACGCGCTGTTCGCTGACCCATTTGCCGAGCAGGTAGCCGTTGTCGGATTGCGGTCTGCCGCTCGCGATGCGTTCCTCCACGCGCGTCGCGCCTTCCAGCATCATCGGCACGGACATGGTCGACACGAAGCACATCGGCTTCATGCGCACCGAGAGCGCGAGTTGCAGCAACGCCTCGGTGCCGCCCACGTTCGCCGCCTTGAGACTGCCATACCCATGCAGATGATGCACGTGCGCGCCGCCATGCAGGATGGCATCGGCGTGTACGGCAAGATGGTTCCAGTCGGCCTCGGACACGCCCAGACGCGGTTTCGCGAGATCGGCGCTAAGCACCCGCACGCGTGAGAAGTCGATCGCCAGTCCCGCAACGCGTGCTTCATCGACGAGACGCCCGAGGCCGGCTGCAGGATCGTCGCAGCGTTGCAGGCAGAAGACGGTATCGGCGACATGGCTCACTTCGGCAAGCAAATGGATGCCGATGAACCCGCTCGCCCCCGTCAGAATCACGTTGCGGATGCGCGCGGCGCCGGTCTCGCGCCATGCGGGCAGCGCGGGATCGACCGGCGCGAGCGGCAAGGCGGCGTCCGCCACGGCGCGGGCGATGTCATCCTCGTCTTCGCGGCTCGCAAGGCTCGCGATGGTCGGCGCGCGATAAAACGCGGGCATCGCGAAGTCCAGACCCGTTTCGGCGCGCACGCGTGCGTGCATTCGCATTGCAAGGATGGAGTTACCGCCCAGGCGAAAGAAATCGTCTTCGCGGCTGACGGCATCCAGATGAAGCAGCGCGCACCAGATGGCGGCGATCTGCGTTTCCAGTCCCGCGCGTGGCGGCTCGCCGCTCGACTGTGCCGCCGGCTCGGGCAACGCCTTGCGGTCGATCTTGCCGGAGCCGGAAAGCGGCAGCGCCGCCAGGCCGATATAGCGAGCAGGCGCCATGTAGTCCGGCAGCGTGGCGGCAATGTGCGCGCGCATGGCGTCTTCATCGATCTGCGCGTTCCCGGCAAGCACGTAGTACGCCGCGATATAGCGCTGCTCGCCCGCGCCGCGAATGGCGCAGGCCACGTTCGCCACGCCTGGCAGGGCCGCAAGCTCATTCTCGATCTCCCCGAGTTCTATACGAAAGCCGCGCAACTTGACCTGCTCGTCGTTGCGACCGAAGTACTCGATCACGCCGTCTTCCAGATAACGGCCCAGATCGCCGGTGCGATACATCCGCGCATACGGCTTGTCCGCGAACGGATCGGCGTCGAAGCGGCGCAGGGTCAGCGTCGCTTCGTTGCGGTAACCGCGTGCGAGATTGTCCCCGCCGATGCACAACTCGCCAATCGACCCCGGCGGCACGCGTTGCGACTGCGCGTCCAGCAGATACACGTCGTAACCTGGCAAGGGCTTGCCGAGCACGCGCACGCGGCCATCGGGCGCGATCTGGCCGAAGGTCGCCATGACGGTGGCTTCGGTCGGACCGTACAACGAGAAAAGACGCGTCCTGCCGGCCCACCACCGTGCGGCGGTTTCGTCGAGGGTATCGCCGCCGAACGCAAGCATCTTCAAGGAAGGCAATGGCTCCTTCGGCAAACCTTGCAAGAGCACCGGCGCGAGAATGGCATGCGTCACGCATTCACGTTCGAGCAAGTGGTGCAGCAGGTCGGGGTCGCGGCGCGCTGTTTCCGGTGCGATGACGAGCGTGCCGCCGTTCAGAAGCGCGAGGAAAATCTCGAGCACGCTGGCATCGAAATTCGTCGATGCAACGAGCGTGCTGACACAGCCCGCCGCATAGTCGAGCGCGATGGCCGCGCCCGCGATCATTCGCACGACGCTGTGATGTTCGATCAGCACGCCCTTCGGCTTGCCCGTCGAACCGGAGGTGTGAATGACGTAAGCGAGCGCATCGGGCGAGACTTCCGCCAGCGCGCGTGGGGCCGCTTGCGCGAGCAGGCCAGCGTCGACGAAGACGAGGTGCGAGAGTTGCGCGGCTTCGAGTCCGGCGCGGCCGTGGGCATCGGTTATACAGACTTCCAGCGCGCAGTTACTCGCGAAATGCATGAGGCGCTCGGCCGGATATGAAGGGTCGAGCGGCACGTAAGCGCAACCTGCCTTCAGCACGCCGAGAATCGCGGCGACGAGAAGCGGTCCCTTGGCCATGGCAACACCCACGCATGATCCCGCGCCGGCATGTGCCTGCAAGCCGCTGGCAATGCGCTCGCTCATAGCGTCGAGCGCGTCATAGCTCAGCGTGTGCTGTTCGAAGCGGATGGCTTCGCGATCGGCAAAGCGCGCTGCTATCGATGCAAAGCGCGCCGGTATGGACGATGCCGCATCGTCGAGCGGCGCGCCCCGCGCAAAGCGGGTGACGAGCGCGCGTCCCGCGTCGCTCAGATACGCCAGGTCGCCGACGAACGCGGCAGGCTGATTCGCGGCGGAGTCGATGAGCGTCGTCAACACATCATGCATGGCGTGAGCGGTGCCGGCCTCGAAGAGCGATCCGTCGTATTCGATACGGCCATCGATCCCGCCTTGCCGGTCCGCATACAGGATCACCGAGATATCGGCCTTCGATGTTTTCGATGGCAACTCCTGCACGCTCACGCCGCCATCGCCGATACGCGCATGCAGATCGATGCCGCTTTGCAGACTGAAGAGCGTATTGACCGCGCCGATATCCGCGACGCCCGCCTCGAACGGCGTGGCCAGCAGATGTTCGCGGTCATCGAGCATCTGCGCGTGCACGGCGGACACGAGTTCACCGAAAGCCTGACGCGGATCGATCTGCATCTTCATCACGGCCATTGACACAAGCATGCCGTAGACGCTTTCGCTTCCCGGAACATCGCGGCCCGCTTGCGGATAGCCACTGGCGAGCGTCGCCTGGCCGCTTACGCGCCACAGCCATACGAGATGAAGCGCGAACAGCACGGGCGAGAGTGTGGTGCCGCGTGTGTGTGCGATGTTGCGCAGCTTGCCGGCCTGTTCCTGCGTGAGGTGCATGGGAATGACGCGGTTCGCATCGGCGCGACGCGTGGCGAAGTCGCACGGCAACTCGACGCGCAATGCCATGCCCTCGAGCTTGTTCGCCCAGTAGCGTTGCGCACGCGCGAAGGCCGTCGTATGCGCGACCCGATGCTTCCACGCGCAATAGTCGAACCAGTTCAGCGTGCGATGTTCGAGCGCTCTGCCCTCGTAGTTCGCCGCGAGCTCTTCGAGCAGGAGCGTGAGCGACCAGCCATCGAACATGGCGTGATGAACGCAGAACAGCAGCGTGCTTGCGCCGCTTTCGACATCGAGCAGCAACCGGGCGCGCCAGCACGGCGTGTCATCGGGATGCACCGGCGCCGTGGTCCAGGCGTCGATATGCGCGCCGATCTGCTCTGCCGTGGCGCTTTCGATGGGAATCTGCACCGCTTCGCCCGATGCATTCGGCAGCAGGCGAAGCCCGCCGCTCGCATCAGAGAGCGAGGCACTGAAAAGCGCATCGCGCGCAAAGAGCCGTCTGAGCGCCGCGTGCAGCGCGAGCGGATTCACCTCGCGCGAAAAATCCGCGCGTATCACGATGTTGTACGCGTTATCCATCCGGTTCAGGCGGACACGATGAAACATCGCTTCGGCGATGCCGCTCGTCACCGCGACGCCATGTGCCGCGGCTTCATCGTGAAGTAGCGCAGGCAACGGGTCGTCATGGATCATGGCGTTGCGCAGCGCCTCGCAGAAAGCACCGAATGCGGGATGAGCGAGCAGCAAGCCGGGCTTCAAGCTCACGCCGAGCGCAGCGCCGATCCGTCCGCAAGCCAGCGTCGCGAGCAGCGAATGGCCGCCGGCTTCGAAGAAGTGACTGCTTTCGTCGATAACCTCCGCGCTCACGCCGAGTGTCTCGGCCCAGGCCGACTGAACGGCGCGTTCGAGCGCATCGAAGGCACGCGCGCTCTTCTGCGACGACGCCGCCGCCGGAGCGGGCAAAAGAGCGCGATCCAGCTTGCCGTTGAGCGTCAGCGGCCAGTGCGCGACCGGCACGAGAAACGCGGGAATCATGTAAGCCGGCAGGCGCGTCTCCAGCCGGCTGCGCAACCCGGCGGCATCGAGGCCATTCGCCGTGTACCACGCCACGAGCGCGACGCTTCCCTGATGCGGATACGTGCCGATACATACCGCGCTCACCTCGGGCTGCGTCGCAATGACGTGCTCGACCTCGGCAATCTCGATGCGATAGCCACGCACTTTTACCTGAAAGTCGTTGCGTCCGAGGAACTCGATCTCCCCGTTGGGCATGAAGCGCCCGAGATCGCCGGATCGATACAACCGGCCTCGGCCATCGGCATCGTCGATGAACTTTTCCGCAGTCATTTCAGGGCGATGCAGGTATCCCCGCGCCACCGACGCCCCGCCGATGCAAATCTCGCCGATGCCACCGAGCGGCACCGCGCGTGCGTTCGCGTCGAGCAGATGAATGGCGTAGCCCGGCAGCGGGCGGCCCAGCTGGTTCGCGAGTTTCTGGTCGCCAAAGAGGTTCTCGGTGCACAGCACGGTGATTTCAGTCGGGCCGTATATGTTCGACAGCCGCGTGACCGAGGACCAGAAGCGCACGGTATCGTCGTCGCTGGCTTCGCCGCCGCACATGATCGTGTCGAGGTCCGGCAACGGGCGGCGCGGCAGGAGACGCAACACGGCGGGCGGCAGGAAGGCGTGCGTGATCCTCGCTTCGACCAGAAAGTCGAAGAGCGCTTCGGGATCGGCGCGCACATGATCGGGCGCGACGACGATCTGTCCTCCGTGCGTGAGCGGGTTGAAGATTTCGAGCACGCTCGCATCGAAATTGACGGAAGCGAACTGAAGCCAGCGCGTGGCCGGTCCGCGCTCGTAACGGCCTTCGAGCGACGCGATCATGTGCGCAAGCATGCCGCGCTCGATCACCACACCCTTGGGCTTGCCCGTCGTGCCCGATGTGTAGATGACGTAGGCAGCATGAGCGGACTCGGCCCCGCGCGACAATGCGCAGGGCTGGCAAGGCGACGCGCTCGCGTCCAGCATGTCTTCGATGCGCAGCACCGGACAGGCGAAGGCAGCGCGCACGCGCGCTTCCGTGTCCGCATCCGCGATCACGGCGGCGAGCGATGCATCTTCCGCCATGAAGCGCAAGCGTTCCTCGGGCATCAGCGGATCGAGCGGAACGTATCCCGCGCCAGCCGCCATCACGCCGAGCATGCCCGCCACGACCCGCGCGCCGCGCGAAACGCATAGGCCAACGAGCGCCTCCGGCCCGCCATGCGCTTTGAGCGCGCGCGCGATGCACGACGCAGCAGCCGCGAGCTCCGCATAGGTGAAGCGCGCGTCGGGACCGCTCAGCGCGGGCGCATCGGGCTGGGCGCGCACGATATCGTCGAAGCAAGCGAGCACATCGCGCGGCGCCGCCGCAAGCGGGCCGCCGTGCGACCACGCGCGACGGCGCGCCGCGAGCGATGGGGTATCGAAATCCAGCCCGGCAAGCGGTGTGTCGAGTTGCGCGTCGAGCCGCGACAAAAGCGCCGCATAGTGTTCCAGCGCGATGGCCAGTCCACGCGCGCTTTGCGGATGACGGACCTGCACATCGAGCGTGATGTCTCCGCTCGTGCGCAGGTAGATCGAGACGTCCTGGCGCTCGGGACGCCGGCAGAAGCGCGTAAGCAGTTCGCCGCGAATGTCGCCGAGAAGGAGCGCATCGTGCGGTAGGTGGTCGCGCTCGCACAGCACGGTGGTCGCGCGACCGTAGTCCGGCCGCAGACGCTTGAGTTCGTCGAAGACATCGCCGGCGGGATGTTGCTGTGGAAATCCGCCATCGCGAAGCGCACCGCCGCGTGTTGCAGAAACTGGCGCAGCGTCATGGTCTCGTCGAACTCGCTACAGATGAAGCGCACGCGTTCGTCGTGACCTGCGCGATCATAGGACTGCTCGCTGCCACGCCGATGATGCGCCGTGATCACCGACGACTGACGCGACATCTTCTGCAACACGACATGCAGGCAGCTTTGCAACAGGAATTCGACGCTCAGGCCCAGCGCATGCGCCTGTTCGCGCAGCGCGCGGCTCAGTGCGCCGCCAAGCGGCATCGCGAAGCCGGACTCACCGGGCGCGCCTTCCACGCGCGGCGGTTGCCATGCGAACTCGCCATCCGCGAGTTGCCGGACCCAGAATGCGAGATCGCTCTGCCATTGCTGCGGTTCCATCGATACGCGTTCGGCTTCGAGAATACCTTCCTGATCCAGCGCGAGATCGTCCGCGAATGTTTCGCCCGCATAAGCGCGCGATAGCGACGCAAAGAGCGGCTGCAACGAGAACCGGTCGAGCAGCGCGGGATGACAGGCGAACACCAGATAACCATTCGCGGCCCCGCGCAGCAGCGTGATCGACCAGGGCGCGCCCGCGTCGATTCGAAGCGGGCGCGCGCACAGTGTCTCGATCGCCGTCGTGTTGCGGGCTTCGTCGGTGTCATCGAGATCGACCACTTCGAGGCTTGCAAGTGCGGCATCATGCAGCAGGTAGCGTGGGCCATCGTCGCCGCGAATCACTCGCCAGCGCAAGGGCTTGCAGTGCCGCGCGACATGCGCCACCGCGCGGCCCAGGCGCTCGCTGTCGGGTGCGCCACTCAGCCGGAAAACTGCGCACAGATTGCGAAACGCAGTCGTGGGCGTGGCCGCACGCGCTTGCGTACGGGACATTGACTGGATGTGTGTATGCATGGTGACTTACGCCGTTCGACGTTATTCTCGTGGCGAAACGTTCAGCGCGGACTCCTCTGTGGCGCTCAATCTAACCGGCTGAGGATTTCGGATCGTCCATGATAGTAAGCACACCTTTCGTTTAACCTTGATGGCCCAAAAAAATACAAAACCGCTGCGACTTCGAGTCAGTCGGCAAGCAAATCGTGCAGGAGCTTCTCGTCACGCAGCGATATGCGCGACCCTTTGCGGCAGCTTTCGTTGTGGCATGCGGCATCGGCCGGAATGGCCATGCTTTAACGTATGGGGTGACAGAAGAGAAACTACGTGATCCTCGCGAAAGTCAAAGTCGTCGAAGTTCGTCAATCCATTCGATGGCGCCTTTGACGACTTCGGGCATCGACTTCGGCTCGTCGTCCACTGTCGGTCCTTCTGCACCTTGTCTATCTGCTGACGCACGTCTCCCGGCTTATACGCGAGCTTTTCCGCGCTCGACGATCACAACCGCATACTGACAAACGTCTGCGGTTGAGGGCGTTCCGCGAACAATCTCCTCAAGGTACTCCCGGCCCGATGAGCGCACGGTTGACGTTGCGACCGTCGCACGATAAGGTCTTGGTCAACCAACCAAGTTCGTCCCGCGAGGCAGCCAGCGTGCAGGATCGAAGACAAACCATACTCGAGGCCGCCCTCGCCACGTTGCGCGAAGAAGGCTATTCCGGCTTCACGCAACCGCGCGTCGCCAAACGTGCCGGCGTGCGTCAAAGCCATCTCACCTACTATTTTCCGACGCGCCTCGCGCTGATCGAAGCGGTCGCGCGCACGGCGGTCGATGCACAACTCGGTGCGCTCGATGCTTTCGCGGGCGAAGCATCGCCGAAGATCACCGCTGCCTCGATCGCGAATGTCGCCATGCGGCACGAGAACACGCGCGTGCTGATGGCCCTCGCTCAGGCCGCGGACGAAGAGCCTTCGATACGCCATCTGTTTCGCGAGTTCGCAGATGCTATTGCGACGCGCATCACGCGCATGCTCGAAGCGATGGGACTTGCTGTGAGCAAGGAACATGTCGCGATGGTTCATGCGCTCGTCGTGGGCTTCGCAGTCGTCGAGCTTGCGGTCGGACACAGCGACGGCAAGCGCCGTGCAAGCGCGGCCATCGAAGGGCTATTTTCGATGCTGCCCCCTAACGACGGAAGCGCCCACTAAACCTTCGCGGCCAGGCTCGCAAGCAGCCACCGTATCGCGACGCAACGCCCTCTCCGGCTAACGCCTGAAACCATTTTTGCATGCTGCATGCAGATCGCGTCTGACCGGTGACATCGCATGAAATAAGTCTGCACGAGACTGCGCGAAGGCCTTCCCCTATAGTGAGTCCGTCGCCACAGTGAAACGCCATGTGGCCCACGAACCCGGAGGGACGTCCCGTGAACGACCAATCGAATTCTGCATGCAAGCTCGTTTCGTCTGCATCCAAAACGGGACTGCGCCGGATGATGATCGCCGCCGCTGCCGTCGCCCTCACGCTTTCGAGCGGCTCCGCTTTCGCCGGCTGGGCGCGCGGCGGCACGGCCTACACGGGGCGAGGCGAGTACAACGGTGCGCATTTCGGCTCCTGCGGCGGCGGAAGCTGTTCCCATGCGGGCGGCGTGATGAACCCGTGGGGCGGCGTCGCGACTAACTCCGGCACTGTCACCCGAACTTCGCCGGGCCAGTTCTCGAACTCAGGCACGGCCTATGGCCCCAACGGACGTTCGATGCAGCATGCAGGCGACACGAGTTGCGCCAGCGGCTCGTGCTCGCATACCGGCACCATGACCAGCTCCGGAAGCAACACGGCGACCACCGCGAACACCGTGACACGCAACGCGCCCGGGCAGTATTCATCGTCTGGCTCGGTCACCGGACCCAACGGCAATACGTCGACGCATACGGCATCCACGAACTGCGCGGGCAACACCTGCAACCGCTACGGAACCGTCGATACCGCGAACGGCGGCACAGTCACGCATTCGGGCAGTGCAACGAGCGTCGCGCCGGGCGTCGTCGTGACATCGGGATCCGCGACCGCGACGAACGTCTCGCATAGCACCACCGTGGTGACGGCCGGGACGGTCACCACCGGCACGGTGATCGTAGCGCCGCCGCCTCCGCCGCCCGCTGTCGTCTACGTGGCGCCCGCACCGGCACCCGCCGTGTGGGTTCCGGGGCACTGGGTCGGCGCAGTCTGGGTTCCGGCGCATTGGGCCTGAATGCAAAATGCCAACGCTTGGGCGCTGCCAATCGCGTTGACGAATGCCGCTCACACGGCGGCTGGCGGTACACTGCGAGTCAACGCCGCGTCCAAACCAGGCTCGACATGCTCAGTGTCAAACCCGATGCGCAGAAATCGAAGGCAATCCGCTCATGCGGCGGCATCGCATGAAACGCCCGCACATGCCGCGGGACCATGCGAAAGGGGTGCTGCACGACCTCACCTGGATAGTCGGGCCTATGCTGCTCGCTTTTGCGCTCGCGACCGCGCTCGTCGTCTGGCTGGTCGACCCCGCGCCGCCCAAAACGATCACGATGAGCGCCGGTCAACCCGACAGTTCGCTTTACCAGACTTCGCAGGAATACGCGAAGATCCTCGCGCGCAACGGCATCACGCTCAAGGTACTGCCTTCCGAAGGCTCCGTGCAGAACCTGGAGCGCCTGCTCGATCCTAAAGCGCAAGTCGACCTCGCGCTCGTGCAAGGCGGCATCGCTACAAAAGAGCAGGCATCGTCGCTGATTTCGCTTGGCAGCGTGTCCTATGTACCGATCGTCGTGTTCTATCGCGGCAAGGGACTCACGCTGCTATCGCAACTGGAAGGCAAGCGCGTCGCCATCGGACGCGTAGGCAGCGGCACGCGCACGCTATCGCTGAAACTGCTCGAGGCCAATGGCATTACGCCCGGCGGCAGTACGCAGCTTCTGTCGACGGACGGCCTGCAAGCCGCCACGGAACTCGTCAGCAATGAAGCGGACGCCGTGTTTCTAAGCGGTGATTCGGCCACGCGCGGGCTCATGCTTCGGCTGCTGAAAGTGCCCGGCATATCGGTGATGGATTTCAACGAAGCGCGTGCCTATACGCGGATCTTTCCGTATCTCGACGAGATCGAATTGCCGCCCGGCGTGCTCGATCTCGGGCGGCGCATTCCACCGCAGACGGTGCATCTGATCAGTCCGACTGTCGAGCTCGTCGCGCGCAACAGCCTGCATCCGGCGTTGTCGGATTTACTGATCGAAGCCGCACAGGAAGTGCATGGAATGGCCGGGCTATTGCAGCGCGCGGGCCAGTTTCCCAGTCCGGTTGCGCATGAGTTTCCCATCAGCGAGGATGCCAGCCGCTATTACCGTTCGGGAAAGAGTTTTCTCTATCGCGCGCTGCCGTTCTGGCTTGCGAATATCGCGGACCGTGCGCTCGTGTTGCTTCTGCCCGCCGCGGTACTGGTCTTTCCGATGCTGCGGCTCGTGCCCGCGCTTTACCGATGGCGCGTGCGTTCTCGCATCTATCGCTATTACGGCGCGCTGATCGCAATCGAGCGAGGTGCAATGCATATGTCGAACGATGAAGAGCGGCGCGCATTGCTGGTCGAACTCGACCACATCGAAGAGTCACTGGATACACTCAAGCTACCGCTTGCCTATGCCGATGCACTCTACGTGCTGCGCGAGCATATCGGCTTCGTGCGTGCGCGATTGAGCACCGCGGCACGCAAGGAAAAACAGACGGCTTAGGAGGCGACGCCAATGCTCAGGCAAGCATGGAAGCGATTGCTCTACGCAATGGCGACGCTCGCTTTGATGACTGCATGCGCAAGCCTTCCGCCTCAAACCGGGCGCACGCCGAGTCATGTAATTGCCAAGTCGCCGGATACGCGCCTGGGCCAAGCCGTGTCCGAAAGCGAAGCCGCGCATCCCGACGACAATGCATTTCATCTCTTGTCCGACGGAGTCGATGCGCTCGTCGCTCGAATCGTACTTGCGGAAAGCGCGGATCGTTCGCTCGATCTTCAATACTATATCTGGCACGACGATCTCACGGGACGCGCGATGGCCGCGTCGGTTCTGCGTGCGGCGGATCGTGGCGTGCGCGTGCGATTACTGCTTGACGATCTCGGCACCAATGCCGACGACAATCTTCTGCTTGCGCTCGCTTCTCACCCAAACATACAAGTGCGTCTCTTCAATCCGGTGGCCAACCGCAGCTTCAAGCGGCTCGGCTCCGCACTCGAATTCTTCAGAGTGAATCGCCGCATGCACAATAAGTCGCTTGTCGCCGATAACCAGTTCTCCATTCTGGGAGGAAGAAACATCGGCGATGAATACTTTGGCGCATCGAGCACGATCGCATTCGGCGATCTCGATGTACTCGTGCATGGCCCGGTTGTTGCGGAAGTCTCGGACGCGTTCGATCTCTACTGGAACTCCGATGCCGCCTATCCCATTGAGGACCTCGTGGGCCGCCGCGCGGATTCGAATGCGCTCGCCACATATCGCAAGGGACTCGATGCCTATCTGCAGTCGGAAGCGCATTCTCCCTATGTCGCACAAGCAAGGCAACGTATCTCACAAGCGATCGAATCGCGCGATGCAACGTTTGCGTGGGGCAAGGCCACCTTGCTCTACGATGATCCTGAAAAAATCACGCGTGATCCCAGTGACAGTGAAGGCCGTTTGATGTCGAAGTTCAGGGCGCTACGGCTCGCGCCCAGGAATGAATTGCTGATCGTGTCGCCCTATTTCGTTCCGCGCGAGATCGGTGTCGAATGGCTGCGGTCGATGACGGCTCGCGGCGTGCGCGTGACGGTGCTTACCAACTCTCTGGCGGCTACCGATGTGGCGGCAGTTCATGCGGGTTATCAACGCTATCGCAAGGACATGCTCGAAGCGGGCGTGCGGCTATACGAGCTAAAGCCGGTCGCGTCCGAAGACGGCAAGGAAGACGATCAAGACAAAGAAAAGAAAACGATGTTCGGATCGTCGAAGGCGTCGCTGCATGCAAAGACTTATGTCTTCGACCGAGAGCGAATCTTTATCGGCTCCATGAACCTCGACCCGCGTTCAGTTGAATTGAACACGGAGATTGGCGTGTATTGCGAAAGTGCGGCGGCGGCGCAGCAAGTGGCGGATGGCATCGGGACGAGGATAGACCGCATCGCATGGCGCGTCGAAATGCAGCCCAACGCCGGCGGCGGGCAGCGTATGGTCTGGATCGATACGGACGATCAAGGCGCGACGACCACGCTTAAGAGCGAGCCCGGCGTGTCCGCGCTCAAGCGTGCGACGATATGGATGCTTGGCATTCTGCCGATAGAGTCACAGTTATGAGTTTCGAGCGAGGCTCTATCGGCGCGCAAATTTACTTGAAGCCTGCGACTGCATGCGGCACATAGGGCGCTTCGAGTTGCGCAATTTCTTCGGCCGTCAGGTGCAGCGACAACGCAGCAACCGCATCGCTCACGTGATGCGGTTTCGATGCCCCGATGATCGGCGCGCTAACGGGCGACTTCTGCGCGACCCATGCAAGCGCCACGTGTGCCCGTGGCACACCGCGCGCCTTTGCCACTGAAGCAACGGCTTCGACGATAGCGCGGTCCGCATCGTGCGTCTGATACAGCGTGCTGCCAAAGGCATCCGTTTGCTGACGCTCGCTCGTGGCGTCCCATTCGCGCGTGAGACGGCCGCGCGCAAGCGGGCTCCAGGGCAATACGCCTATGCCCTGATCCTCGCATAGGGGCAGCATCTCGCGTTCCTCTTCTCGATAAAGCAGGTTCAAGTGATTCTGCATCGTCTTGAACTCTGTCCAGCCATTCGCCCGCGATGTGTAAAGCGCCTTGCTGAACTGCCACGCATACATCGAGGACGCACCGATATAACGGGCCTTGCCCGCCTTGACGATATCGTGCAGCGCCTCCAGTGTCTCTTCTATCGGCGTCGTGTAGTCCCAACGATGAATCTGATAAAGATCGACGTAATCGGTGCCGAGTCGCTTCAGGCTGTTATCAATTTCATTGAAGATGGCCTTGCGTGAAAGGCCAGCGCCGTTTGGACCCGGCCGCATGCGATTGAAGACCTTCGTCGCAATGACGATGTCATCGCGCTTCGTCATGTCTCGCAACGCGCGGCCAACGATCTCTTCCGATGTGCCATCGGAATAAGTATTGGCGGTATCGAAGAAATTGATGCCGGCGTCCAGCGCCTGCTGAAGGATGGGACGGCTTTGCTCTTCATCGAGCGTCCACGGATGCGTGCCGCGCTCAGGCACGCCGAAGGTCATGCATCCGAGACACAGTCGCGATACTTCAAGCCCGGTCGTGCCGAGTTTCACGTAGTCCATCGGGATATCTCCTTGCCGTCGAGTGCTTTTCGAAAGAGTGCGCGAAGGCTCGAAAGCCTTCGCGCACGAGAGGAAAAGCCTAGACATTAGCGCAGCGTCGCCGAACCTGCTTGCCTTACGATCGCTGACGCCGCCTTGCGGCTTGCAAGGAAATCATTGTGCTTCTTCGAGTGCAAACTAAGATCGTGCAGGCTCGCCCTCTTCCACATCCCGCGTTCCGGAAATCGTCTCCAGTGCCGAGTCATGGTGCAGCAACAAGACTGCGGCGACACCGACCATTCCGGCGCCTGCGAGACAGAGCAGGCCCGCGCCAAAACCGCCGGTGCTGTCCTTGATCCAGCCCATCGCATAAGGTCCAAAGAAACCCGCGAGATTGCCCAGTGAGTTGATCGCCGCAATGCCGCCCGCGGCAGCTGCACCCGACAGGAACGATGCAGGCAGCGTCCAGATGATCGGCAAGCAACCGAAGATGCCGAAGCCCGCAATCGACAACGCGATCATCTTCAGCACTGGGTTGTCCAGCCCTGCGGAAGCTGCGATGCCACCCGCTGCCACCATCAGCGCGATTGCAACGTGCCAGCGTCGTTCGAGTGTGCGATCCGAATGACGTCCCCACAGAACCATGCTGATGACGCCGACTGCGTACGGCAAAGACGTCACGAAGCCAGTCTGAAGATTGCTCAGCCCGAACGCCTTCACGATTTGCGGCAGGAAGAAGCTCAAGCCGTAGTTGGTTGCGTTCGCACCGAAATAGATCAGCGCAATCGCCAGCACGCGCGGATTGAAAATCGCTTCCTTCACGCTGAACGAATGCACCGCTTCGCGATGCGCGCGCTCTTGCGCTTGCCGGTCGACCAGCCAGTTACGTTCATCGTCAGCAAGCCAGTGTGCGTTCTGCGGCTTGTCGGTGAGGTAGAAGAACACGACGAATGCGAGCACGAGCGCGGGCAGCGCTTCGATCAGGTAGAGCCATTGCCAGCCCTGCATGCCGCCGATGCCGTCCATCTGCAGCAGCGCGCCGGAGATAGGACCGCCGATCACGGTGGACAACGGAATGGCCGCCATGAAGTAGCCCACGACGCGTCCGCGATATTTCGCCGGGAACCAGAGCGTCAACAGATAGATGATGCCCGGGAAGAAGCCGGCTTCCGCGACGCCCAACAAAACACGCAAGCCATAAAACACATAGGCGTTCGACAGGCCCGTTGCTTGCGCAATATGTGGGATGTAGGCCATCAACGCCGCGAGCACGCCCCACGTGAACATGATCCGCGCAATCCACTTTCTTGCACCGAAGCGTTCCAGGAGCAAATTGGACGGGACTTCGAAGAAGAAATAAGCGATGAAGAAAATGCCTGCTCCGAAGCCAAAGGCGCTCGCGGAAAAGCCAAGCGCCTTGTTCATTTGCAGCGCAGCAAAGCCGACGTTGACGCGATCGAGATAAGCGATGAAGTAGCAGAGAATCAGGAACGGCACGAGACGAAGCATCACGCGCTTCATGGTGCGGGTTTCAAGGTCCATCAATATCTCCTCGAATAGGGAATCGGCAGATCGTTCAGTTTGAAGCGACCTGCGCAGCCTACTCTTTAAGGAGAAACTCCAGAACTGGTGTTTAGCCTGTATAGCGCTAAAAAAACTCACTCGCCGAGGCGGTGCCAGCGCCTCGGCGCGGCGTTTATGCGACCGGTAACATACCCGCGTAGATTGGTTCCGGTAATCCTTGCACGCCGGGGTGCAACGCGAAGACGCAGCCGTCGGCGTCGGTTGCGTTGGCGGCGGGACGAATCGACGTGACGTAGAGCGTCGACAGATCGTCACCGCCGAATGCGCACATCGAGGGCTTCGTCGCGGGCAGTTCAATCGTGCGATCCAGCTTGCCTTCAGGCGTGAAGCGCAACAGGCACCCGGCATCATTTGCGCAGGTCCAGTAGCAGCCGTCTGCGTCGACCGCCGCGCCGTCCGGACGCCCTACGTGATGGTGCAAATCCGCAAACACGCGACGGTTATGCGGCGTTCCGGTGTCGGTGGCGAAGTCGAAGGCCCAGATCAGCCGCTTCTGCGGATGCGAATCCGACAGATACATCGTCGCGCCGTCCGGCGAGAAGGCGAGGCCGTTCTGCGTGATAAGTCCGTCGACGATCGGCGCGGACAGCGTGCCGTCCGCATCGAAGCGAAAGAGCGCGCCTGCGGTGCTCGCGAGTGACATGTCCTGCACCATCGTGCCGGCCCAGAAGCGGCCCTGCCGGTCACACCGCCCGTCGTTGAAGCGCATGCCGGGCGCATCGAAGCGCGGGGCGGCGAGCTTCGTCAGGCGAACGTCGCCCGCATCCGGCAGCGTCACCGCAAAGAGCCCCGTCTCCATGCCCGCGACCAGTGTGCCCGCCGCATCGAATGCAAAACACGCAACCTGCTCAGGCAACGCCCATTCGCTGCGCTGTCCGGCCGCCACAGCGAGCCGCACGATGCGCCGCGCGGGAATGTCGACCCAATACAACGCCTGGTCTTTTGCATGCCAGACGGGGCATTCGCCGACTGCTGCGCGCCCCGCCGCCTCCAGCCGCTCCACGCGCGGCGCGCTGTTCATCGGCCGCGCTCCATCGGTTCGCCGAGCACGAACGCGCCGCCCTGGAAGCGTTGCGCGGGGTCGTCATGGTCGTCGGTCGGTGCGCGCACCGGAAAGCGATCGTTGAACTCGACTGAGCTGTCTTGCGGGTTGAAGCCGAGGAAGCCGGCCTTGCTGTTGTCCCACCACTTGACCGGATTGTCCGACGCGCCGTACACCACCGCGTGTCCGACGCGATTCGTGAAGAGCGAACAGCGCACCAGTTCGATGAAATCGCGGTAGCTGAGATACGTCACGAGCATGCGCGGATTCTTCGGCTCTTCGAACGACGACCCGATACGCAGGCACACCGTCTCGATCCCGAAGCGGTCGAAGTAATAGCGCGACAGCGACTCGCCGAAACACTTGGTCACGCCATAGAGACTGTCGGGGCGCTGCGGCGCATCGGCATCGAGCACTTCGGTCACGGGATGAAAACCGATCGCGTGGTTCGAGCTTGCGAACACCACGCGCCGGACGCCGTGACGGCGGGCCGCTTCGTAGATGTTGTAAGTACCGCGGATATTCGCCTCGATGAGATCGTCGAACGGCGCATCGATCGAAATGCCGCCCAGATGCACGATCGCGTCGACGCCTTCGACCAGACGCATGACCGCGTCGCGATCCGCGAGATCGACCGCGCTGACTTCCTCATGGGCGGCAGCGTCGTCGATCGGCGCGATGTCCGACGCACGCACCACATCGGCCCACTGCGCGAGCGCCCCGCGCAGTTGACGGCCGAGGTTGCCGGCGGCTCCGGTGAGAAGCAGGCGTTTGAACGGCTTGCCCGTTGCGGTTGACTGGTCCATCTGAACTCCTGTCGAATGCTTTTGGATCTGAATAAGTAAAACGTTTTCCGCACTATAGCGATCGGCGCAAGCCGTCGTCAATTGGCATTCTGCGCTCTGCATGCAGCATGCAGCATGCAAAAAACGTTTCAGCGGCGTCGTTTTCTGAGACAATCCGAAAACATTGGAAAATTGCGAGAAAACGTTACCTCGATGAAGAAAATGTCTCCGACCATTCGCGATGTCGCCGCCGCAGCGGGCGTCTCGGTCGCAACGGTCTCCAAGTACATCAACGGCGCCCAGCGTTTCTCCGCGCCGGTCGAAGCGCGGCTCAAAGAAGCCATCGCTACGCTCGGGTATCGGTCGAATCCGCTCGCGCGTTCGATGATCACCGGCCGCACGCGCACTATCGGCCTCACGATTCTCGACATCAGCAATCCGCACTTCACGAACGTGGTGAAGGGCGCGAACCGCATCGCCTTGCGTCACGACTACACGCTGCTGCTCGTCGATATCGACGAACAGCAGGCACGCGAGCGGCCGTTGATCGAAGCCCTCTCGCAACGCGTCGACGGACTGATCGTGAGCTCGCGCTTGCCCGACGAGGAGGCGCACTGGATGCTCGACCTCGGCAAGCCCGTCGTGCTGCTTCGCAATGCCGAGGCGCTGCCGATTCCGAGCGTCGGCATCGACAATCGTCTCGCTTCGCACATGCTCGCGCGGCATCTGCTGAACCTGGGGCATCGGCATATTGCATACCTCGGCTTCGGCCAGGCGCGCATCAACGATGAACGCATTCGCGGCGTGCGCGAATGCCTCGAAGAAGCCGGCCTCGAACTCGACGTTCACGATGCCCACGCTCCGACCGCGCTCGCTGGCGAACACGCGTGCTCGCGCGTGATGCTCGGGCCGAAGCGCCCGCAAGCGGTGATCTGCTACAACGATCTGATCGCGCTCGGGTTCATGAAGGAAGCCGCGACGCTCGGCATCCGCGTGCCTCAGGATGTCTCGGTGACAGGCATCGACAACGTGCCTTACGGCGCATACGCCGCGCCGGGTCTCACCACCATCGACATTCAAAGCGAGCGGATGGGCGAGCTCGCCATGCAAAAGCTTATCGACGCACTCGCCGGTCATCCGGACCCCGGCAACTCCATGTTCGAGCCGCGCCTGATCGTGCGCGAATCGACCGCCTCGGCTGCGGCCCCGACGGCGAGTGCGTAAAGCGCCGCGCATGGCGTCGATGCTCGCGATCAGCCGTTGAGCTTCGCGGGCGTCATCTTCGGCGTGAGGACGTGCATCACGCCGAACGCCACGAGATACGCCAGTGCACCGATTGCAAAGAGCGCCCAGTACTGACCCGTGCGTTGCAGGACCTGACCGATTACTTCGGAGAACAGAACGCCGCCGATCGAGCCCGCCATGCCGCCGATACCGACGACCGCACCGACCGCGCGCTTCGGGAACATGTCCGATGCCGTCGTGAAGAGATTCGCCGACCAGCCCTGATGCGCCGCCGCCGCAAGTCCGACGATGGCCACTGCCACCCACAGATCGTGCACTTGCGAAACGAATGCAATCGGCAACACGCAGCATGCGCAGATCAGCATGGCGGTTTTGCGTGCAGCATTCACGCTCCAGCCCGAGCGCAGCAACGCCGATGAGATCCATCCGCCGCCGATGCTTCCGACCGTGGTAATCGCGTAGATTACGACGAGCGGCAGGCCGATATGCTGCATGTCCATGCCGCGCGATTCGTTCAGCCACTTCGGCAGCCAGAACAGGTAGAACCACCACACCGGGTCCGTCAGGAACTTGCCGACGATGAACGCCCACGTCTCGCGCTTGCGGATCAGCACGCCGAAGCCCGGTGCGCCTGCTTTGGCGTTGCCGGCATCGGCGGCGGCGGCTTCGTCGCTTTCGAGCGCGAGGTCGTCGTCATGCGCGCTGCCGTCCGGCTGGCGATACATCACGAACCACACGGCGAGCCAGACGATGCCGATCGCGCCGACCATCACGAACGCCGCCCGCCAGCCGAAAGCGACAGCGAGCGCGGGGATGATCGCGGGCGCAAACACAGCGCCGATATTCGCACCTGAATTAAAAATACCAGTCGCGAGCGCGCGCTCGCGGCGCGGAAACCACTCCGCCGTCGTCTTGATTGCCGCCGGGAAGTTGCCGCCCTCGCCGATGCCGAGCAGCGCGCGAACCATCGCGAAGCCCATCACCGAGCCGACCGCCGCGTGCAGCATGGCGGCGATGCTCCAGACGAACATCGCGAGCGCATAGGAGATGCGGGTGCCGAGCCAGTCGACGATACGCCCGAAGCACAGAAGGCCGATCGCATAGAACGCGGAAAAAGCGATCACGATGCGGCCGTACTGAACCTGCGTCCATCCGATGTCGTGCTGAAGCACGGGCGCAAGCAGACCGAGAATCTGCCGGTCCATGTAATTGATGACGGTCGCAAAGAAGAGCAACGCACACACGGTCCAGCGATAACGGCTCGCGGTCCGCGCGACGCCGACGACGGCTGTTTGCATGAAAGTCTCCGGTACGCGGCGGCGCTCGTCGGACCGCGTGTCTTGTTTCATGGACGGCGACGAGCGCCGTGGGCGCGGCGTCGTGCAAAATGCGCGCGCCACTGTTTCTTGGAAAACGTTTTTCCGAAGGATATAGCCGTTGTCTGCCGAGCGACAGCCTAGGATTTTCCCTAGCTTTCTCCTCTCCGCACCGCGCAAGCGTTTGGGTCGGCTTACGGAACGCCACTCGCCGCGTTAATCGTTTTCTGGCGTTCTAGCCGACGCGATGATTTTGCATTCGGCACGTTGCATGCCGCATGCAAAACGCCAAACGTTCCGCCCGCTTTCTCAAGTTCCGGTGAAATTTGCCGATAGATACGGTGATTCCGTTTCAACTCTTAGTGTCTCTACATGCCTCTTATCAATCTGGCCCGAGCGAGTGTCGGGACCAAATTCGCCGCCCTTGCCTGCGCGCTGGCGGCTGTCGTCGTTGCCGCCTTCACACTCGCTGTCACCCGATCGGCCGGGGAGCAAATCGACGCCCACGCGCTCGCTCGCGTCGAAAGTCAGAACCGTTCGATCGCCACGATGATCGGTCTCTACGACACTGCAGTAAGCGCCGAAGTCTCGCGCTTCATGACGATGTTCTCGAATCGCGTGCCCGGTAACTTCGCGCTCGACGAAGCGCATACCGTGGATATCGGCGGTGTTGCGACGCCGACCATCCTTGCCGGCGACAAAGCGTTGAACGGTGATTTCTCGATTCCCGATGCGTTCCTCGCCGAAAGCGGCGCCATCGCGACGATCTTCGCCCGGACCGGCGACGACTTCGTGCGCGTGTCCACATCGCTCAAAAAGCAGGACGGCACGCGCGCCATCGGTACGCTGCTCGACCGCAAAGGCCCCGCCTACGGGCTGGTGTTCAGCGGGAAGCCGTATATCGGCATTGCGGCGCTGTTCGGCAAGCAGTACATCACCGAATACAAACCCGTGACGGACGCTTCGGGCCGCATCGTCGGCGCGCTGTTCGTCGGCGTGGACGTGACCGCCGAGATGACCGCGCTGCAGGACGATATTCGCAAGCTGACCATCGGCGAGAGCGGATATCACTTCGTCGTCGATGCTTCGAATGGCGCGAATCGCGGCAAGCTGCTCGTTCATCCCGGCGGCGAAGGGCAAGTGGCCGACGAACGCGTGGCGCCCTTCAAGCAGATGCTCGACACACGCGAAGGCAAGCTCGCGTTCGACGGCGCCGACATCGACGGCTCGAATGCGCGCGTGCATGGCGGCGCGAAACAAGTCGTCTACATGACGGTGCCGCAGTGGAACTGGGTAATCGGCGGAATCGCCTATCGCGACGAGTTGCTGGCGAGCGTTCATGCAAGCCGCAATCGCTTCTTGCTGCTCGGGCTCGCGGTCATCGCGGCGCTCGTCGGCGTGCTGCTTTACGCGGTCAAACGGCTCATTGGCCGTCCGATCGATGACGTCACGCGCGCGTCCGAGCGTATCGCGGCGGGCGATCTGACCGTGCGCATCGACACTGCCCGCGAGGACGATATCGGTCGACTGATGCGCTCCATCGACGGCATCGCACAGGGGCTCGCAGGCATCGTCGCGCAAGTGCGCAGCGCTTCTGCCGACATGACGGATGGCACCGCGCGCATCGCGTCGGGCAGTAGCGACATCGCCACGCGCATCGCGACGCAGGCGGCGAGCGTCGAAGAGACGGCGGCCAGCATGGAAGAGATCACATCGACGGTGCAGCACAACGCCGCGAATACCGAACAGGCGGGCAGGCTCGTGTCGTCCGCGACGGACGCCGCGCGCGAAGGCGGCGAAGCAGTGGGCCGCGTCGTTCAGACGATGAACGAAATCGATGCATCCGCGCGACGCATTGCCGATATCACGTCGACGATCGAAGGCATCGCATTTCAAACGAACATTCTCGCGCTCAACGCGGCAGTCGAGGCGGCGCGGGCGGGCGAGCACGGCAAGGGCTTCGCGGTCGTCGCGTCGGAAGTGCGCGCGCTCGCGCAACGGAGCGCGGCTGCGGTCAAGGAAATCGAAGCACTGATCGCGGAATCGGCCGCGAAGGTTTCGCACGGGTACAAGATGGCCGAGCACGCGAGCAGCACGATGACCGGCATCTTCGAGCGGGTGACGCGCGTGAATGCGCTCGTCAGCGACATCGGCGTGGCGTCGCGTGAACAGGCAAGCGGTATCGAACAGGTCAATAGCGCCGTCATGCTGATCGGTGAAGCCACGCAGCAGAACGCGGCGCTGGTCGGTGAGGCCGAGCAATCGACCGTCGAACTGCGTGGTCATGCCGATCGGCTTGCGCATGCGGTCAGCATGTTCCGCGTTTGATCTTTGTATTGGCTGAAAAGCGGCGTTAGAAAGCCTTGAGTGCTGCGATGGTGTCCATCGCACGGTGGCAGCATCGTGCGCAAAGCGACGCTGCGTGACTTGCGCATCAACCGACAGAAAGCCCCTGCGACGCAACGGACGACATCTGCCCGCGCACCCCTCAGGCCGGTGGGAAGCCGCTGTCGAATATGGCGAAGTCATTTCAGCACGCAGCTGAAGCCATTCGATCCATTCTCTCAAGGCGTTCGCAAAGAAAGTACTGCGACGCACGCTCGATCATCCCCAGTGAGCGCATAGACGCAGCGCGTCACCCAGTCGCGCGGCAGCCCACGCAGGCGTGCACTGCCCGTTCGCAGTAAACTGCATGAATGGAAAAGTGCCCTTACTGCGAGCGAATCCGCGACGAATGGGACTGTCACGGACAAACATGCCGCACCGCCATCGCACGCGCGCTGCGCCGACAGCGCATGGGCTTGCCGATGGTGCCCAAAGTCATACGCAATGAAATTCCTGCAGGCGCGAGCACCGGCGAGGTCATCACGCAGCTCTCGCGTCAGCGCTTGCGTGCGCGCCGCGCAAACGAAGAACGTCGCGCGCGCAAGGCTGCGGAAGATCAGGATCTTTGATTCGATCCGGACCAAAACGCCCAGCGGTCAGCAGGCGTTGAGCACTGCTCTGAAGCCGTCGGCGGTAAATGGCTTGAGGAAGAAACCATCGAAGTGCTCTTGCGCCTCCTTCTGGTGCCGGTCATCGCCGGTGACCGCGACGACGCACGCGAGCTTGCTTGGCCCTGCCGCGCGCAAACGCCGGCATAGATCGCGGCCATCCACGTCGGGCAGGTTGAGGTCCAGAAAGATCGTATCGTAGCTGTTGGCTGCCGCGAGCAGCATCGCCTGGTGGCCGTCGTACGCGACGTGCGCGACATGCCCCAGCGATATCGCGAGATCTCTGAAGGCATCGCAAAGTCGGGCGTCATCTTCTACAAACAGGACGAGCATGATCGGTCATCCAAAAGCGTTGATTCCCTCAGCATGCAGGGGCGTTGCTCTCGCATCGCTCTTCACGCAAAAAGCGCGCCACGCTCAGGCCGCGAACGATTCCGCGTTCAGCATCGGCACCGCCGCGAAAGCGGGCCTGGCGAAGAAATAGCCTTGCATGAGCCGGACGTCGTTCGCAGTGAAAAAATCGCGTTCGCCTTTCGTCTCGATGCCTTCCGCGATGACACGAATGCCCAGGTCGCGGCAAATGGCAAGCACGCCGCATACGATGCGCTGCCGCACCGAATCCGTGTCGACGCCGCGCACGAGATCCATGTCGAGCTTGATGATGTCCGGCTGAAAGTCCGCGAGCAGCGTCAGGCCGGAATAGCCCGCGCCGAAATCGTCGATGGCCGTCTGAAAGCCGAACCGCTTGTACGCGCGGAAAATATCGACGAGATGCGGCCGGCTGATAATGTCCTCGCCTTCCACCGTCTCGAAGATGATCCGCTCGATCGGGAAGTCATGCTTTTCCGCGGCTTCGAACGTACTGCGGATACAGGCTTCCGGCCGATACACCGCATTCGGCATGAAGTTAATCGAGAGGAAGCCTTGCAGCCCGAGCTGCGCGGCCTGCGCGATGGCCGTCGTGCGGCAGCGCTGGTCGAAGTGGTAGCGGTTTGCTTCGCTGACCTTGCCGAGCACCGTACCGGCCGGCTCGCCCTGCGGTCCGCGCACCAGCGCTTCGTGTGCGTAAGCGACGCCCGCCGCGACATCGACGATAGGCTGGAAAGCGAAAGCAAGCGCGAGTTCCGAACCGGGGTCCGTCTTGCACCCTGCACAGCCCGAAGAAACCGAATGAATGGCGACTGTGCTGACAGCGCCTTGTGCATCGTTCATGAAGTCTTGTCCTGTATCTTTGTCCGATTAGGCGCGTTACAGGATGTCAATATGACCGATCACGCAAGCGCCCATCGAGCGTTTTATCGGCATGTACTTTTGGCTTCTTTAGCGTCTTCGGCATGTGCGCAACGTTCACGCATGACGTTCAAACGCGTTGCATCGATACGGCCGCGTTTTGCCATGATTTCCATTGCCTCTAATGCAATTCGCGCGCCGCAAAGGGTGGCCGCTTTCGCATCGGCATCGAATTCCAGCGCCTTCGCGCGTTGGACCGTACGCGTTCGCCATGTTGGGAACAGCAGCGTCACCAGGATGGCGAACAGCGCACCGGGAATGGATACGCGCCATAGGTCCTCTCCGGGCCATGCCGCAAACATGATGCACGGCCCCGCGATGAGCGCGGTAACGCGGAACACGGTCTTGGCGAGATCGAAGAGAAGCACGCTTCGTTGCGTGGCATGCCCCACTTCATGCGCAAGCACGAGACACAGCAGCGGCTCGGGCAACGCGAGCGTAGGGGCGTCCACCTCGATCCGATTGAACAGCGGCTCATAGCAAGGCCCGTTATGACTCGCGGCCAGTCGCACCGTAGGCGGCGCGATGCCCAGAACCGCCGCATAGCGGGCAACGAGATGCATCACGTGTTGCTCGGCCGCTTCCATATAGACGGTAACGAAGTCATAGAGGAGGCCGCGCGTGCTGATACGGGCCTTCATCCATTCTGAACTCAACCGCGAGATTAGTGAGTTCGAGCGCCGCAGTGAATAGTTTTGTCCGTGACCGAACAGACGCACTCAGGCGACATGTGGAAAATTAAACCGACCGATTGCCATGCGACAGGTAATTTTGGGGTTTATGACGCCCGTGCGTCAATAAGCTAAGCAAAAACGCTTATTGGATCAAAATACGAAGGCATGGTAAAAATCAGTGTCGCTCGAAACGGCGAGCGCATCATCAACGTTTATTCGTCTCATAGGGTTTGGAAAAATGGCAACAGGTACGGTCAAGTGGTTCAATGATGCAAAGGGTTTCGGTTTCATCACGCCGGACGACGGCGGTGAGGACCTGTTTGCACATTTCTCCGAGATCCAGTCCAAGGGTTTCAAGTCGCTTCAAGAAAACCAGAAGGTGAGCTTCGAAGTCAAGCAAGGCCCGAAGGGCAAGCAGGCTTCGACGATCCAGCCGCTGTAATACGCGCGGTTTCGCATCGGTGCACGACGGCCCTTCGGGGCCGTTTCTTTTGCGCGCGCCATCGTACATCGCTATAAATCAGTAGAATCGCGCATCGGCCTGTGTGCCGTCGCTATGCTGGAATCAACCTTTTCTTCGTATCCGTGTGAAGCCGCGAAGCAGTCGACAAGAATTCCGCGCCTGGGCGTGGCCAACAACAAGCGCATTGCTCGCCCTGCTCTGGTGCGTGATGTCGAGCGCGCACGGGCAATCGTTTGCCGTGAACGCACACGCGGCCCGCTTCGTGACGGCGGTCGTGATGAATGACTTCCACACCGCTCAGGCGGGCGGCGGCTACGTGTTCTCGTATGAGAAGCTCGAAACGGAGTCGACGCTGACGGCCAAGCTCGAACGGTGGTTCTCCGGCGCCGCGCCCGACGCGCTGCGAATGGAACCCGCCGAAAAGCAAACCCTCTTCGGCTTTTACTGGGCGGCCAGCATGATGCCCGCGAACTCGCCATGCTTCGAATCCATCGCCAATCCGTCATGCAGCGACGAGTTGTCGAAGTGGATGGCGCGCGAGTTCGCCGACGATCCCCGATTCATTCGCGCCTATGAATCGGCGACGAAGCCGCTCGGCTTACCGCCGCTCATTCGAAACGCGCGCTGACGAGCGATGCCTGCGCCGGCGGCGTCGCGACTCACGGTCGATACAGCGATGCGGCCGCTTGCCTGGCGCCGCCTGCTCGTCGATGACTTCATCGCGGGCGTCGCGCATCCACGCGATCTTTGCGGCCACGCTTGCAAGCACGGAAAGCGCACCGATGGTCTCGAGTAAAGCAGCGATCATGATCGTTCGACAAGAAGGATGAGGCGACAGCGACCGGTTCAGTGATGCGAGAGCATCGGTCCATAAGTCCGCACGAAGAACGCGACCGTGATTCCCGCGCTCACGAGCAGCGTCCCTGTTCTGATCAACGCCGGCGATGCGCGTCGACCCAGTTGCGCGCCGCCGTATCCGCCGGCGATCGCCGCAACGAGCATCGCGATGGTCTCGGGCCAGCGCACCGCATGCGCCACGGCGAACGTGACGGCAGCAACCGAATTCGCCGCGCTGACGAGCAGCGTGCGCGGCGCGTTGAGGCTCTTGAGATCGCGGGTATCGAGCAGGCCCCATACGGCCATCATCATGATGCCGACCGCGCCTCCGAAGTAACCGCCATAGACGCCGAGTAAGAGCTGAATCGCGAGCACGGCGGGCGCTCCGATACGCCAGCGCTTGCGCAACACCTCGCCGAGACGGCGGCCAAAGGCGAGCGCGAGACTCGCGCATAGCAGCAGCCAGGGGAGCAAGAACGAGAACGTCGATGACGATGTCGACAGCAACAGCGCCGCGCCGATCATTCCGCCGATAAGCGTCGTGACGAGCATCGCGCGCATGGGCACGGAGCCGACGGGACCGAGGCCGTCGCGATACGCCCATGCGCTGACCACGCCGCCCGGAAACAGCGCCACCGTCGACGATGCGTTCGCCTGAACCGGCGGCACGCCTGCCGCGATGAGCGCGGGCAGGCTGACGAACGATCCGCCGCCGGCCAGCGCGTTCATCGCGCCCGCGATGAATCCGGCGACGATCACTACGATAAGAGGTTCCATGCGGCAAATCGTAGCGAGCACGGCGCGCGCTTACAATCTGGCATTTCCTATGCGAGGCTTCGGCGCGACCGAAGGCACGGCATGCGTTTCGATCTCACCGACATGCGCCTGTTCTTGACCGTGATCGAACGCGGCAGCATCACGGCGGGCGCGCAAGCAATGCATCTCGCGCTGGCGTCCGCAAGCGAGCGGATTGCCGGCATGGAGGCCGCGCTGGGCGCCCCGCTTCTCGAGCGCAATCGACGCGGCGTGCAAGCCACCGCAGCCGGCGAGAGCTTCGTGCGCCACGCACGCATGATTCTTGGTCAGGTCGAGCAGATGCGCGGAGACTTGCGCACCTATGCAACGGGTCTCAAAGGCCGCATCAAGCTCATGTCGAATACCGCGGCATTGGCCGCGTATTTACCGCCGCGCCTGACGCGGTTTCTCGCGGCTCATCCCGATCTGTCCATTGATCTCGATGAACGGCCCAGCGTGGACATCGTGCAGGCGGTGATGGAAGGCCGCGTGGACCTCGGCATTGTCGCGGACATTACGGACCTCGGCGGGATCGAGACGCGGCTGGTGACGCAGGATCAGCTCGTCGTGGTGGCGAGCCGCACGCATCGCGTGGCGAAGGAGAGTGCTGTGGCGTTCGCCGATATCGTCGGCGAAGCGTTCGTCGGACTCGCGGATGCGGCGCTCGAAATGCATCTTGCCGAGAAGGCGTCGCGGCTTGGCAGGCAGCTCAATTACCGCATCCAGATGCGAAGCATCGATAACGTCGGCATGCTGGTCGAAGCGGGCATTGGCATCGCGATACTCTCGCGTGCATCGGCGCAATTGCTCGGCCGTCCCGAGCTTGCGATTGCGCCGCTGTCCGAGCCGTGGGCCGCGCGCCGGCTGCATGTGTGCGCGCGTTCCTTCGATGCCCTCACGCCGCAAGCGAACCTGCTCGCTCACGCCATCATGGCCGACGACGCCTGATCAGAAAGCGCGTCCCACGATGAGCGGATCGACAGGGCCGATCGTCCGGATATCGCGATTCGCATACGGCAAGCGATGCAGCACATACCGCATGGCGTTCAGCCGCGCGCGCTTCTTGCAGTCCGATCGCACGACGGTCCACGGCGTGTCGGCCGTATCGGTGTGAGCGAACATCGCTTCCTTTGCTGCGGTGTAGCCGTCCCACTTGTCGAGCGAAGCAAGGTCCACCGGACTCAGTTTCCATTGCTTGAGCGGATGAACTTCACGTTCCTTGAAGCGGCGACGCTGTTCCGCGCGGCTGACGGAAAACCAAAACTTGACGATGTGCACGCCGCTTTGCGTGAGATGACGCTCGAACGCCGGCACCTGCTGCATGAACGCGTCGTACTCCTGGTTCGTGCAGAAGCCCATCACACGCTCGACGCCCGCGCGGTTGTACCAGGAGCGGTCGAACATGACGATCTCGCCCGCTGTCGGCAGATGCTCCACGTAGCGCTGAAAATACCATTGTCCGCGTTCGCGCTCGGATGGCTTTTCCAGCGCGACGACACGCGCGCCACGAGGATTCAGATGCTCCATGAATCGCTTGATCGCGCCGCCCTTGCCCGCCGCGTCGCGGCCTTCGAACAGAATGACCACGCGCTGGCCGGTTTCCTTCACCCACGCCTGGAGCTTGAGCAGCTCCACTTGCAGCCGATACTTCTGCTTCTCGTACGCTTGCCGCGACATGAGATGCTTGTACGGATAGCCACCGTGACGCCAGCCGGCCGATAGTTCGTCATCCTGATTCTGCCGGCGCGAGCCGCGCACACCGACCGGCGACATGCCGTCGAGCAGATGCGCGCGCAAGGTGGCGATTTCGTCCGGCGAAAGGCCGCCCATCAACGCCTTCATCGTGTCGATGCGCGTCTCGCTGCTGTTCGATGCCGCGTTCGCCAGCACGTCTTCCATGCTGCTGGAAATGAGTTCGTTCGCGGCATCAATTGCCTCTTGCGTCTCACGACTCTCGAATTGCGCGGGCGTCTCGACGACGCCAACGCCCCCGTCGAGGTCTTCCTTCGCAATGTCCTGCGAGGCTTTGGTCCCACGTCCCTCGGATGCGCGTGTGCTTCTCACGTTCGATTTCTCCCTATCCCTGCTTTAGGCGGCTTGCGCGGCTTTTCGCAGCACGACATACATCTTGTCCTTCAGAAGGAGCTTTTCCTTTTTGAGCGATTCGATCGTGAACGAATCTGCGGGCGTTGCGCCGGACTCCATGTTTTGAATCTCATGGTCCAGTTGATTGTGGCGCTCGAAGAGCTTCGAGAAGTGCCCGTCTTCGGTCTTCAGCCGAGAAATGAGGTCACGGTATTCGGGGAACATGCGGATCTCCAGTGCATGATTGCGTTAGGCCTACGTAGTACATCTTACCGATCGAAGACCGCGCTTTCGTCTCGTTTCTGCACATTGGCGTGCGTGAAATCGCCGCAGCAGGCTCAGGCCTTCGTCAAGCGATAAAAGCGTTGCGCCGCCTAGGCACAAACCCTCCTGCCCCCAGGCAAGTTGCTTGCGCACAATGGATTGGCCTGCTTGGCGCATCGAGCGCCGATCGTGGAGGGCATCATGACAAGCAATCGCGTCGCCGTTGCGTCACTCGCGTTGGGTGTAGCTGCAGTTTTCATCGTCGAAGCCGCACACGCCGATAACCGCGCTGCGCAAAAGCTCGGGCAGATCGGTGTGATCAATCAGACGCTGCAACCGAAACCGCCGAAGTCGTCGCCGGGCGGGTACTCGAATTCACCGAACACGAATGCGCCGACCCCGGGTTACACGGGTAACACGGCGATTAATGCAAATGCCGCCAACGCCGCCAATTCGGCGAATGCCGCCGCGAATGCGCGCGCCGGCGCAACGATGCGCAACGGAAAATGAATTTAGAGGGTTAACCCTCGATAGCGGCAAATGCGACAAATCTACTTCTTTGGCGGCCGGGTAAAACATTCCGCCCGCTCGCCCTTATCTGGCGGCGCTTTGTCGCTAAATGCATGCATTTTCACCGCAGATAAGTACGGCCGTTTCGCAAAATGTGCTCAAGCGTTTTCAATCGCAATGCTTAGACCAATGTAAACATTTAAAAGACGCGTATCGTTTGCGCCGCTTTTTGCCTCGGCGATTCCAATGGATACTGTGCTTACAAACACACAAATATCTGAGAGAAGAAGCCATGTACGGGGAACCCAGAACGCTCTACTACGCCGGCCGCACCGTTTCGGAGGACTTGTCCGAACGCCTGCACGCACGCGGCTGGAAGATCGAATACGTCAATCCCGCGAAACAAGGCAAATTGTCGAGGCACGGAAAGGGCGCCGCGGCCGGCATCGTGGACCTGACGAGCGGCGAATGCGCGAAAGACATCGCCGCCCTCACGGCTTTGCTCGCGGGCTATCGCATCGGCTGGGTCGCGACGGTCGCTGCCTCCCAGGCCGACGATCCCGAACTATGCCGGCTGATACGCGACTACTGCTTCGACTACGTCACCGTGCCGTCGTCGGCGGACCGCATCGTCGATGCCGTGGGTCACGCTTACGGCATGGTCTCCTTGCACGACGCAGCCAGCAATGATCCGCTCAAGTCCGACACCGCCGAAGGCGGCATGATCGGCGACTGCGAACCGATGAAGGCGTTGTATCGCTCGATCCGCAAAGTCGCCATGACCGACGCGCCCGTCTTCATCTCAGGCGAATCGGGCACCGGCAAGGAACTGACGGCGCATGCCATTCACGAACGCTCGGCGCGCCGTGCGCAGCCGTTCGTCGCGATCAATTGCGGCGCGATTCCTCCGCATCTGTTGCAGTCCGAACTATTCGGCTACGAACGCGGCGCATTCACCGGCGCGAATCAGCGCAAGATCGGCCGCGTGGAAGCGGCGGACGGCGGCACGCTGTTTCTCGATGAAATCGGCGATTTGCCGCTCGAAAGCCAGGCGAGCCTGCTGCGCTTTCTACAGGAGCGCAAGATTGAACGGCTAGGTGGCCAAGGCTCGACGCCCGTGGATGTCCGCATCATTTCCGCGACGCACGTCGACATGCAAAGCGCGATGCTTGCAGGACGTTTTCGCGCTGACCTGTACCACCGATTGTGCGTGCTGCAGATCGACGAGCCGCCGTTGCGCGTGCGAGGCAAGGATATCGAACTGCTCGCCGAGCATATGCTCGAACGCTTCCGCAAGGATGCGAGCCGGCGGCTACGCGGCTTCTCGCCTTGCGCCATCGCGGCGCTTCACAACTACAACTGGCCGGGCAACGTGCGTGAGTTGATCAATCGCGTGCGACGCGCCATCGTCATGTGCGAAGGCCGGCAGATTCTCGCGAGCGACCTCGAACTCGGCGATTACGTCGAAGCCGCGCCGACGACGCTTGCTCAGGCACGCGAAGCGGCGGAGCGGCAGGCGATCGAAGTGGCGCTGTTGCGTCACCGGGGACGGCTCGGCGAAGCAGCCGATGAACTCGGCATCTCGCGCGTGACGCTGTATCGGATGCTCACCGCGTACGGCTTGCGCGCGAAAGCGGATCGGCCGCTTCAGGTTTCGGGCGGTTAGCGCATCCGGCAAGCGCAACGGAAATAGAACGGGCTTTGGCGTTAGCGCCGAAGCTCCGTACGCTTTAACATGGCGGGCTATGGCATGCATGCACTGCACGTCGGCATGGCGTGCCTCGACGCCCGATCTTCTATTTCCGGATATTCAGCCATGACCACATCTTCTTCCCGCCGCCGCGCCGCGTTCCGTGAACTGGTGAATGCACGCCGTGGCCTGCTCCTGCCGGGCGCATTCAACGCAATGAGCGCGCGCGTCGCCGCCGATCTGGGATTCGAAGCGCTTTACATCACCGGCGCGGGCGTCACCAACATGTCGCTCGGCATGCCGGACCTCGGCTTCATCGGACTTGCGGAAGTGGCGGAACACACGACGCGCATCCGCGACGCCGTCGATCTGCCGCTCGTCGTCGATGCGGATACCGGCTTCGGCAACGCACTGAACGTGCGCCATACGATACGAACGCTCGAGCGCGCGGGCGCCGACGCGGTTCAACTCGAAGATCAGGTGATGCCGAAGAAATGCGGCCACTTCGCGGGCAAGGCCGTCATCTCGACGAACGAGATGGTCGGCAAGATTCGCGCTGCCGTGGATGCACGCGAGGACGAGAACTTTCAGATTATCGCGCGCACGGATGCCTGCGCGGTCGAGGGCTTCGATGCGGCGATCGAACGCGCGAACAGGTTCGTCGAAGCGGGCGCGGACATTCTCTTCATCGAAGCGATTGAAACGCAAGAGCAGATTGCGTCGTTGAACAAGCTCGTCGCGGCGCCGCAGTTGATCAACATCGTGATCGGCGGGAAAACGCCCGTGATGGGCCGCGATGAATTGGAGCGGCTGGGCTTCAGCCTCGTGCTGTATGCGAACGCGGCTTTGCAAAGCGCGGTGCGCGGCATGCAGACGGCGTTGGGTGCGCTCAAGGAGCATGGCAGGCTCGACGAAGATCCTGCTATCGTCGCACCCTTTGCAGAGCGCCAGAGACTCGTCGACAAACCTCTGTTCGACGAGCTCGATCGCAAATACGCCGCAGACTAAACCATTTGCTGGCTGGCGCGCTTAGCGCGTGTACATCGCGTTCCAGTCGGCTTGCGAGACGCCGCTTCCCGATTGCGCCGTGCCATTCGACGCACCGCCGTAAGCGGTCGCGCCCTTACGAGCCGCGAGCTTCGCTTCGGCTTGTTGAATCGCTTGCGGGTAATGCGCCTGATCGCCGTCGCCGGCGCGATAACCGACGCTTTGCAGTTCCGCGAGTTCGGCACGGACCTGAGCGCGCGTGAGCTGGCTGCCCTGCGCGAACGACAAAGCGGGAACAACGAGAGCGGTTGCGATAACTACTGCGCGAATTGAAGACTTCATTTTCCAGACTCCAGTGATTGGGTGCTTGCCCCGTGCGCTACGCGTCGAAGCAATGAACGAAGTCTAGGCTCATCGTTTTCCCGGGTTAACCCCTAGCCACGGAAAGCACTCTTCACTGGATTGCGCAGAATCGCGTGCATGAAATCAAACGCGATTTTTTGCTATGCTCGCCCTCGCATCGACGCATCGCGCCAAGGCGCTCAACGAACAACAGGAGATTCAGATGGCTAAAGCATATTGGGTCAGTGCATACCGCAAGATTCACAAGCCCGAGCAAGTCGCGGAATATTCGAAGCTCGCGACGGTAGCGATCAAGGAAGCCGGCGGACGTCCGCTGGCTCGCGGCGTCGCATCGACGGTGCACGGCGCAGGCATCGCTGAGCGCACGGTGTTGATCGAGTTCGATTCGCTCGAACAGGCACTCGCCACGTTCAACGGCGAGAAGTATCAGGAAGCGTTGCGCGTGCTCGGCGACGCATGCGAGCGCGACTTCCGCGTCGTCGAAGGGCTGGAGTAAGCATCACGCGCGAGGCGGCGAAATGCATGCCGCCTCGCAGCGCCCGGCTATTGTCCGGGCGCGTAGAGATCCAGTAGACGCAACGTCACGCCGTTCGTCCATCCGAAGCCGTCCTGCAGCGGATATTCGCCGCCCCCGCCGCCGCCCGTCCCCGTTCCTTCCACGATGTACTTCTCCACGAGCTTTTGCTGCGTGGCGTAGACGTTATTCACGTCGCTCAGAAAGCGCGTGCCTATTTGCTGCGCGAGATCCCCGCGGCCGTAACGGCGCAATCCCTGCACGGCGATCCAGTGCAGCGGTGCCCAGCCATTCGGCGCGTCCCACTGTTGCGTGGTGTTGTACGTCGTCGTCGTGAGGCCGCCGGGTTTGAGCAGCAAGGTCTCCACGGTACGTGCGGTGACATGCGCGCGATCCGGCCACGCCGCCCCTGCAAACAACGGATAAAGCATTGCCGCCGATGGATTGTTGCGCGGCTGCCCGAGCTTCCAGTCATAGTCCCCGTAATAGCCGTTGCTGTTCCAGAGATACTTGTTGATGCCAATGGCGCGTTTTGCCGCTTTGCCGATGAATTCGGCGACGCATCCGAAGTCGCGCACTTCGCCGCATCCGCGCGCGATCGTCGTTTCCAGATGGAACATCAGGCTGTTAAGGTCGATGGGCACGATCGACGTCGTGCGGATCGTCGCAAGCGTCTGGTTGTCGCCGAACCAGCGGGAACTGAAATCCCAGCCGCTTTCCGCCGCCGCGCGCAGATCGCGATACACCTCGTTCGCGGTGCGGTCATGGACGGTGCTGGCAGTCGTCACGTCCTGAAGATACGACTCGTCGCGCGGCGTATCGCGCTCGTCCCAGTAGCGGTTGAGCACGGTACGGTCGGGCAGCATGACCACGTTGCGCACCGCGCCGCCCGGCTCGAGCGAATGCGCGCCTTTCATCCAGTAGTGATACTCGCGGCGCATTTGCGGCAAATAACGCTGATACACGCGTGCGCCTTCCTTGTGCGCGGCAAGTTCCACCATGTACGAGAAGAACGGCGGCTGCGAGCGGCTCACGTAGTAAGAGCGATTGCCGTTCGGAATGTGGCCGATGGTGTCGATCAGATAGGCGAAGTTGTCGAGCATGTTGTCGACGAGGTCTTCACGGCCGGCTTCCTGAAGACCGAGCATCGTGAAATAGGTGTCCCAGTAATAGCCTTCGCGAAAGCGCCCGCCCGGCACGACGTAAGGCTTGGGCATCGGGATGAGCGTGCTGTAGGGCGGCACCGTCGACGTATTGCGAGTCAGCGCGGGCCATAGCCAGTTGATGTGATCGCGCAATGTCTGATTCGGCGGCGGCGTGATGACCTGATCGGTCGGCGGCGTGAAATACCGCGCGACGAACGCCGAGAGGCTGAAGCCCGGCACCGCGCGTTGTTGCAGATATAGCGCGTTGATTTGCGCAGGGGCTATTTTCGGCGTGGCATCGACGAAAGTCTTCTGGTCCGGATAAATCTGCTGCGTTTGTACGGCGACGAAAAGCTCGCCGTATAACTCACTGGGCGGCGGCGGGACGACATAGCCCTTTTGCGCATCGGCATGAGCGACGCTTGCCGCGCTCAACAGAATCCACGCACCCAGCAAGCGGCGCGCAACATGCGCCAGGTGCTGCGACGCATCACGCGCCTGACGATACCGCGACAGTACGATCATGTTCACTCCTCCAAAGGGCGATGACCCGGACTGGTCCCGCACGCGCCTTTCATTTTCATGGGATATGAAGCACAGCGAAGCATCGCACGTTCTCGTGGTCGGTGGCAATGGATTCGCGTCTTTGACGATCGCGTATGAAAGTGCTAGCGCGAAGGGCCTCGCGCTGCATCGGGCGTTTCATTCTCATTGCACACGTGATGCGAAAGGTTGACGTAAAGCCCGCTGTCTTCTACGTTCGCAGCGGGCTTCACCGCGCATGAACTCCCCGATGACGCTGTGGTCGGTGGTGCGGACGACCGTATCGGTTGCTAGCGTAAGCGCAGCGTCTCAACGCAAGCCAAACTTCCAGACCGTGACTTCGTGATACTCATCCCCGGGCCGAAGTTCGGTGGACGGAAAAGACGGACGGTTCGGCGAATCAGGGAAATGCTGGGCTTCGAGCGCGAAGCCGTCGGTCTGACGGTATGTGGTCCCGGAAACGCCGGCCACGCTGCCATCCAGTCCATTCGATGTATAGAACTGCAAGCCCGGCTGCGTCGTATAGACATCGAGCACGCGGCCGCTCGCGGGATCATAGGCACGTGCGGCGAAGGCAGGTTCGCCGTCGCGCTGTCCCGGCTTGTCGAGCTTGAAGTTCTGGTCGTAGCCGCGCGCATGACGCAACTGGGGAAACGACGAGCGCAAGCGCGCGCCAATCGGAGTCAGTGCGCGCAGGTCGAGCGGCGTGCCTTCGACGGATGCGATCTCGCCCGTGGGTATCGAATCGGCGCGCGTGGGCGTATAAGTGGACGCGGCGATCATGATGAGCTGCCCTTCCACGCTTCCGCTGCCCTCGCCCGCGAGATTGAAATAACTGTGGTTGGTGAGATTGACGACGGTCGGCTTGTCCGTCTTCGCGCGATAGTCGATACGCACTTCGTTATCGTCAGTCAGCGTGTATGTCACGTCCACAGTCAACGTGCCGGGGAAACCGTTCTCGTTGTCCGGGCTGACATGACGCAATTGCACGCCCGCGACCGTGTTGTTCTGAAACGTACGCACGACGGTCCAGAGCTTTTCATCGAAGCCGCGCGGTCCGCCGTGCAGCGTGTTGGGCGGATCGTTGATAGGCAGTTGATAGGTCCGGCCATCAATCGTGAATCGTCCTTGTGCGATGCGATTCGCATAACGGCCAATGACGCTGCCGAAATGGATGTTGCCGTTGTATCGCTCGTAATCGGCAACGGAGCCGAAGCCGAGGACGACATCCGCGCGGCGTCCGCGTCTGTCGGGCACATCGATTCGCGTGACGATGGCGCCATGGGTCATGCAGGTTATCGACACGCCATGCGAGTTCGCGAGCGTGTATTGCACGACGGGCTGCCCTTGCTGCGTCGTGCCAAAAGGTGCCGACGTGATGGTCGCCGCATCAGTGAACGAACTGCCTACAACAAAGAACGCCATCGATGCGGCCCAGTGTGCAGCGGCGCGCCGGGAAAACGTGGTCATAAGTGTTTGACAAGGCAAGCGAAGCTCGAAGGTTCTTTGCAGCATCGACCATACCCAAGGGTTGAGGTACAACCAGGCGTCAGGCACGCGTGATGCAACCAGCGCCCTGAGCAACACGCTCATCCAATGACAGAAGGAGTGCATATGACCGAGTCAACCGATCGCCCGACGCCGCCCAGGCAGACCACCACGGACCCGACTACTGCGGATCGACGCCTGAGCGACGAACAGAAGCAGAACCTCAAGGACGAACCCGATCCGCCACAGGAGAACAAAGGGCAGCCGTTACCGGATCCGAACGCGGTCGGCGAAGCGGGTTGAACGCATCAAACGCACGGCCGTGCGTGCGTCTTTAAATGCGATGTGGTATCCGTACGCAGAAAGCAACGACGCGCCGCGCCGTTCAACCGCAGCAAGGACGACCATGTACGATCCTGCTCACTTTCTTCCCTCGTTCGTATGGCGGGCGGCGCGCGACGGATTCATTCAGTACGCGAATCCGTGGGCGTGCCGCTATCTGGGCCTTGCGTCTGAGGAATTGGTCGGCAGGCATTGGCGCGAATTCATTCATCACCAGGACGAGGAGCTGGTGCGCGACGCCGTGCGTCAAATGCGCAACGACACGCTCCTGAATAACGTCGACGTCCGCCTGTTGCGCGCGGACGGCGAATTCCGCTGGCATACGCTCCATCTTCAGGCGCGGCGCGACGAAGAAGAGCGCATCGCCGATACCGTGGGCGTCGCCATCGACATTCACGAATGCCGGCATGCGTGGGAGCTTTACGAAGCGAGCGAGCGGCGTCTTCAACTGGCCTTCGCGGGCGCGCGCATGGGCGCGTGGGAATGGGACATGACGACGCGCGTCGTGCGCATGACGCAGCAACTCGCGGCGATGTACTCGTTTCCGGCAGGCACTGAAACCGCCATGCTCTCGGAGATATGGGACCGCGTCGCGCCCGAGTCCCGCGAACACTTTCAACGCAATCTCGCGCAGGCGCTACGCGACGGCGGCCCGTTCGAATTCGACTTCATGCTCGACGGCGGCCCTGCTAGCCGCCGATGGCTGCGCATGCGAGGCAACCCCGAATTCGATCCGCGCGGCACGCTGGTACGCGTGTATGGCGTGAGTTTCGACATCAGCGAGCAACGCGCCGATGAAGAGCGCCTGAGCCTCAGCGAGCGGCGTTATCGCGCGCTCGTGGAATCGACGGGTGCGCTCATCTGGTCCGCCGACGCCAACGGCGAGATTCATCCGTCGAGCGGCGACTGGGAGAACTTCACGGGCGCGCGGCACGAGCGACTGGCGCGCTGGGGCTGGCTCGACTTCGTTCATCCCGATGACCGCGAGCAAACGCGCAAGGCATGGCTCGAAGCCGTGCATCAGGGCGGCCCGACGACGCTCACATTCCGCATGTATCGAAGGGATGGCGTCTATCGCATGGTGCAGGCGCAGGCGGCGCCGCTTTACGACGAGCAAGGCCATCTCCAGGAATGGTTCGGCACCACGACCGATGTCACGCCGCGATACGAAGCGCAAGCAGCGATAGAAGCACGCAGCCTGCGCCTCACGGTTGCGATGCAGGCCGCGAAGATTCATATCATTTCGCTGGAACTGGCTACGTGGTCATTGATGTTCGAGACCGTCGGCAAGCTGCGCACGGAGCCAATCGAAACGATCACCTATGAAGAGGCGTTGGCCCGCGTACATCCCGACGATGCGCCGACGCTCGACCGCTTCGTGCGCCGTCTTGCGGCCGGCGAAGACCCGCGCGAGCAGTTCGAATTTCGCGTGAAGGACGAACAAGCCGAGCGATGGATGCAAGGCAGCGCGCTGCTCCAGCGCGGCAAGGACGACAAGCCGCTGCGCATCATCGGCAGCCTGATCGACATTACCGAGCGCAAGCACATGGAACTGGTGCTACGCGAATCGGGCCGCCGCAAGGACGAATTTCTTGCGATGCTCGCGCACGAACTGCGCAACCCGCTCGCGCCGCTGCGCACGGCCATCGCACTGTTGCAGAAGGACGAAGGCGTATCCGCGCGCACGAGTGAGCTTGTCGAACTGATGCGCCGGCAAGTCGAGCACATGACGCGCATCGTCGATGACCTGCTCGAAGTGTCGCGGATCACGCAAGGGCGTATCGCGTTGAAGACGGAGCCGGTGCTCGTCGGCACGGCCGTCTATCACGCGGTCGAAGCCATCGCCGCGATGGTGGAAGCGCGCAAGCAGCACATACAGGTCGATGTCCCCGATGCGACCACCTGGGTCTGCGGCGATGTCACGCGCCTCTCGCAGATACTCGTCAACGTGCTCAACAACGCCACCAAGTACACGCCGGAGCACGGGCAGATTTCGGTCAGCGTGAAGGCCGAGCAGGACTGGGTGTCCATCGTGATCGCCGATACGGGCACGGGCATCTCCGCCGATTTGCTGCCGAAGGTGTTCGAGCTTTTCTCGCAAGGCGAGCGCACGCTGGACCGCTCGAATGGCGGACTCGGCATCGGCCTATCGCTGGTGAAGAAGCTCGTCGAGATGCACAAGGGGACCATCACCGTGCAAAGTCCGGGGCCGGGCCTCGGCACGACCGTGACCGTGCGCCTGCCACGGCTGCATCATCACGAACGGCATTCGGCGCTCGCGCTGTCCGAAGCGGGTTCGATAGGCACGCAGGCCGCGTTGCGCGTGCTGATCGTGGACGACAATCGCGACGCCGCCGACTCTCTCGCAATGCTGTGCGAATCCGAGGGACATGTCACGCGCGTGGCCTATTCGTCCGAGGAAGCGCTGGCGGCATCGCAGTTCGAAGCCGATGTCGCGTTGCTCGATATCGGCCTGCCGGACATCGACGGATACGAGCTTGCGCGCCGTTTGCGACGCAAGGGCGCGAGCGCACCGCTGCTCGTCGCGATCACCGGATACGGACAAGCGGAGGACCGCTTGCGCGCGCAATCCGCAGGCTTCGATTATCACTTCGTCAAACCTGTCAACGTCGAGAGCCTGCTGAAGCTGTTGTCTTCCCTCACCGCCGACCGCCCCGCCGGACGCACCGCGGAACGATGATTGCTTTGCCCGTGTCACCGAAACTCAACGGGAGGCACGCATGGCCGAGCAACACAAACCGGGGCAGAAGGTCGAAACCTCGGGCATCTATCGAGTCGTCAGGGAAGGCGATGGCGGCTCCGCTTTCGAAGTGACGTGTGTGGAAGGCGAGCACTTCCCGCCGACGCGAAGCGGCAAGGGCGCGCACTATGAGCTCGTGCATGCCGCGACGCATTCGCACAAGCACCACGAGCTCGGCAGCGCAGGTTGATCATCACGAGAGGGCAGCGCTTCGCGTTGTCCTCGAATCGCAAGGAACATGCATATGAAACCCGAACCATCGGATCCCGTCGAGCGCGCGGACCAGCGGCGCGAAGCGATCGGCGAAGGCGACGTCAAGGAGAAAGCGGACGGCACCATCGAGCAGCGTGAACATGGCAACATGGACGCGTCGCTCGTGCCCAAGGGCAAGGATCATCCGGAGCAAGGTCCTTATACGCCCGAGAACGATCACATCGATCCGGACGTCGACCCCGCCGCGAGCAGCGATCATCCGCGCAGCAAGCCGGACTCGGAAGCGTAGTCGTCGAACTTTCAACCGGCTGAGCGTGCGTTAAAGATGCGCGCTCTTCGTTGTTTCGAGCCGCCCCATGCAAATTCTCGTTGATGCCGACGCGTGTCCCGCCGTCGTCAAAGACATTCTGTTCCGCGCGGGACCGCGCGTTCAGGTGTGCGTGACGCTCGTTGCGAATCAATTTCTGCGCACGCCTCCTTCTCCTTTCATCAAGGCCATTCAGGTGCCTGCCGGCTTCGACATTGCCGATGCGCGCATCGTGGAACTGACGCAGCCCGGCGATCTCATCATCACCGCCGACATACCCTTGGCCGCTGCAGTGCTGGCCAAGTCCGCGCATGCGCTCGACCCGCGCGGAGTGTGGTTCAGCGCGGAGAATATCGAAGAACGGCTGACGATGCGCGCGATGATGGATCAGTTGCGCAGCAGCGGCGTCGATACGGGCGGGCCGTCGCCCTATAGCCCTCGCGATGGCAAGAACTTCGCCGCGCAACTCGATCGTTTTCTCGCGAGACAGCGCGCGTCTTAGGTTCTCAGGGACGCGGCCCTTCGCTGTCCGGTCCCGGCATGCGGCGATCCGCGCCCGGATTGCTCCTGTAGTGGTCCGGGAAATCCTTGCCGACGAGTGAATCGTAGTCGCCCGGCGGCGTCTGCACGATCGCGTGAAGCATCTTGATGAACGCATTGCCATCGGCAAGGTTATCGACGATCACGCGCGCTGTTCGCAAGGAAATCGACTCCGTTAAGGGCGGCGCATTGCCGTCGTCCAGTTTGAATCTGAAGCGATGAATCTCCGCTGCGGACGACTCCGGCGGCACTTCGTGCGACACGATGGTAGCTCTCATATTCGTCGTTGTAGTGCATGGCAATGAACGAGCTATAGCAAGTCCTGCACCACGGCGCGGCGACCGGCACATTGCCTGCTTCATCGTTTCGAACAGGACATCATCGAGCGGAGGCCGCATGCAAAGCGAAAAATTTTCATTTGACGGATACGACGTGACCGTCACGGCGGAACAGATCAGCACTGGCGACTGGACGCCGCGTATCGAAGCGTTCCGCGACAACGAGCCTGTCGCGTTGCCTGACGTCGAACCCGTCGGCCCGAACTGGGCGACGCCCGATGAGGCTGTGCGGGCCGGCGTAGAGCAAGCTCGCCGGCTGATCGACCGCTATTGCCGAGGGCATGACGACCAGCACACCAATGGCGGAATCGGGCGCGCTTCGTGAAGGGATGCAGGAACGCGGTATGCGTCACGGAAAGTCCCTACCCTCATTGCAAGGAGCAAGCAGATGCCTGAATCCAAGCTGGGAAACAAGAATCCGACTAACCCGACGAACCCTCGCAACGATCAACAGAAGGGCAAGGCGGAAGGACAGTTGCAGCAGAATCAGCAGAAGCAACCGATGCATCAGGGCGGTCAACGGCAGCCGTGATTGCGCTGCCGTGCAGTGACCGATTCGCGCCGCGCCGTCATGGACATGGCGGTGCGGGCGGATGAAGGCATCGCCACTTTCAGGAGACTGAACATGAAAGCGCGAACGATTAAGCGACTAATGGGCGTGCTCGCGCTGGGCGTGTCGAGCGCCGTATTCGCTGCGGATGCGGGTACGCCTTCGCAGAGCGGCGGCAACGCGGGCCAGGGTTCAACTGGCGGCATGCAGCCGCGCACGCCGGGCGGCGGAACGGGCGGCGCCGGCGATGGCGTTCGCACGCCGGGGCAAGGTTCGTCAGGCGGCATGCAGCCGGCCACGCCGGGCGGTCAGGGCGGCACGTCGTCACAGCCGGGCGCGCCGATCAGTTCGTCTTCCGTCAGCGGCGGCAACAAAAGTCAGTGAAGTCGGTAAGCGGCTTTGCGCTGCGGCATACTGCGTGATCGAGCGATACTCGATCCCATAACGGAGACAATATGCCCAACTCGCCCATCAGCCGCTTTCCCGTTCCGAATCCAGCAGACTGGCCCGACGATATCCGCACTCGCATCCTCGAAGTGCAGGATAAGGCCGGCTTCGTGCCCAACGTCTTCTTGACGCTCGCGCATCGGCCGGACGAGTTCCGGGCGTTCTTCGCCTATCACGATGCATTGATGCTGAAGGACGGCGGCCTCACGAAGGGCGAGCGCGAGATGATCGTCGTGGCGACGAGTGCGGTGAACGATTGCCTCTATTGCGTCGTCGCGCATGGCGCAATTCTGCGCATCTATGAAAAGAATGCCTTGCTCGCGGATCAGGTAGCGGTGAATCATCGCAAGGCGGATATCACGCCACGCCAGAAGGCCATGCTCGACTTTGCGCTCAAGGTGTGCCGCGCGTCGGGCAGTGTCGGCGAAGCCGACTTCGCGATGCTGCGAGAACACGGTTTCAGCGATGAAGACGCGTGGGATATCGCCGCCATCACTGCGTTCTTTGGCTTGTCGAATCGCATGGCGAATGTCATTTCCATGCGGCCGAACGACGAGTTCTATCTGATGGGACGCGTGCCGAGGGAAGCCTGAAGCAAGCGCTTCAGGCGGCGGTCGATGCGCTTGGGGCGTCTCCGACTCAAAGGCGAGCTCAACGAATGACCGTTAGCTGCGTATTGCGTGCGGCTAACGGATTCATCGCGAGCCACGCGATATACAGCATACGCGGCACTTTTGCGCCGCCGAATCCAAATCAATGAGCCGCAGCGTGCGCGCTAGTGTGCCGAGATATCCATTGCCCCTGCCCGCTGAAAAGCAAGCTGCGCGGGCATGCAGGCGCAGGCCAGCGCACGACGCGCCGTGGCGAGCGGATCGTCGACGAGGATTCGACTCCCGGATACGCCGCGCTCGATGAGATAACGCTGCATCGGCGCTGCTCGGTCGAGTGCCCCAACGCATTCGCGTCGGCCAATTTGATTCGGATACAGAAGTATTTTCCACGAAACGACTTTCATTGCCACACGCTTGCGAGGGCCCGCATCTCCATCCGCGATAAACTTGCTCCAGCCGATATCAAGCGAATAAACAACAATGCGCCTGCCTCCGCTGAAATCCATCATCGCGTTCGAAAGCGTCGCGCGGACCAAGAGCGTCAATCGCGCAGCCGATGAACTCGGCCTCACGCCTTCAGCGGTCAGTCATCAACTCGCGAATCTTGAAAGCATCGTTGGCCGGCCACTCTTCACACGGCTCGGACGCGGTCTCGTGCTGACGCCCACGGGCTCGCAATATCTCGCGGACGTCACCGGCGCGCTTGCCGAACTCAATCGCGCGACGGAGCGTGCATCGAGCGAAACATCCGTCGAGATATTGCGCATTCATTCGAGCCCGAGCTTCGGGCTCATGTGGCTGCTACCACGCCTAGCTGCGTTCCAGGAAGCCAACGGCGACATTCAGATGAACCTCGCCTGTTCATACGAAGACGTGTCGTTCACGTCAGGCTTTTACGATGTCGATGTGCGCCATGGCTACGCGCACTGGACGGATGTGGAAGTGAAGACGCTACGTCACGAAACCATCGCGCCGCTCGCATCGCGTGCGTATCTCGAACGCTTTCCGGTGGCATCGCCGGACGATCTGCTCGAGCGCCGCCTGATCTTTTCCGAATCGCCGCTCGTGCAATGGCAGCAATGGTTCGGCAAGTTCGGCGTCGCGGCTAAACGCAAGGCGTTCGACTTTTCGTTCGACCGCTCGTACATGTCGCTCGAAGCCGCAGCGCTCGGTCACGGCATCGCGCTCGAAAGCACAATGCTCGCGTCGGTACATCTCGAACGCGGCTCGCTCGTTCCGGTCTTCGGACGCGAATATGCGGTGGAAGTCGGCGCGCATCATCTGGTTTACCCGAGCCAGAACGCGCAGTTGCCGCGCGTGGCGAAGTTCCTTGCATGGATGGACGCGCAAATCGAGAGCCGCGCATCCCGCCATACCTGAAAATTTCTCAGCAATAGTTGAGGCTAACTGCGTTGATCGTCAGGTCCAGTGCGAACACACTGCGTCTACACCAGACAACCAACGGAGACAGTCATGTTGCTAGAGAATCGTGTTGTGATCGTGACCGGCGCGGCTTCGGCGCGCGGCATCGGCAAGGCGACGGCCAAGGCGCTCGCCGCACAGGGCGCTCGCATCGTCATCCTCGATCTGCGCGAAGCCGACGCCCAGGCGGCTGCACGCGACATCGGCGAAGACCACCTCGGCCTCGCCTGCGACGTGACCGACAAAGCGGCCTGCGTCACCGCCGCGAACGCGGCCATCAAGAAATATGGCCGCATCGATGCGCTGATCAACAACGCAGGCATCACGCAGCCGATCAAGACGCTTGAAATCAGCAGCGACAACTTCGACGCCGTCATCGACGTCAATCTGCGCGGCACGCTCTACATGTCGCAAGCCGTCATCGGTCAGATGAGAAAGCAGCAGAGCGGGAGCATCGTGTGCATGTCGTCGGTATCGGCGCAGCGCGGCGGCGGCATCTTCGGCGGACCGCATTACAGCGCCGCGAAAGCCGGCGTGCTCGGTCTCGCCCGTGCGATGGCGCGTGAATTCGGCGGCGACCACATCCGCGTCAACTCCATCACCCCAGGCCTCATCCAAACCGACATCACCGGCGACAAGCTCACGCCCGACATGCGCGCAGACATCATCAAGGGCATTCCGCTTGGCCGTCTCGGCGATGCCGCGGATATCGCCAACGCTTGCCTGTTCCTCGCGAGCGATCTGTCGAGCTACCTTACCGGCGTCACGCTCGATGTGAACGGCGGCATGCTGATTCATTGACGTTCCCCCGCGCCCGTCACGCGGGCGCTTCAGGCGCACCCGGATGAACCGGGGCGCAACCCGCCGACATACGGTAGGAGACAAGCATGAAGAGCAGACTCAACGCGCCGCCCATCGCGGCCGACCTCGCATCGTCGACTGACACGGCGAGCTTCGAAGCAAAGACCTATGCCAAGGTCGGACGCCGCCTCATCCCCTTTCTGATGTTGTGTTATCTCGGCGCCTATCTGGACCGCGTGAACGTCGGTTTCGCAAAGCTGCAAATGCTGAACGACCTGCGCTTCTCCGAAACGGTGTACGGCATGGGCGCTGGCATCTTCTTTCTCGGCTACTTTCTGTTCGAAGTACCAAGCAATGTCATTCTTCACCGCGTCGGTGCACGCAACTGGCTCGCGCGAATCATGCTGACGTGGGCCGTCATTTCAGCGTGCTTCGTCTTCGTGAAGACGCCAACGATGTTCTATGTCCTGCGCTTCCTGCTCGGGGTGGCCGAAGCGGGCTTCGCGCCCGGCGTCATTCTTTACCTGACGTACTGGTTCCCCGCTGCGCGACGCGCCAAGGCACTGTCCCTGTTCTTCATGGCGATTCCGCTTGCAGGCATCGTCGGCGGGCCGCTCTCGGGATACATCATGCATGCCTTCGCCGGCGTTCACGGTCTCGCCGGATGGAAGTGGCTGTTCATTCTCGAAGCGCTGCCTTCGCTGGTGCTCGGTGTCGTCATCCTGTTCTATCTCGACAACGGCATTGCCGGTGCGAAGTGGCTCACCGATGCCGAGAAGGCGCTGCTGACCCGCAACGTCGAGAAGGACAAGTCGCAAACCGTCGAGCACGTGTCGATTCGTGCGTTCATCGGCGACCGCCGTCTGTGGCTCATGGCTTCGATCTACTTCTGCGTCGTGCTCGGTCAATACGGTCTCACGTTCTGGCTGCCGACGATCATCCGCCGCGCCGGTGTCGCGGACCCGCTGTGGGTCGGCATCTTCACCGCGATCCCGTATCTCTGCGCCATCATCACCCTGCCGCTGGTCGGTGCGAGCGCCGACAAGCGCCGCGAACGCCGCCTGCATCTGGCCATTCCGATGCTCGTCGCCGCAGCGGGCTTCGCCACCTTGCCGATGCTGGGCAGCGTAGGAGCTTCGATCGTCTGTGTCAGCGTGGCCGCCGCGGGCATCCTGGCTTCATCGTCGCAATTCTGGTCCTTGCCTACTGCCGTGCTGGGCGGCATGTCGGCCGCTGCGGGCATCGCCGCCGTGAACTGCTTCGCCAATCTCGCGGGCTTCTTCTCGCCCGCCATCGTCGGCTGGCTGAACGATCTCACGGGCAAGTCCACTGCCGGCCTGATCTTCATCTCGACGGCGATCGTCGTCGGCGCGGGGCTGGTGTTCCTCGTGCCCGCCAAGACCGTGAACCGCTAAGCGTCATCAACTAACTTCAGGAGACAAACATGAGCACACCCGTCATCGAGGAGGTCACGCTCGCCGAGCGCGCCTATCGTATCCGCCGCAACGCCCTGCTGATGGGCGAAGTGCAAGGCCAGGGCTATATCGGCCAGGCGCTCGATATCGCCGACGTACTCGCCGTCGCCTACTTCGGCGCGATGAACTACCGGCCCGAAAATCCCGACTGGGAAGAGCGCGACCGCTTCCTGCTGTCGAATGGTCACTATGCCATCGCACTGTACGCGGCGCTCTTCGAAGCAGGCATCCTGCCGCAAGAGGAACTCGAAACGTATGGCAGCGACGACAGCCGCCTGCCGATGTCCGGCATGGCGAGCTACACGCCCGGCATGGAGATGTCCGGCGGATCGCTCGGCCAGGGACTCACGATTGCCGTCGGCCGTTGCCTCGGACTCAAGCGCAAGAACTCGAAGTCCTTCGTCTATACGCTCTTCTCCGATGGCGAACTCGACGAAGGCTCGATCTGGGAAGGACTGATGTCGGCGGCGCACTGGAAGCTCGACAACCTGATCGCGATGATCGACGTGAACAATCAGCAAGCCGATGGCCCGTCGACGCAAATCATGGCGTTCGAGCCGCTCGTGCCGAAGCTTGAAGCGTTCGGCTGGTACGTGCAGCGCGTGAACGGCAACGACATCGACGCGGTGAAGGAAGCGTTCGACAACGCGCGAAACCTGAAGGAAGCAAAGCCGCGCATCATCGTGTGCGATACGAAGATGGGCTGCGGCGTCCCGTTCCTCGAACAGCGCGAGAAGAATCACTTCATTCGCGTCGACGCGCACGAGTGGCAACTCGCGCTGCAAGCACTCGAAGCGGGCAAGTAAATCGTATGTGACCGGAGCGAAGCCTCCGGTCAGCACAGGAGACAAGCATGAGCACTATCGAAAAGAAGCCGCGTTTGAAGACCTCGGCGATGATCGCGTCGATCGCGGGCGAAGGGCAACTCACGCGTTCCGCGCCGTTCGGGCACGCGCTGGCGGAACTGGCGCGCACGAAGACGAACGTGATCGGCATGACGGCCGATCTCGGCAAGTACACCGACCTGCATATCTTCGGGAAGGAGTTTCCCGAGCGTTACTATCAGATGGGCATGGCCGAGCAATTGCTGATGGGCGCGGCTGCGGGCTTCGCGCATGAAGGTGCGCAGCCGTTCGTCACCACCTATGCGGTGTTCGCCACGCGCCGTGCGTACGACTTCATCCATCAGACGATCGCGGAAGACGATCTCGACGTGAAGATCGTCGCCGCACTGCCCGGCCTCACCACGGGCTATGGGCCGAGCCACCAGGCGGCGGAAGACCTCGCGTTGATGCGCGCAATGCCGAACATGACGGTGATCGATCCGTGCGATGCGCTCGACATCGAGCAGATGGTGCCCGCCATCGCCGCGCACAAAGGCCCCGTCTATGCGCGGCTCCTGCGCGGCAACGTCCCCGCCGTGCTCGACGAATACGACTACACGTTCGAACTCGGCAAGGCCAAGCTCGTGCGCGATGGCGCCGATGTGCTGGTGATCTCGTCGGGCATCATGACGATGCGCGCACTCGAAACCGCCAAGGCGCTCGAAGCCGACAAGGTCGACGTGGCCGTGCTGCACGTGCCGACCATCAAGCCGCTCGACACCGAGACGATCATTCGCGAGGCGCGCCGTTCAGGGCGGCTCGTGGTGGTCGCGGAGAATCACACGGTCATCGGCGGTCTCGGAGAAGCGGTCGCGACGACGCTGCTGAGCGCGGGCGTCACGCCGGCCTTCAGGCAGGTCGCGCTGCCCGATGCGTTCCTCGATGCGGGCGCGCTGCCCACGCTGCACGACCGCTACGGCATCTCGACCAATATGATGGCGAGCAGCATCAAGGGCTGGCTGGCCTGATGCGCTAACGCGCGCCGCCGCGCGTGGACTTCTTCGCACGCGGCGCATCTTTTCCGGCAGGCGCATTCGCGCCTGTCATCGCTTCCATCCACGCGAGGGTATCGACATAGGCGAGAAAGTGCTGAAGATACGCCGGCGATACCTCACGCATCAGCGCCAATGACCGATGCACGAGGCTGCTCGAATTGAGCGGCCCCGCATTCTTCGGCACCTGTTCCAGCGATTCGCGCAATTGCCGCTCGGCGCTGACCTTCGACCATACCGTCCGAAGATAATTCAGTAGTTCGGCATGCGAAGGATATGAGGCCGCGTGCACCGTGATCGCTTCGATTAAGGACGCAAGCGGTGTCTCACGTTCCTGCGGCGGTTCAGCCGCGACACTGGCGGCCTCGACCTCCCGCGCATAGTCTTCGATCAGCGCCGCGAGCCTTGCATCGATGATGCGCCGCGCTTCACCCTCGTGCGCCATTGCACGCCGAGCCATCGCATCGATCAGGCCGAAGCGCACGGGATTCACGCGATCCTCGCCGCGTGCGCGCCATGCGTCGATGATCGCGTTATCCATGCGGCTTCACCGGCGCATTCGTCGGACGCGGCACCGGCGATATCTCCACGCGACGGTTTTTCGCGCGGCCTTCGTCGTCGGCATTGGAACTCACCGGCTGTTCGGAGCCGAACGCCGCCGCGAAGACGGACGACGGCGGCACGCCCGCATCGATCAGCGCGCGCGTGACGGTCAACGCGCGCTTCGCCGACAACTCCCAGTTGTCCGCGAAACGCCGATTGCCTTCGCGCACCTGCTGGTCGTCGGCGAAACCGCTGACCATCAGAATCTCGCCGCGCGAGCCGAGATACGCCGACAGCGGTCCGGCCAGGCTCTTCAAAAGATCGCGTCCCTGCGGCTGCAACTGATCCGAATTCAACGCGAACAACACGCTGCCGCTGATGCCGATGCGCCCGTTCACGAGCGTCACGCGTCCCGATGCGAGCGGTCCCGCGAGCGCCTCTTCGAGCGTCTTGCGCCGCTGCGTTTCCTGCTGCTTTTCCTTGACGGCCTGCTCGAGTTTCGTCGACAGCTGCAACTGCACGCCGATGACCGCAACGAGAATCAGCACGAACGCGCCGAGCAAGACCGACATCAAGTCGGCGAAAGCGGCCCAGATCGGCGCGGCGGCTTCCGTGCCGGCATCGAGTTCGTCGTTCATTCACGCGCTCCCGCAAGCTCACGTTGCGCCGCGATCTGCTGCAGGTTTTCGATGATCTGCTTCTGCGACAGCGTGCTCAGGTCGATGACTTCGCGCGCCTGCGCGACGTAATACGCGAGCTGTTCGTCGCTGCGCGCGAGGCTCTTGTCGAGTGCGGTTTCGATGCGCTGCAAATGCGCGACGAGCGTCTCGTTCGACGCGCCGAACGCATCCACCGCCGCGCCGAATGCTTCCCCGAGGCTCGCGACCTCGACGGCGCTGCCCGTGACTTGCGCGGCCACTGCGCCGATCTTCCCGCTTTCCGCCTCTACCTTGTCGCTGAACTGCTGGCCGGCGCGCGTGAGCATATCCGCCGAAGTCGCGACGAGCGCATCGACCGCGACGCGCTGTTCGTTCGATGCGTGATTGACCGCATCGAGCAAGGTCTCGACGGTCGCGAGCAGGCGGCTGCGCTCATCCAGCATCGCGGTGTCGCGGACCATCGAATCGGAGAGCTTCTGACGCATTTCGGCGATGACTTCCGCAGCGGCCTTCGGCGCAACGGACGCCGCCTGCACGACCCGTTCGATCTCCGCGATCATGCCGCTCGTATGCGAACGCGTCTCTTCGGCGATCTCGCGTGCGGTGCGTGCAAGCGTCTCCACGACTTCCTGCTCACGGCGTTCCGCGAGCGCGCCCGATTGCCGCCATTCGTCGCGCAGCGCGGCGGCCATCGCGGCGAGCGCATCGGTCCATGCGGACAGCCGCGCGTCGTGCGTCGATGCAATGTCCGCGCGCAAGCCGGCGTGCGCGTCATCGACGGAACGCAGCAACGACGCCGAATGCTGCTCGAAGCGTTCCGCTGCGGCGTTCAGGACATCGCGATGCTGCGCCGCCAGTTGCTCGCCGGTGCGTTGCTGTTCGCCGAGCGCGCCGCGCCATGCGTCGGACAGGTTCGTCGATGTGCTTTCGAGCCGCGACGAGAAGCCATCGAGCAGATGCGTCGAACGCGCTTCGACACTCGCGGCGAAGCGATCCAGCGATGCGCCCGCTTGCGTGACCAGCGCCGCGCTTGTCTGCTCGTGTTTATCGACCGATTCGGCCAGCTTGTTCGATACCTCGCTCAGTCGCGCGGACAGGTCGTCGACGAGCGTGGCGGACCGTCCTTCGAACGCTTGCGTGAAGCCATCCAGCGACGCGCCCGCTTGCGTCACGAGCGCCGCACTCGCCTGCTCATGCTTCTGCAACGAGTCGCCGAGTTGATCCGCGATCTTCACGACCGAAGCCCGCAGTTCGCCCGATACTTCGTCGAATCGCGCGGACATGCCTTCGACCAAGGTCGATGAACGTTGTTCGAACGCCTGCGCGAAGCGGTCCATCGACGCATCCATCTTGCCGACGAGCGACTCGTTGGCCGCCTGATGCGCGGCAAGCGAACGATCCCAGATCCCCGCCACGTTGGCAGCCGACGCTTCGAAGCCGCTCGACAAGCCCTCGAGTTGCCGCTTCACCGCGCCTTCGATGTTCGCGTGCAATGCCGCGGTCTCGCGCGCGATGCCGTCCATCGTCACCTGCATGACGGGTTGCAATGCGGCGCTCGCGGCACGCGCGCTATCGGCCACGCTCTGCTTCAGCGACAGTTCCACTGACGTGGCAAGACGCCGGTACGCCGTCTCCGTGTTCGCATGAAACGCAGCCTGATTCGCAAGCTGCCGCTCGTTCGCGGCCACGCTCTGCTGCTCGATGGCGGTCATCATCGCGTGCAGGCGATCGACCAGCTTCGGCATGATTTCAGTCTGCCGCTGCAGCAGCCTGAACGTCTCTTCCCGATGATGCGTCTGCGTGAAAGCGCGCAGCGTCGTCGCGATTTTGGCGTCCAGCGTCTGCGTGACGTGCAGCCGTTCGCGGCGGCATAGCGTGGAGAGCAGGCCGAGCATCGCCGAAGTCGCGACGCCCGCGATCGACGTGCCGAACGCGAAGCCGAGGCCCGTAACCGGCGCGGCAAGCGATGCGCGGATCGCCGCGAGATCGGTCGAGCTTTCGAGCGCCGCGCCCGTGCCGCGCAGCGTCGCGACCATGCCGAGCAAGGTGCCGAGCATGCCGAGCAGCACCAGCAGGCCGGCGAGATACGGCGCGAGCGCCGGCCCCGGCAATGCGATGCGCTCGCCTTCGATGCGCAGCCTCACCGCGTGGCGCAACCCGGCGGGCACCTGTTCGAGCCATACGCCGAGGCTTTTCGGGGCGGTCGCGGAGCGGTCGAGGGCATCGGCGAGCGCGCGCGTCGTCTGCTGATAACGCTGCAGCTCCCACGCGCCGGCGAGATAGCACGCGCCGATCACGAGCGTGACGGCAAACGCGAGCGCGTTGGAGCCGATATAACCGATGGCAATACCGCAGACGGCTAGAAGGCCAGCCAGGAAGACTGCTACATGTAAAAGATATCGGGGCATAGCGTTCAGTGCGCGGCGTGACACGCCGCAAGCAAACCATCGACCGGTTGAAAACGTACATCCAGTTCCGCGAGCAACACGCTCTGCATGTCCTTCTCGAACGCTTCGAGCCAGGCGGACGAGCCGTCGGTCTCCGCGTTCGCGCGGCGCATGCGCTCGAAATGCTTGCCGAGCAGCGCCGGAACCTGCGCGAACAAGGTGCGCTCGCGCGCGCCGAGCGCCTGTTCCATGACGGCATCGACGACGGCGAGTCGCGCCGCGCGATCCGACTGCGTCGCGAGCACCGCGCGCATACGGCCGCGCAATGCGCCGATGTCCGACTCCATCGCCTGTTGCAGCGAAAGACAGCGCTGCCGATACACCGCGTAATCGACCGGAACGTCGACCTGCGGCACGGCTTCTCGCGCGCGATGCCGCAGCGGTGCGGCAGCTTTCGCCGGCGCGATGGCGCTCGCAAGCGATGCACGCACGCGCGCACAGGCGTGTTGCTGCGCCGCCGATGCGGATCGCGCGCCGCCGATAGCAGGCGGCTCGCCGTTGAGCGCCGTCGACAGCGCGATCGCATCCGTCCAGCCGAGCCACTGGCTCAGCTTGTCGGAGAGCGAGGCGCCGGGTTCCTGTACGTCGAGATCGGCAAAGCGCGCCAGAAGGCGCACGAGCGCCGGGCCGCTGACCGCCGTGCGCTTCTTGGGTTGCACGATTCCACCGGAGGCAAAAACCCGCTAGTTTACACGGCCATGACGTCGCGCCTCGTTTTTAGGCAAGATCGTCAAAAACTTTGCGGATGCGTGCGCCGCATGCATCGCGCTTCCGGAGCGCTTCCACATGATCCGCCGCCTCTCGTCCGCCGATGCAGCCGCCTTCCGCGAGATCCGTCTGGAAGGTCTGCGCCAGTTCCCCGCCGCGTTCGGCGCGGCATACGACGACGAAAGCGCGCAACCGCTCGCATGGTTCGCCGCGCGCATCGCGGATCATGCAGTGTTCGGCGCGTTTTCGGTCGATGCGCGCCTCGATGGCGTCGCGGGCCTGATGATCCCGTCGCCCGCGAAGATGCGGCACAAGGGCGTGCTGTGGGGCATGTATGTGCGGTCCGGCGCGCGCGGATCGGGACTCGCCGCGGCCTTGCTCGGCCACGTGATCGAGCATGCGCGCGGCGTCGTCGAGGAAGTGAAGCTGGAGGTCTCGCCGGACAACCGCGCCGCCGTGCGTCTTTATGAAGCGGCGGGCTTCAGCGTCTACGCACGGGAACCGCGTGCGCTCAAGATCGAAGACGCTTATCACGACACGTTGTTCATGTCGCTGCGCCTGACGCGGCCAAGCCGCGCCGTCTGACAGGCACGATCGTTCTATTCTTTAGGAGTTTACTGGTTAAATCAGTCTTCTGGGGTGCGTAGACTTCACGTGGGTTTAAAGCACCCGTAGTCAGTGTCCTAGTCACACACTGATGTTTCGCCCCGCGCAAGCGGGGCGTTTTTTTCAGCGGCCGAAAGCCTCCGTCTCGACATGCGCGCCCAAGAGGAACGCATCGGCGACGAGCCGCAGCGGACGTATATCGACATCGCTTTCCCGCTGCGCGATGAGTTCGTGAAAGCGTTCGTAAAGCGCCGGATATTCACGCTCCGCGCCGAGCGTGATGTCCTTGCCCGCAATGGACAAACGCTTGCCGCCTTCGCGAATCGACAGGCGGCCCGCATCCGTATCCACGTCGATCGCCCATTCTTCGACCGGGCCGTGACGCCAGTCGAACACCGCGCGCACCGGTGCGCCGTGCGTATCGACGCATTCCAGCTCGGCGGCGATCGGCGTCGCGGTATCGCCTGGAATGGTCAGCGTCGCCGCGCGCAATGCAATCTCGCGCGGGAGGATGCGCGTCACGATCGACAATGCATTGATGCCCGGATCGAACACGCCGAGCCCGCCCGGCTCCCAGATCCATTGCTGCCCCGGATGCCAGCGGCGCACGTCCTCTTTCCAGCGCACTTCCACTGCGCGCACGTTGCCCGCTTCCTTCGATGCGAGCCACGCGCGTGCCGGCTCCACCGCGCTCGCCGCCCGCGAATGCCAGCTTGCGAAAAGCGTGCAGCCGTTGGCCCGCGCGATCTCGTTCAGCGCTTCGACTTCACTGACGCTCGCGCCGGGCGGCTTTTCGAGCATCACGTGCTTGCCTGCTTCGAGCGCCGCGCGGGCTTGCGCGAAGCGCACTTGCGGCGGCGCGCAGAGCGACACCGCATCGAGCGATGATTCCCCCGCCAGCAGCGCGTCGATGTCCGCGTAATTGCGCACGCCATCGACGGACGCATTGCGGCTCGCGCATGCGACGAGTTCGAAGCCGGGCTGCGCGGCGATCGCCGGAAGATGCTGGTCCCGCGCGATCTTGCCGATGCCGACGACCGCGAGCGTATAACGCGTTGTCATACCGATGCTCTCCGTAGCCGGTTCAATGCGAGTGACGCGGCACTTCCGCGCCGCGCTTGCCGACGAGGAAGTCGAGATCGCAGCCTTCGTCTGCTTGCAGCACGTGATCGACGTAGAGACGCTGATAGCCGCCATCGCCCCACACTTTCGGCGGCACGTGACCTTCCATGCGGCGCGCGAGCTCTTCGTCGCTGATGTCGAGATGCAGCGTGCCTGCATCGCAATCCAGCTCGATATAGTCGCCGTCGCGCACCGCGGCAAGCGGCCCGCCCGCCGCCGCTTCGGGCGCGACATGCAGCACCACCGTGCCATACGCCGTGCCGCTCATGCGCGCATCAGAGATGCGGACCATGTCCTTCACGCCCTGGCGCAAGAGCTTCGGCGGCAAGCCCATGTTGCCCACTTCGGCCATGCCCGGATAACCCTTCGGCCCGCAGTTCTTCATCACGAGCACGCAGTCCTTGTCGACGTCGAGCGTTTCATCGACGATGCGTTCCTTGTAGTGCTCGAGGTTCTCGAACACGACCGCGCGCCCGCGATGCTTCAGCAGTTCGGGACTCGCCGCCGACGGCTTCAGCACCGCGCCGCGCGGCGCGAGATTGCCGCGCAGTACGCGAATGCCGCCATCGGCGATCAGCGGATTGCTCAGTTCGCGGATGACTTCGTCGTTCGTGTTGGGCGCCGTCTTCACGTTCTCCCACAGCGTCTTGCCATTGACCGTCAGCGCGTCCGGATGCGGCAGCAGGTTCGCTTCGCCGAGACGCCGCAGCACGGCCGGCAAACCGCCCGCGTAATAGAACTCTTCCATCAGGAAGCGGCCCGAAGGCATCAGATCGACGATGGTCGGCGTATCGCGGCCGATGCGCGTCCAGTCTTCCAGCTCCAGCGGCACGCCGATGCGCCCCGCGATCGCCTTCAGATGGATGACGGCGTTGGTCGAGCCGCCGATGGCGGCATTGGTGCGGATCGCGTTCTCGAACGCTTCGCGCGTCAGGATCTTCGACAGCGTCAGCCCTTCGAGCGCCATCTCCACGATGCGAATGCCGGACATATGCGCGAGTACGTAGCGGCGCGCATCGACGGCGGGAATCGCCGCGTTGTGCGGCAAGGACGTGCCGAGCGCTTCGGCCATGCACGCCATCGTCGATGCGGTGCCCATCGTGTTGCAGGTGCCCGCCGAGCGCGACATGCCCCCCTCCGCCGACAGGAACTGATGCAGGTCGATCTCGCCCGCCTTCAGCGATTCATGCAGTTGCCAGACCGCCGTGCCCGAACCGATGTTCTTGCCGTCGAGCTTGCCGTTCAGCATCGGCCCGCCCGTCACGACGATGGCCGGGACATCGCAGCTTGCCGCGCCCATCAGGAGCGCGGGCGTGGTCTTGTCGCAGCCGGTGAGCAGCACGACGGCATCGATGGGGTTGCCGCGAATCGCTTCTTCGACGTCCATCGCCGCGAGATTGCGCGTGAGCATCGCGGTCGGACGCAGGTTCGATTCGCCATTGGAAAACACGGGGAATTCGACAGGAAAGCCGCCGGCTTCATACACGCCGCGCTTCACGTGCTCGGCGATCTTGCGGAAGTGCGCGTTGCACGGCGTCAGTTCCGACCAGGTATTGCAGATGCCGATGACCGGCCGGCCGTCGAATTCGTGATCGGGAATGCCCTGATTCTTCATCCAGCTTCGATACATGAAGCCGTTCTTATCGGCGGTGCCGAACCATTGTTGTGAGCGCAGCTTGGGTTTCGATGCCGACATGTATCAGTCCATTTTCAGAAGTCGATTCGGCGAAGGATAGGAGAGCGCGTGATAATCTGCCAATGAAATGTTCGACCTTCCCCATATTCAAATCAGCATTCGTGCAAACCCTTAGATGTTGATGCTGAATTCAACTCCCTGGTATATCCGCAACCGGCTGAAGACGCGACAGTTGATGCTCGTCGTCGCGCTGGCGGAAGAAGGCAACATTCGTCGCGCGGCCACTGCGCTGCATATGACGCAGCCTGCCGCGTCGAAGCTCCTGCGCGAACTGGAAGAGACGCTCGGCGTGACGCTCTTCGAGCGCGGGCCGCGCGGCATGCGTCCCACACTCTATGGCGATGCAATGGTCCGCCACGCGCGTGCCGTGCTCGGCAGCCTCGATCAGGCGCAGGAAGAGTTGGTGGCGTTGAAGTCCGGGCGGCTCGGGCATGTGGCGGTCGGGGCGATCACGTCGCCCGGCGTGCGGCTTCTGCCCGCGGCGGTCGCGGCTGTGAAACGCGCGCACGCGGACATCCGCGTGTCCGTCGAGATCGATGCGAGCAACGTGCTGCTCGAACGGCTTGCGCAAGAGAAACTCGACGTGGTCATCGGCCGGCTTTCGGCGGAGCATGACAAGCTCAGGCTGCGTTACGAGCCGTTGAGCGGCGAGCCGGTGCGCGCCGTCGTGCGCTCGGGGCATCCGTTGTTGAAAAGCCCGGCGCTTACGCTCGCCGATGTGCAGCCGTGCGCGTGGCTCGTGCCGCCGGCGGGCAGCGTGCTGCGGCATCGCTTCGAGTTGATGTTTCAGCGTGCGAGTCTTGCGCCGCCATCGAACGTGGTCGAGACGGCGGCCATTCTGTTCATCACGCGCTTGCTGGAGCAAAGCGACATGATCGCGGTGCTCGCCGAGGATGTCGCGCTCTACTACGCGCGTCATGGCGTCACCGAGATGCTTCCGTTGCCGATGGATTGTCAGATGGACGACTTCGGCATTGTCACGCGGGCGGACGGCTTGCTCTCGCCCGCCGCGAACGTGATGATCGACGCCTTGCGCACGACCGCGCTCGACGTCTATCGCGACGAAGAGCGCTAGCGGCCCGCTTTTGCATCGAGCAGGGCTGTCACGATCGCATACGCCGCCGCGACGCGTTCCGTGTTCGGGATGTTCCGGTTCGCCAGCATGACGATGCCGACATGCTGGCCCGGCACGAACGCGACATACGCGCCGAAGCCGTTCGTCGATCCGGTCTTGTTGATCCACACATCGCCGCGCGGCGCTTGCGGCGGTTGCATGCGTTCGACCCGTTGCGCTTCGAGCGCCATCGCGGGCGAGTTGCCATCGAGCAAGGCCTGCAGTTGCGCGGGATACGGATACTGCTCCCAGATGGGATCCTGCGTCATGGGCCCGGCGACGAGGTAGCCGGTGTGCGTGGCGATGATCGCGCGCTGCCAGGTCGCGTCGATGCTCGCGGCATCGTTCATGTTCGCCTGAACGAAACGCATCATGTCCGTGACCGTCGCCTTCACGCCGTACGCTTCCGATGACAGCACGCCCGGCCTGACGCGAACCGGCGCGCCGTCCTTCGCATAACCCTGCGCGTAGTCCTTCATGCGAGCGGCGGGCACCTGAATATAAGTACTCGTCAAACCGAGCGCGGGAAAGAGGCGCTGCTGCATGAGCGCATCGAAGTCTTGCCGCATCGTCTTTGCGGTGATTAAGCCAAGCATGCCGATGCCCGGATTCGCATACGTGCGATACGTGCCCGCCGGGTAACGCGGCTTCCACGCCTTGAAATACTGCATCAGTTGCGCGTTGTCGTGCACGTCGTCGGGCACTTGCAGCGGCAGGCCGCCGGGCGTGTGCGTCGCGAGATCGAGCAGCGTGACTGTGTCGCCGAATGGCGTGCCGCGCAACTCGGGAACGTACTTGCTCACCGGATCGCTGAAGGAAAGAGCGCCCTGCAACTGCGCGTAGGATGCAAGCGTCGCGGTGAAGGTCTTGCTGACGGAGCCGAGTTCGAAGAGCGTATCGCCCGTGACGGGCTTGCCCGTTTGCTTCGACGCCACGCCGTAAGTGAACACGTGCGTCTCGCCGTTCGCGATGACGCCGACCGCCATGCCCGCGATGTCGTCGCGAGTCATGAGCGGCGTGATCGCCGTATCGACGATATGGCGGATGTCGGCGGAAGTCGTCTGGCTGAATACCGGGAGCGCGCACACGGAGAGAACGGCCGCTGCGAACAAGCGCAGCATGGTGGACTTCATTGGCTGAATCCTTCGCTTGTAGTGAATGATCGACGCGAAGGATTCTATTCGACGATGCGAGGCCGGACGCCGACCGATCGACGCATGCGCGGCTTTACCTGCGCCGCCGCACCGCCGACAAGTCATCCACCACCGGCACCGATGAGAACAGCAGCAGGAGCACGGCGAGCGGCACCGTCGCCATGAAGCCGAGATGCGCGAAGCCGAGCGCGCCCACGAAACCGCCCGCCACGAACATGCCGAGCAGCGAACCGAGCAGCGCGAGGCGCGCATGATTCGCGCGCACATACCGCTCGTCGCCGCGCGATACGCCACGATTCCAGTAAAGAATCTTGCCCAGTTCAATGCCGATGTCCGTCACCAGCCCCGTCACGTGCGTGGTCCGGATTTCCGCCTTCGATATCTTCGTGATCATCGCGTTCTGCAAGCCCATCACGAAGCAAAGAAGCGCGACCGTCGCCGGCACGTCCCACACGCGATGCGTCTCAAGGTTCGCGCCGAGCACGCCGAACGCGAGCAGCAGACAGGCTTCGAGCAACAGCGGGGTCGCGAACACGCTCTGCGCGGCGCGCTGCCGTCCCCAGTTGATGAGCAGCGCCGACGTCGCCGCGCCCGCGAGAAACGCGAGCACCGCGCCGAGCGCGGAGAACGCGAACGCCATCTGGCCGAGCACGAGGTGATCCGCCACCGACGACACCAGCCCCGACATATGCGACGTGTATTGCCCCACGGCCAGAAAGCCGCCCGCATTGGCCGCGCCCGCGACGAACGCGAGCGCGCAGCCCAGCCGGCGATTGGCGGAGTCGGTGCGGCTCGGCGAGGTCAGGTCCCTGAGGTAGCTGATCGGCATGGCTGGCCCGGCGGATGGTCGAATCGGCAAGATAGCACGACATATTTCCCGAGCGCCGCGCGTCGCCGAACGCAGGACTAACATACTCGGGAAACCCCGAATCGTTAGCACGCTAACGAATGAAACAGCCGCTATAATCCCGGCCCATGACTTCCATCGATCTCCTGCGCCGTTCGGTCAGCAGTACGCTCGTACTGGCAGCGCGCCGCTGGCGGCGCACGAGCCACGGCGTGCTCGCTTCATACGGCGTATCGGAGGCGTGCGCGGTGCCCTTGCTCGCCGCGCACCGGCTCGGGCAAGCGGTGCGGCAGGTCGCGCTGGCCGAGCATATCGGCATCGAAGGACCATCGCTCGTCCGTCTGCTGGATCAACTGTGCGCCGCCGGCCTCGTGCGGCGCGACGAAGATCCCGAGGACAAGCGCGCCAAGACCATCTCGCTCACCGATGAAGGCCGCGCCGTCACCGCGCGCATGGAAGAGCGGCTCGTCTCGCTGCGTGAACGGCTTTTGAGGGACGTCAGCCGCGAAGACCTCGAAACGACGCTGCGCGTGCTCAGCGTGTTCAATGCATCGGTCGATGCAGCCAGCGGCAGGCGCGATACCCCCGCACCATGAACTTTCCGTCCGCACGCGAATGGCTGTTTTCCACGCGGACCTTCGCAGCCGCGATGATTGCGCTTTACATCGCGCTTGCACTCGAATTGCCGCGTCCTTACTGGGCGATGGCCACCTGCTATATCGTCTCCAATCCGTTCGTCGGCGCGACGCGCTCGAAGGCGCTGTACCGCGCGCTCGGCACGATGATCGGCGCGGCGGGCGCGGTGGTGATCGTGCCGCCCTTCGTCGAATCGCCGATCTTCTTTAGCGTGCTCGTCGCGTTGTGGACGGGCACGCTGCTGCTGCTCTCTATGTTCGACCGCACCGCGCGCAGCTATGTGTTCCTGCTCGCGGGCTATACGCTGCCGCTGATCGCGCTGCCCGCCGTCACGAATCCGACTGCCGTGTTCGATCTCGCGATCTCGCGCACCGAAGAGATCACGCTCGGCATCGTCGTGGCGAGCATCGTCGGGACGGTGTTCTTTCCGAGCCGTCTTGCGCCGACGCTCATCGAGCGCACCGACGCCTGGTTCCGCGACGCCGCCTTCTATGCGAGCGAAGCGCTTTCGGGCCGCCTCGCCGGCGCGCAGACTTCGGCGGCGCGCCAGAGGCTCGCGGCCACGGTCAACGGCCTCGAAGTGCTGCTGAGCCAGTTGACCTACGATCACACGCGCCCCGATATCGTGCGGCGCGCGCGGGCGTTGCAGGGGCGCATGCAGATTTTCCTGCCGCTGATTTCATCGCTCGCCGATCCGCTTATCGAACTGATCGTCAGGCGCGGCACGCATCCGGAAGGGCTCGAAGCGCTGCTCGCCGATGTCGCGAAGTGGATCTCGCTGCCCGCCCCGCAAGAACACGATCCGCTCGAAACCGACCGCGAACCCGACGCGTTCCGCGAGCGCATCGCGGCGATGCGGCCATCGGCCGAAGCCCTCGCGAGCGAAGACGGCGCGCTGTTCTCGAGCGCGCTGTGGCGGCTCGGTCAGGTCATCGACGTATGGCGCGACATCCGCACGCTGCGCGCCGCGATCCTGCACGACGAGCATCGCTGGCGTCCGCGCTTTCGTCACTGGCGGCTCGGCGGCACGGCGCGTTTCTTCGACCTCGGCATGATGCTGTTTTCGACGGCGGTCGCGGTCGGCGCGATCATCGTCGCGTGCGTGCTGTGGATCCAGTCCGGCTGGGCCGATGGCGCGAGCGGCGTGGCGCTCGCCGCGGTGGCGTGCTGCTTCTTCGCCGCGCTCGACGAACCCGCGCCGCAAGTGTTCACGTTCTTTCTCGCGACCTGTATCAGCGTGGCGCTGGCCGGGCTGTACGTGTTCGCGGTGCTGCCTCACGTGCATGACTTTCCGATGCTCGTAGTGATCTTCTCGGTGCCGTTCCTCATCATCGGCACGCTGATTCCGCGCCCGCGCTTCACGCTCATCACCATGCTCGTCGCGGTGAACACGGCGACGTTCCTCAGCATCCAGAGCGCCTACGAAGCCGATATCTTCGTCTTTCTGAACAGCAATCTCGCGGGCCTTGCGGGACTGCTCTTCGCGTTCGTCTGGACGCGCGTCACGCGGCCCTTCGGCTCCGAACTCGCGGTCGCGCGCCTCACGCGTTCGGCGTGGCGCGATATCGTCGTCAGCGCATCGACGGCGACGATTTCCGATCAGCGCGATCTTTACTCGCGGATGCTCGACCGCCTGATGCAAGTGCTGCCGCGCCACGCGAGCACGGACTCGCACAAGCATCCGTCGATCGAGAGCTTTCGCGACTTCCGCGTGGCGCTGAACGCACTCGATCTGCGGCGCGCGCGGCGCAAGCTCACGGCCGACGTGCAAGCGTCCATCGACGACGTGCTCGCGGGCGTTCGCGCGTACTTTCAGGAATGCATCGACCGGCGCGACCGTCTGCCCGTGCCGGCCGCGCTCGTGCGGACCATCGATGCCGCCGTCGCGCGCGTCGCGGCTCATACCATCGAAGAGGCGAGCAAGCATGCCCAAGCCGCGCTGCCGGGTGAACGCCTCTTGCGCGATACGCTGCACGCGCTGATCGGCGTTCGCCTGTCGCTGCATCCGCCGGCGACCGAAACGCAGGCCAATACGAACGCACGCGGCGACGCGCCAAGGGAATAGCCCGCATGATGATCGCGCAACCACTCTCGTCATTGAACCTTTACGCATGATCGGCGAAATCGACATTCTCGGCGTGTTCGTGCCCGCCGTGCTCGTGCTGATGTTCATCGCCTATCTGCTGAATCTGGCGATCCGCACCGTGCTCGCGCGCGTGGGCTTCTATCGCTTCGTGTGGCATCGCTCCGTTTTCGATCTCGGCATCTATGTACTGGTGCTGGGACTTGTCGTCGTCGTTTCGCACCGGCTCTTCACGTGAAAAAAACCTGGTTCTCAGTCGGGCAGATCCTGCTCACGCTCATCGTCGTCGCCATTGCAGCCGTCGTGCTGTGGAAGCTGGTCGATTACTACATGTTCGCGCCGTGGACGCGCGATGGCCACGTCCGCGCGGATGTCATCCAGGTCGCGCCCGACGTGTCCGGTCTCATCACCGAAGTGAAGGTCCAGGACAACCAGCAGGTCAAACGCGGCGACGTGCTCTTCGTGATCGATCAGGCGCGCTATGCGCTCGCGCTGCGCAACGCGGAAGCGAACGCGCAGCAGCGCCGCGCGACGCTCGATCAGGCGCGCCGCGAAGACGCGCGCAACCGTTCGCTCGGCAATCTCGTCGCGCGTGAAGTGGTGGAAGAGACGCAGTCGCGCGTTCAGCAGGCCACCGCCGCGCTCACCGATGCGCAGGTCGCGATCGACACCGCGCGTCTCAACCTGCAACGCACGGAAGTCCCGAGTCCCGTCGATGGTTATCTGAACGATCGCGCGCCGCGTGCGGGCGAATTCGTAGCGGCGGGACGCGCGGTGCTGTCGGTGGTCGATCTGCATTCGTATCGCGTCGATGGCTACTTCGAAGAGACCAAGCTGCATGGCATCGACATCGGCCAGCCGGTCGACATCAAGGTGATGGGCGAGCCGAACATTCTGCGCGGTCACGTGCAGAGCATCGTCGCGGCAATTGAAGACCGCGATCGTCAGCAAAGCCCGAGTCTCCTGCCGAACGTGAACCCCGCGTTCAGCTGGGTGCGGCTCGCGCAGCGCATTCCGGTGCGCGTCACGCTAGATGAGATTCCCGCCGATTTCCGCATGATCGCGGGCCGCACCGCGACGGTGTCGGTGCGCGGCATCGGTCCCGCGGTCGGGCGTCGCGCACCGGCGGGCAACGTGCCCGCATCGGCGACGGCGCCTGCATCGCCGCTGCCGGCGCATGTTCCCGCTGGCGCGGCTGCTTCGGGCGCATCGCAATGAAAGGCATTGCACGCATGAAGACGCCACGCCTCGGCCTCACGCTGCTTGCGTCGATGCTCGCACTCGGCGGCTGCATGACCGTAGGCCCCGACTACAAGCTGCCCGAAGGCGCGGCGGTCAACGCGCCGTATGCGAACGCGCCGATCGAAGGCGCCGCCGATGCGCCCGTCATGCAAGGCACGGCGCCCTCGAAATGGTGGCGTCTCTACGACGATCCCGCGCTCGACGAGCTCGTCAGCGAAGCGCTCATATCGAACGCGGACCTACGTGTGGCCGCAGCCAATCTCGCCCGTTCGCGCGCCGAAGTCGAATTCGCAAACCGGCAAGGCGGCTTTTCGAGCAAGAGCTCGGTCGCGTTCCAGCGCGCGCAGGAATCGGCGGAACAGTACTTGTTGACCGAGAAGCTGCCGGTCGTGAACGAAGGTGCGCTCGAACTGAGCGTGTCGTATGAGTTCGACCTTTTCGGCAAGCTGAAGCGCGGTATCGAAGCCGCCGTCGCCGACGATGAAGCGGTCGAAGCCGCCTCCGATCTCGCGCGCATCACCGTGGTCGCCGATGTCGTGCGCGCCTATGTCGAATCGTGCTCGGCGGCCGAAGAGCTGTCCATCGCGCAGAAGTCGCTGGAACTGCAGCGCGAGCGCGTGAGGCTGACCACGCGGCTGCGCAATGCGGGGCGCGGCAATCAGTCGGAAGTCACGCGCGGACAGACGCAGTCAGAGACGCTCGCCGCCGATATCCCGCGATACGTCGCTCGCCGACGCGTGGCGCAGTATCGCCTGGCGATGCTGCTCGCGCGTGCGCCTTCCGCACTGCCGCCCGCCGCGCTCGCATGCAACAGACTGCCGAAGCTGCGCCAGCCGATTCCCGTCGGCGATGGCGCCGCGCTGCTCAAACGCCGCCCCGATGTGCGGCAGGCCGAGCGGCAACTGGCGGCATCGACGGCGCGCATCGGCGTGGCGACGGCGGCGCTGTATCCGTCGGTGAGCTTCGGCGCGTCGGTGGGATCCGTCGGTATCGCGCAAGACCTGCTGGGCGCGACGACGAACCGCTGGGCGTTCGGACCGCTCATCAACTGGAACTTCCCGATCAACGGCCAGCGAGCACGCGTGCAACAGGCCGAGGCGGCATCGGGCGGCGCGCTCGCGCATTTCGACGGCGTCGTGCTGAACGCGCTGCGTGAAACGCAAAGCAATCTCGCCACCTATGCGTCCGATACGACCCGCGCCGACAACCTGCGGACGGCGTACCGGTCGGCGGTGCAATCGGCGGACGAGACGCATCGGCTGTATTCGGCGGGGCGCGAATCGTTTATCGCCGACCTCGATGCGACGCGCACGCTGACCAGCGTCGCCGCGCAAGTGGCGGCGGCGGAAGGCCAGGTCGCGGTCGATCAGGTGAACCTGTTCCTCGCACTGGGCGGCGGCTGGGAGCGTGATGAGGACGTGGCGCAAGCCAAAGGGAAGTGATCGCCTCAGGCCACGAGCTTGCGAATCACCGACTCGAGCGATTCATCGCCCTTGACAATCTCGTCGCGCGGCTTCTCGAAGTCGATCCATCCTTCGTTGAAGCCGTCGAGCATGCGGATGCGCGGCATCGGATGCCGCATGCCTTGCTGCTCGAACAACGCTTGCCAGGTGTCGCGCGGCACCGCTTGTGCGCGCACCGGCTTGCCGAGCACCGTCGCGAACGCACGGGCGATATCGTCAGGGCTCACGCGCTTCGGCCCTTCCAGCTCGACGATGCGATGTCCCTGCCACGCTTCCTGTAGCAGCTTCGCGGCGGCTTTACCGATATCGACGGTTGCAATCATAGGAATGGCGCGATCCAGCGGCTGCAGAAACGAATGGACGATGCCTTCCTCACGCGCCGATTGCACGTCCCATGCGCTGTTCTCCATGAACCAGCCGGGGCGCAGAAACGTAACGGGGATCGGCTGACTCGCGAGCGCCTCCTGAAGCAAGGTGTGCTGCGTCAACAGGTTTTCTTGCGCGGCCTGTGCGCCGATGGTCGACAGACACACGATCCTGCGCGGCTTGGCACGCGACACCGCCGCGACGATTGCATCGATGACTTCGCGCGCTTCTGGAAAACCCGGCGCGGGATCGAACTCGGGCGGCAGCAGGATAAAGACGCCGTGTGCGCCTTCGAAGGCTTGCGCGAGGGCGTCGGCATCGGTCATCGTGGCGACGGCGACTTCGCAGCCGCGTGCGCGCCACGCATCGCCCTTGCTCGCATCGCGCACGACGGCGCGCACGCGTTGTCCCGCTTCGAGCAATGCATTGGCGAGCGCCCCGCCGACTTGTCCTGTGATTCCTGTGATGGCGTACATCGTTTGATTCCTCCGTTGCAGAAGCCTCGCATCGTAGGACAACGCCATCGTTCAACCGATGCCGCACGCGTCACTTCATTGATGACACGCGGTCACGAATGACGATTCAGTTCGTGCAGGATGCTTGCGGCGGCCCGCGCCGCGACCTCGCATCCCAGCACGATATGCGCTTCGTCCGTATCTTCGATGAAGTCGTGACTGACGCCGCCGATGCTCGGCACGAACAGCATGCACGCCGGCACATGATGCGCGATGACCTGCGCATCGTGCGATGCGCCGCTCGGCATGCGCTCCCATTGACCGGGCGCGAGCGCTTCGGCTGCATCGGCGAGATGCGTCTGCAATGCGCTGTTCATCACGACGGGTTGCTCGGGCGGCTCGCTCGTCGAGACTTCCACGTGCACGCTGTTTTCTGCGTTGAACGCGTCGATCAGCGTGGCGAGCGCGCGTTCCATCGCATCGAGTCGCGCGGGATCGGCATCGCGGAATTGCAGGTACATGTCCGCACGTCCGGGCACGACGCTGAACGAACCCGGATCGAGTTCGATGCGGCCGACGGTCCATACCGTGTCCGCATCGGCAAGTTGTTTGAACGCATCGTCCATGCGCGCGATGAACGCGACGAGCGCCGCGCCCGCATCGCGGCGGATAGCCATCGGCGTAGTGCCCGCGTGATTGCGCTGGCCGGTGAAGCGCAGCGCAAGCTCGCGTATGCCGACGATCGTCGTCACCACGCCGAGCGACTTGCCGCCCGCCTCCAGCCGCCCGCCCTGTTCGATATGCGGCTCGAGATACGCCTTGTGCCGCGCCTCGTCGATGCGAACGCGCGGTGCGTCTGCGATGCCCGCTTGCGCGAGCGCATCGGCAAGTAGCACGCCTTCGCGATCGCGCGCGTGGCCGATCGCATCGTCGACGTTATCGCCGACGAAGCTGCGGCTGCCGAGAAAGCCGGAGAACGTGCCTTCCTCGTCGATCCATGAAGCAACATCGACGGCGAGATGTTTGGTCTCTTCGCATTCGGCGAGCGCGCGTGCGATTTCGATGCCGTAGATCACGCCCAATGCGCCATCGAGCCAGCCGCCTGTCGGTTGCGTGTCGGTGTGCGAGCCGATCAGCAGCGCGGGGCCGGCGTTGCGCGAGCGGCCGAACACGGTGCCGACGCCATCGATGGAAGCATCGAGGCCCGCATCGCGCATACGGTCGACGAGCCAGCGGCGCGCAGTCATGTCCGTGGCTGATAACGACAGGCGCACGACGCCGGGGCCGGTCGCGCCGAAGGTGCGCAAGTGGTTGAGGTCGTTCAGCAGGCGGGTTGGGTTGATTTTGAGCATGGCGGTTAGTGGCGGGCGGGCAGATGAGTAGCTTACATGTGCAGCATGTGGAGAGGCGTCGGTAACCGCGCAAACGCAAAAAAGCCCCGAAAAATCGGGGCTTTTCGCGGGCCAACACCACGCCTCTCGCTTCAGGTCACCGGCGCCGGGTTGAACAATACGAGCGCGTTATGCAGCTTCAGCGCCTCGGCCTTCGTCTGCTTCTTCCCGCTCGCGATGTCCAGCATCAGCCGGAACAGCTCCCAGCCCACATCGCCGATCGTCGCTTCGCCGGTCGCGATGGTGCCCGCGTTCACATCCATCAGATCGTGCCAGCGGCGCGCCAGATCGGAACGGGTCGCCACCTTGATGACCGGCACTTCCGCGAGACTATAGGGCGTGCCGCGGCCGGTCGTGAACACGTGAAGGTTGATGCCCGCCGCCAGTTGCAGCGTGCCGCAGATGAAATCGCTCGCGGGTGTCGCGGCGTAAATCAAGCCCTTCTGCCTGACCTTCTCGCCCGGCGACAGCACGCCCGAAATCGTCGACGAACCCGACTTCACGATCGACCCCATCGCCTTCTCGACGATGTTCGACAACCCGCCCTTCTTGTTGCCTGGCGTCGTGTTCGCGCTGCGATCCGCGCCGCCGCGCTTCAAATAATCGTCGTACCACTGCATCTCGCGGATGATCGCCGCCGCCACTTCGCCATTCGCCGCTCGCGCGGTGAGCTGCGCGACGCCATCGCGCACTTCCGTCACTTCCGAGAACATGACCGTCGCGCCCGCGCGCACCAGCAAATCGGTCGCGAAGCCGACCGCCGGGTTCGCTGTCAGACCGGAAAACGCATCGCTGCCGCCGCACTGCACGCCGACGACCAGATCCGACGCGGGGCACGTCTCGCGGCGGCGATTGTTCAGCCGCTTCAGGTGCGTTTCCGCCATGCGCATGATGGAATCGATCATCGACTGAAAGCCGACGTGCACCTCGTCCTGCAAGACGACCGCCGCGCCGTTATCCTCGCTCTCCATGTCGCCGATATCCGCGATCGCGTCGTCCACCGCGGCCGCCGCGATCGGGATCGTGCCCGGCGGCATCAGGCGCTCGGGCTGCAGCTTTTCGCAGCCGAGGCTCACCATCATCACTTCGCCGCCGAAGTTCGGATTCAGCGCGATGTTGCGCACGGTGCGGATCGGCACCATCGCGTCGGGCGCTTCGATAGCGACGCCGCAGCCGTACGTGTGACCGAGGCTCACGACATCGTCGACATTCGGGTAACGCGGCAATAGCTCCGCCTTAATGCGATCGACCGCGTGCTGCACGACATCCGCGACGCATTGCACGGTCGTCGTGATCGCGAGGATGTTGCGGGTGCCGACCGTGCCGTCCGCATTCCGATACCCCTCGAACGTGAAGCCTTCGAGCGGCGACGTGTCGGGCGCCTGGATGGTCGCGATCGGCAAGTCATGCAGCTCGGGCGGCGTCGGCATCCGCAGCACGTGCTCGTTGATCCAGCTACCCTTCGGCAGCGGCTTGAGCGCATAGCCGATCACCACGTTGTAGCGGATGACCGCATCGCCTTCCGCGAGGTCCTTCAGCGCGACCTTGTGACCTTGCGGCACGCGCTCGCGCAGCACGAGGCCATCGGAGAAAGTCGCGCCTTCGCCGAGACCGCCGTCGTTCACGACGATCGCCACGTTGTCTTCGGGATGCACGCGAATATAAAGCGGGGGCTGATTCATTCTGATGATCCTTGGCGCCATTGAGCCGACTTCTGGAGTTATGTCATCCTACAACATAAACATCGGCCGTTCCTCGGTATTTACCCTTAATTTTACAGCGATGCCCACGTTCACGCTTGTTCGGCAAGATGCAATGTTGTACGATGACCTATAAGCGCTGCATCTGCCGCACGCTCCTCACCGAGACAACAAACCATGACGACACCGCAAGAACTCAAGCAAATCGTTTCCGAAGGCCTGCTTTCGTTCCCCGTGACCGACTTCGACGCGCAGGGAAACTTCCGCGCCGATACCTACGCGGAGCGCCTCGAATGGCTCGCTCCCTATGGCGCGTCGGCGCTCTTCGTGGCGGGCGGCACGGGCGAGTTCTTTTCTCTGACGCAACCTGAATATTCGCAGATCGTGCGCACGGCGACCGAAGTCTGCCGTGGCAAGGTGCCGATTCTCGCGGGCGCGGGCGGCCCGACGCGCACCGCCATCGCCTTTGCGCAGGAAGCCGAGAAGAACGGCGCGCAAGGCATTTTGCTGATGCCGCATTACCTGACTGAAGCATCGCAGGAAGGCATCGCGGCACACGCCGAAGAAGTCTGCAAAGCCGTGCCGAAGATGGGCGTCATCATCTATAACCGCGCCAATTCGAAGCTCAATGCCGACATGCTCGAGCGCCTCGCCGACCGTTGCCCGAACCTGATCGGCTTCAAGGACGGCGTGGGCGAGATCGAAGCGATGGTCACCATCCGCCGCCGCCTCGGCGACCGCTTCTCGTACCTCGGCGGCCTGCCGACGGCGGAAGTCTATGCCGCCGCCTATAAGGCGCTGGGCGTGCCGGTGTATTCGTCGGCGGTCTTCAACTTCATCCCGAAGACGGCGATGGACTTCTATCGCGCGATCGCCGCGAACGATCACGAGACCACCGGCAAGCTGATCGACGAATTCTTCCTGCCGTACCTCGCCATCCGCAACCGCCGTGCAGGCTATGCGGTGAGCATCGTCAAGGCGGGCGCGAAGCTCGTCGGCCACGACGCAGGTCCGGTGCGCGCGCCGCTCATCGATCTGACCGAAGAAGAGATGGGCCAGCTCGACGCACTCATCAAGAAGCTCGGCTCGCAATAAGCCGCGAGCATCGCAAGGGGCACGCAGACAGTCACGCGCGCCCGCATCGAAAAGGGCCGCGCGTGCGGCCCTTCGCGCATGAAGCACCGGAGACGAGGAGAAGTTCATGTCGATGAGCCGCGCCGCCCATCCCGCCGACGTCATGAAGCGCACGAAAGTGCGTTACGTCATTCTGTTGCTGATCTTTGCGATCACGACGTTCAATTACGCGGACCGCGCCACGTTGTCGGTGACGGGCGCGGCCATGCGCGCGGAGTTCGGCTTCGACGCCATCCGCATGGGTTATATTTTCTCGGCATTTAGTTGGGCATATGTACTATCTCAGGTTCCGGCGGGCTGGCTGCTCGACCGCTTCGGCGCGCGCCGCGTGTATGCGGCCAGCATCTTCCTGTGGTCGCTGTTCACGCTGCTGCAAAGCGCGATCGGCCTGCTCGGCAGCGCAGCGGCGGCAGTCACCGCGCTGTTCGTGCTGCGCTTCATGATGGGCGCGGCTGAAGCGCCGGCCTTCCCCGCCAATGCGAAGGTGATCGCGAGCTGGTTTCCGACGAAGGAACGCGGCACGGCATCGGCCATTTTTAATTCAGCGCAATACTTCGCAGCTGTCGTCTTTACGCCGCTGATGGCGTGGCTCACACACGCGTTCGGCTGGCATCACGTGTATATCGTGATGGGCGTCGCGGGCCTGATGCTCGCCATCATCTGGCTTTCGGTGATGAAGAACCCCGCCGATCATCCGCGCGTCAATCGCGATGAACTCGAGTACATCGAGCAAGGCGGCGGCCTCGTGCGGGGACATCAGCGTGAGCGCGGTTCGGGCAGCGCCGATCAAGGCAGCCCGGTCGGCTGGCCGGTCGTGAAGCAACTGCTCACGAATCGCATGCTGCTAGGCGTGTATCTCGCGCAGTACTGCATTAATGTGCTGACGTACTTCTTCCTGACGTGGTTCCCGATCTACCTCGTTCAGGCGCGTCACATGACGATTCTGCAAGCGGGACTCGTCGCGTCGCTGCCCGCCATCTGCGGCTTCACGGGCGGCGTGCTCGGCGGCGTGCTCTCCGATTCGCTCATTCGACGCGGCCATTCCCTGACCGTCGCGCGCAAGGCGCCGATTGTCGGCGGCATGCTGCTGTCGTCGTGCATCATCGGCTGCAACTATGTGAACACGGACTGGATCGTGGTTGCGCTGATGTCGCTCGCGTTCTTCGGCAAGGGCATCGGCGCGCTGGGCTGGGCCGTGGTCGCGGATACCTCGCCGAAGGAAGCCATCGGCCTGTCGGGCTCGATCTTCAACATGTTCGGCAACGTCGCGGGCATCGTGACGCCGATCGTGATCGGCTATCTCGTCGCGACGACGGGATCGTTCAACGGGGCGCTCGCGTTCGTCGGCGTCAACGCGCTGATCACCGTATTCAGCTATCTCGTGATCGTGAAGAAGATCGAGCGGGTGCAGTTGCGATAGCGCATTCCGAATTGCTATTCGAAGGCGGCCATCGCGGGCCGCCTTTTTTTCGCCGATGCTCAGGCCGCGGCGATCACGTCGATCTTCAACGCCTCACCGCCCGCAACGATATCCCGCAGGCGATCGACATTCGGATGCGCCCCCGGACGATTGCGCGCATCCGCCGTATGTTCGGCGAACACCGCGAGGCCGTGTTCGGCGGCCTTGGCATCCAGCGTGCCGAACGCCTGCTTCAGATAGTGATAGACGGACAGCGAGCCCTGCTTGCCAGGCTTGTTTTCGATGCTGGCCGCCACCGCGCCTTTGCCGTCGATGAGATCGATACGCTCGATGCCGTCGATGGAAGGCAATTGAGCGAGGTTGTCCTTGAATACGTTGCCGGGCTGAATCATGAAGCACACTCCGCGTTGATGAGTCGACTATCGAGGCGGCGTATCTTAAACGATCAGAAGATGTGCATCATGCCGACATACGCGCCCGTCTGCGATTCGCCGGCCAGCGGACTCGTGCTGACATCGGCGTTGCGCGGCGTCGCGAACACCGAGAACGTGCCGTTCGCGCTGTTGCGCACGTAGGCCACGGTGCCGTAGAGAAAGGTGCGCTTCGTGAAGTTGTAGGTGGTGCCGAGCGCATAGAGCGTCGCGTGGCTCGCGGGATCATGCGATGCATCGCCCGCGCCCTCGCCTACATGAATATAGAAGCCCGCTGCCGTGACGGCCCATTGCGGCGTCGCCTGATACGTCGCGCCGAGCCAGTAGTGATCGGCGCTATCGGCGACGCCTGCTGGCGAATCGGGCGCGGCGTAGTGCGTATAAGCGGCCTGCACCTTGAACTTGTCCACCTTGAGATTCGCGCCGACGAAGTACTCGCGCGACGACGAGAAGATGTTGCTGAGCCGCCCGTTCTGATCGCGCAGTTCGTCGTAGATGCCGCGCACGTCGAGAAGCGGCGAATGATACGTCAGCATGATGCCCTCGGACCTGCCGAATTCGCCGGGCGCGCCGCTGTTGAACGCGCCGGGCTGATTGCCGAAGGCATACTGCCCTTGCACGTCGAAGCCATGAAACACGGGGCTGTGATACTCGACGTTGTTGCTCGTCTGCTGCCAGTTGCGTCCTCGCACGAGCGATGCGGACGACACCGCTTCCTGCACGAACGGATCGAATTCCCACACGCCGTCGCTATCGATGAAAAGATTGCGGCCCGCCTGAATCTGGCCCCACGTCTTCGAATTCAGGCCGGCATAGGCCCGCCGCGAGAACATGCGATCGCCGCCCGTTCTCCCGTTCATGATCTGCAGCGCCGTTTCCAGGGTGAAGACGGCGCTCATGCCGCCGCCCAGGTCTTCGACGCCCTTGAGCCCCCACATGCTCGTGCCCCAGTCGCCGCCTTCGGCGCTCCATCGCGTCGAATTGCCGCCCGCGCCATTGGCGACATGATTCAGATATTCGATGCCGCCATCGACACGGCCATACATCGTGACGCTGGATTGCGCCCATGCGGTCGATGCGAAAAGAAGTAGGCCTGCCGCGTGGCTGACAGCCGCGATGGTGGTTTTCATGGGCGTGATCGTGATGAGATTTCGTCGCGCACGACCATAGCACTATCTCGCGAAACTGGCTGATATGGGCCCCGCAGCAAAAAAAAGCGGGCGGCATACGGCCCGAAAGCCGCATGCCGCCCGCAAGTTTCGCTACGCCTCGTCGATGCTTAACGCTGCGAGATGGTCGCGGTGTTCTTCGCACCGCTTTGCGAAACGATCGCCGTGTTGCCCGCGCCGACCTGCGTCACCGAACCCACGTTGCCGTAGCCCGACTGAGCAACGTACGCGTTGTTGCCCGTGCCCGATTGCGAAGCCGTCGCGCTGTTGCCGAAGCCGACTTGCGTCAGCAGCAGTTCTTCGTCCTTGCCCGACTGCGTCGCGTTGGCCACGTTCAGATCGCCGAGTTGCACCGACAGCAGCGACGATTCGACCGCCGCTTGCTGCGTCAGATTCGCGCTGTTCTTCGAGCCGCCCTGGAACGAGGTCAGCACGTTGCGGCCGCCGTTCTGCTGCGTGAGCGTGGCTTCGTTGGTGCTGCCGTATTGCGTCACCGACGTGTGGTCGTTCGACTCGTTGTACTGGTTCACGTAGGTCTTGTTGTACAGCGGGCCGCTCTGAACGATCGTCGTCGTTTCGTTGACGGCATTGCCCTGGTTCACTTGCGCGAAGTTCGGTGCATAGGCGCCGCTTTGCTCGATGGTCGTCTTGTTGCCGCCGCCGTTGTTCGAGAACACCTTGGCGAGTGCCGAGCCGTCCTGCTTGATCGAAACGGTATCGCCCAGTTCGCTGTGCTGGCCGACATACGCGTCCGTGCCGCCGCCCGTTTGCGTGATGGTGGTCTTGTTCAGGCCGCCGCCGGTGGTCTCGACATTCGCGATGCCGTGGTCGCCGGTCTGCGAGATCTGCACGTTATTGCCGAACGTCGACGTCTGCGTGACGGTGGCGCTGCCGCCGTCGAGCCGGGCGAAGCCCTTGCCCTGACCTTGATCGATGTTCACCGTATTGCCGGCCGCGTTCGTCTGCGTGATCTTCGCGGTGTTGTTCGTGCCGTTCTGGCGGATGCTGTCGTTGTCGCCGGCCGATGCCGTTTGCGTGACGCTGGCCGTCGAGTTGCTGCCCGATTGCGTGATGCTCGTGCGCTCGCCCAGTGCGCGATCTTGCGTCACGTTGGCGACGAGGCCGGAATCGCCGCGAAATGCGCCGTTTTGCGCGATGTCCGTGCGGTTGAAGCCGCCGTCCTTCGACGTCACCGTGGCCTTCGCGCCGTTGCCGTCTTGCAGCACGCTCACGCGGTCGCCAATCGACGATTGCTGGTCGACGGTCGCCTTGTTCGATTCGCCGAATTGCGAAACCGTCGCCGATTCATTGGCCGAGAAACCTGCTGCAAATACCGAGCCCGATGCGAGCGCGGCCAGACCCATAGCGATGATAGATGCCTTGACTTTCATTTTTATAGCCTCGTGGTTTATGTTTTGAGTGACTTCTCTGCTTGACGGAGTTCAGCCCCTGCCGCGCTCCGGCCTCAACGACCTGCACCTTCCTTACTGCGGTCTCCTCGCGCCCTGGCATCACGCCCTGGCGGAAAAACGTTGCTACTTCATAAGAACCGACGCCCTCGCGCCATTGCCGTTCTGCATGACTTGCAGCGTCGCGCCGTAGCGGCTCTGCAAGATGGCGACCTCGTTGTTGACCCCGAGTTGCGTCACTTGCGACGACATCGACGAGCCGATCTGCGTGACCGTCGCTGCGTTATTGCTGCCGTTCTGCACGGCGATGGAACGGTTGGCGACGCCCGCCTGCACGCCTTCGTAGTGGTTGCCGCTGCCGGTCTGCGCAAGCGCCGTCAAGTTGCCATTGCCGCCCTGCGCGATCGCAGCCGCGTTCGCGACGCCCGCCTGATTCGCCATCAGGCCATTCGCGCCGGACTGCACTCCAACCATGCGATTGCCCGCGCCGGCTTGCGAAACACGGGCCCACTGCGCGCCGCCGTTGAAGCCCGGCTCCGACGGCCCGAAGTCGGATACCGGCGACAAATCCGCTGCGAACACCGCGAGCGACAGGCTCACGACCGCGAAAACCGCCGCACACAACGCCACTTTCGATGCGCGCCAGGGCGCAACCGGCTGATTCATTCTTGTCTCCTTGTTCATGTTCAACCACCGAGCGTCTTGGGCGGATCGACCTTCACCGGGCTATAAGGCGGATTCACGTCTTCCATCGTCGCGACATAGCCCTGGTTCTCCTGCAGATACCGCTGCATCGTCGGGTCGTACCAGTCCTTCATGTCCTTGAGCGACCAGCTCTGATTCGCGACGCCCTGCACGATCAGATGCACGAGCGCGGATTCGATCGCTTCGTTCACGCACAACTGCTGCGGCTCGTTGCGCGTCATGCCGAGTTCGGCCTGCAACAGATCCTTGAAGCCGATGAAGCGGTACACGCCGGTATCGACCTGAACGGAATAGATGGTCTTCGTGGTCGATACGCTGTTGAGAATCGTGCCGTTGCGGATATCCACCGCCCGCAGGTTCACCGTGACCTGATCCACGCGATACTGCTGCGACGCGCTGATGCCCAGATACGCGACGCCCGCGCCGCCCGTCCGGATGTTCGAGTCATACCCGACGATGCCGCCTTCCAGCACGATGCTCGCGGGCGCCAGCGCACCGATCTGCGGAATGGAACCGGCGCGGTTCTTGTCGTCCGGCGTTTCGAGCGCCCGCATGATCTTGCGTTCGGTCAGCAGGTCCTGAAGGTTCTCGCGCTCGACCGGCGTGAACCAGCCGGAATCGCGCATCGCCTTGACGAGAAACGACGCCCCGCCTTGCGTGACTTGTGAGGAAAACGAACTATCCGGCGATGGCTTGTATTGGCCGGTCAGATCGCGAAACCCGTACACCGCCGCGATGATCCTGCCCTTCGGCGGCGGCAGATGGGTGAGATCGCGCGTGACGCGCGTCGGCGGCGTCAGCGTCGCATTGCCGGACGATGGCATCGGCGCGGTAACGCAACCGGTGAGCAGCATCGCGCCGATGACGGCGGCCACAAGCGCCGCGGGTTTGAAAGCATTCATGTTCATTGCAGATGCGCTCGCGTTACTGGCCGTTGCCGACGACGAAAGTCGTCGACGCGCCCGTGGTCTTGTCGGTCGTCGTGACTTGCAGATTGCCGCCCGTCACCGAGGTGATCGCGATCGAAAAGTTGCCCGTGTTGATCGTGCCCGGATGCAGCGTGCCGTCCGCCCCGACGATGGAACTCGAGATCGACGACGCCACGCGCGAGAGAATCGCTTGCTGCAACTGCGTGTTGAACTGGTCGAGCGTGGACTGGCTGCCCGTGCCGAGATCCGACAGCGACGGGTCCTTGTACTTGTTCTGCGCATTCGCTTCATTGAGCAGGTTCGGCCCGTTGAGCGGATTGCCGCCGAAGTTGGGATTCACCGGCTCGTAGACGAGCGCGGTTGCATGTGCATCGGTAAGCGGCATGAAGAGCGTCGACGTGAGCGCGCAGGCGATCACCGCGCTGCGGACAAGCGCATTCGTTTTCATCGTGTTCCCCGTAGTTTTGGCCGTGCTGCTTTTTTATTAGAGTTCGTCCGTCGCCATGTCGGCGTCGCGAAAGAGCAGGCGCGTCAGATCCGCCTGCATGACGTTCTGGAAGGCGACTTGCGCCGCGTTCTCCGCAACGGGCCGCACGTTCGCGCGGGCGATCGGCAGGAACGCCTGAAACACGCGGCGCTGACCGAACTCCACCCAGACGAGACTGCCGTAACGCGCCGAAGGACGCTCGTGCACCGACACGATGTATCGGTCGGAAAGCGGGATCGCGGTCCAGGCCTGTGCGAACCAGCTATAGAAGTCCTGGCCGGCGAGCGTGACCGTGTCGGTGGTCACCACGCCGCCGAGCGCGTCGTCGAGCGGCTTCTGGCCGTTGATGTCGGCGGTGCGGGCGCGCGGCGTGCCAGCGAGCGTTTCGCTCTTTTCCAGCGATTCCGACGCGTTCACTGTGCCGCGCGACGACAGCGGCGCACCGTTCGCTGCAGGCAACGGCGCGGTGCGCGCGACCGGGCTGGGCGTCGGCGTGGTCGGCAGCGCGATCAGCGGTTGCGCCTGGCTGCCGACATCCGCATTAGATGCCGACGGTGCTTCGGCATCCTGAGCGTATGCGCTGGACACGAAAGCCGGTATTGCGATGATGCACACTGCGATTGCGCACCTTCTCGGGCGCATTGCTTTCACTCGCTGCATGACTTCCCCGTATGCCCTGGCCGCTATGGTGCTGCCTTCGAGCGTGTTGTGTTTTGCTTTATTCGTTAGACGGATCGGATTGTGCTGAAGAATGAACCGCCCCTATGTTGGAAGCGCCACATTCGACTGACGAAAAGCACAGGGAAGCTAAATGCCGCTGAATGCGTATCGAAAGGAAACGTTTGCGGCGGCCGGGCCCGCCTCCCATGAGGGTTTGCACCATCGGTTAGAATCGCGCCTCTTTTGCTTTTGCCCTTGCGCAACGGCCGCTTCAACGAACTCACCCCTATGAAAACTCACACGCTGCGCGAGGAATGGTTCTCGAATATTCGCGGCGACGTGCTCGCTGGCATCGTCGTCGCGCTCGCGCTGATTCCCGAAGCGCTCGCTTTCTCGATCATCGCGGGGGTCGATCCGAAAGTCGGGCTGTATGCGGCGTCGGTCATTGCAATCGTGTCCGCCTTTGCAGGCGGGCGGCCCGGCATGATCTCGGCGGCGACGGGCGCGGTCGCGCTGCTGCTGTCATCACTCGTGAAGGCGCACGGCGTTGAATACGTGCTGGCTGCGGGCATTCTCGCGGGCGTGCTGCAGATCGGCGCGGGGGTGCTGAAGCTTGGCGCGCTGATGCGCTTCGTGTCGCGCTCGGTGATTACCGGCTTCGTCAACGCGCTTGCCATCCTGATCTTTCTCGCGCAATTGCCGCAATTGCAGGACGCGCCGTGGTACGTCTACGCGATGGTCGCGGGCGGCCTCGCCATCATCTACCTGCTGCCGCGCGTGACGAAGGCGATACCGTCGCCGCTCGTATGCATCATCGTAATGACGGCGATCGCGATGGTGCTGCATCTGCAATTGCGCATTGTAGGCGACATGGGCGCTTTCCCGGACCGCTTGCCGTTCTTCGCGTTGCCGCAAGTGCCGTTCTCGTTCGACACGCTGCGCATCGTCTTCCCGTACTCGGTGGCGATCGCGCTGGTGGGCCTGCTGGACTACACCGATACGCCCAGCGACAAGAATCGCGAATGCCGCGGCCAGGGCTGCGCGAACATCGCCGCGGGCTTTCTCGGCGGCATGCCCGGCTGCGCAATGATCGGCCAGACGGTCATCAACATGAAATCGGGTGGACGCGGGCGCTTGTCGACCTTCATCGCGGGCGCGCTGCTGCTGGTGCTCGTCGTGTTTCTCGGGCCGTGGGTCAGGCAGATTCCGATGGCCGCGCTCGTCGCGGTGATGATCATGGTGTCGATCAGCACGTTCAGCTGGCGCTCGGTTGCGAACCTGCGCACGCATCCGAAAAGTTCGTCAGCCGTGATGCTCGCGACGGTCGTCGTCGTGGTCGCGACAGGCAATCTCGCCATGGGCGTGTTCGTCGGCGTGTTGTTGAGCGCGCTGTTCTTCACGTCGAAGGTGCGGCAGGTGCTGGTCGTCGAATCGACGCTGGATCAGGCGGCAAGCGAGCGCCGCTACGTGGTGCGCGGGCAGGTGTTCTTCGCCTCGTCGGAAGCGTTCGTTGGCGAGTTCGATTTCAGGGAGCCGGTGCGCTCGGTGCGGCTCGATCTGTCGCCCGCGCACTTCTGGGACATCACGGCGATCGATGCGCTCGATCGCATCGTCCACAAGTTCCGGCGCAATGGCATAGCGGTGGATATCGCGGGATTGAATCGCGCCAGTGCGACGATGATCGAAAAATACGCCACGCACGACAAGGCGACGGGCACGCAGTACGAGCCGTCGCACTGAGCGATCAAGCTGAGTTTTCAGCGTACGCAACGTCTTCCAGCAACGCATCGAGCGCCACGGGCCGCGCGCGCAGGAAGCCCTGCATCTTGTCGCAACGCGCGTCTTTCAGGTGCTCGAGCTGCTCCGGCGTCTCGACGCCTTCGGCCACGACAGTCACGCCGAGCTTGTGCGCGAGACCGATCACGCCTTCGACGACCGTTCGCATCATCGGGTCGGTGGCGATGTTGTCGACGAACGACTTGTCGAGCTTCAGCACGTCGGGCCGGAAACGCGCGAGATAACTGAGGCTCGAATAGCCCGTGCCGAAATCGTCGATGGCGATACGCACGCCCATCTCGCGTATTCTCGCAAGCACGTCCTGCGCATCGTCGACGTTATCGATTAATGCGGATTCCGTAATTTCCAGCGTAATGCGGTCCGCGTCGACGCCGCTTCGCTTCATCGCGTGCATCAGCACCGACACGAGACGCGGGTCGCGAAACTGCTTCGGCGACACGTTCACAGCGACCGAGCGCACATCGGGCGCCGCTGCGGCGAGGCGTGCGGCCGCCTGCACGGCTTCGCGAATGATCCAGTGTCCCGCTTCAACGATCAATCCGCTCTCTTCCAGCACCGGCACGAACTCGCCCGGCTCTATCAGCCCAAGCTGCGGATGGTTCCAGCGCAGCAGCGCCTCGACACCGGCGAGCGCGCCCGTATCCACGCGATACTGCGGCTGATAATGCAGCAGGAACTGATTGGCGCGTATGGCGTCATGCAATTCGGATTCGAGATGCGCGCGCGCGAGATCGCCCTTCTCGCTTTCGCCGAACACGCGAAACGCATTGCGGCCCGCGCGCTTCGCGGCGTACATCGCCATATCCGCGCTGATGAACAGATCCTCGGGCGTGCCGCCATGATCCGGATAGAGCGCCACGCCGGTCGAGCATGTCATCGTGACCGTGCGGCAACCCAGCTTGATTGGCCGGTGACAGGCGAGCGCAAGCCGCCTGCATGCGCGCTCGATCCGCTGCTGATCGAAGCGGCCAGGCAGGATCACGGTGAACTCGTCGCCACCGGGACGCGCCGCGACCGCGCCTTCCGGCATCGCATCGGCGATGCGTCGCGCGATCGCCTTGAGCACGGCGTCGCCCGCATCGTGGCCGGCGGTATCGTTGATGGATTTAAAGCGGTCGATATCGATGAACAGATACGCGAACGGCTCGCCGGATGCGCAGCGATCGACCAGCGCATCGGTCATCGCGTTGCGATTGCGCAGGCCCGTGAGGCTGTCGGTATTCGCAAGCCGATGCAGTTCCTGAAGACGCATGCGCTCCTCGGTGGCATCGACGCATACGCTCACCACACGCGACACCGCGCCGTCCTCGTTCACCGGATAGATGTCCGCGCGCACCCAGCGCGTGCGCTCGCCGGACAGACAAAGGCGGAAATAGCTTTGTGAAGGCGCGCCCGTGTTCACCGCTTCGCGCATCTTGTCTCGCAGGCTGGGCAGATCGTCTGCGTGCACACGCTGCATCCACGCGGTCTTGTCGGTTTCGAGCGCGGCCACCGGCATTTCCCACATGCGCTCGAACGCGGAACTGACATGCAGCAGTTCGCGGAAGTCGTGTGTCGTGGTCCAGAAGACGGCGTCGACATGATCTTCCATGTCTTTCTGCACGCGCGCATTGCCGCGCAGTTCTTCGATGAGCGCAACTTCCGCCGTGATGTCGCGCGACTTGCACAGCACCGACACCACGCGGCCCGCTTCGCCGCATACCGGCGCGAAGCTCGACGTCCACCATTTGAGCGCGCCGGTCATCGTGCGGCACGAGCCGGAGAACGACGTCGATGCGCCCGCCTTCGCACGTTCGAACGCATCGCGCGCATCGGGGCCGTTCCACAAGGCTATCCAGTCGACGCCGACGACTTCGTCCGCGCAATCCGCACCGATCAGCTTGCGGCCGACATCGGAAATGCATACGACGCAGCCTTCGAGATCGAGCAGCTTCAGACAGTCTTCCGCGATGAAAAGCAGTCCGTTGGAAAGCTGTCGCGCGACGAAAATCTGCCGCCGCCACTGCAACATCAGATGAATGACGGTCAACGCGCCAACCGCGGCCGCGCCGAGCAGCACGTTCCACGGCAGCGGCAGGAACGGCGTCATCGCCACGACGAGCGCGACGCCGAGCATCGCCAGCGCAAACGCATCGAAGCGACGCATGCACTCGACATAGGGAAATCGCCGGGCGACGGTTTCATCGATCGTCCCGAGAAAATCGCTCGCTCTTTCCTGCACCGCTTTGTTCCTTTCCGACGTGACCGTACGTGATGCACTTGGCTCCTTAACGGCGCAAATCGGAAAGTCTTGAGTGGGAGAGCGTGCTCATGCCTTCGGCTTGCGCACCGCCCGAACCTTGCCTGTGCGGCCACCGCCGCAAAAGAACCGGTCCGCACCATCCGATTCGAGTCCCGATACGGCGACGCCCTCCGGCATCTCGAGCCGCTCGATGACGTCGCCGGTTTGCGTGTCGATGCGCCTCAGTTCGCTCTCGTCGCCTTCCCACGTCGCGTGCCAGAGTTCGCCGTCCACCCACGAGACGCCCGTGACGAAGCGGTTCGATTCGATCGTGCGCAATATTTCGCCGCTTTCAGGGTCGATCTGATGAATGCGGCGCTCGCGATACTGCCCGACCCACAGCGCGCCCTCGCCCCACGCGAGACCCGAGTCCGCTCCGCCACCGGGCGCCGGAATCGTCGCGATCACGCGGCCCGTGCGTGGATCGATCTTCTGGATGCGGTCCTCCGCGATCTGGTACAGATGCTCGCCGTCGAACGCGGTGCCCGCATGCGCCGGCACGTCGATCTTGCGTTGCAGTTCGCCGCTTTCCGGATCGAGCGCGTTGAGCGTGTCGCCGGCGGCGAACCACACCGCGTGTCCGTCGTAGGTCAGGCCGTGCACCGCCTCGACATCCGGAAAAGGCCCATATTCACGAATGATTTCTGCCTTCGCATGTTTCATGTGTCTGTCCTCGCTCGTTGCATCGGGTCGATGCATGAGTCGATCCTAGCCGCTCGCGAGATCGGCGGGGAGTAACAAGGCCGTCGCGAATCCCGGCATCGGCGGCGTCATCCAGCGGCGCGCGCGTCCGCGCCCGAACGATTGCACCTTCCCCGCCGACGCCAGTCCGTCGAGCGCGCGCTGCACCGTGCGCTGGCTTGCGTTGAGCGCGAGCGCAAGCGCGGAGCTGGACCACGACTGACCATCGGCGAGACAGGCCAGGAGCGATGCGTGCTCGTCATCGACCGGGCGCGCTAGCACCGCAACCGTATGTGCATGCCGTGGCGCGAGCGTGTAGCCATCGCGTGTGGCGTGCACATCGGCGAGCGGGCGCAACATCGCGCGCAGACGGCCCATCTCGACGCGCAGCCGCGCACGATGTGTCTCGTCCGCACGCCGGATGCGAAAGGCGCGAGCGATGAGCGCATCGCGCGGCGTATCGCAAGGCCATGCTTCCGCGAGCATGCGCGCCAGCATGAAGAGCACGGGACGCCTCGCCAGCGAGACGAGCGTATGAGCATCGCGAACGACGTTGCGGCAGGCATCGATCACGAGCGCATTGGAGGCGAACAACGTTTCGACTTCATCGAGCGAGAGAAGCCGTGCCGTACCCTGCTCGATGATGCGCGCGGCGGGCGCGTCGAGGCTGTGCCGCGCGGCTTCGACTTCCGCGATGAGCGCGGGAATGCCGGCAGCGCATGCGGCATCGCTCGCACGGGCAAGCGCGATGCGCGCGGCTTTCGTCCGCACACGGCGCATCGCGATGCCCGCTGCCATCAGTTCATGCGCCGCGAGTGATGCGGGCGGCAGCGTCGCTGAATCGATCGCGCCGAGCATGCGTTCCGCTTCATCGATGCGTCCGATGAGCAACGCGCGCCGCACTTCGAGCGTGCGTGCATGGGCCGCGTTGAGGTGGTCGCCGTGCGCGTCGAGGGTCTCGCGCGCATGATCCAGCGCCTTCGCGGGCCACGCAAGCTCGCGCGATGCGAGCGCGATCTCCGCTTCCGCAACGATGCATCGCGCACGCGCGACCGCTTCCTTCGCGCCGAACGCACGCGCCGCGCTTTTGACGAGCGTCTTCGCGCGGGCGAAGTCGCCGAGCTGCGCCATCGCGATGCCGCGCAGCGCGAGCGCAGGCGCATCGCTGCGCCACGCGACGCGATTCAGCGCGCCGAGCGGATCACCCGCCGCGAGCGCGCGCGCCGCCGCGGTAATCAACGAGTCCATGCAAATCGCGCCACGCTTGTCACTCCCCCGCTCCGGATGCCCCGCAGTAATCTAACACCATGCATCGCGACGATCTTTCAACCGGCGCACAAGGAGGCGGGAAACGTGACGACGCACACTACCGGAACACGCGACGACTGGCTTGCAGCGCGGCTCGATCTGCTGAAGGCGGAGAAGGAACTCACGCGGCGAAGCGATGAACTCGCGCAGCAACGGCAACGCTTGCCGTGGGTTCGTGTCGACAAGCGATATCGCTTCGACACCGAAGCAGGCGATGCGACGCTCGCCGATCTCTTCGGCGGCCGTTCGCAGCTGCTCGTGTATCACTTTATGTTCGGGCCCGACTGGAGCGCGGGATGCCCGTCGTGCTCGTCGATCGCGGATAGCTTCGATGGCTTCGCGATTCACCTCGCGCATCACGATGTCGCGCTGTGGGCGGTATCGCGTGCGCCGATCGACAAACTTGCGGCCTATAAGCGGCGCATGGAATGGACGTTCCCGTGGGCATCCGCGCATGGCGGCGAGTTCAATTACGACTTCAACGTATCGTTCACGGAAGCGCAGCAGCGCACCGGCGATATCGCATACAACTACGCACGCGGCGAACACGCGATGGACATGAAGGACGCGCCCGAGCCCGTCAAGGCATTCGCCGCCGACTGCGGCACCGATGCACCGAGTTTCACGCGGGACCGTCCCGGCATGAGCGCGTTCGCGTTCGAAGACGACGTTATTTATCAAACGTACTCCGCTTATGCGCGCGGCCTCGATGCGCTTTGGGGCATGTATCAATGGCTCGATCGCGCGCCGAAGGGCCGCAATGAAACGGGCAACTGGTGGAAGCGCCACGACGAATACGCAACATGACGATCGATCGTGCGCTTCCTGAAATAAGTGTTTTCCTCGACTAAAGAGCGTGGCGCAGTCGTCGTTATCTATGGAATCCGATGGATTTTCTCGGCCCACGCCCGGCGCAGCATCGCAGCCGGCGCGGGAACGACGCGATGCAGCCACTGTGGGGAAGACATGTTTTCGACTATCAAGGGCCGGCTGGCGTTGGCCATGTCGCTGCTGAGCGCGCTTCTGATTGCGATCGGTATGGTCGGGCTGATCGGTATGACGCGCTCCAATGCGCTCACGCACGAACTCTTCACCAATCAGATGCCGGGCGCGGTTTCGTTGGGCAACGCGGAAATGTTCGTGGCGCGCGAGCGTCTGTGCTTCGACCGCGCCGCGCTTAACGTCGGCACGAGCGCAGCGGAAGAGGCCATTGCACGCGGCTCGCTGATGCGTAAGACCTCCGACGAGGCCTGGACGAGCTACGCCGCGGTGCCGCAGGAACCGGATGAGAAAGCGCTCGCTGACCAGTTCAACGCTCAGCGCAACAATATGTACAAGCTTCTCGATCAGGGATACGCCGACGTCCGCGCGAAGGATCAGGCAAAGATCGTCGCGGATGCGAGCGCCATGCAGGCCGGGTTCAACGAACTGGCGAAGACGGGCGCTACCCTGCGCAAGCTGCAATTCGAACAGGCGCAGAGCGCCTTCGCTGCGGGACAGGCGCAGTACGACACGTTCCGCATCGCGAGCATCGCTGCAATGTTGATCGGCGTCGCAGCGGCCATCTATTCGTGGGTCTCGCTCCGTCGACGGATCGCACGTCCGCTCGATGCCGCGCTCACGCAGTTCACCGCGATCGCATCGGGCGACCTGCGCCGCCATGTGAACGTGACCTCGAATGACGAAATGGGCCAACTGCTGCGTGGCCTTTCGACGATGCAGTCGAGCCTCATCGAAACCGTTCGTTCAGTTCGTTCGGGAAGCGAATCGATTGCATCGGCGACGAAGCAGATCGCGGCGGGCAACATCGATCTGTCATCGCGTACCGAAGAACAGGCATCGGCGCTGCAGCAAACGGCGTCGAGCATGGACCAGCTGACGGGCACCGTGAAGCAGAACGCCGACAACGCGCGGCAGGCAAGCGCGCTCGCGGCGAACGCATCGGAGATTGCGGGCAAGGGCAGCAATGTCGTGTCGCAAGTGGTGACGACGATGGGCGAGATCAACCAAAGCTCGGCGAAGATCGCGGACATCATCACGATCATCGAAGGCATCGCGTTTCAGACCAACATTCTTGCGCTGAATGCAGCGGTCGAAGCGGCGCGTGCCGGCGAGGAAGGACGCGGCTTCGCAGTCGTCGCGGGCGAAGTGCGTTCGCTTGCGCAACGCTCATCGGCGGCGGCGAAGGAAATCAAGGAACTGATCGATACATCGGTGGAACGCGTTCAGTCGGGCAGCGCGCTCGTCGATGAAGCGGGCCGCACGATGACCGAAATCAGCGGCGCGGTGCAGCGTGTGACGGACATCATGGGCGAGATCGCGGCGGCATCGGAAGAACAGAGCAGCGGCATCGACCAGGTTGCGCGCGCCGTCACGCAGATGGATGAAGTCACGCAGCAGAACGCCGCGCTGGTGGAAGAAGCGGCGGCGGCGGCGCAATCGCTGGAAGATCAGGCGGCGGCGTTGCGCACGGCAGTGGAGACGTTCAGGTTGCAGGAAGCCTGACTCTCTAGCGGACCGCTTCCATGCCGTAACGATGCTTCGCGGTATCCGCATCGGCATGGCGCATGAACTCGAGCAACGAACGCGCGGCCTCCCCGGCTCGCGCGTTTTCGCATAACGCGCCTTCGAAGACCGTCATCGCCTGGATCGCATCGGGCAGTGAGCCGATCACGTCGACGCCATCGACGCCGATCAGTTCGCTCGTTTGCTGGAAGCCCAGTTCGACGTCGCCACGCGCGATCAACGCACCGACGCCGACACCCGGCGGCGCCTGCACGATACGCGGTTGAATCGCCTCTGCAATGCCCCATCGTTCGAAGAGCCGCATCAGATGCGCGCCGCTGGGGCCGGTCGAATAGCCGATGCTGCGTGCGCGTAGCACCGCGTTGCGCACGGCGGCTTCGCTATCGATCCACGGACGCGCCGCCCCCGCCGCAACAGCCACTGCAATGCCTGATCGCGCGATGCCGACACGGCTCGCTGCATCGACGCGTCCCGCTGCGACGAGACGGCTGATCGCATTGGCCGCGAGCACGACCATATCGAACGCCTCTCCCTCCTCCACACGACGCGCTGCTTCCACGCCACCGACCGATTCGACCGTGACAGGCTGTCCGAAGCTGCGCGTGTACGAATCGGCGAGATCGTTGAGGATCTGGCGTGTGGCCATCGACGATATGACCGTGATGGGCGTCTGTGTCTCGTTCATCGCACGCGCCTGCGTCAGTCGATGTAACGCAGGCCCGCGCGTTCCAGCGGCTCACGCATGCTGTACATGTCGAGGCCGAGCACGCCGCTCGCGAGCTTCGCGCGCTTCTCCTCCTCGAGCGCCTCGCGCGCCACGGCTTTTTGCAGCACGTTGTGCGCAGATGCGGACGGCACCACGACGACGCCGTCATCGTCCGCGACGATGACATCGCCGGGCGTGACGAGCGCACCCGCGCAGACCACCGGAATATTGACCGAGCCGAGCGTGGCTTTCACCGTGCCCTTGGAAGAGATCGCCCGGCTCCACACTGGGAAGTCCATCTCCGTGAGCACGCGCACATCGCGCACGCCGCCGTCGATGATCAGCGCCCTCGCGCCGCGCGCCTTGAAGCTCGTCGCGAGCAGGTCGCCGAAGAAACCATCGGTGCTGTCGGTCGTGCACGCGGCCACGACGATATCGCCCAGCTGAATCTGTTCAGCGGCAACGTGCAGCATCCAGTTGTCGCCCGGTTGCAGCAGGACCGTCACCGCTGTGCCGCTGGCCTGCGCGCCCGTATAGATGGGCCGCATGTACGTCTTCATCAGGCCGACGCGGCCCATCGCTTCGTGTACCGTCGCCGAGCCGAGCGTGCCGAGCTTCGTTGCCGCGTCGCCATCGGCGCGACTGATGTTGCGATACACCACTCCGAGTTCGTACATGTTCATCGTCCCTTTGCCTTGAGCGCCGCATCGAGCCGCGGATACACACGGCGCGCGTTGCCTTCGTAAATCTTGTGGCGTGCTTCGGGCCGCATCGATGCAGCTTCGATATAGCGCCTGGTATCGTCGAAATAGTGGCCCGTTTCAGGATCGATGCCGCGCACCGCTCCGATCATCTCGCTTGCAAACAGGATGTTGTCGACGGGGATCACGCGCGTGAGCAGATCGATGCCCGGCTGATGATAGACACACGTATCGAAGAACACGTTATTGAGCAAATGATCCTTCAGCAGGGGCTTTTTCAACTCTTGCGCGAGGCCGCGAAAACGTCCCCAGTGATACGGGACCGCGCCGCCGCCGTGCGGAATCACGAAGCGCAGCGTCGGAAAATCGCGGAACAGGTCCGACGTCAGACACTGCATGAACGCGGTGGTGTCGGCATTCAGGTAATGCGCGCCCGTCGTATGAAAGCAAGCGTTGCAACTGGTGCTGACGTGGACCATCGCGGGGATGTCGTACTCGACCATCTTCTCGTAGATCCGGTACCAATAGCGGTCCGAAAGCGGCGGGCTCGTCCAGTGCCCGCCCGACGGGTCCGGGTTCAGGTTGATCGCGACATTGCCGTATTGCTCCACGCACTTCACGAGTTCGGGAATGCACGTGGACACGTCGACGCCCGGGCTTTGCGGCAGCATCGCCGCCGGAACGAAGTGGTCGGGAAACAACTGGCTCACGCGGTAGCACAGCTCGTTGCAGATCGCGGCCCACGTGCTCGACACGTCGAAATCGCCGATGTGATGCGCCATGAAGCTCGCGCGCGGGCTGAAGATGGTCAGATCGAGGCCGCGCTCGCGCATCAGCCGCAACTGATTGCTTTCGATGGTCTCGCGCAGTTCGTCGTCGCTGATACTCAGTTCCGATACGCGCGGCATCTCCGAAGGGTTCTTGATGCCGGCGATCTGCCGGTTGCGCCACGCCTCCAGCGCCTTGGGCGCGGTCGTGTAGTGGCCGTGTATGTCGATGATCATCCTGACTCCGTACTAATGTGCAGCGGTCGTTTGGGGCGCGGGTTCTTCCGCGCGGCCCCGTTGCGCAACAAGAATGGCGATCGCGGCGAGCGTCGCGGGAACCGCGAGCATCGCGAGAATTGCGCCGAACTGCCAGCCGAGACCGAGCAGCGCGCCACCGAAGGCCGAGCCGAAGATGCTGCCGAAGCGGCCCATGCCGAGCATCCAGCTCACCCCGGTTGCACGCGCGACCGTCGGATAGCGACTTGGCGCAAAAGCGTTGAGTCCCGTCTGCGCGCCGCTCATGCAGAATCCAGCGGCGAATACGAGCACCGCGAGCGACGACGACAACGCGCCGATCCACGCCAGCCCCAGCACGCACACCGCTCCGCCGAGATACGCCGCGCTGATGACCGGCGCGGGCCGCACGCGGTCCATGATCCAGCCGACGATGATCGCGCCGATGGTGCCGCCAATCTGGAACATCGCCGTGATGTTGGCCGCTGCCGTCACCGTCAGGCCCGCGTCCTTCATCAGCGTCGGCAGCCAGCCGGTCAGCAGATAGATCACGAGCAGGCCCATGAAATAGGTGATCCACAACGCGGCGGTCAGCACGCCATAGCCGTGCGAGAACAGCACGCCGATAGGCTTCTTCGTCGGCAGCGGCGGCTCGTTCGAGACGAAGGTCTCGTCGCCGTTGAAGCGTGCGCCGCATACACGGCCGAGCACCTTCCCGATTCGCTCCTGGGTCGCGCCGCGCACCGCAAGCAGCCGGGCGGACTCGGGCAACAGCCAGATTTGCAGCGGGATCAGCGCGAGCGGCAAGGCGCCGCCGAAGATCAGCACCGAGCGCCAGCCATGCACCGGAATCAGCCATCCCGCGACGAAGCCGATCAACGCGGAGCCGAGGTTGAAGCCCGTGAACATGACCGTGATGAGCAGCGCGCGCTTGCGTTGCGGCGCGTATTCGGAGAGCAGCGTCGTCGTGTTCGGCATGGCCGCGCCGAGCCCGATGCCGGTCAGCACGCGCAGTATCGCCATGCTCGTAGGCGATGTGGTGAACGCGGTGGCGATGGTGAACACGCCGAAGAGGAATACCGATGCGATCAACACGCCCTTGCGGCCAATCCGGTCCGATGCCGGCCCCGCCGTCAGCGCGCCGATCACGAGACCGATAGGCGCCGCGCTCATCACGAGGCCGAACGCGGGCCGCGAGATATGCCAGTCCGCGATGATCGACGGCGCGACGAAGCCCATGATGGCCACATCCATGCCGTCCGCGGTGACGACGAGAAAGCACAGCGCCACCAGCAGCCACTGGTAGGCGGAAATCGGCCGCTCGTCGATGAAGCTCTTGATGTCGATGGTTCTACCGCTAGTCATGTGTGTCTCCGTCCCTGTAGGTGTTATTTATTCCTTGCCCTTCTCCGCCGTGTCCCAGTCGAGCTTGTCCGCGCTTTTGCCCGCGACCGAATACAGCGCGCCGGGTGCGTTGCGGGTCCGCTGGAATTCTTCGAGCGATTCGCCGCGCATTGCAGCGTAGATGTGCAGGTTCGATACGCCCGTCACCGCGCCGAGCTTTTCGAGCATGAAGAAGATCACGCCGTAATGCAGCATCGCGCGCCAGTCGCGGCGGCGGATCATGTCGCGCTCTTCGTCGCTCAGGCCCGCCGTCTCGAAACTTGCTTCGGGATCCTGCTTAAACGCTTCGCGATGCGCAGGCTCGATCATGCGATGCAGATAGTCGTTGATGCGGTACGCACGCACCGCCGTCTCGATGCTGAACGGATACGTGCCGTCGAGCTTCTCGACATCGGTCAGTTGTTCCGCCATGCGCTGGCGATGCCGCTCGATGATCGCGGGCTTCGTCTCGCTGTCCTCGCCTTCGTAGATGGCGGTCGCAATGCCGGCCATCGAAGGAAGGTAGTAGCTGCGATGCTTGCACACGACATTCGACGGCAACGCACCGCGCATCGTCAGCCACATGACCACTTCCGCGCCTTCGTAGCCGCCGAGCGCCGCATATTCGGCCAGCGTCATGTCCGCGAGTTGCTCGGGATCGCGCTCGAAGAGATCGAGAAAACGCGCGTCCCACTCAATATTGTTGAAACCGGCGCGCTCGCCGTGCACCTGATGCGAAAGACCGCCCGTCGCGAGAATGGCGACCTTGATGTCCTCCGGATAGCTTTCGATCGCGCGGCGCAGCGCCTTTCCGAGCTTGTAGAAGCGTCGCGCGCTCGGCACCGGCAGTTGCAGCACGCCCATTTGCAGCGGCACGATCCTGACGGGCCACTCGGGCTTGTGCGGGCACAGCATCGATAGCGGCGAGAAACAGCCGTGATCGAGCGGCTTGTTCTGGAAGAACGACATGTCGAACTCGTCGGTCATCAGTGAGTTGCCGATGTGCGCGGCGAGCGCGGGATGCCCTTTGATCGGCGGAAGATCGCGCGCGCCGCCGCCTTCGTCGGCTACGCGCCACTCGGGACCGACGCCGAGTGAAAACGCCGAGTAGTGATCGAAGAAGAACGACGTGACGTGATCGTTGTAGATGGTCACGATGACGTCGGGGCGATTCGCTTCGATCCAGTCCGCGAGCGGCGCAAAGTTCTTGAAGATCGGCGCCCAGACGGGATCGTCGCGTTTGTTCTTGTCGAACGCGAAACCGATAGTGGGCGTATGCGAGGCGGCAATGCCGCCGATGATGCGGGCCATATTGAGGTGCTCCGTGAGGTCCGGGCGATGAGGCGCTCGTCGGCTGCACGCGGCCCGGTTCGTTGCGAAAACTGAAAGCGACGATAAGGGGAGCACCGAAGGCGCGGTACTGCGCGTAAACCATGAGGCGGCGCAAGAACGAATACGCCCGGAGTGATCGCACGCCGGCCTGTGGCGGCTTTGCGGGCGGGGGCCGCGCATCGGCGGCGAAGTATGCCGATAAACAAAACAGATGGGCGGACAAAAAGGACGCAAGGGCGGCTGGCCGCGCATGCATCGAAGCGCGGGGAGGCGTATCGTTCCGCTAGCATCACGAAAACGACAACCGGATCATTTCCCCGATATGAACACTTCCCGCCGCAGTTTCATGGTGATGACGATAGGCGCGGGCGCGTCGCTGTGGCTCGCCCGGGCGCACGCGGATGCGCCGCATCTGAACGAAGCCGATCCGGCGGCGATGGCCGTCGGCTACAAGGAAGATGCCGCGGAGGTCGACAAGGTGAAGTATCCGAACTTCGCGGCGGATCAAAACTGTGCGAATTGCTCGCTCTTTCAGGGCAAATCCACCGATGCCTGGGGCGGATGCACCTTGTTCGGGGATAAGCAGGTGGCCGCGCGGGGCTGGTGTGCGTCGTACACGAATATGTGAAGCCGCCCGGCCGCTCCCGGTCTTACCGCACCGAATACCCGACGAACCGCCACCGCCTGTCCGGATCGAGCATCAAGGTCACGCTTTCGCGCGACGACTGCCGCGCCTCGCTGAACTGGGTATCGAAGGCCACGTTCATGAACGAGCCGGCGGGCATGTTGCCGGTGCCGTCGAATTGAAGATGCTTGACGCCCAGCGGCATGCGCATGCCCGGCGTGCCAAGCGCCGCCCGGTCGCGCGTGACCTTGTTCACGAAGTCCTCGCGGGAGATGATCTTCTTCGCAACAGCGGACGAGCCGTCCCACACTTCCCCCGCCTTGTTCTGATCGATCATTCTCACGATCGCAGTAGCCGCTTCCGCGATATTCTGATCCAGCTTGTCGAGGCTCGCCTGCTGCTCGCGCGTGAGCGACGGCGCCCGATTTTGCTGCGGTGCAGGTTGCGTCTGCTGCGCATGGGCAGTAATGGTTGACGACATAAGTAGAGACGTCAGTGAAATCCCGCTGAACCACAGTTTTGTATTCGTTTTCATGATGCCGATATGACGTGTTTCCGGTATCGCCGATTGTAGGCCCCACTTTTACGAGACAGTCAGAAATACTGAGTTTCGGAATCCAGATGTCCTTCACGATGAACTCGAGGAACACGGCTATGCGACTCGTCGACTGGAACATGCAATGGGGACGCGGCGTGGATGGCCGCGTCGATCTGATGCGCATCGTCAGCGAAGCGAAGGCGTTCGGCGACTTCGACGTGCTCTGCCTACAGGAAGTCACACGCGGCTTCCATGAGGGCGAGGAAGCCGGCGGGCTCGCAGGCCGCCCGGGCGCCGATCAGTTCGCGGAACTGGCGCAACTGATGCCCGGCGCGACCGTCATCGACGGGATAGGCTCGGATCTGCCGCCGCTTGGCGCAGGCATCGCGCGGCGGCAGTTCGGCAACGCGATTGTCAGCCGTCTGCCAGTGCGCCAGGTGTTGCGCCATTCGCTTCCGTGGCCCGCCGATCCCCCGAAGCCGTCGATGCTGCGGATCGCGCTCGAAGCGGTCATCGAAACGGACGTTGGCCCTTTGCGCATCATCAGCACGCATCTGGAGTTCTATTCGGAAACGCAGCGTCTTGCGCAAGCCGCGCGGCTGCGCGAGCTGCATCGCGAGGCGTGCGAGCATGCGCGCCGGCCGTCGAAGCCGGAGAAGCAGGCGAGCCCGTTCGCGGATACCGCTCGTCCCATGTCGGCGATCATCTGCGGCGACTTCAACAGCGCGTTTGAAGGATCGGCGTATCGCGCAATGCTAGAACCTATCGCCGATGCGCCCGCCTTCGTCGATGCCTGGACCTGCGCGCATCCCGACGAGCCGCGCGCCGCGACCGTCGGCCTCTACGATCACGAGCAGTGGCAGGATGGTCCGTTCGCGTGCGACTTCATCTTCGTCAGCGAGGATCTCAAGCCGCGTATCGCAAGATGCGAGGTCGATCAGAAAAGTCAGTCGTCGGATCATCAGCCGATGTGCCTGGAGCTGCGCTAGTGCGGCAGGCTTGCACTAGCGTCTCTCTTTCAGTTTGCTGATACGTGTGCCTCACCCGCCCGCTCGCCATACCGAGGGATCACGTCGACCACGCTTAAGCCCCGATTAAGAAAAGACTCGTAGTCTCGAATCTGACCGACCCACCCTCCTTCCGGCCGCGCAAGCGGCCATTTTTTTGAGCGAACGCGATGCGAATGCTCTTGCGCCTCGTGCTGGTCCTGCTCGCGCTCGCCGTCTTTACGGCTATCGGCGTCGGCATTCTCTCGCTGGTTGCGCGCGCGTTGATGGCGCTCTGACACTCAAGCGCCAAGAAAGCGCACCACGTTGTCCAACGGCTCGCGCTCGCTCGCGAGACGGTTCTCCGGCTGCGACCAGTCCGCGTATCCAAGGCTCATGCCGCACACCACCGTCTCGTTCTCCGGCAGCTTCAACTGCTCCGCGATGATCCGGTGATAGCGATTGAACGCCGCCTGCGGACACGTATCGAGTCCAAAGGAACGCGCCATCAGCATGACGTTCTGAATGAACATGCCGTAGTCGAGCCATGAACCGCGCTCCATCGTACGATCGGTGGTGAAGATGATGCCCACGGGCGCGCCGAAGAACTCGAAATTGCGGCCCATCTGCGCATGCATGCCGCGCTTGTCGTCGCGCGTGATGCCGAGCAGCGTATAAAGCCCGACGCCGAGCGCGCGTCTTCTCTCGATGAAAGGCGACGTCCACGTGCGCGGGTAATACGCGAATTCCTCCTCGTGCTCGCGGTCGGCGTCGGGATCGTTGAAGACGGCGAGAATCGCACGCGACAGCGCTTCCTTTGCATCGCCCGTCAGCACGTAGACCTTCCACGGCTGGATGTTGCTGCCCGAAGGCGCGCGGCACGCGTTCCCGAGAATGGCTTCGAGCGTCGCGCGGTCGACCGGATCGGCGAGAAAGGCACGAATCGAACGGCGTGAAGCGATGGCATCGGCGACAGAAAGGCTTGCGTTCATCGTGAGCATGCAGAAATAGGCAAGGTGTCAACGCTACCATGCAGGCACGCTCCGTGCGGTCTCCGTTGCGTTCTGTGAAAGATCGGCGGCGTCTGCCTATACTGGCTGAGTGTCATCCCGGCAACGCTTCGTCCGCCGGTTCCCGCGCATGCTTTCTCTTTCTTTCACCGGAAGCGACTGCGCACGCTTTGTCGCTCCACAGCTTCAGCGCATCTTCGCCTCTCTATGCCCCGCCGCATCCGCACGCTCTTACGCTGCGGGATGCGCCATTCAAGGAGATTGCCCGATGCAACACCCCGTCCCCCAATCTAACCCCGCGCGCGCCGATATACCGACCAACAGCCGGCTCGCCGCACAAACGCACGCAGCGAACGGCAACGGACACGCCGCCGCCGAAGTGCTCGCGCCGCCCGCTGCCCGGACCAGCGATTCCAACGCCGACATCACGCTGACCATCAACGGCCAGCGTCATACGCTCTCGCTCGATCCGCGCACGACGCTGCTCGATGCGCTGCGCGAGCACGTCCATCTCACCGGCACGAAGAAAGGCTGCGATCACGGGCAATGCGGCGCGTGCACCGTCCATGTGAACGGACGGCGCGTCAACGCGTGCCTGTGCCTGGCCGCCGCGCACGATGGCGACGAGATCACGACGATCGAAGGCATCGGCGAACCGGACGCGCTGCATCCGTTGCAGGCGGCATTCGTCGAATGCGATGGTTTCCAGTGCGGCTACTGCACCGCCGGACAACTGATGTCCGCGGTCGCGCTGCTCGACGAACCCATCGGCGCGAGCGACGACGACGTGCGCGAAGCGATGAGCGGCAATCTGTGCCGCTGCGGCGCGTATCAGAACATCGTCACGGCGATTCAGTCCGTGCGCGGCAAGCAAGACTGACCGGAGCGCGACATGGACATGTTTCAGCTTTCCCGCGCACGCGATCTGCCCGATGCGATCAAGGCGGGCGCTTCCGCGCATACCGCCCAGCAAGGCGCCGAAGTGCGCTTCCTCGCGGGCGGCACGACGCTCGTCGATCTGATGAAGCTCAACGTCGAACGGCCCGTGCGAGTCGTCGATATCAGGCGCCTGCCGCTCGATGCGATCGAAGCGACGGACGACGGCGGCGTGCGCATCGGCGCGACATCGCGCAACTCGGATGTCGCGCATCATGCGCTGATTCGCGAGCGTTACCCGGTGCTGTCGCAGGCGCTGCTGTCGGGCGCGTCCGTGCAGTTGCGCAACATGGCGACGACCGGCGGCAATCTGCTTCAGCGCACGCGCTGCGTCTATTTCCGCGATACCGCGTCGGCGTGCAACAAGCGCGAGCCCGGCACGGGCTGCTCGGCCATCGGCGGCGCGAACCGCATGATGGCGATACTCGGCACGAGCGATTCGTGCATCGCGAGCAATCCCTCGGACATGAACGTCGCGCTCGCGGCGCTGGAAGCGACCATTCACGTCGAAGGCACGAGCGGCAAGCGCGCCATTGCCTTCGACGATTTCTACTTGCTGCCCGGCACGACGCCGGATCGTGAGCACGTGCTCGAAGCCGGCGATCTCATCACGCATGTGACGCTGCCGCCGCCCGTCGAGGGCGCGCGCTCGGTGTATCTCAAGTTGCGCGACCGCGCTTCGTATGAGTTCGCGCTTGCTTCAGCGGCGATCGTCGCCGGCGTGAAGGATGGACGCATCGAGCATGTGCGCGTCGGACTCGGCGGTGTCGCGACGAAGCCGTGGCGATCGCGCGAAGCCGAGAACGAACTGCTCAACGCCGCGCCCGACGAAGCCGCCTTCCGGCGCGCCGCCGACGCCGCCCTCGCCGATGCGAAGCCGCAAAGCGAGAACGGCTTCAAGGTGGAACTGGCGAGGCGCTGCATCGTGCATGCGCTGAAGCTCGCGACGCAGACATCCTGAACCCGACGACCGGAGAACGTATCCATGTCCACTGCGCCCGACGTATCACCGTCCGTCAACGGATTCATCGGACGGCCGCACTCGCGCATCGACGGACCGCTGAAAGTCAGCGGCCGCGCAACCTACACATCCGATGTCGACTTGCCCGGCATGCTGTACGCGGTGCCGGTGTGCAGCACCATCGCGAGCGGCAAGGTCACGTCGCTCGAATTCGCCGCCGCGCAGGCGATGCCGGGCGTCAAGCTCGTTCTGCATCGCGGCAACATCGGGCGGCTGTATCGCATACCCGCCAACTCGTTCGTGGACGGCTACGTCGACGAACAGCGTCCGCCTTTCGAGGACGACGTGATCCGCTATTACGGCCAGTACGTCGCGTGCGTGATCGCGGAGACGTTCGAGGCCGCGAGCGCCGCGGCGGCGGCGATCAAGGTCGGCTATGAAGTCGCGCCGCACGATGTCAGCGCGACGCTCGCGGCCGACAGCGAACCCGAGGTCCAGAGCGAACGCGGCGATCCCGATGGCGCATTCGACAGCGCGCCCATCAAGATCGACGAGACCTACGTGACGCCGACGGAAACGCACAATCCGATCGAACTCCACGCGACCGTCGCGCACTGGGACGGCGACAGCTACACGTTCTACGAGACGAGCCAGGCGGTGGCGAACCATCGCGGCACGCTCGTGCAGATGCTCGGCGTGCCGAAAGAGAAAGTGCGCGTGATTTCGCGCTATCTCGGCTCGGGCTTCGGCGGCAAGCTGTGGATGTGGCCGCATTCGCTGCTTGCGGCCGCCGCGACGCGTCAGACCGGACGGCCGGTGAAACTCGTGCTGAGCCGGAAGATGATGTTCCAGAACGTGGGGCATCGTCCGGTGACGCAGCAGCGCATGCGGCTGGCCGCGACGCAGGATGGCAGGCTCGTTTCACTGCGGCACGACTTCCTGAATCACGCCGCGCTCGCGGACGAGTACACGGAAGATTGCGGCGAAGCCACGCCGCAGATGTACAGCACGGCGAATCTGCGCGTGACGGGCGGCTCCGTAAAGCGCAATGTCGGCTCGCCGACGTCGATGCGCGGGCCAGGCGCGGTGCCGGGGCTTTACGCGCTGGAATCGGCGATGAACGAGCTTGCGCTCGCGCTGCGGATCGATCCGGTCGAACTGCGGCTCGCCAACGAACCGAGCAAGGACGAGAGCAGCGGCTTGCCGTTTTCGTCGCGGCATCTGGTCGAGTGCCTGAAGCTGGGCGCGGAGAAGTTCGGCTGGTCGCGGCGCACGCCGGAAGTCGGCTCGATGACGCGCGATGGCCTCACGCTCGGCTGGGGCGTCGCCGCGTGCAGCTGGCCGGGCTTGCGCTTCTCGGCGGAGGCGAGCGTCGATCTGCGTGCGGACGGCACGGCGCGCGTCGTGTGCGGCACGCAGGATATCGGCACGGGCACGTACACGATCCTCGCGCAGCTCGTCGCGGAGCAGACGGGCATTACGCTCGACAAGATCGAAGTCGCCCTCGGCGATACCGCGTTGCCGGTCGGACCGATATCGGGCGGCTCGGCGGCGACGGCATCGGTGATTCCCGCGGTATCGGATGCGACACGGGCTGCTGTCGACATCGTGCTGTCGCGGGCGAGCGCGGCGGAAGGATCGCCGTTCGCGGGCGTGAAGGCGGAGGAGCTGACGTTGAGCGGCGGGCGGGTGCATCGCAAGGGCGAGGCTGCGGAGAACGGCGTGCCGTACACGCGGATTCTCGAAGCGGCGAGGATGCACGCGGCATCGGGCAGCGCGAGCGCGAAGGGCGGCTTTGACGATCCGCTCAAGAAGGACTGGTCCATTCACTCCTACGGCGCGCATTTCGCGGAAGTCACGTGGGAACCGGCGACGGCGCGTCTGCGCGTGAGCCGCGTCGTCACGGTCATCGACGGCGGCAAGATTCTGAATCCGCGTGCGGCGCGCAATCAGATCGAAGGCGCGGTGGTGATGGGCGTCGGCATGGCGCTGTTCGAGCACACTTCCTACGATGAGCGCAGCGGCGCGCCGGTGAACAGCAGTCTCGCGGATTACGTGATCGCGACGAACGCGGATACGCCGAAACTCGATGTGACGTTTCTCGATCATCCGGATACAGTGTTCAACGAACTGGGCGCGCGGGGCATCGCGGAGATCGGGCTGGCGGGGATTGCGGCCGCGATTACCGATGCGGTGTATCACGCGACCGGGGTCAGGGTCCGGAAGTTGCCGGTGATGATCGAGGATTTGCTGGGCGGCTGATCGTTCGTTTTGACCCGGTCTTTCCGCGTGGAAAGGCCGGGTTTCGTGCCGCGTCCATATGCCCGCCGGGCCGGTGCGCGCACTGCAACAACACCGCACAAACGTCGCTAGCTGCGACGCCTACCCCGACGACACAACTCCCCGCATTCGAGAATCGAGCGCGTTACGCGCGTCGCACACGCTGCGCCGACGCGCCGCTCGGGCACGTGCATTGCCTCCCTGCCGTCGCTTCGACCTTCCCGCATTCCGCGCTACCATACCCCCAGCCCCGAATCCCTATGTAGCAGCAATCAGCCGGAGTGCCCATGAACGAAATGACTCAACAGCACGGCCTCAAAGTCGCATCGAGCCTCGCGAAATTCGTCGAGGAAGAAGCCATCCCCGGCACGGGCGTCGATGCCGCATCCTTCTGGCAAGAGTTCGATGCCCTCGTGCACGACCTCGCGCCGAAGAACCGCGCGCTGCTCGCCGAACGCGATCGCCTGCAATCGGAACTCGACAACTGGCATCGAAGCAACCCCGGCCCGGTGCGCGATCTGCGCGGGTATCGCAAGTTTCTGACCGACATCGGCTACATCGTCCCGACGCCCGCGCAGGTCCAGGCGACCACCGCCAACGTCGACCGCGAGATCGCCGAGCAGGCCGGGCCGCAACTCGTCGTGCCGCTGTCGAATCTGCGTTATGCGCTCAACGCCGCGAACGCGCGTTGGGGCAGCCTCTACGATGCCCTCTACGGCACCGACGTCATCGACGACAGCGACGGCGCCGAGCGCACCGCCGAATTCAACCCGAAGCGCGGCGCGAAAGTCATCGCCTATGCGCGCGCCTTCCTCGACGACAACGCGCCGCTCGCCCACGGCTCGCACGCCGACGCAACCAGATACAGCGTCGAGCAAGGCAAGCTCGTCGTCACGCTGAAAGACGGCAGAAGCAGCCTCGCGAATCCCGAACAATTCGCCGGCTTCCAGGGCGATGCCAGCGCGCCGAGCGCCGTCCTGCTCAAGCACAACGATCTGCACTTCGAGATTCAGATCGACGCGAACCACTCCATCGGCAAGACGGATGCGGCGCACGTGAAGGACGTGCTGATGGAAGCGGCCGTGAGCACGATCATCGATTGCGAGGATTCGGTCGCCGCCGTCGACGCCGACGACAAGACGCAGCTCTATCGCAACTGGCTGGGACTGATGCAGGGCCAACTGTCGGAGCAGGTCTCGAAGAACGGCAAGACCTTCACGCGCAGCCTGAACGCGGACCGCGGATACACCGCGCCGAATGGCGGCACGCTGAAGCTGCATGGCCGCTCGCTGCTGTTCATCCGCAACGTCGGCCATCTGATGACGAACCCGGCCGTGCTCGATCGCGACGGCAACGAAATCCCCGAAGGCATTCTCGATGCGGTGATGACCACGCTCGGCGCCATGCACGATCTGAAGAACAAGATCAACTCGCGCACCGGGTCCATTTATATCGTCAAGCCGAAGATGCACGGCCCCGCCGAAGTCGCGTTCTCGGACGAGCTGTTCACGCGCGTCGAAGACCTGCTCGGGCTGCCGCGTCATACGATCAAGATGGGCATCATGGACGAGGAGCGCCGCACGAGCGTCAACCTCAAGGCGTGTATCGCGGCGGCCAAGGCGCGCGTCGCGTTCATCAATACGGGCTTTCTGGATCGCACCGGCGACGAGATGCATTCGTCGATGGAAGCCGGCCCGATGATGCGCAAGGGCGACATGAAGTCGTCGGCATGGATCGCCGCCTACGAGCGCAACAACGTGCTCGTCGGGCTGAACACCGGCCTGCGCGGGCGCGCCCAGATCGGCAAGGGCATGTGGGCGATGCCCGATCTCATGCGCGCGATGCTCGAACAGAAGGTCGCGCATCCGAAGGCCGGCGCGAACACCGCCTGGGTGCCCTCGCCGACGGCCGCCACGCTACATGCGCTGCATTACCATCAGGTCGACGTCCAGCGCGTTCAGCGGGAGATGGAAAGCATCGACTATGAAGGCGTGAAGAACGAACTGCTCGACGGCCTCCTGACGATTCCCGTCGTCGAAAAGGCGACGTGGTCGGAAGACGATATCAAGAACGAGATCGAGAACAACGCGCAGGGCATTCTCGGCTATGTGGTGCGCTGGATCGATCAGGGCGTCGGCTGCTCGAAGGTGCCGGACATCCACAATGTCGGCCTGATGGAAGACCGCGCGACGCTGCGCATTTCGAGCCAGCACATCGCGAACTGGCTGCGGCATGGCATCGTCACCGAAGAGCAGGTCCGCGCGACGCTCGAACGGATGGCGGCGGTCGTGGATCAGCAGAACGAAGGTGATCCGTACTATCGCCCGATGGCGCCCAACTTCGACAGTTCGTACGCGTTCAAGGCGGCATGCGCGCTCGTCTTCGAAGGACGCACGCAGCCGAACGGCTATACGGAACCGCTGCTGCACAAGTTCCGCCTCGCCGCGAAGGAAACGATGTAATCATCGCGACGAACGCGGCGGTGCAACGCCGCCGCGTTCTTTCAATGCGCTATTGGTCCGACCACAGTTTGCCCGCGGTCGCCCAGTTCTCGCGCTTCACGTCCGTCAGGATGATATCCACCGACCCCGGCTCGCAGCCGAGCGTCTCGCATGTCGTGCGCGTGATCGCCTCGACGAACTTGCGCTTTTCTTCCGCCGTGCGGCCTTCGAAGAGCTGGATGTTGAAAGTCGGCATTGCGTTGATTTCTCCTTGAAACGGGTTAATCGCGATACGACGGATCGCTGCGCTCCAGCTTGCGCAGAAGCGCGGGCCATTCGAGCGCGCCTTCGATGGCGTCGCCGTCGTGCAGTTGCGCCGCCGTCCGGGCGACGACATCGGGCGTCGGCACGATCACCTTGCTCACGCCCGCCAGCGCGCGCAGCTGAATATCGCATGCCTTGACGAGCATATCCATCAGCACATAAGCCTCGGCAATCGTGCGCCCGAGCGTAAGCGGCCCGTGATTGCGCAAGAGCATCGCACGGTGCGCGCCGAGACTCGCGACGAGCCGCTCGCCTTCCGCACGCGAGAACGCAAGACCCTCGTAATCGTGGTAGGCAAGGTGGCCGTGAAAACGCATCGCGTGCTGGGACGCCGGCAGCAGGCCATGCGGCTGTGCCGACACCGCGATCGCCTCGCGCACATGCAGATGCATCACGCAGGCGGCATCCGCGCGGGCGGCGTGTACGGCGGCGTGCAGCGCGAAGCCCGTCGCGTTCACCGGATGCGCGCTTTCGCCGATCACGTTGCCGTCGATGTCAATCTTCACGAGATTCGACGCGGTGACTTCATCGAACGCAAGTCCGAACGGATTGATCAGAAAGCGTCCCGGCTCGCCCGGCACGCTCGCGGAAATGTGCGTGTAGACGACATCGTCCCAGCCGTTCAGCGCGACGAGCCGATACGCCGCCGCCAGATCGACGCGCGTCGCCGTTTCGGCGGCCGAGCGCGGCCCGCTTTCATCGATCCTGCGCTCTAACGTGTGGGTGAACGACATGCGATTCTCCTTTCGATATTTTCTCGACGCGCCGCGCAACGGCGATCACCGTCCACGACGCGAGCACGAACGGCGCGGTCAGCGCCGCCACTCCGAGGCAATCCGCGACGCGCTCGATCGCTACCGCCAGCGCAATCGCGATGAACGCATGGCGCGCGCCGAGCGATGCCGTCGCGAGGGCGGCCAGCGCGGCGTTGAAACCGCACGCGCCGGACAACACGACGGCATCGCTCGTGCCGCATAACGCATGCAGCGCAGCGCCGGCCGCGCTGCCGCCGAGCGCCCACGCCCCGCGTGCCGGGCGGGCGGCGAACAGTCCCGCCGCGATGAACGCGCCCGCGACTGCGCCCGATGCAAACACGATCGGCGCGAGACCGCCGAACGCGGCCTTCGTCAGCGCCGCCGCGCCGGCCGGCACCGGCCCGAGCGCGCCGACTTCGCCGCGATCGGCAAGCAAGGGCATCCAGCACCAGGTGACGATGATCGCCGGACTGGAAAACATCGGCAAGCCGCGAAGCGAGAGAATCCGCGTGAGCGGGCTCGCGAGCAGCGTCGCGAACATCGCGGCGAGAATGGCGACAGCCGTCGCCTGCGACGCATCGCGGATAAAGGTGAACGCCGCGAGCGCGGCAAGCGCGCCGTTGAAGGCGTAGAGATCGTCGCGGAGTGCGGGCGAATCGGCGTCCTCGGTGATGAGCGTGATCACCTTGCCGACGATCGCGCCGATCACCAGCGCGCCCGCAAGCCGCGGGCTCGCACACAGAACGCCCGCGAACAGCAGCGCGCCTGTTGCGACATTGCGCTGAAGGACGATTTGCCCGAGAGAACGAGCGAAACTACGGAGTGGTTCGCCGGATGCGGCGTCGGTGTGAAGAGCGATGGACATGCGCGGCGGCTACGCGAAGGAAGCCGCCAGCATAGGACAAGCCGCGCGCGTCGTGCGACGCGGGGCCGTATAGCGGGTATTGGAGGTCTGGCGAGTGCTTAGTTGAACGCGAGCGGCATCATCGTGGAGCCGTCGATGGTCGCGGTCGCGTAGTTCAGATCCGCACTCATCTTCACGAATTCCGTGACGTTTTCGCGGAAGTTCGGATGCTTCTCCCAAGTGATGTAGCTGGCATCGGCAACGGCGGACAGCGTGAGCAACGTAAAAGCGATCTTTTCGAGAATGACGTAACGGGTGCGCATGACAGTAATCCAGAATTTGCTGCGCATTGTAACAAAGACTAGGGTTTTCCCCTAGTCTTTTGTTGCGCCGCCGCAAATCGTCATGCGCTCCGGCCTTACATCGACGCTTCGAGGATGGCGATGTAATCGTCGCTCGACGCCTCGCGCGGATTCGTCTTGTGACTATGATCCTTCAGCGCGCCCGCGACGATGCGCGGGAACAGCTCGCGTGTCACGCCGAGTTCCGCGAGGCCGCGCGGCAAACCGAGCGTCGCGGTCATCTTGCGGATCGCGTCGCCGACGTCATCGCCGGCAGCGAGGCCCATCGCCTGAGCGATGCGCGCGAGCTTGTCTTCATCGGCCATCGACGGGGCCGAGCTGTTGAACGCAATGACCGCCGGCAGGAAGATCGCGTTCAGCGTGCCGTGATGCAGCTTCGGATTGATGCCGCCCAGCGAATGGCTCAGGCTGTGCACGCAGCCGAGGCCCTTCTGGAACGCCAGTGCGCCCTGCATCGATGCGCTCATCATGTTCGAGCGCGCGGCGCGATCGGAACCGTCGCGCGTCGCCCGCTCGATGTGCCGCCACGCGCGCCACAAGCCGTCCAGCGCGATGCCGTCGGCGGGCGGGTTGAACGCGGGGGCCATGAACGTTTCGAGGCAATGCGCGATGGCGTCCATGCCGGTCGCGGCGGTGAGCATCGGCGGCAGGCCCAACGTGAGTTCCGGATCGCAGATTGCGACCTTCGGCACGACATATGGCGAGATCACGCCGACTTTGCGGCCATCGTCGAGAATCAGGATCGCGCCCCGGCCCACTTCGCTGCCGGTTCCGGCCGTCGTCGGAATGGCGATGACCGGAGCGGTCGCCGCCGTGATGCGCGCAAGCCCGCCTTCGATCACCGCAAAGCTCGCGAGCGGCCCTTCGTGCGTCGCGCAAACCGCGACGCCCTTCGCCAGATCGATCGACGAGCCGCCGCCCGCCGCGATCACGCCATCGCAATCATTCTCGCGATACAGCGCGACGGCCGCGCGCACGGCGGCTTCGTTCGGATTCGGCGGCGTCGCGTCGAAAACCGGCGCGGTGAATTGCGGGCCGAGCGCATCGACGACCTTGTCGAGCAAACCCGCCGCGCGGATGCCCGCATCGGTCACGATCAACGGACGGCGAATGCCGAAACGCTCGCACTCGCTGGCGAGCAGGCGCACCGCGCCAAAGTCGAACTGAATCTGCGTGATGTAATTGATCAGGGCCATGTGCAATGACGAAAGGTTATAGCAGTCGCCCGAGTATACGGACGCTGCCGCCTCCGCGATACTGACGGCATGTGATACGGGTATAACTTTCCCTCATGACGCCATCGCTGAATTCCATTCTCTCGCGCCTGCACGTCAGGCAGTTGCGCCTGCTCATCGCGCTGGAAGAACGCGGCTCGCTGCTCGGCGCGGCGAAGCAGCTTGCGCTCACGCAGCCGGGCGCGAGCAAGGCGCTGCATGAAATAGAAACGACGTTCGGCACGCCGCTTTTCGTGCGGACGCACCGCGGACTGGAGCCGAACGCGGTCGGGCATTGCGTGATCCGTTATGCGCGGCTGATTCATACGGATATCGCGCATCTGCGTGAAGAGATCGTCGGCATCATGCGCGGCTATGGCGGGCGTGTGTCCGTGGGCGTGATCATGGGCGCGGTGCCGCTCGTCACCGATGCGATCACCGCCGCCAGCGCGCGTCAGCCGGAGATGTCGGTGGAGATCGTCGAGGATACGAGCGCGAGCCTGCTCGGGCTCATCGACGCGGGACGGCTCGATGTCGCCGTGTGCCGCACGAGCGTGAGCCAGACGCCGTATCTGTACGACAGCGTCGTCGTGCAGCAGGAAACGCTTGCGGTGATCGCGAATGTCGATCATCCGCTCGCGAAGCGGCGGCGCGTCGCGTTGAGCGATCTCGCGCGGCATCGCTGGGTGGTGTATCGCGCGAATATGCCGATGCGGCTGCTGCTCGAACGCGAGTTTCACGACGCGGGGCTGCGCTTCCCGTCGCATCTGCTGGAAACCACATCCGCCTTCGCGACGCTCGCGCTATTGCAGAAGAATCCGTCGCTCGTGGCGCTGGTATCCGTCGATGTCGCGCGTTTTTGCACGGCGCATGGCGTCGTGTGCACGTTGCCGCTCGCGTTCACGTCGAAAAGCGAGCCGTATGAGATGGTCACGCGCCGAGATGCGCAGCTTTCAGCGGGCGTGCGCCTGCTGATGGACGAGATCGTGGAGGCGGGACGCAGCGCCGCCGCATGAATCGCTGGAGGCTTTCCTTGCGCTCGCTTTTTGGCTCGGCACGCGTAATTCGAGCGCCGCAAATCCGCGCAAACGATTGGCAATCCATTCGCCCCTGAAACAAAGGGCGCGACCATAAAGTTCGATCCTCTCCACTCCGTTATCCGATGGGTGGGACACAAGTCCCGAAGGTCACGCAGTCGCCCGACCGCCGCTCATCGCACCTATGGACCAACAGATCGAATCCTTCACCCTTCCGCGCGGACGTGCGGCGACGTGGCTGCTGCATGCGGGTCCCGACATCCCGCGTGCGATCCGCGCCGCGCTCGTAGGCAGCCTCTTCGGCACGCTGCCGATTTTCGCGGGCGGCGTGTTCAATACGATTGCGGTCGCGTGGGTGCTGCAGCGGCGGCATCCGTCCTTCGCATTCGATGCGTGGCTCGCGCTCGAAATCGCCGTCTGTCTTGCGCGCCTCGTCGTGCTGATCGTCGCGCGCCGCCGTGCTCGCGCAGGCAAATCGACGCTGACCGACACCTACGTGCTGCTTGCGCCGCTGTGGGGCGCGACAGTCGGCTACGGCGCGCTCGTCAGCGTGCTGTCGGGCGACTGGGTGGCCGCGACGCTTTCCTTCCTCTCCGCGGCCGCGATGGTCGGCGGCATCTGTTTCCGCAATTTCGCCGCGCCGCGTCTCGTCGCCGTGATGATCTTTCTGTCGCTCGGACCGTGCTGCATCGGCGCATTGCTGTCGGGCGAGCCGACGCTCCTTCTGACACTGCTGCAAATCCCTTTCTATCTTTTCGCGATGAGCGCCGCCGCGTGGCGTCTCAACGGCATGCTCGTCTCGACGATGAAAGCCGAGCAGGAAAACGACCGCCGCGCGCGTCATGACGAACTCACCGGTCTGCTCAACCGCGCCGGGCTATTTCAGGCAGTGCGCTTTCGCATGCGCTACGGCCGTGCAGACGAAAATGCGTTCGACGCCCTCTTCTATCTGGATCTCGACGGCTTCAAGGCGATCAACGACGCGCGCGGCCACGAAGTCGGCGACACGCTGCTCGCGCTCGTCGCGCGCCGCCTTCGGCAACTGGCGGGCGATGGCGCGCTGGTCGCGCGTCTGGGCGGCGATGAATTCGTGATCGTCGCGCCGCCGCACGCCGATCCTTTTGTGCTGGCGGACCGGCTCGTGATCGAGCTTGGCAAGCCGTTCCATACCGATGGCGACGGCGAACTGGTGATCGGCGCGAGCATCGGCGTTGCCATGTTCGATCGCAATCACACGGAACTCGACGGCGTTCTGCGCGATGCCGACAACGCGCTCTACGCCGCGAAGCGCTCGGGCAAAAGCCGCTGGGTCGCGGCGAGCCGCACGGAAGCGGCCCTCCCCGCATCGGACGAGACAGCGGTCGCGTGATATTTACCGCATCGACCGCGAGATAGCGTCGTTGTTACCGTCTTCCCATTGAACAGTCGTTCGATTAGTCAGTACGGCTTACCGACTTTTTATGAGCAGACAAATAAAGGTTCTCCCCTCGCTTTTAAGCAAACGTTTGACTGTGTTTTGTGTTCCAATTAGCGGACGATATACCGCCGATACTCTCCGCGATTGATTCGCGTTCCACCGATGCATAAACGGGCCATGCGTTTTCAGTACGAGACTTCGTCAACGGATAGAAGAACCAAGGCCCATCACAATCGTCGCGCGCATTTCGAGCGGTGGTTTGCCACGTTCGCGAGCCTCGCTCATTCCCGGCTGCCCTTGCCGGAATACCTTCAGAAAGTCACCGATACGTTGCGCGAAGTCGCGGACGTCTCTTCGTCCGTGATCGAATGGATCGAAGGCGACGAGCTCGTCTATCGCGCGGCAAGCGGCGCGGCCGCGCGTCACGTAGGCACGCGACTGCCGTCCGCGGGCAGCCTGTCCGGCCTGTGCATCACGCGGCAAGAGGCGCTGGTGAGCCGCAACACCGCGACCGACCATCGCGTGGACCGCGCGGCGTGTCAGGCCGTCGGCGCGGCGTCGATGGTCGTCGCGCCCGTCATCCACGAAGGCCGCTCCGTCGCGGTGCTCAAGCTGATCTCCGGCGAGCCCGAACAATTCGGCCAGGCGGATATCGCGATTCTGAATGCGTTTTGCGCGTGCATCGCCGAAACCATCGCGCGTGAAGAAATCGCGCAGGAGCATCGCCGGCTCGTCGAACAGCACGCGAGTGTCAGCGCGACGCTGAGCGTGGAATCGTCGTTGCGTGTCGAGTTCGAGAAGAAGCTCGCCGATGCGCTGCGCCGCCGCCGCACCGTGCTCGACAACGCGCACATCGCGTTCGTTTCCATCGATGAAGCCGGCATGGTCATCTACTGGAACGAGGCGGCAACGAGGCTGTTCGGCTGGCGCGCGCAGGAAGTGATGAATCGGGAACTGGCGCAGTTCATCGTGCCCGAACGCCATCGCGCCGCGCATCGCGCCGGACTCACGCGCTATCTGGCGACGGGCGAGGCGCGCGTCATCGATACGCGAGTCGAACTGCCCGCGAAACGCCGCGACGGCAGCGAGTTCACGGCGGAACTGACGATCAGCGAAGTCTGGTATGAAGGTCAGCGTCAGTTCACCTGCTTCATTCACGACATCACGGACCGCCTGCGCGCCACCGAAGCGAATCAGCGTCTGCGCCTGTTGATCGATTCGGTCAGCGACTACGCGATCTACATGCTGGATTCGAACGGCATCGTGCGCTCGTGGAACGACGGCGCGCACGCGCTGTACGGCTACACCGCCGAGGAGGCCATCGGCCGCCATCTGGCGCTTTTCTATACGCCCGACGAACTGGGCCGCGACCGCCCCGGCGACATCATCCGGCGCGCGATCGAGCACGGCCGCGTCGAACACGAAGGCTGGCGGGTGCGCAAGGACGGCTCGGAGTTCTGGGCGCACGTGACGCTGAGCGCGATGCCGTCGAAAGAAGGCAGCGCGCAGGATTTCGTCGCGATCACGCGCGACATGACTTCGCGCCGGCGCCTCGAAGAACTGGAGGCGTCGAGCCGGCGCATGAACGAGTTCCTCGCGCTGCTCGGCCACGAATTGCGCAATCCGCTCGCGCCCATCCGCAACGCGGTGAGCATCCTGAAACTGAAAGCCTCCGACGATTCCGACGTGATCCGCAGCCGCCAGATCGTCGACCGGCAGCTTGCGCATCTGACGAAGCTCGTCGACGACCTGCTCGAAGCGGGCCGCGTCAGTTCGGGAAAGATTCGCCTCACGACGGATGTCGTCGATATCGCGGACGTCGTGCATCTCAGCGCCGAAGCCAGCCAGCCCTCGTTCGACGCGCGGCAGCAGCGGCTCGTCGTCGAACACACGGGGCAGCGTGTCTTCGTCAACGGCGATCCGACGCGGCTCGTGCAGGCGCTCAACAACTTGCTGAACAACGCGTCGAAGTTCAGCCCGGCCGGATCGACGATCACGCTCGAAGCCGGGACGCGCGGCGGCACGGCGCTGTTGCGCGTCAGCGATCAGGGACGCGGCATTTCCGCCGATGCGCTCGGCGCCGTGTTCGATCTGTTCGTGCAGGAACATCCGCCCGGCGCGCATGCGGACGAAGGCGGCCTGGGCATCGGGCTGACGCTCGTGCGGGCGATCGCGGAACTGCATGGCGGCCACGTCGAGGCGCAGAGCGACGGCCCGGGCAAGGGCAGCGTCTTCAGCCTGTGGCTGCCGCTCGCCCAGGCGGCGGCGCACGAGCCGCCGAAACTGGCCGCGCCTGAACCGTCGGCGAATCGGCAACTGGAGGTGCTCGTCGTCGACGACAATCGCGATTCCGCCGACAGCATGACGCTCGTCGTCGACATGCTCGGCCATTCTGCGCGCGCGGCCTACAACGGCGAAGAGGCGATGCGCCGCTTCGACGAGCGGCGGCCCGACGTGGTGCTGCTCGATCTGTCGATGCCTGGCGTGACCGGCTTCGACGTGATTCGCGGCATTCGCGAGCGGGCGGGCGGGGGCGGCGCGCACGTCATCGTTGCGGCGATGACCGGCCTCGGCTCGGACGAGGACATGGCCCGCACGCGCGCAGCCGGCTTCGACGCGCATCTGATCAAGCCGGTGGACCTCAACGAAGTCGAAGCGGTGCTCGCGCTCGCGGCGCGGTAAGGGCGCCTACCGCGCGTCCATCTCCGCGCGTTCCACGTTCACGCTGCCGCGCTGCCTGAAACGCTCGATGGCGGCGTCATCGGCGAAGGAATCGGTTATGAGCCTCCACTCCCGTTCGAGCGGCGTCCAGTGCTGCTGGCTCGCGCGCTCCAGTTTGTCCGACGTCACCAGGACAAACACGCTCGCCGCCTGCGCGACGATGCACTCCTTCAGAAACGCCTGCTCCGCCGTGGCTTCGCACAGTCCGCGCCCGGCGACGACGCCATCCGCTCCAAGAAACGCCTTGTCGAACGTGAGCCGCGATAGCGCGACCTGAGCGATCGGCCCGAGCGTGCTCATGCTCGAAGGCCGCACGTCCCCGCCGATGAGCGTCACGCGCACGTCCGCCGAGGCCAGCGCGCCGACCGCCAGCAGATTGTTCGTGATGACCTGAATGTCCTTGCGCCCTGCGAGGCAACGGGCGAGCGCGGCGGTCGTGGTGCCGCCATCGAGAAACAGCGTGTCGCCGTCCTGCACGTGCCGCGCCGCCGCCCGCGCAATGGCTTCCTTCTGCTCGCGAAAGCTTTCGCGCCGCGTATCGAGCGATTCCTCCGGCTCGTGCACGCCGACCGACGCCGCGCCGCCATACGTCCGCACGATGCGGCGTTCGTCGGCGAGCGCGCGCAGATCGCGCCGCACCGTCGCTTCCGACATGCCGAAGTGCTCGCACAGCGCGGCGACATCGTTCATGCCGGACAGCACGGCCTGCAGCATCGCCTCGCGGCGTTTTTCGACTTTCATGCGATTCCTGTTGATGGCGTGGCGCCTCGCGGGCGGCGGGCCGCCAAGTTTATCGAATCCGGCGGCGCTTCCGGGCGCGCTCGATGCTGTGAAGGCGAGCATGTGGGTGTGATCGTTTCGGTCATTCCGTACGCCATGCATTGCTCGTTTCGATCAGTGTAAACGCCTATAGACCGAGAATTGCGCACAATCCGGTCAAACATTACACTACCGACTGATCGAATCGATCATTTTGTGATCGAACCGACAAAAAATTTCCCTCCCGGAGACACCCATGGTTCAGATTCCCATCAAGCGCGCAGTGGAGCGCGTACCCGGCGGCATGATGATCGTTCCGCTTCTGATCGGCTCGCTGATCGCAACCTTTCTGCCGGGCATGCCGAAGTTCTTCGGCTCGTTCACGAATGCGCTATTCACCGGCGCGCTACCGATCCTCGCAGTGTTCTATGTCTGCATGGGCGCGGGCATCGACGTGAAGGCAACGCCGTATCTGCTCAAGAAGGGCGGCGCGCTGTTCATCACGAAAGTCGGCATGGCGATCATCGCGGGCGTGGTGCTGGGCCATTTCCTCGGCGAGCAGCCGATCAGCTCCGGCATGTTCGCGGGGATTTCGACGCTGGCCGTCGTCGCCGCGATGAACGACACCAACGGCGGCCTCTACATGGCGCTGATGGGCCAGTACGGGCGCAAGGAAGATGTCGGCGCGTACACGATCATGTCGCTCGAATCCGGCCCGTTCCTGACGATGGTCACGCTCGGCGTCGCCGGTCTCTCGGCATTTCCGTGGCCGACGCTCGTCGGCAGCATCCTGCCGCTCGCCGTCGGCATGCTGCTCGGCAATCTCGACCGCGACATGCGCGATTTCCTGGGCCGCGCCGTGCCGGTGATGATTCCGTTCTTCGCGCTCGCGCTCGGCGCGGGACTCGACCTGCACAAGGTATGGCAGGCGGGCCTGCTCGGTATCGGCCTCGGCCTCGCGGTGGTCGTCTTCACCGGCATTCCGCTCTACTTCGCGGACCGGCTGACGGGCGGCACGGGCGTCGCAGGCGCGGCGGCGGCGAACACCGCAGGCAACGCGGCGGCAGTTCCGGCGCTGATCGCGGCGGCCAATCCGGTTTATGAAGAAGCCGCCAAATCCGCGACGCTGCTGGTCGCAGCATGCGTGGTGGTGACGTCCATCATCACGCCGATCATCACGGCGTCGATTGCGAAGCGCGTCAACGCACGCAACGACGCCCGCGCCACGCTCGACTCAAGCACGAAGCGCGGAGCCGCTCGATGAGCGCGAAGTCCACGAGCATGCTGATTCTCGCCGACGACCTCTCCGGCGCCGCCGACTGCGCGATCGCGTTCGCCGCAGCGGGCCGCAAGACGGTCGTCACGCTCGACGCGCACGCGCCGGACGAAGGCGCGACGGTCATCGCCGCCGACACCGACACGCGCCGCTACGCTCCCGCCGATGCCGCCGCCCGCGTGGCCGACGCCTTGCAGGCGCTGCGCGCGCCGGGCCGCCGTCTCTACAAGAAGATCGATTCGACGCTGCGCGGCAACTGGACCGCCGAAGTCGCGGCGCTCGCCCGGCTCGCCGGTTGCGCGATCGTCGCGCCCGCGTTCCCGGCGACGGGCCGCGCGGTGCGCGACGGCGGCGTCTTCGTGCATGGCGTGCCGCTCGACGCCACCGAAACGTGGCAACTGGAACACGCCGGACGCGACGCCAGCCTGAGCGCGATGCTCGAAGCAGCGGGCCTGAAGTGCGCGCACATCGGACTCGCGAGCTTGCGCGACGCGCCGCAGACGCTCGCCACGCGGATCGCGGCAGCGGCGGCGGAAGGCATCGGCGCATTGATCGTCGATGCCGAAACGAGCGACGATCTCGCCGCGCTCGCCCGCATCACCGCATCGCTCGACACGCCGTTCTTCTGGGTCGGCTCGGGCGGCCTCGCCCGCGAACTCGCCGCGCTGCCCGATCTCTTCGATGCGCCCGCCGCATCGACGGCCCGGCCCGCATCGGCGGAGGTGGCGCATGGACCGGTGCTCGCGCTGGTCGGCAGCCTGTCGTCGGTATCCGAGCGGCAATGTGCGATGCTGCGCGGCGAAGCGGGCATCGACGAACTGATCGTGCCGCCCGCGGTGCTGCGCGACGGCGCGCGGCATCCGATGTGGACCGCATGGGGCGACGACATCGGCTCACGGTTGCGCGGCGGGCAAGACCTGATCGTGCGGATCGGCCGTGACGACGCCTTCGATCCATCGGAAGGCGCGCATCTCTCCAACGCGCTCGCCGCGCTCGTCGCGCCGCACTTCGGCACGCTCGGCGGGCTGATCGCGACCGGCGGCGAAACCGCCCGCGCGATGCTCGCCGCGGCGAACGTCGGCAGTCTCGAACTCGTGCGCGAAATCGAAGCCGGCGTGGCCCTCGGCCGCGCCACCACGGCCAGCGCGGCGAACGGCGCGGCCATCGTCACGAAAGCCGGCGCGTTCGGCAGCGAGCACGCGCTTTACGGCGCATACCGGCATCTGCGCGGCCAGCCAGCCGTGGCCGGCACCGCCGCGCTCGACAAAAACGCACGCGAAACCTCAATCTGAACAGACGACCATGACCAACTATCTCCCCGTAATCGGCATCACGATGGGCGACGCAAGCGGCGTCGGCCCGGAAATCGTCGTGAAGAGCCTCGCGCATGAAGCCGTGTACCAGCAGTGCCGCCCGCTCGTGATCGGCGATGCGCGCCGGCTCGAGCGCGCCATCGAGATCACCGGCGTGCGCGCGAGCGTTCGGCGCATCGAGGATGCATCGCAGGCGCAATATCAGATTGGCGTGATCGACTGCATCGACCTCGAACTGATTCCCGACGACCTGCCGTTCGGCCAGCTTTCGGCTGTCGCCGGCGATGCGGCCTACCGCTACATCGCGCGCGCCGTCGAGCTTGCGCAGGCGAACCAGATCGACGCGATCTGCACCGCGCCGCTCAACAAGGAAGCGCTGCACGCGGGCGGCCACAAGTTCCCCGGCCACACCGAAATGCTCGCGCATCTGACGGGCGTGGACGAAGTGTCGATGATGCTCGTCGCGCCGAAGCTGCGCGTGATTCACGTGACGACGCACATCGGCATCATCGACGCGATCCGCAAGATCGAGCCGGGTCTCGTGCGCCGCACGATCGAGCGCGGCAACGCTACGCTCGTGAAGGCGGGCATCGCGAAGCCGCGCATCGGCGTGTGCGGGATCAATCCGCACGCAGGCGAAAACGGCCTGTTCGGCTACGGCGAGGAAGAAGAGAAGATCATTCCGGCGGTGAAGGCGCTGCAGGAAGAAGGACTCGACGTGACCGGCCCGCTGCCCGCCGATACGCTCTTCTACCGCGCGGGACGTGGCGACTTCGATCTCGTCGTCGCGATGTATCACGATCAGGGCCACGGGCCGGTGAAGGTGCTGGGCCTCGAAGCGGGCGTCAACGTGACGGTCGGGCTCGACGTGATCCGCACGTCGGTGGATCACGGCACCGCGTTCGATATCGCGGGCAAGGGCATCGCCGACGAAGGCAGCATGCTCGAGGCGCTGCGGCAAGGCGCGGAACTGGCGACGCGGCGCGGTTGAGGCGCGTCTCGCGGGCGTGAAGCGGCGCGTTTTGGAACGCGTTCCAAATCGGCGCGACAATGCGGCATCTTCCACCGCCCACGCGATCCCGACCATGCCCGACGCTTTCGAGACACTGACGCATCTGTGGCAACTCGCCGGCCTTCCCGGCGACGCGCTTTCCTTCGCCGAACTGCCGGGCCAAGACCCGGTATTTCCGTCGACGTTCGCGGTCGGCGCGGCGGCGCAATCGACGATCGCCGCCGCCGCGCTCGCCGCCTGCGAACTCGCGCACGCGCGCGGCGCGGCGCGTCAGAACGTGTCCGTCGACATGACCCACGCGGCGGTCGAATGCACCGGCCACTTCACGCTCGATGGCCAGGCGCCCGAAACCTGGGGCCCGTTCTCGGGCCTTTATCGTTGCGCCGACGGCTACGTGCGCATTCACGCAAACTTTGCTCATCATCAGGACGGCGCGCTGCGCGTGCTCGGCCTCGATCCCGCCACAGCCAAACGCGATGACGCGGAGCGCGCGCTGCTCGGCTGGCGCGCCATCGATTTCGAGGACGCCTGCGCGCAACGCGGGCTCGTCGTCACGATGCTGCGCAGCTTCGACGAATGGGACGCCACGCCGCAGGGACGCGCCATCGCCGCGCAGCCGCTGATGACGCTCACCCGCATCGGCGATGCGCCGCCGCGCCAACTGCCGCCGCTATCCACGAACGATCGTCCGCTTGCCGGCGTGCGCGTGCTGGATTTCACGCGCATTCTCGCGGGTCCTGTCGGCGGACGCGCACTGGCCGCGTTCGGCGCGGACGTGATGCTCGTCAACTCCCCGCATCTGCCGAACATTTCCGCCATCGCCGATACGAGCCGCGGCAAGCGCTCGGCGCATCTCGATCTGCAAAGCGACGATGACCGCGCGGCGCTCTGGCGTCTCATCGACGGCGCGCACGTGTTTTCGCAGGGGTATCGGCCAGGCGGGCTGGCGGCGCTCGGCTTCGCGCCGGAAGCGGTGGCGCAACGGCGGCCGGGGATCGTCTATGTGTCGCTGACGGCATATGGCACGCAAGGCCCGTGGGCCGGGCGGCGCGGTTTCGATTCGCTGGTCCAGACCGCGATGGGCTTCAACGCAGCGGAAGGCGAGGCGCAAGGCGCGGGCAAGCCGCGCCCGTTGCCGATGCAGATGCTCGACATGGCGAGCGGCTTCCTGATGGCGTTCGGTGCGGCCGCTGCGCTATGGAAGCAGCAACGGGAAGGCGGAAGCTGGCACGTGCAGGTGTCGCTGGCGCAGACGGGGCAATGGCTGCGCGGCCTCGGGCGGATCGATGGCGGTCTGCGCGCGGCCATTCCCGATTTCGCGCCTTTTCTCGAACGGCAGGCGTCGGGCTTCGGCGAGCTGGAAGCGGTACGGCCGAGCGCGCAACTGGCGCGCACGCCGGCGGGCTATGAGCGCGCGTCGGAGCCGCCGGGAACATCCGAGGCGCGGTGGTAAATCGCTTGGTCCTTACGCAGAGGAGCCGCGCTTCTTTTTCTTCGCCACGCTTCGGTTGAAGTCGATTGCGGCGCGGATCAGACCTTGCAGGCCGTCCGCATCGACTTCGTCGCCTTCCAGATAGTCGATCGCGCGCCGCGCATTGCCCTCCAGCCCCGCGTTGAAGAGCTTGCCGGGATCGGGAAGCATCGCGCCGTGGGCGAACGTCAGCTTGACCTTGCCCTTGTGCGCGTTGGCGACGGCGATCATCCCGTCGCAATACCACACGGGGCTGCCCATGTACTTCCATTCCTCGACGATGCCGGGATCGGCCGCGAGGATCGCCGCCCGCATGTTCGCGAACGTCGCGCCGCGCCAGTCGGCGAGTTCCGCGATCATCTGGTCGATACGTTCGGTCGCGTTCATCATCACGCCTCCGCGCGCGGATGGGCGGCTACCGGCGCATCGACTTCGACAGGCACCCGCCGCGCGAGCGCGCACATCAGTTCATAGCCGATGGTCCCGGCCGGCTCGGCCACTTCATCGACGCGCACCTGATCGCCCCAAAGCTGCACCGATGAACCGATGCCCGCTGCCGGGCACGGCGTGAGATCGACGGTCAGCATGTCCATCGACACGCGCCCGACGAGCCGCGTCCGCACGCCATCGACGACGACCGGCGTACCCGCGGGCGCGTGTCGCGGATAACCGTCCGCATAGCCGCACGCGACAACGCCGATGCGCATCGCGCGATCCGCCGTGAACGTGCGTCCATAGCCGATGGTTTCGCCCGGCGCGAGCGACTGCACGCCGATGATGCGGCTCGACAGCGTCATCGCCGCCCGCAGCGGCAAGCCGGCGATGTGCCGCGCGCTGCCCGTCGGCGATGCGCCATAAAGGATCGTGCCGGGCCGCACCCAGTCGCGATGTGCACGCGGATGCCAGAGCACGGCCGCCGAATTGGCAAGCGAGCGCGTGCCGGGCAGGTCGCGCGTGGCGGCGTCGAATTCGTCGATTTGCCAGTCGATGCCGCCATCGTCCGCGTTGGCGAAGTGGCTCATCAGTCCGATCTTGCCGATCTTCCCGGCCGAGGCCATGCCCGACGCCCGTTGCCAGGCGCGCGTGAAAGCATCGGGCCGGAATCCGAGCCGGTTCATGCCGGAGTTCATCTTCAGCTGGATGTCGACAGGCTGGCGCGGTGTCGACGCATCGAGCAGATCGAGTTGCTCGTAGCAATGCACCGTCACGGTCAGCCGATGACGGTCCGCGACTTCCACGTCGCGCGCATCGAAGATGCCTTCGAGCAGCAGAACCGGTTTGGTCCAGCCGAGTTCGCGCACGCGCACGGCTTCGTCGAGATCGAGCAGCGCGATGCCATCGGCCTCGCCGAGCGCCGGATGAATCCGCCCGATGCCATGACCGTATGCGTTCGCCTTGATCACCGCCCACACGCGCGACGACGCCGCCGCGCGCCGCACGAACGCGATGTTCTCCCGAATCGAATCAAGGTGGATGCGCGCGAAAATGGGACGGGGCATGGGCGTTACTCTTAATGGCTCGCTGTTAGTCGATCATGGGATCGTATCGAGTCAAACGGAGTGCTTGTTATTCTATTCGGTGAACTTTTTGGTGGAATCGACTGGGTTCGCCCTACCGCGCCAGCAAACCGAACACCGCCACGCTGTTCTTCGTGCCCACATAAACCTTGCCGTTGGCGATCGTCGGCGTGATGAACTTGTTGCCCGGACCGAACTGATCACGCGCGCCGGCCTGATTGCTGTCATAGAGCGAGCGCGCGAGATCCGACGCGTCGTACGCATGCAGCGTCGCAATCGTCCCGTTTCGCGCCGCCCACACGATGCCGTTCGCCGCCCCGTTCGCCGAGATGCCGGGCGTCGTGCCGGGAAAGCCGAAGGTGGTCGGCGTCTGGCTGGCGGGCGTCGCCGAGAGCCGCGCGTTCGTGATCGGGAACGCCTTGAGGTTGTCGCCGACCGCGCCGAAATACACCGTGCGATTGAAGTACGCGGGCATGCCGAACATCGCGCCGCGAATTTGCCCGACTAGTTCCTGATAGATGTGGTCCCCGTTCGAATCGAACTTGCCCATCGAATCGCGGTTGACGACATAGATCACCGCGTTCTTGCCCGCGCCCAGCGCGAGGCGGCGCACCGCGCCGCTGGCATCGACGAGATCGGGCAGCACGAGCGCGCCGCCGGACCCGAGGTCTTCGTCCACGTTCGACTGCTGCACTGTGTTCGACGCCTGGAAGTAATCGGTGACGGCAAGCGCCGGTGTCACGCCCAGCTTCAGAAAGCCATTGCCGAAGTTGCCGTGCAGCGGCATTTCCTGCGCGTTCAGCGTGGCGTCGAAGGTGCCGTTGCCATCGAGGAAATAGATCGACGCGCCATCCGACGCGAGTCCCGCGCCGCTCATCCAGATCGCGCCCATCTGCCCGTTCGGGGTCACGTTGAGCACGCTCGACTGCTGCAGCGTCGCGGCGTCGTAGCCGATCACCCAGCCCGTGTAGGGCATGAAATCGCAATGCGACGTCCACGCCGTGTAGACGACGCCGTTGAGCAGCAGCAGCGACGCGCGCTCCGCGTACTGTCCGGGATCGAACACCACGCGCCCGTTCTGGCTCGCCGCGCCCGTTCCCGGATACGACGCGCTGATTTCCGTAGGTCCGCCGAACAGTTCCGCGCCGGTCACGATATCGAGCGCGTGAATTCGCTGGTGATAGCGGCCCGCGCCGTCCTTCGACATGCCGACGACGTACATCGCGCCGTTCGGCCCGCGAGCGCGGTCGATGACCGGCGTCGCCGTGATGCCGATCGTCGGCGTGATCTGGCCGCAGCCGTGGTCGTCGCTCGGCGTTTCGCCGTTGGCGAGCGTCGTGGTCTTCCAGAGCGTGGCGCCGGTATCCGCGTCGAATGCATAGACGCTGGCGTTTTCAGTGGCGACGTACAGCACGTTATGCGTGCCGCCCGCAATCGATACCCTGGCCAGAAAAAGCGGCTGGGCGTCGACGGGGCCATCGACCGGATAGACGGCGAGCTTGCCGAACGTCGTCGAATTGACGTTGGCCGGCGTGAGCACCGTTTCCGCAAGCTGCTGACCGGTGCGGCCGATATCGTTGTGGTAGGTGACGACGTCCATCGCGTTCGCGACGGCGCCCGAAGCCGCCGGCGGGCTGGATGCGCTCGGCGGCCCCGATGCGGCCGGCGGACCGGATGCACCAGCGCCCGCGTCCGATGAAGAAGACGGCGAGGACGATCCGCCCCCGCTGCATCCCCCGCCGATGGCGAGCGCGATCATCACAGCAAACAGCAGCGACAGCAGGACGGTACGGCCCGAGAGATTCGGTTTCATCTGCTATCCCCTGCTCTGACGGCACGAGCCGCTTGCAGCATCTCTGCCATCGTGCAACGCCTTTGCTGCGTCGCCATCAACGTGTTAGTATAGGGAAACTACCTAGGTAGTTAACCTAGTTTCACGCTTAATCAAGGAGTTGCGCCATGGGAGTCATCCTGTCTGCTTTTTCGATGTTGTCCGCCGCCGTCCGCGACGCCCTCCAAGCCCGCGCCAAGGTCAGCGCGCTGATGGCCGAGGCTTATCGCCGCGCGGGGTAATCGCCCGGCTCGCCGATTCATCGGACCGGGCGCGGCCAGCGTCCGAAGTGGACCATCGTCGCATGCGTGTCCGATAGCAGCGCGGCCTTCAGATCGCGCCGCTCGGAAAAGCGCGGCGCGTCGAACCACAGTAGGAATTCGTCGCGCCAGAAGGCCCAGGCACTCTCGTCGAAGTCGAAATCTTCGTCGATGCAGCCGTTGTCGCGCAGATACGCTCCGACCACTTGCGTCCCGTTCCAGTAAGCGACGGCCACATCGGTCAGATCGGCGGTCATGCCGCGCGGCAGGTCGCGCAGCAGCATGGCGAGATGCGCTTTGAACGATGCGAAGTCGGTCGGTCTCATCGCGTGTTCCGCCCCAAAAAGTGCGTTGTAAGACGATGCGGCGCGCGGTCTGCCCACGGAACGATCAGCCGAATGCGCCCTTGTTCAAGTCTTTCTCGAACATGGCCACCCAGGCGGTGCCGTGTCCGACGCGATACTCGCGCTCTTTGAGCGTCGAGCGCCGCACGATCGTAACGTGTCCCTGCAAAGGATAAACATCGTCGACGACTTCGGATTCCCCCGCTTCCTGCACGAGAAAATCGCCCGCGTCGATACGATGCCGCGCGAGAATAGCCAGAAAGTCCGCTTTTTCGTCCGGTGCGATCACTGACATGGCGGCCTCCACGATCGATTGCTGCTGCATTCAAGGTAGCACACGCAAGACCGAACGGCGATGCCTATTCGCCGCACGCAAATTGCTTGCAGTCGCCCCGTGATCCGACCGGAGGCGCTCGCCGATGACCCACCCAATCGTTCGCCGCGCGCTGTGTTGCGCGGCGCTCGCCGCGTGCGCGCACGTTCATGCAGAGGACCGCGCTTGCGGCGTGCTGCAAGGCGCGTCCGGGGATGTGCTTTCGTTGCGGGAAGGTGAACGCGCCGATCTAATGCGGGGCGGAAAGGCCGTGCACGGCGCGCTGCATGTGTACGCCGACGGCGCGGTGTATCGCGTGTACTGGCAGCCGGACGGGAGCGCCGAGCAGTACGTGCTGGCGAATGCGGGAGAGAGCAGCGTGCGGCTGGTGTCGACGCCGCCGCGGGGATCGAAAGTGGACGCGGGGCCGGGCACGCTGCCGCCGCAGCAAGTGCTCTCGTGTCCCGCGTTGTAACGCCGATTACTTCGCCAGCACCTTGCCGATCGCATCGGCGACCGTCTGCACGTTGCTGTCGTTCAGGCCCGCCACGCACATGCGGCCCGAGCGCAGGATATAGACGCCGAATTCCTCTTTCAGGCGGTCGGCCTGCTCCGCCACGAGGCCCGTGTACGTGAACATGCCGCGCTGCTTCAGATAGCGCGTGAGCAGTTCGCCGCGCACGTGGTCTTTGAGGCCATCGTGAATCGCGCGACGCATCCGCGCGATGCGCTCGCACATCGCCGCCAGCTCTTCGCGCCACGATTGCGCGAGTTCGGGCGTCGTCAGCACCTTCGTGACGATCTTCGCACCATGCGTCGGCGGGTTGCTGTAGTTCGCGCGCACGGCGCTCGTCAACTGGCCGAGCACGCGGTCGGCTTCGGCGGCATCGTCGCAAATGACATGCAGGCCGCCGCAACGCTCGCCGTACAGCGAGAAGTTCTTCGAGAACGAATTGGCGATGAACGCCGGCACCCCGCGGCGCGCCAGTTCGCGCACGGCGAAGGCGTCGTCGTCGAGGCCGGAGCCGAATCCCTGATACGCCATGTCGACGAACGGCAGCAGGTCGCGCCGCTTCAGCACGTCGATGATTTTCACCCACTGCGCTTCGTCGAGATCGACGCCCGTCGGGTTGTGACAGCACGCATGCAAGAGCACGACGCTCTTCGCGGGCAACGCATCGATGGCTTCGAGCATCGCATCGAAACGCAAGCCGCCGGTGGCTTCGTCGTAGTACGGATACGTGTTCACTTCGAACCCCGCGCGCTCGAAGATGAAGCGATGGTTCTCCCACGTCGGATCGCTCACCCACAGCTTCGACGCCGGAAAGTAACGCTTGATGAAGTCCGCGCCCACTTTCAGCGCGCCCGAGCCGCCGAGCGTCTGCACGCTCGCAATGCGGCCATCGGCGCGCGCCGGGCATTCCGGGCCGAACACGAGCGCCTGCACGGCATCGCGGTAATGCGCGAAACCGGCCATCGGCAGATACGGCTTCGGGCCGAGGTCCTTCAAAATCGACAGTTCGGCTTCGCGCACGGCCTGCATCACGGGGAGGCGGCCGGCGTCGTCGAAATAGATGCCGATGCTCAGATTGACCTTGTTGGTGCGCGGGTCCTTCTGGAAGTTTTCGTTCAGCGAGAGAATCGGGTCGCCGGGGTAGGCATCGATATGTTCGAACATGGTGTCGGGAGCGGAAGCGAAAGGAAGGATCAGCGGGATGTCACGCGGCGCGTTGCGCCCGCGTCATCGCCGCGACTTTTGAGATAGTAGCCGATTCCCAGAACCGCGAGCCAGATGGGGATCAGGTAGACGGACAGCCGCAGGCCGGGCGTTTCGAACATCACCCAGACGATGCCCGCGACGAACGCGAGGCACAGATAGTTGGTGAGCGGAAAGCCGATGCTTCGGAACGCCGTGGTCACGCCGCGCTCCTGCTTCTCGCGGCGGAACTTGAGGTGAATGATGCTGATCATCGCCCAGTTGATGACGAGCGCCGATACCGCGAGGCCCATCAGCAACCCGAACGCGCGGCCCGGAATGAAGTAATTGATCAGCACGCATGCCGCCGTGACGATGGCCGAGACGCACAGCGCCGCGATTGGAATGCCGCGCCTGTTCACGCCGCAGAGCGCGCGCGGCGCATTGCCCTGCTGCGCGAGGCCGTAGAGCATGCGGCTATTCGCATAGACGCCGCTGTTGTAGACCGACAGCGCGGCGGTCAGCACGATCACGTTGAGCACGTTGGCGACCAGCGTGCTGTTCATCTCGCGGAAGATCAGCACGAAGGGGCTGCCGCCCGTCGCTACCTTGTCCCACGGATACAGCGAAAGCAGCACGCCGAGCGCACCGATATAAAAAATGAGAATGCGGTAGATGACCTGATTCGTCGCGCGCGGAATGCTGTGCGACGGGTCTTCGGCTTCCGCCGCCGTGATGCCGACGAGCTCCAGCCCGCCGAACGAGAACATGATGACGGCCATCGACATGACGAGGCCGCTCACGCCGTGCGGAAAGAATCCGCCGAGCTTGCACAGGTTCGTGACGCTCGCTTGCGGCCCCGCGTGACCCGAAAACAGCAGATAGCCGCCGAACAGGATCATACCGACGATCGCGGCAACCTTGACGATGGCGAACCAGAATTCCAGCTCTCCGTACGACTTCACGCTCGTCAGGTTGATCGCATTGACGATGACGAAGCACGCCAGCGCCGATATCCACGTCGGCAATCCCGGCCACCAGTACTGCATGTAGATGCCGACGGCGGACAACTCCGCCATGCTGACGAGAATATAGATGGCCCAGTAGTTCCACCCGGAGATGAAGCCCGCCGCGCGGCCCCAGTACTTGTCGGCGAAATGGCTGAACGAGCCTGCGACGGGTTCGTCGACGACCATCTCGCCCAGTTGCCGCATGATGAAGAACGCCATCACCCCGGCGATCGCATAGCCGAGCAGCACGGATGGACCGGCGAGCTTGATCGTTTCCGCCACGCCGAGAAAAAGCCCGGTGCCGATTGCGCCGCCGAGCGCAATCAACTGGATGTGACGGCTCTTGAGTCCGCGCCTGAGTGCTTCGGGCGAAGTCGCCGTCGCGCCGGTATTGCCTGAAACCATGTAATGCCCGCCTCTCCTGCCGGGTCCGCGCGTCGCCGCGACGCCCGCCGCCGCACCGTCATCAAAACGCACGAAGTGTTGTTTTTATGCGAGGACAGACTTCCGCCGCACGCATTACGACCGCTTCGCTTCCCGTTCCGCCCGGACCAAAGTACGCCATTTTTCCGCTCCCCCGCCCGCAAAGCCTTGTCTAGCGGACTTGGCGGACGTTTGTTCGTGCCGGCTGGCGCGCCCGAGCCCTCGAAGAAGGAGAACTGAGGCCGGAATTGGGGCTTTTTCGGAGGATTGAGTTCGCGGCCTCGCGCGCAGAATTCATTCATCCACTTAACGGGGAAGCGCCATGTTCCAGACGATGCAAAAAAACGCCGCGCCGCATCACATCGCGAATCCGAATGCTTACGCGCACATCGACGCGCCGGCAACGGAAGCCGAACTGCTCGCGCAGCTTCAGACCGCGTCGGACAACGTGCTGCGCCTCGCGGGTGAACTGCACGCGAATGCGAACGCAGACGCCGATTCCCTCGCCGAGCAGCACGAGATCGCGCAACGGCTGATCGGCCAGTTGCTCGCCATGCCCGCATCGCAACGCTGATTTACCGCTCACCGCACCAAACTGGAATAACGAAAATGAACTACTTGACCATCATCGCGATTGTCTGGACGGTGTGCGCGCTCTTCGCGGTTCTGTTCATCCGTGGCGCGACGGCGCAAGAGCGGAAGCCGGCGCGCGTTGCGCAGCGCCGCGAGCTCGGCAATGCGTCGAATGGCGCGAACGCGGTCAAGACCGCCAGCCGCGCTTCCTGAAACACGCGCCCGGCGCGCGCGATGCATCACTGAATAGCCGATGCCGCCGCGCGCAATCCGAGCAGATAGCTGTCCACGCCGAAGCCGCAGATTTGCCCCTTCACGACTTCGGCGAACACCGAGTGGTGGCGGAACGGCTCTCGCGCATGCACGTTCGACATGTGCACTTCGACGATGGGCACGGTCAGAATGGCGAGCGCGTCCCGAATGGCGATGCTGTAATGCGTCCACGCGCCCGCGTTGATGATGACGGCATCGACCTTGTCGGCGAACGCCTGATGGATGCGCGCGCACATTTCGCCTTCGATGTTCGTCTGATAACACTCCACTTCCACGCCCAGTTCCTTGCCGAGCGCGCTCAGTTGCGCGTCGATCTGCGCAAGCGTCGCCGTGCCGTACTGCTTCGGATCGCGCTTGCCGAACATGTTGAGGTTGACGCCGTGCAGCGTCAGGATCTTTGCCATGGTGTGTCCTCGAATGTGGATGCTGCAGGCTGGTAACGGGCAGATTCTGCAGTCCGTGACGCGCGATGACAATAGGCGCGCCCTCGCGATTCGCGAATGCGCTCATGCGCTCATGCGCGCGAGCACCGAAAGCGGAAGCGGTTCCGTTGATCAATGGGTCAAACCGTGTGCTAGCAGCCGCATCGGGCCGCACGGCTCATACAGGCGCCGAAGACCGCGCCGCGACGTCCGCTTGCGCTGGCCATGCAGCAAGCCAGTCGAGGAGTCTCGCCGGCGGCAACGGCCGGCTCAGATGATAGCCCTGCGCGAGATCGCATCCGAGCGCCTTGAGTCGCAGCATCATCGCCTCGTTTTCCACGCCTTCGGCCACGACCTTCAGGCCCATGTTGTGCCCGAGATCGATCGTCGATCGCACGATGGTCTCGTCGTCCTTGTGATGCGCCATGCCCATCACGAAGGACTTGTCGATCTTCAGCTCATCCACGGGCATGCGCTTCAGATATGAAAGCGACGAATAACCCGTACCGAAGTCGTCGATGGACAAGTGAATGCCGAGCGCATGCAGACGGTCGAGCGTTTCGATCGCGTGATTCGGATCGTCCATGATCGCGCTTTCGGTAATCTCGATCCATATGCAATCGGGCGACACGCCATACTTCGCAAGCAGGCCGAGGAACATGTCGGGCAACGACGACAAGATCAGCTCGCGCGCCGACACGTTCACCGATACCGCAAGCTCGATGCCCTGCGCCTGCCACGCGGCGCACTGCGCGATGGCCTTGTCCGCCACCCAGCGCGTGATGGTCTTGATGTAGCCGGTTTGCTCGGCGAACGGAATGAACTGGTCGGGCGACACGAAGCCGCGCGTCGGGTGATCCCAGCGCACGAGCGCTTCCACATACTTCACGCGATGCGTCGCCAGGTCCACCTTCGGCTGATAGTAGAGCGTGAGCTGATCGTGCTCGACGGCCTGCCGTAGCTCGCCCATCAGCGAAAGACGCTCGGCGCTGTTGTGATCGTGCCGCTCGTCGTAGAGCGCATGGCCGAGGTTCGCGCGCTTGGCGACGTACATCGCGATATCGGCGCGTCGCAAGAGCACGTTCATGTCCGTGCCGTTGTCCGGAAAACTCACGATGCCGATACTCGCGCCGACATCGACGAGCTGCCCTTCGATCGTGATCGGCTCTTCCAGCGCACGCAGCATGCGCGCCGCCACGACGCGCGCCGCCGCGAGATCGCTGTCAGGCAGGAGTACCGCGAACTCGTCGCCGCCGAGACGCGCGACCGTGTCCGTCGGCTGATGCAGCGCCGCACGCAAGCGCCCGGCGACTTCGCACAGCAGCATGTCGCCAATTGGATGCCCGAGCGTATCGTTCACGAGCTTGAAGCGGTCGAGGTCCATCATCATCACGGACAACGGCTCGTGCGCTTGTCCGGCGGCGGCGATCGCTTCTTGCAGACGGTCGGCGAACAGCGCGCGATTCGGCAAGCCCGTGAGCCGGTCCATGTACGCAAGCTCGGTGATGCGCCGCTCGCGCTCGACGATACCCTCCTGCATCTGATTGAACGCGTTCGCCAGTTCGCCTATCTCGTCGTGATGACGCACCTCGATGGAACCGCTGTAATCGCCCTGCCCGACGCGGCCCGAGAAGCGCGCGAGCGCAGCCAGCGGCCGCGTCACCGAGCGCGCCGTCAACATGCTGCCGACGATCGACACCATCACGCCGAGTATGGTGATCAGCAGCAACGTCGATTGCAGCCGGTGAAACGGCGCGAGCGCTTCCTTCAGCGAACGTTCGAGCAGCACCACCACCGTGCGCCCCTCGGAATGCAGACGCACCACCCGCGTGGCGTAACCGTCTTCGGCCAGTTGCGCCTGATCGGTCAGCTTGGCGCGCGACGCATCGGGCAGCGAGCTGGCGACCACGTCCCAGCGGCCGCGTGCATCGACGGTGAGGAACGACACATCGAGCGATGTCAGCGAACTCATCTCGCGTGCGAGGGCGTCGTCGATGGCGAAGCCCATCACCACCCACGCGATGACGATCGGCGCCTTCACCGGCACCGCGACGAGCTGATACGCCTTGCCGCCGATGATGCCGAACGACGACGCATCGCCCTTTTGCGCCACCGCGCGAATCAGGTGCGGGAACGGAAACGCCATGCCTTCGTGCGCCTCGCCTTCGTTATCGGCGATGAGCTTGCCATCGAGATCGACGAGCATCACCACGGCCGCATGAATGCGATCGCCGTGATTCTGGAGCGCGGAAGCGACGGTCTTGCTGTCGTGCGTCGCGACCGCCTCGCGAAAGCCGAAGTCGGACGCGGCCACGCTCGCGGCCTGCGTCAACTGCTGGCTATTGCCGCGCTGCACTTGCCCGAAGACGCGCTCGGCCACCGACAATTGCTGCTCCGCGCTCTCGTGCGCGTTCTTCAGGATGACTGAGTTAATGACGACGTAAGCCGCAGCCTGCGCGGCGAGCATGAGAACGACGAACACGAGCGCGATGCGCGCCCGCAGGCTGTGCAGGCGCATGCTATTCGGCGGGCCTCAGTTGCAGCGCGAACTTCGCGGGGACGTCCGCCGCAGGGTTGATCTTCTGCGTCGGCTGTGCGTTCGGATCGCCCAGACGGAAATGCCATGCGGAGAGCTTGAGCGCATCGGCGGGCAGGTTGTCGATGACGGCCATGCCTTTTTCATCGGTCTTCGCAAACCACGGCGTATCGACGATCAGCAGATACGACACCATCTGGTCGTGGATATTGCAGCCCATCACGACGAGGCCGGGCTTGTCGAACACGACCGGATTCGACGGAATGCCGTGATACAGGTTCAGCTCGAAACGCTTCGCGGGCGAAAACGAGTACACGTCATGCTCGATGTTGTCCTTGTTCGGAAACGTCACCGACGCGCCCGTCTGCACCACGGACACGAGCGGCACGAAACGCCGCTTCACCTGATCGATGATCGCGCCGGCAGGCTTCGTCGCGGGCGGCTTGCCGGCCACGGGCGTCGCATAGACCACGGCATTGGGGACGGGCGCGCCCGCCTGATCGACGACCTGAACATGCACGCTCGCCGCCTGCGCAAGCGATGCACAAAGCGCCAGCAACGGCGCGAAGAAGAATCGGTAGGCTTTCATCATTCACGGTCCTGTACATCGCGGTACATCGGCGCGAGCTTCGCGAGCAGCTTGTTCTGCGCGTGAAACGGCACGCCGTTCTTGTCCATCGCAGCCTGCAAGTCTTCGACGAGCGCGTTGAACGCCGCACGATCGATGTTCTGGCCTTCATGCGAGCGTCGCATCGGGCGGCCGGTGTAGACGCACGGGCCATCGAGCAGCACGCAGAATTGCTCGACGAGCTTGGTCTTGATGCGCCCGATCGGCGCGTTCTCGAAGTACGGCGCGGTGCGCGGATCGACGGTCACGCTCGCGTACATGTCGTCGACGATGCGCACGAGCCCTTCCTTCTCTCCGAATTGCCGGTACAGCGCGTCGTCCTGCGCGCGGGCGCTCATGCTCGTCAATGCAGCGAGCAGGCAGGCCGCGAGCGCGGCGTGTCGAATGGTCATGGTCATCATCAGAAGCCCGCCTGAAGCGAAACGTAGAGCCCGCGCTGATTCCGGATGGTCGCGATATCGCCGAGCGACACATACGCGGCCGTCAGCGACACGTGCTTGTTGGGCGCCCACGCGACGAACGCATCGTAGGCATCCTGTTCGCGGGCGAACGAGAGGTTGTCGGGCTTCATGCGGTATTCGGCGCCGATCGCGATATTCTTCGTAAACAGATACGCCACCGACGATTCGAATTCCGGCTTGTACGCGTTCGATTTGTCGCCGCCGAATCCCAGCAAGCCGAACTGGTTTGCCTTCGTGAAGCGCACGGTGCCGTTGAGCAGCAGGCTTTGCGCGAGCAGCAGCTTCGTCGCGGACAGATAGAAGTCCGTGCCCGAATTGCTCGCCGCGCCGATGGCCTTCAGCACGCCGCCCTGTTCGTTGTGCTTGAACTGGATACCTGCTGCGACCTGCGGCATCCACGTGTCCTGATCGAGCACGGCATCGCCGAGAAGACGCACTTTGAGGCCGAAGATGTTCTGATTGAACGCGTACCCTTCGCCGAGGCCGAGCTTCGCGCCGGCATCGCGCGTATCGAAACGCTGGCCGGCGAGCGAGAACTCGACACGGTTCGCCACGCCCACGGTCAAGCCCCACGAGCCGAGCGCGTAGTCTTGCGTGTGGACGTAGGTGCCGTGAACATTCGCGCCAAGCTGCCGTGCCGTGCCGTAGCCGCCGATGACGGCCCACGGCGCGAGGCCGCCGCCCGCCGCGCCTTCAATTTGCGATACGCCGCCCGTGAGCAGCAGCTTGCCGCTGGTGAGCGGCACGGCCGGCAGCTCCGGCGCGTCCGGGGCATCGTCGGCGAGGGCGGACGGCGTGTACAAGACGAGCGCGGCTACAGCGCCAGCCAGGCTCGCGGTCGTGCGGATGAATTGCATTACGTGGATGGGCTCTCGAAACGGGTCCATGAGATTCCCGTTTGCCGCAGTGGGAGTGCCGCGTGCGACGTGTGCGTCGACGCGGCGAGCCTGGCGCCTGGGGATGGACGCGGCGAATATGCCGCGCCCTTTCATCCACGTGTAAACGGCGGGGCTGATCGAAACTTGATAGCGCCCGCAGAGAGACTTACGGCTTCGGAATGCGGATGCGGCTGATCATCAGCGAGCCGGAGATGGCGTAGACGAGCACGAGCGGATGCAGCGTGAAACCGGCGATGCGCCATTCACCGAACCACATGCGCGGCCCGAGCGCATCGAACCAGGCGGCGATGCCGAGCATCAGCACGATCGCGAACGATGTGGGAATCGGCGTGCCCTCGAAATGCGTAACCTTGCCGGCGCTGCCGGACATCTCTTCGGTCGTCACGTTGTAGCGCGCGAGACGCGACACGCCGCACGCCACGAAGTACGCCAGCATCACGCGGTCGTAAAGGCCGCGCATGCCGCATCCATAGCCGATGATCGCCGGCGCGACGCCGAACGAAATTACGTCGGCGAGAGAATCCAGCTCCTTGCCCAGCAGCGACGCCTTCTGACGCCACCGCGCGATGCGGCCGTCGAGCACATCGAACACGAGCGCCGCGAACACGAGCGCGCACGCCAGATAGATATGCATGACGTCGGAATCGTCGATGTAGCTGATGGTCGAGAACAGGGCGCCCGTGCCGCAGACCGCGTTGCCCAGTGTGAACCAGTCGGCGAGATGGAAGTCGCGAATCATCGAGAAGCGTTTCATGCTTGTTTTCTTTGCTGTTTTTGCTGTCGTTGCGTTGGATTCGGGCAGCGCCGAGCACGGGCGGCCGCGGAACGGATCGAGTCTATCATCACGCCCTGCTGTCATCGCGCTCCGCAAGAGTCGGACCGCGTCAGCCGATCGGCTCGCCGTTCCTGAGCACGCGTGCGTTCGCCAGCGCGCCGGGCGGCATCATCCGTGTATTGATGCCCATGACGGGCCGGTCGGGATCTACCGCGCGCCAGTGCGTCACGCATCCGCACGACGCGCAGCGATGAAACTCCAGCCTGCGCGGGCCTCACATATAAAGTTCGGTCGGGCCGCTGTCGGGCGCAAAGCGCACGCGCGACGGATCGTAGTAGGCCCAGCGCGCGCCGTATCGCCGGCACAGGGAGCAATCGCAGGCGTTGACTTCGTCGGGCGGGGCGTCGACGGTGAAGCTCACCGCGCCGCAATGGCAGGAGGCGTCGATCATGGGAGCGTGCGAAGCTGGGCTTCGATGGCGGCCTTGTCGATCACGGACCACACCTCGACGATCTTCCGCTCGCGAAACTCGTAGAACACGTTCTCCGCGAACGAAACGCGCTTGCCGTCGATAGCGAGGCCGAGAAAATCGCGCGCCGGCGTGCAGTCGAACCACAGGCGGCTCGCAACATAGGGGGGATCGGCGGTGAGAAGCCGAATGTCGAAGCGAAGGTCGGGGATTTGCCGGAAGTCCCGTTCGAGCATCTGCCGGTAATCGGCGAGGTGAATGGGCTGGCCGTTGTAATGGAGGTCGTCGTGAACGAAGGCGCCGAGCATCGGCCAGTTCTGTTCGTTCAGGCAGGCGATATAGGCGCGATAGACGCCGGCGAGGTCGGTTCTTTCCATATGAACGGTCCTTTGCGTGGCAAGGCTCGTGCGTATGGTCTCACATCACGTCCGCGACGCGCATCGCTCCCGCAAGAAGCGGGAGCGATGCGCGCGGGACATCGGCCTCAGCCTTCGATCTTCGACATGACCGCCGTCGCCGGATCGTAGCGATAGCCCTTTTGCGCAAGCTGCTGCGCGATCTTGTCGCCGATGACGCGCTGCTGCGCCTCGCGGAACACCAGTTCGTGATCGGGCTTCAGGCGCTCGAGCTCCGTCGAAAGACGGCGCAGCAACGCGACTTCGCCGGTGCTGCGGGCATCGATGAAGAGAATCTTCTCGTTGGCCACATCGAGACGCTGCTTGAGGTCGCGTGCATACGTGACCCATTGCTCGGCGTTGGAACGAAGCTCGTCGTAGGCCTTCGAGTGCGTCTGCGCCTGCGCCGAAAGGCGGCGCTGCAACGCGGCAAGCTCTTCTTCCTTGGCCGTGCCCGCGGTCTGCAATGCGATCTTGTGGTCGCGCAGTTCGTCGCGCATCGCGGCTTCGCTCTTTTCGCGCTCGGCGAGCTGTTCCGCGAGCCGCGCCGCTTGCTGCTGCGCCTCGTCCGCTCGCGTCACGGCGGCGGCGGCTTCTTGCGACACGCGCGCCAGTTCGGCTTGTGCAGCGGACTTTTCTTCGTTGGCGGCGTTGAGCTGCGCGCGGGCTTCGTCGAGTTCGCGGCTGATACGCGCGAGCGTTTCCTGTCCCGCCGATGCCTGCACGCCATGCGCCGCATTCGCTTCGCGTTCGGTGGCGAGCTCGGCTTCAAGCGCGGCGACGCGCGACCGGCTTTCGTCGATCTGCGCGCGCGCTTCTTCGAGTTCCCGGGTCGCGCGCTGCAAGGCTTCTTCTCGCGCCGACGCCTCGGCCTGACGCGCCGCGTTCACTTCATGATTCGCCGCGAGTTCGGCTTCCAGCTCCGCGACGCGCGCACGGCTTCCGTCATTTTGTGCGCGCGTTTCGTCCAGCTCGTGCTTGACGCGCTGCAACTCTTCGTCCCGCGCGGCGGCGTCGGCGTTGCGCGCCGTGTGCGCTTCGCGTTCGCTCGCGAGTTCGGCGCGCGCTGCCTGCAGGTCGGCTTCCAGCGCGGCGATGCGCGCTGCGCTTTCCTGCGCCTCCTGCGTCGCCCGCTCCGCCTGTTGGGATTTCGCCGCGCTTTCCTCGCGGGCTTCGTCGCGCTCGCGAGCGAGGCGGCCGGTCTCTTCGCTCTTCGCCGTCACTTCGGCCTTCAACGCTTCGCGCGCCTTGCGCTCCTCGTCGAGCGACATGCGCGCGGCGGCGAGCACGGCATCCTGCGTCGACGTGCGTTCGGCGAGTTCCGCCGCACGCGCCTGCGATGCCTCCGCGCGCTCCGTGGCCCCGGCAAGCTGCGCCTGCAGGCGCGCGACGGTCTCCTCGGAAGCGCGCAGACCGCGCGTCAGGTCGTCGTGCTGCCGGCGCACGTCGGCGGCGGCGCCTTCGGCCGTCTGATACACCGCGAGCGCTTCGTCGCGTTCCGCGAGCGCCGTTTGCAGCCGCTGGCTCAGGCTGTCCGTATGCTGCGCGATCGCGCTCTGCGCGTCGTCCCAGGACGCCTTCCGGATCCGGTGCGCGGCGTTCAGCAGCGCGTCGGCGAATTCGTGCGGCATCTCGGCGGGAAGTTGCGCGGCGGGCATCGCGGGCTGGCTCGCATCGCGCCAGCGCTGCAGGGCCGCAGCAATCGATACGGCCGATCCGCGCCGCAGCTCCGACCAGACGGTGACGGGGGTGACCGGCCGCCCTTCGTCGGTCAGACGCTGGGCGATCGAGATGACTTCTTCATCGGTGATGGTGTCTGCTTCAGTAAACATAAACGCCTCAAGTTACAGGCATCGGGCACGGGGTGCCGGACGAAAGGACGAATTATCCAACAACTTGGGAAGGCTTCCCGAATTTCGCCGGACGAAAACGTTGCACACGCGACGAAACAGGAAGTTATTCCACATTTTTGTCGAGCAATCGGGACCGCGCCGCTTCGATCGACTGGTGCAATTTCGCCTCCAGCGTCTCGCGCGGCGGCAGCACGGTCAGATACTCCGCCACGTGGATGCCGCTCTTGTTCAGCTCCAGCAACTCGATCTGCTCCTGCTTCTTGCCCGCGCACAGGATGATGCCGAGCGGCGGCAACTCGTCCGGTTCCTGCTCGTGCTTCGCGAGCCAGCGCAGATAAAGCTCCATCTGGCTCTTGTACTCGGCCTTGAACGCGCCGAGCTTCAGTTCGATCGCGACGAGCCGTCTCAGCTTGCGGTTGTAGAACAGCAGGTCGATGTAGAAATCGTCCTCGTCGATCTGCAAGCGCTTCTGGCGCGCGACGAACGTGAAACCCGCGCCGAGCTCCAGCAGAAATTGCTCCATCTCCCGAAGAATCGCGTCTTCGAGGTCTTTTTCGAGGTAATGGTCGTTGAGGCCGAGAAAGTCCAGCACGTACGGGTCTTTGAGGAGCGTCTCGGGTGCGACGCGCCCTTCGTCGCGCATCACGGCGAGATCGTGCGCGATGGCGTCATGCGGCTTGCGGGAGATGGCGCTGCGCTCGAAAAGCATCGACTGGATGCGTTCCTGCAACTGCCGAGACGACCAGCGTTCGACGCGCGCCAGCTCGATGTAGAAGTCGCGCTTGAGCGGATCGTCGATGTAGATGAGGGTCTTGAGATGCGTCCAGCTCAATTGTCTCCGCACTGCGGAGACACTTTGCTCGTCGGCGAAAACTTCGGCCAGGCGGATGCAATGGCGCAGTTGCTTGTCGCTCCAGCCGCGTCCATAGCGGGCGCTCAGCTCACGCGCGAGCGTCGCGACGACTTGCCGGCCGTATTCGGCCCGGGCGCCGCGCAGCACTTCGGCGCGCACGCGGCTGCCGATCTGCCAGTAGAGCAGCGTCAGTTCGGCGTTGACGGCGGCGGCGGCGCGTTCGCGCGCTGAATCGATCAGCCGCCTGACTTCGTCGAACAGCGAAGATGGGATGAGGTCGGTCATAAAGCGTGGTTGGATCGGCGGCGATGATTGTCTCCGCGCTGCGGAGACAATTCCCGTAATGCGCGATGCACCGCGCAACATGCCGATCCTAACGCAAGCGCCGAATCCTCAGAACCCCGGCGACGCCCCCGCGCTGCCGCGCCAGTCGGGCCGCGACACGCTGCCGGTGACGCCGGCCGCGCGTTCGAGGATCGCCCGCGTGCCAGGTGTCACGGACATCCGGGCAAGCTGCGAAAGCTCGACCCAGCGTAGATCGTCGATACCCGCACGCACGTTCGCACGCGGCCGGGCATCACCGGGAACGGCGACGCGGAAAACCTGATGCATGTGATGAGCCGAGACGTGCTGCCACAGGAAAGCGGCCGCGCTTGCTTCGACGCACGTTTCCTCGTGCAGTTCGCGGATCGCTGCGGCCATTGCCAGCTCGCCGGGACGGAGATCGCCTCCCGGCAAAAACCACGGGCCGCCGCGTTCCTTGACGAGTAGCACCGCGTGTTGGCGCACCAGCAGCGCCGTTGCCCGAACCCTCATTCCCCCGTCTCCAAGATGAAATGCCGCGCCAGCGTAATGCATGCGTGCGGCGGTGTGTGCCAGCGTCGAAGCGCCCTTATGGTCGGATCGTTGTAACGCATAAGGGGCGCATGGCGCAATCGGTTACACCGCTATTTCGGCACGGCAATGCAGAAGTTTAGGGTTCGGTGTGCGATATAAATCGTATGAAGTTATCGCGGCATCAAAGCATCAGAGATACTCGACGTTGCCATCCACGCTGATCGCCTGACCGGTGACGTTGCGCGCCGCCGGCGATGCGAGGAAGAGCGTCATCGCGGCGATATCGTCGACGGTCACCATGCGGCGCAGCGAGATGCGCTGCAAATACTGCTCCCGCATTTCATCGAAGCCGATGCCGAGCGATTCGGCGCGCGCCGCAATCACGCGGTCCATCCGCTCGCCCTGCACGACGCCCGGCAGGATCGCATTCACGCGGATATCGCTCGGGCCGAGTTCGACGGCGAGCGACTTCACGAGCCCGACGATCGCCCATTTCGTCGCCGCGTAGGGCGTGCGGAACGCATAGCCGAGCCGGCCCGCCACCGACGCCATCGCGATGATGCCGGCGCGGTCCGATGTCTCCTTCAGCACCGGCACCGCGCGCCGCAGAAAATAGAACTGGCTGTTGAGGTTGGTCGTGATCGTGCGTTCCCACTGCGCCGGGTCCATGTCCTCGATTGCGCCCGTCGGTCCCGCGATGCCCGCGTTGTTGACGAGCAAATCGATTCCGCCGAGCGTGCGGCGCGCATCGTCGATGACGGCATCCACCTGTTCGATGTTCGCGACATCCGCGACGCTCGCGTGCAGTCGCGGCTCACCCGCCTTCGCCTTCTCGACCGCCGAAGCATCGACGTCGCAGATGAAGACCTGCGCGTCCGCCTGAATGAAAGCCTCGGCAATCGCCGCGCCGATGCCGCTCGCCGCGCCCGACACGACGACGCGCAGTCCCGGCGCGGGCTTCAATAAATCGAATGTGTTCATGCTGCCAGTGCCTTGTTACGTTGAAGATGCCGCAAAGGTCAGAGCGTCATGCCGCCCGACGCTTCGATGACCGCGCCGTTGATGTAGCTGGCTTCGTCGCTTGCGAGAAACGCGTAGATATTCGCGATTTCCTCAGGCTTGCCGAGACGGCCGAGCGGCACTTGCGCGCGCATCTTCGCCAGCACTTCCTCGGGGATGGTGGCGAGAATCGGCGTATCGATGAAGCCCGGCGCGACCGCATTCACGCGCACGCCCTTCGGCCCGAGCTCGCGGCTCCATGTCTTCGTGAAGCCGATCACGCCGAACTTCGCGGCGGCGTAGTTGGTCTGCCCGAAGTTGCCATAGATGCCGACGACCGAACTCGCATTCAGGATCACGCCCGAACCCCGCGCGACCATGTGATCCGCGACCGCCTGCGTCGCATGGAACACGGCGCGCAGATTCACGTCGATGACCGCATCGAACTGTTCGATGGTCATCTTCTGCAAGCGCGCATCGCGCGTGATACCCGCGTTGTTCACGAGCACGTCGATACGTCCGTGCTGCTCGCGCACCGCAGCCACCATGTCATCGACGCGCGCACGATCCGACATGTCGAGGCAGAACGCGCTCGCCTGGCCGCCCGCTTCACGGCAGGCATCGGCGACGCGCGTGACCGCATCGTGGTTCAGATCGCACGCCGCGACGATCGCGCCTTCGCGTGCGAACTTCAATGCCGTCGCCGCGCCGATGCCTTGTCCCGCTCCGGTGATGATCGCAATTTTTCCCTGTAACCGCATCGTCTCCACCTCATTGTTGGTCATACGTTCACGAGTGCGCGCCCGCTGCGGCGCCGACAGCCGGCCTCGGGGCCGCTTCGCGCTTGATCGCGCGTGCAAGCAAGGGTACCAGCAGCAGGCCCAGCACCGATGCGATCAGGATCACCATGAAGCCCGAATCGCTGCGGCCCGTCGCCGTCTCGGTCATGCCGAAGAGATACGGTCCGACGAATCCTCCGATCAGACCGATCGTGTTGATGAACGCCAGCCCCGCCGCAGCCTGAATGCCTTGCAGCCGCTTCATCGCGATGGCCCAGTACGAAGGCAGCACGCCGCCCGCGAAGAACGCCGTCACCGCGAGCAGCACCGTGCGCGCGACCGGGCTCGACGTCGCGACGAACGCGCACGCGCCGGCAACGAGACCCGCCGTCAGCACGCCGAGATACGTGCAGTCCTTCCCATAGCGGCGATGAATGCGCGGCAGCACGAGCACGCCCAGCAGAAAGCCGACACCGACGCTGCTCGACAGCAGGCCCACGATGAACGGTGTCTTGATCTGCATCTGCTGGATCATGGCGGGCGTGAAGAAGTACAAGCCGACGAACGCCACCTGATTCAGGAAATAGATGAGGCCGATGAGCACCGTCGTCGGGCGCTTGAGCGCGCTGATCCAGTCGGCCGACGTGAGTTCCGGATGCCCGTGCGCGTCGATGACGGCGCGCTGTTCGAGCGCATCGACTTCGTCTTTCGACAGCCAGCGTGCATTGCGCGGCCGCTCGGGCAGCTTGAAATACAGCACGATGCCGACGATGACACTCGGAATGCCTTCGATCATGAACATCCACTGCCAGCCGTGCAGTCCGCCGATGCCGCCGAGCTGCATCAGCGCGCCGCCGAGCGGATTGCCGAGCATCAGCGCGAGCGCGGGCGCGGTGTAGATCCAGCCCACGGCAACGGGCCGGTCCTTCGGTGCGAACCACAGCGTGACCATGTACATCAGCGCGGGAAAGAGCCCGGCTTCCGCGATGCCGAGCAGCACGCGCAGCACATAGAACGACCACGTGCCCTGCACGAACATCATCGCGGTGGAAAGGATGCCCCACGTGACCGCGATCCGCGCGATCCACCGTCGCGGCCCCACGCGATGCGCCGCCAGATTGCTCGGCACTTCGAGCAGCGCATAGCCGATGAAGAAGATGCCCGAGCCGAGCCCGAACGCCGCCGCGTTGATGCCCACGTCGATGGCGAGCTGCGTCTTCGCCAGCGCGACGTTCGTGCGGTCGAGGAAGGACATGAAGTAGATCGCGCACATCAGGGGAATGAGGCGCTGCATCGCCTTGCGTGTGGCGATGCGGTGAGTTTCGTCGATCGATAAGGATGTCATGGTGTCTCCGTATGTGTCTTTTTTATCGATATTCGTGATGCGTTGCTCGATGTCACGTCATGGCGTGACCTTGTCGGGGCCTTTCAGGCCCAGCATTCGGCGCGCATCGTCGGGCGTCGCGATCTCGAACGACAGCTTTTCGAGAATCCGCCGTATCTTGCGCACCTGCTGCGCATTCGATTCCGCCTTCACGCCCTTGGCGATGTACACGCTGTCCTCCAGACCGACGCGCACATTGCCGCCCATGATCGCGCTCATCGTGACGAGCGCCATTTGATGACGTCCCGCCCCGAGCACGGAAAAGTGATAGTTCTCGCGTCCGAACAGACGGTCCGCCGTCGAGCGCATGACGGTCATGTTCTCCGGGTCCGGACCCATGCCGCCGAGTATCCCGAACACGGACTGAATGAAGAACGGCGGCTTCACGAGCCCTTGATCGACGAAATGCGCGAGGTTGTACAGATGCCCGAGGTCGTAGCATTCGAACTCGAAGCGCGTGCCCTTGCCGCCAAGCTCGAGCATGATGTGCCTGATGTCCCTGAAGGTATTGCGGAAGATCATGTCTTCCATGCCTTCGACGAAATCCTTCTCCCAGTCGTAACGCCACGATGAAATCTTCGAGGCGAGCGGATGAATCGAGAAGTTCATCGAGCCCATGTTGAGCGAGCACATTTCCGGCGCCGCAAGCAGCGGATACGCGAGGCGTTCGCCGAGCGTCATGCGCGTGCTGCCGCCCGTCGTGATGTTGATGACCGCATCGGTGGCTTCCGCGATTTGCGGCACGAACTGGCGGAACACGTCCGGGCTCGGCGTCGGGCGTCCGTCTTGCGGATCGCGTGCATGAAGATGGATGATCGCCGCGCCGGCCTCGGCGGCTTCGATGGCCTGCGTGCGGATATCGGATGGCGTGAGCGGCAGATGCTCCGACATCGACGGAACGTGCGTGGCGCCTGTGACCGCGCACGAAATGATGACCTTCCGGTCGCTCGTGTTCATCTTGCGTCCCTCCCTATCTACTGTCCGTGCCGCGCGTCGATCGCGCGCGGCATCTTGTGAGGGCGATATTAGTGGGATAGCATCGCGCTCGAAAGGTCATTTTCGGACAGGCGAGAGTCCGCCGAGGACAACGCAAAACACGACCGCAAACACACGACGCAGAGGGATGCCGTGGCCACGAGCCGCCCGCCTTACAACGAGCGCATATACGCGCCCTACAAGATCGCCGCGCTGGTGGAAGTGCTGGCGGAGCAAGGCATCGCGCCCGCCGACAGCCTGCGCGGCACGGATGTGCGTCCCGACCAGATCTACGACGCCGCCGTGCTGACCTCGGTTGCGCAATATGCGACGGTATGCAGAAACGCGGTGTCGCTTTCGTGCGATCCCGCCACGCCGTTCAAGGTCGGCATGCGGCTGCATCTGTCGGCTTACGGCATGTACGGATACGCGCTGATGTCGTGCCTCTCGCTGCGCGAGTACTTCAAACTGGGCGTGAAGTATCACCGTCTCGCGACGCCCACGGTCGCGATCGAATGGACCGAGTATCCGGACAGGATGGTCTGGACCTTTCCCGATGCGTTCGTGTCGAGCCCTTCACGCGAACTGCGCGAGTTCGTCATCGAGCAGCAGTACACGCAGCACGTCACGCATCTTCAGGATGTCGCCGGAAGCCGCTGCCCGCCCGTCAAGGCGTGCTTTTCGTATCCCGCGCCCGCACACGCCGACCTGTATGCGAAGTATCTCGACTGCCCGTGCTTCTTCGATCAGCCGCAATGCGAGCTCGTGTATGACAGCGCGATTCTCGATCGCAAGCCGCAGCTTGCGCACAAGCTCACGGCCACGCTGTTGCAGGAGACGTGCGACCGGCTGATCGGGCAGGCGAAGACATCGGCGGGCGTCGCGGGCGAGGTCTATCAGATCCTGATGAGCACGCCGGGCACCTTCGCCGGCATGGAAGCCGTGGCCCAGATGCTCAACATGACGACGCGGACCTTGCGGCGGCGTCTGGAAGCGGAAGGCACGTCGTTCCTCGCGATCGTCGACGACGTGCGCCGCTCCCTTGCGCTCGAATATCTGAAGACCACGAAGATGAGCACCGATGACGTCGCCATGCTGCTTGGCTTCAGCGACGCCGCGAACTTCCGCCGGGCGCTCAAGCGCTGGACGGGCAAGGGGCCGGGCGAGCTGCGTCGATAGTCCCGGCTTTGATACGGACTGCGATTCGACGCCGCTATTCCTCACACGAACAGCGGGCGCGAACGCTCTGTGCGCAAAGGCACATTCACGAAGGAACCCGAAAGCTATAACGTGCGAAGCCCGCGCTCTGCCGGCTAGTCGTTGATTCCGTGCGTCCGTATTAATCACTCACTGAGCGATCACTCACCGAGGGCATCGGCAATGAACACGACTTCGATCGGCGGATTCAGGACGCGCGTGAAACGCAGCATCAAGTGGCCTTTGATCGCTGCTGTCGCATCGCTGCCGGATCCGGTGCAGACGCTGCTTTTTGCGCCGTCAATCCGCAAATACGCGCAGCGTGTGCCGATTCTCAAGGTGGTTTATTCCGGCTGCTATCGCACGCATCCCATCGACAGGATGCTCGGCACGAATACCGGCGGCATCGAGCCTCCCGAAGCGATTTACGGCGACGGCGTCGATGCGACGAGTTTCCCCTATATGGGCTCGCAACCGAGCCTCATTCGCTGCGCGCTCGCTCAACTCGGCGACCTGCGCGATCACACTTTCATCGACATCGGTTGCGGCAAGGGCCGGCCGATGATCGTCGCGACCGAGTTTCCGTTTCGCGCGGTCATCGGTTACGACCTGGCCGCGCATCTGGTCGATATCGCCAACCGCAATGCGGCGATCGTCGCCCGACGTTTCCCCGAACGCGTGCCGATGCACGCGTATGCCGCCGACGCGCTCGAACTCGAATTTCCGCCGGGCAAGCTCGTCGTGTTCATGTTCAATCCTTTCGGCGCGCAACTGATGGCGCGGCTTCTCGCGAATCTTTCGGCTGCATATGAGAGCGGTTCGATCGAAGCGTTCTCCGTGGTCTATTTCAATCCCATTTGCGCACATGTGTTCGATTCATCGCCCTTGCTCGAGCGGCGCTTCGCTTCGTCGGTCGACTATGCGGAAGAAGAGATAGGCTACGGCGCGGAAACCCGGCAGGACGTATTCATCTGGACAACGAAAACCTGATTGTTTAGATGAAATGCCCGATACGGATAAATACCGATACTGAATGCGCTTGCTTCTGTCACGGAAAATAGATTAGGCATACCCACATTAATCGCTTCGCAAGCTTTATTAGCTCGCCAAAACCCGGCCGCGGGCTGCAATGTGGGCTTCCGCGCATACCCGCAAAATGCAGGCTGCTACGGTTCCACCACGCGCAATTCTCTCTCACGTATCGGGGCCTGGATTATTTGCTTTCCTTATGAACGCGAAAGGAAAAGCGCCGAAATAGGTCCACCCAAATCCGTTTGAGCCAACCACACGCGCCGGGACCTGCTCAACATGATTTCCAAAGTCAAAACGTCTGATGAAGCCGTTTCAGATAACGGCGACGAGATCCCCTTTGCTTCGCTAATCGATACAATGATCAACCATCGCGTATTGATCGCGCTGGTGGTCCTGTTCACCGTGCTGCTCGCCGCCGCCTACGCGTATCTGAGCCCGCCGATCTATCAGTCCGCGATCCTCATCAAGGTCGAGGACAACAAGGACGTATCGAATTCGCGCCCCGGCGACCCGCTGAGCAACATGCTTCCGACGCTCGACGACCGCTCGTCGGCTGAAGGCGAGATGCAGGTGCTCGGCTCGAAGCTCGTCGTCTCCCGCGCCGTCGATGCGCTCAAGCTCTATATCAGCGCGTATCCGCGACGTTTCCCGGTGATCGGCAACCGTCTCGCGCATCACGACGGCAAGCTGTCGGAACCGGGCTTGTTCGGCTTCGGCAATTACGCCTGGGGCGATGAATCGATCAGCGTTCCTGACTTCGACGTGCCGCGCCAGCTGGAAGGTGCGAAGTTCACCGTCACGGCGCGCGCCGACGGCCAGTACGAACTGAGCAATGCCGCGCTCGGCACGCCGGTCGTCGGCACCGTCGGCGAAGTGTTGCTCGTGCAGACGCCACAAGGTCCCGTGAGGCTGCTCGTCACCGCGATGAAGGGCAATCCGGGCGTCGGCTTCGACGTCGTGCACTATTCGCGGCAACTGACCATCGACGCGATTCAGAGTCAAGTCAAGATCAGCGAACAGGGCAACAAGTCGAGCGTGCTGAAAGTGACGCTCGAAAGCGCCGACCCGGTGCAGGTGGCCGCGACGATCAACGAAATCGGACGCCAGTACGTGAGGCTCAATGGCGATCGCAAGGCGGTGATCGCGGAGAACTCGCTGACGTACTTGCAGAAGCAGTTGCCGGTGCTGAAGCGTCAGATGGAAGACGCGGAAAACGCGTACAACTCGTATCGCGACAAGAACGCGATGCTCGATACCGACGAAACCAATCGCCTGTTGCTGAAGCAAACCGCCGACGCCAACGCGCAATTGCTCTCCTTGCGCCACACGCGCGACGACCTCACCACCACGTTTTCGACGGCGCACCCGCGCATCACCTCCATCGACAAGCAGATCGCCGCAACGGAACAGTTCCTCGCGAAGCTGAACGACCGTACCCGTTCGATGCCGATGGAAGAACAAGGCGCGCTGCGTCTCCTGCGCAACGTCCGCGTGAGCACGGACCTTTATACGGCGCTGCGCAACAACATCGAAGAGATGATGCTGATCAAGGCGGGCAAGGCGGCATCGGTGCAACTGATCGACACCGCCGACGTGCCCGAGCTGCCGGTCAAGCCGATCAAGTGGCTGGCTATCGCAATCGGGCTCGCGCTGGGCATGTTCTTCGCCGTCGGCCTTGCGATGCTGCTCGATCGCATCTTCCGGGGCGTCACCGATACCCAGGAGATCGAGATCGAGACCGGCCTGAGCGTGTTCGCGACGATCCCGCAAAGTGCGCGTCAGCCGGCGCTGTCGAGCGTCGCCAACGGCACGGCGCCGCGTCAGGCGGTGCTCGCGTCGCAGTTTCCGAAAGACCCGACCGTGGAGGCGTTGCGCATCCTGCGCTCGGCGTTGCAGTTCACGCTGGTCGGCGCGCGCAACAACGTGGTGATGATCGCGGGCCCGCTGCCGGGCGTCGGCAAGTCGTTTCTGTCCGCGAACCTCGCTACGGTGCTCGCATCGGGCGGCACGCGCGTGCTTCTGGTCGATGCGGACTTGCGCAAGGGCTATCTGCATCGGCAATTCGGCATTCAGCAGGGGCCGGGGCTCGCGAACATTCTGCTCGGCACGCATACGCTCGAAGGCACGATCCATCGCGAGGTGTTGCCCAATCTCGATGTGCTGCAAGGCGGCCCGTATCCGGCGAGTCCGGCCGAGCTGCTGTTGAGCGCGAAGTATCGCGAGACCATTCAGGAAGCGTCGTCGCTCTATGACATCGTGCTCGTCGATGCACCGGCCGTGCTGGCCGTTTCCGATGCGGGCGCGATCGCTCCCGCCGCCGCATCGATCTTCCTCGTGGGCCTGTATGGACGGACGCGCGTCGGAGAGATCAAGGAGTCGATGAAGCGGCTCAATCAGACCGGCGCACGCGTGACCGGCGTCCTGCTCAACGGCGTCTCGCTGCATACGGCGGACAAGGCGCTCGCGGGACGTTATGGCAGCAGCGCCTACGTCGCGCACAACTACGAATCCGCGCCCGAATAAGCGCACCCCGCGCGAAGCAGGACACCCGCAGCATCCTATCTACGCGTTGCTACGAGACTGGAGAGACTTCATGCGTTCGCTTACTGACCAGAAAATCGCTGTGATCGGCCTGGGCTATGTGGGCCTGCCGCTCGCCGTCGAGTTCAGCAAGCATCATCAGGTGGTCGGGTTCGATGTGAACCGGCACCGCATCGATGCGCTGCGGGAAGGACACGACGCGACGCTGGAAGTCGCCGACGACGAGCTCCGCGCCGCCGAGACACTTGCCTTCACCGATGATCCCGCCGCGCTCAAGGACTGCACCGTGTTCATCGCGACCGTGCCGACGCCGATCGATCGACACAAGCGCCCGGACCTCGGCATGCTGTTGCGCGCGAGCGAAACCATCGGCTCGGCGCTGAAGCCCGGCGACGTCGTCATCTACGAATCGACCGTGTATCCCGGCGTGACCGAAGAGGAATGCGTGCCGGTGCTCGAACGCGTGTCGGGGCTGCGCTTCAACGTGGACTTCTTCGCGGGCTACAGTCCCGAGCGCATCAATCCGGGCGACAAGCTGCATCGCCTGCCGGACATCAAGAAGGTCACGTCCGGTTCGACGCCCGAAGTGGCCGAAGCGGTGGATGCGCTCTATCGTCAGATCATCACGGCGGGCACGCACAAGGCCAGCAGCATTCGCGTGGCGGAAGCGGCCAAGGCCATCGAGAACACGCAGCGCGACGTGAACATCGCACTCGTCAACGAGCTGTCGATCATCTTCAACAAGATGAACATCGACACGGAAGCCGTGCTGCTAGCAGCCGGCACGAAGTGGAACTTCCTCAACTTCAGGCCGGGTCTCGTCGGCGGGCATTGCATCGGCGTCGATCCGTATTATCTGACGCACATGGCGCAATCCATCGGCTACAACCCCGAGATCATCCTCGCGGGACGGCGCCTGAACGACAGCATGGGCACCTACGCCGTCTCGCAACTCGTGAAGGCGATGACGAAGGCGCGCATCTACATTCCCGGTGCGCGCGTGCTGGTGATGGGCCTCGCGTTCAAGGAAAACTGCCCCGACATGCGCAATTCGCGCGTGGTCGATATCGTCACCGAACTGAAGCAATACGGCACTAACGTCGATGTCTACGATCCCTGGATCTCGCGCGAGGATGCGTTCCACGAGTACGGCATCCAGCCGATCGAAGAGCCGGTTAAAGGCGTTTATGACGCGATCGTGCTCGCGGTATCGCATCGCGAGTTCGCGGAGATGGGCGCGGCGGCGCTGCATGCGTTCGGCAAGGATCAGCACGTGGTCTACGACCTCAAATACGTGCTTCCCGCCGATGCAAGCGATCTGCGCCTGTGACCCGCGTCCAGGCGAGCGCACATTCGGAGACCCCGATGCCCGACCGATACGAATCCGTGTGCGAAGCGTTGCGCACGCGTCCGCAAACCTGGCTGATCACCGGCGTGGCCGGCTTTATCGGCTCGAATCTGCTGGAGGCGTTGCTCTCGCTCGATCAGCATGTCGTCGGGCTCGACAACTTCGCGACCGGGCATCAACGCAATCTGGATGAAGTGCGCAGCGCCGTCGATGAGCGCCAGTGGCGGCGCTTTCGTTTCATCGAAGGCGACATCCGCAACATGGACGACTGCAGGCGCGCGATGCAAGGCGTCGATCACGTGCTGCACGAAGCAGCGCTCGGCTCGGTGCCGCGTTCGGTGCGCGATCCCATCGCGACGCACGACGTCAACCTGAGCGGCTTTCTGAACATTTTGTGCGCCGCCCGCGATGCGCAAGTTCAGAGCTTCACGTATGCCGCTTCGAGTTCCACCTATGGCGACCATCCGGGCCTGCCGAAGGTGGAGGACCGCATCGGGCAGCCGCTCTCGCCGTATGCGGTGACGAAGTATGCGAACGAGTTATACGCATCCGTCTTCGCGCGCACTTACGACTTCCATGCGACCGGGCTGCGCTATTTCAACGTGTTCGGCAAGCGGCAAGACCCCGAAGGCGCGTATGCGGCAGTGATACCGAAATGGACCGCCGCGCTCATCGAGGACGAGGGCATCACCATCAACGGCGATGGCGAAACGAGCCGCGACTTCTGTTTCATCGATAACGTGGTGCAGGTCAACATTCTCGCGGCAGTGGCGGATAAAGCGGCGCGGGGACAGGTGTACAACGTCGCGGTCGGGGATCGCACGACGCTCAGGCAGTTGTATCAGGAACTCAAGCGGGCACTCGCCAAGCATGGCATCGAAAGCCGCCGGGAAGCCGAGTACGGGCCATTCCGCGCGGGAGACGTGCGTCATTCGCAAGCCGATGTCTCCAAAGCCGAGCGCCTGCTCGGTTACGGGCGCAAGGTGGCTTTCGCGGAAGGCATCGAACGCGCCATGCCGTGGTACATCCGCTTCCTTTCAGAACAAGCTGATCGCGGGCCAATCGGCGCACATGCGCCTTCGGCCGCACGCAGCGGGACATGAGGCAGATGCGTTGATCTCACAATTTGCTGCACTGAAGAACCGCCTCTTGCAGCTTCACCCGGACCACCTGCGCGCGGCGCGGGGCATGGCGCGGGTGGCCATCTTCGTTTTGCTCGGACGTTGCGCGGGTGCGGCGAAGGAGATGGTCATTGCGTATCGCTACGGCATCAGCAACGTGGTCGACGCCTATCAGATCACGTTGACGCTCGTCTCGTGGTTGCCCGCCGCTTGCTCGGCCGTCTTCGCGATCGTGCTCGTGCCGGTGTTCGTCGATCTGCGCCGCGAATCCGCCGATGAAGAGACGCGCTTTCTCGGCGAACTGCTCACGTGGGCGATAGTCGTCGGTGTCGTGTTCACCGCGATCATTTACATCGTCTGGCCGTATGTCATCAACTTCATGGCCGGCAATCTATCCGCGCAGACGCGCGAGATGGCGCATCACATGATGATCGCGATGGCGCCTATCGGTGTGCTCATCATGGTCGTCACCGCCTATTCGACGCGGCTGCAATCGCGCGAACGCCATATCGCGACGCTGCTCGACGGCCTGCCCGCCGTCATGACGCTGCTGCTGGTGCTCTTCGTCACCGGCAACAACGCGATGACGCCGCTCATGTACGGCACGCTGCTCGGTTATATGGCGCTCGTGCTCGTGCTGTGGCCGCTCGCCGGCAAGGTGGAGGGCAGGTACAGCCGCCTGAGCCTGACGTTCAAGTCGCGCCGCTGGCAGCCGATCTATCACGCGGTGCGCGTCTACATGCTGGGACAGCTCGTCGTGTGCTGCTCGCCGGCCATCGACCAGTATTTCGTCGCGCATCTGGGCGATGGCGCCGTCGCCACGCTCGGTTATGCGAATCGTGTCTTCGGCCTGCTGCTGAGCATGGGTGCGCTCGCGATCGCGCAAGGCACGCTGCCGGTTCTGTCCGACATTCTCGGCAAGGACGACGTCAATCGCGCACGTCATACCGCGTTCCAGTGGTCGCTGCTCGCGCTCGGCGCAGGCGCGGGCGCCGCGGTCATCGCGTATCCACTCGCGCCGTGGGTCGTCGAGGTGCTGTTTCAGCGCGGCGCGTTCACGGCGCAGAACACGGTGCTCGTCGCCGACCTGATGCGCTACGCGCTGGTGCAGTTGCCGTTCTACTTCGCGTCGCTCGTGATGATGAACCTGCTGTCGGTCGAAGGCCGCTACAAGGACATGGCCATCGTGACCGCGCTCGGTTTCGCGGTGAAGGTCGTCGCGAATGCGCTGCTGACGCGGTGGATCGGCATGCCGGGCGTGCTGGTCGCCACCGGCTTCATGCACGCGACCGTGTTCTTCGTCACGATGATGATCACGCGGCGCGTGCCGCCAGCCAATCTCACGGGAGGCGCCGTTCGATGAACATCACGCTGCTGGTCAGCTCGATGGGAAGCGGCGGCGCGGAGCGCGTCGCGGCCACGCTCGTGAACGCATGGAGCGAGCGCGGCGACACCGTCACGCTGATCGCTACTTATAGCCGCAAGCGCCCGTGCTTTTATGCACTGTCGGAAAAGGTCCGCTTCATTCATCTCGCTGACCGCGTGCGAAAGAGCCGTGGCGGCGTGGCCGGATATATCGAACGTCAGTTTGCCTTGCGAACGCTGATACGCGAAAGCCGCGCGGATGTCGTCATCTCCTTTTTATATAACGTCAACGTGGCGAGCGTGCTTGCGACGATGGGCCAGCGCGTGCCGCTCATCCTCTGCGAGCACAATGATCCTTCCGCCGATGGCCGCCCCGCGTTCTGGAATTTCGCGACGCGCATCGCGTATCCGCACGCGGACGCCGTGACGGTGCTGACGGAGAACGTCGTCGAACCGTTCCGCGCGATGGTGCCGGGCGTGCGGCATATGACCGTCATGCCGAATCCGCTGCCGCCGGAACTGTTCTCGCAGCCCGCGCCTGCCGCGAGCGCCGATGGCCGCATGCGCCTCGTATCGTTCGGGCGGCTGCATCCTCAGAAGAACTACGGATTACTGATCGATGCGTTCGCGTCGATCGCGCAACGCTTCCCGCAGTGGGACTTGACCATCTGGGGCGAAGGCGCCGAACGCGCTGCGTTGCAGGCAAAAATCGATCAGCTCGGCCTCGAGGAGCGCGTGTTCATGCCCGGTGTAACGAACGAGCCGTGGCTGGAAATGCGGCGCGCGCAGGCGTTCGCGATGTCGTCGCGCTTCGAAGGCTTCGGGCTTGCGCTTGCCGAAAGCATGGCGCTCGGCGTGCCGGCGGTCGCTGTCGATTGTCCGAGTGGCCCGCGCGATATCACGCGCGGTGGCGAAGATGCGCTGCTCGTGCCGCCGCACGACCGCGATGCGCTCGCGGACGCTCTGGCTCGTCTGCTCGGCGATGAAGCCCTGCGCGCGGACCTTGCACGCAAAGGCGCGCAATCGATTCGCGAGCGATACGCGGTCAACGCGATTCTCCGCATATGGGACGACCTCTTCGCACGCGTCGGCGCATGCACAGGGAACGCGCAACAGCCTGCGGCAATTGGCATGCAGAACCATCAGCGGCAAGTGCTTTGAACGGAGATCCGGGCCATGAACAAAGTCATTCTCTTTGCCAACACCGACTGGTATCTCTACAACTTTCGCCTGTCGCTCGCGTATCGCTTGCGTGACATGGGCCACGAAGTCGTGCTGATATCGCCGCCCGGCGAATACGGCCCGCGTCTGCGCGAACTGGGCTTTCGCTGGCATGCGGTGCCGATGATCCGCCGCAGCCTCAATCCGCTGCGCGAACTGAATCTCGTGCTGTGGCTCGCGCGGCTGTTTCGCGAGGAACACGCCACGCTGGTGCATGGCTTCACCATCAAGAGCGCCGTGTATGGCTCGCTCGGTGCAAAGCTCGCGGGCGTGCCGGCGCGCGTGAACTCGGTTGCGGGACTCGGCTATGTGTTCACGAGCCGCGATATTAAGGCGCGTCTGTTGCGTCCGGTCGTGCGCCGCGTGTTGCGGCTCGCGCTCGACGGCGAGGGTTGCGCGCTCATCCTTCAGAATCCGGACGACGTGCAGATGTTCAAGAAGGCGCGCCTCGTCGACGACACCGCCGTGCATCTCATCAAGGGCTCAGGCGTGAATTGCGCGCGCTTTCAGGCGCGTTCCGGCGACGCGCCGCCCGCCCGCGAGCCGCTGCGTGCGCTGCTTGCCGCGCGCATGCTGTGGGACAAGGGCATTGCCGAGTTCATCGATGCAGCGCGCGTCTTGAAGCGCGAAGGCCGCACGATCCGCTTCATTCTCGCGGGGATGCCGGATGCGGGCAATCCGGCGTCCATCGATCGCGCGACGATAGAAGGCTGGGTCGCCGAAGGGCTCGTCGAATGGCGAGGCCACGTCAGCGACATGCCCGCGCTGCTCGCCGACACCGACGTCATGGTGCTGCCGAGCTATCGCGAAGGCTTGCCGAAATCGCTGATTGAAGCCGCTGCTTGCGCACTGCCGCTCATCACCACCGATGCGCCGGGCTGTCGCGAAGTCGTCAGCGTGAACGGCGAGGATGGGCTGATCGTGCCGGTGCGCGATGCCGTCGCGCTCGCCAATGCGATGCGCCTCATCGACGACGACCGCGCGCTCGCACGCAAGCTCGGCCTCGCCGCGCGCGACAAGGCGCTGCGCGAGTTCGACGAAGCCATCGTCATCGACAAGACGCTCGGCGTCTATCAGACGCTTGCGCCGGTGCGTCAGGCCGCGCCGTCGTCGGTCGGCATTGCGCCGTGAAGATCGTTCACGTCATCACCGCGCTGCCGGCAGATGGCGCCGAGATGCTGCTGTATCGGCTCATACGCACTTCGCGTGAAAGCGGGGTACGGCACACGGTTATATCGCTGTCGCCGGAAGACACGCTCGCTGCGCGCATCCGCGAAGCCGGCGCGGAAGTTCGCATTCTCGGCATGCGGCCCGGTGCGCCCGGGCCTGCTAAGTTCGCGACGCTCGTGCGCTGGCTCGACGAACTCGATCCCGATGTCGTGCAAAGCTGGCTTTATCACGGTGATCTGATGGGCGGCCTCGCGCTGCATGCCGCCAACGCCTGGCGACGCCTGCGCGGATCACGCGCGCCGCGTCCGGCGCTCGTATGGGGCATCCATCATACGGACCTGCGTTCGACTGGCAGCAGCCGCATGACGCGCTGGGTCACGAAGGCGTGCGCCGTGCTGTCCTCGCGCGTGCCCGATTCGATCGTATGCTGCGGCGAAGCGGCGATGCGATCGCACGTTCGGGGCGGCTATTGCGCGGCAAAGATGACGGTGATTCCCAATGGCTTCGAGCTGGATGTCTTCAGGCCGATGCCGCAAGCGCGCGATGCGTTGCGCCGCGATCTCGGCTTCGACGTGGATGCGCCGGTGGTCGGCATCGTCGGGCGATATCACGCCGTGAAGGACTATCCGAACTTCATCGCCGCGATGCGTCGCGTGCTCGACGTGTTGCCGGACTGCCGCTTCGTGATGGCGGGACGCGGGCTCGATGGCGACAATCGCGAACTCGTGTCGTTGCTCGATAAGGCAGGCGTCGCGCATGCGGGGCGTCTGCTCGGCGCGTTGCGTCATCCCGAGACGCTGCTCGCCGGACTCGACGTGTTCTGCCTGTCGTCGCGCAGTGAAGGACTGCCGACTGTCGTCGGCGAAGCGATGGCCTGCCGCGTGCCTTGCGTGGCCACGGATGTGGGCGATACGGCATGGCTCATCGGCGATACGGGTCTGGTGACGCCGCCTGAAAACGCGGACGCATTGGGGCGCGCACTCATCGACATGCTGACGATGCCTGCGGAAGAACGCTCGAGGCTGGGCTTGGCGGCTCGTGAGCGGATCGAGCGGGTGTTTTCGATCGAAACGAGCTGGCGACGCTATGAGGAGACCTATATCCGTACGACGAACGCGTTGCGCGAATCGCGCGCTGAACGGCTCAATGCGTGAACGGCTGGATGTGGAGATTGCGTCGGGCGTCGACTGACAGACTGATGATTGCGCATGCGCCACCGATTGCGGCGCGGCATGCTGTCAAGAACGCAGAATTTGCACAGGCAGAGTCATTTCTGATGACTGGAGCGCGATGAATGCCCCGCTTCCTTGGGCTCGAGTTCGTCCGGCTCGTGCATGGGGCCGCGCAGGCCGCCCCGCAGACCGGGCGATCGATCGCCGCCGCCTTCGTCGCTGCCCTTGGCGCGCCGATGCCGCCGGCGCGAAGGCAGCAGCACGTCGGCCGCCGCCAGCAAGGCGAGCGCGACGACAGCAAAGAACACTATCGTGCCGACAGTAGTGGCGAAGTCCATTCCCTCTCCAAGACGGATCGACGCTGGGTAATCCCGCAGCCGGGATTACTTAGAGCAGCATCCATGCCATTAGTTTTCGGCATTTTCCGCCGAAAGTTGAGGGTGGGTGCAGGTGATTGTCAGAAAAAGACAGTTGCGTGAAAGAGAGGCCGGCCTGACGCGCCGGCCTCTCATCGACGGCTAAACGCTTTCGCTTAACGCGTGTACGTCATGTTGGTCACTTCGACCGAAGGACCGGCGTTGTCCCAGTCCGTCTTGCTGAAGCCGAGCGCCGAGTGCATGTAGACCGGCTTGTCGCTGGTGATGTGACCCGTCACCGTACGGCCGTTCAGTTGCAGGCCGCCCACCGCATACGCCACGTGATAAGCGGCGTTGTCGCGGTGATTGGTGATGTCGATCGACACGTTCTTCGCGACCGGGCCCGGCAACGCGCCGAGATACACGAGGATGCCGTAGCGCGTGTTGTTGGTCGTCGGGCTGATGACCTTGATGTTCTGCAGCACCGCGTTGTTGTCGTTCGGCTCGATGTCGAGGCCGGCCGAAGGCATCGTGCCCTTCGTGTTCGACCACGTCGGCGTATCGAACGTGATGTTGCTGCCGCTCGTGATCGTCGCGCCCTGGCGGCGGTTGCCGTCCGAAACGTGCTTCGTGATCGTCACGCCGTTGCTCGGCGTCGTGCGCGTGCGATACGAATTGCCGATGTACACGCCATCGCCCCAGCAGTTGATCGTGGTCGGCGACGTGATCGTGACGTTCGTCGCGCCGGCGATGGAAAGGCCCATGCCCTGACCGCCCTCGTTCGGATCGTTGGTCGCGGAATTGAGTTCCTTGCTGCCGTCGAGGTAGGCGTTCTCGATCTGCACGTTGTTCACGTCCCACATACGCATGATCTGGTAGCTGGGCGTGCTGTGCGCGAGCAGCTTGATCGACGCGCCGGTTGCGAAGCGGATATGCGAATTCGTGCGCAGGTCGACGCCTGCGGAGTCGATGCGGACCTTGCCCGAAATCAGCAGGATCTTGCCGACGGACCCGTCGATGGCTTTCTGCAGCGCGACGCGGTCATTGGTGACGCCGTCGGCCTTCACGCCGAACGAGCTTGCGTTGACGACCGTGCCGGACGTCGCGGTGCTGGCCGCTGCTTGCGTCGACGATGCAACGCTGGTGCTCGATGCCGCCGCCGTGGTCGCCGCGGCCGGGTTGCGACGCCACCGCTTGTCGGTGGCCGCGAGATCATCGGCGCTGCCGCCGCCGCAAGCGGCGAGCACCATCACACCGGTGCAGGCGGCAACTGCGTTCAGCAATTTGCGGCGGGTGAAAAGCGGGTTGTGAGTTTGATCGGAAGAAACGGGATTATCTTTGGAAAATAGCATTGTGCTTGACGTTATTAATAGGCGACTGAGGAAAAGGAATGTCCGTCGAGACCGAAATCGGACGAATGCAAAGCCGTTCAACCGGGGCGAAAAAAGTTGCCCAAAGCATGCAAGGCCACGAATGCCGGTCAAACTTACTTCATAACGCTTACGCGCAAAGTATCTAATACCGATACCGGGTCCGTATGATACAGAACGTGGTATGACAATTCCGAACGTTTCGTAACGCGATGTAACAATCGATTGGGGACAGGTCGAAATGGCGGGTACGTACGTTCGCGCAATCCCCCGCCAGACGTGGGATTGGGGAAAACGCTGCCCTATTGATCCGACGATTAAAAATAAATCGCGGTTAGAGATAAAAAAACCTGTCGTTGCTACCGAACCACGGGTTTCTAGTATGAAGAAAAGTGAATATCTTGCCGTTTATATTCTTATGATTTATTGACTCAAATCTGTTTTGATTGCTCTATTCCCCGAAAATCGCTCTTCAGAGTTTTTCCGACGCGACTTTCGCTTTACCGCGTCGCATTTCAGCGCGAAGCGCCGCGAGCTTGCTAATCCCGTCGTTGACGGCGAATGCCACGCGTCCCCATGACGACTGCGCAATCTGAATGCTGGACGCCGCCGACATATTCCCCTTGCTCCAGTAAGGTTTGAATGTCTCCGACCCGACGCCGAGATCGAAGTCCATGCCGTTTTCCACCGCCCAGCGCACCCACGCTTCGATCGTGATCGCTCCCGGCGCGAGCTTGCTGTGATCCCGGTCGAATCCCGCCATCACGCCGAGCATGATGCTTCTGCCGAGGCCAACCATGTTCGCCGCGACCGGTGCGCCGTCGAGCATCAGCACCATGACGCGGGCGTACGGCCTGCCGTCGCTATCGGCGGGATGGTTGGCCAGCGCGACGAGATAATCGCGGAACGCCTGCGAGTAGAGCCATGCGCCCTTCTTGTCCACGCGCTCGGCCCAGCTGCGCTTGCACGCGAGCATCCAGTCGATCATGCGTGCGTTCTCTTCTTCGTCGTCGGGGCCGAGTATCCGCATCTCGACCTTGCCCTGCCGTTCCAGACGCCTGAGTAATGCGCCCGGCTTCTTTCCCGACAGCGTGCCGAGCGACGCCGCGAAACTCTCCCAGTCCTTCTCACGCGACAAGCGGGCGATCGCATAGGGATGCGCCTTCGACGTCATCAATCCCGGATGGCTGGTGGCGAGGCGGAACAGGGTGTCGTCGTGATCGAGATACGGAAGCAGGAAGATATCGGACGGACACCGCTCCAGCGCCGCACGCCATATCGATTCAATCAGTTCAACTGATACATGTTCGGGGTCGATCAGCACGGTCGTATAGTCCGCCGATTCCGGGCTCAACGGCCGAAGCACGGTCCACAGCCGGTTGCGCGAACGAACGAGCGGCCACACTGCAATGAGCCGATCATCGCGACGAACCGCGACGATGCGCAGCGAACGTCCGATCGGCTTCGCCACGCGCTCCCAGCTTAGCCAGCACGTCACGAACGATTCGTGATGCCGTCCGCCGGCGCGACGCCATAGCGCCTGCCATTCCTCGGCGAGCGCATGGAATTCCTCTGTCGTTTTGATGATGTCGATACGGTAGGCTGGTGCAATCATGAATGTCTCTGCAGCAATGCATGGGTTACGATGTCTGCGCCTCGAACAGTGTCCCGAAACGCGCATGGCAAGCAATCTATTGGCTGTCCTGTGCTTGCGCATCTTGCATCGCAAAGCAACCGGCGCAACGTGCGATGCCGTACAGTGGTGCGCGCGAGTGGTCCATTACCCTGCGGTAATCGCTTGTAATAAGTCGCGCGACGACCGTGCTTGACATCGTCGAACTTATGCATTGCCTCTTCTGACATACAACGTCGACAACGCTTCGTCACCCGATTCACCAGCATCCGAGCGCTGTCGACTGCGTAGGAACGCTTGCGTCTCAAAGCCTTTCGCAGATTTAAACGCGTGGCGAACTGCATCATGAACCGAGTTGCGAGGGACAATGGACAACGAATGCTATTCAGTCAGCACTTCCACTGTTGCAACGAAGCCAAAGCCGACGAAAGCGAAACCGAATAAAGCGAAGGAGAGCGTGAAGACCGTCCCGGCGGGTAATATCAAGCCGCAAGGTCTGACCGCGCGATCCATCTTCCATGAACCGTGGTGGCTCGAAGCAGCGACAGACGGAAAATGGGGCGTTGTCGAAGTCAAACAGGGCGATGACGTCATTGGTGAAATGCCCTATATGCTCGAACGCAAAGGCTTGTGGCGCATTTCCGAATTGCCGCCGCTGACGCGCACGCTCGGCCCCGTCATCAAACCGCAACGTGCAGGCGGCAGTGATCGCGAGTGGTGTTATCGCATGGAGATCGCGGATCAACTCGTCTCGAAGTTGCCGCCGTGCGCGCACTTTCATCAATTGATGGACACGCGCATGTCGGAAGCGGAGGCCATTGCATTTTCGTTGCATGGCTACGATGTCTCCATCGGCTACACGATGGAGATTCCCCCCGAACGCACCGAAAGCGAAGCGTGGTCCGCGCTTCGCCGCAATACGCGCAACTGGGTGCGGCGTGCCACCGAACGCCTCACGATACGGGAGATTGCGAGCCCCGATAGTTTCGTCGACTTCTACGACAGCAACCTCGCCATTCGCAAACGCAACAACGTCTACGGCTCGACGATCATGCGGCGCGTGCTCGGCGAAGTGCGAACGCGCAATGCCGGTGTGATGCTCGGCGCATTCGACGACAACGGCCTGCTCGTCGCGGAAACCGCGCTGGTCTGGGACGACCGTGCGGTGTATTACATGCTGTCGTCGCGCCGCGCGGACGCACACGGCGGCGCAATCAGTCTGCTGATCTGGGAAGCGGCGCGCATTGCGCGCGAGAAGAATCTGATCTTCGACCTGGACGGCATCTCGACTGCGACGATACTCGACTTTCTGTCGGGTTTCGGCGGACGGCTCGTGACGCGCTACGAGATCGAACGCATGCGCGCGGATTACGGCGCGCTGCGCACCGTGCTTCGCGGCGAGAAGATGGCAAGCAAGACCGGCGCGAAACGCCTGCGCAAAGCGCCGCTCGAAAAGACCTGATATCGCGTTCGTCATCGGCGGCTCGATGCCGTCGATGACAAATCGCGCGATTCGTTCTAACTGCCGATGAAGTACGCGTACACGCCTTCGTAATAGCTCTTGATCACTTCAGCGGACAGCACCAGCATTATCCCTACTACCCACCATATCGAGAATGCGTTCCTGAAACGAATCTGCGGCACGATGAAAGTCATCATCAACGGGATGCAATACCATACGCGCCCCTTGCCGAACGGAAAGAGCAAAAACGCGAGCAACAAATAAAGCACCAGAACGATATGCATGGTGCATAGCTCGGTCCAGACGGTCGATTTCGCATCCGGGCGGTTCTTCCATTCCGAATATAGAAACACGATCGAAGCCGTCATGTAGATGACGAGCAGCACGACGAGCTTGATCGTGAAATCGTTCTGATATCCCGAGTATTCCTCGATTCGCCTTCCGCCGAAGTTCTTGAACAGGAAACCCGCCGACGACACCAGCATGAAAGCCATCGCGCTCGCGCTGCCGAAGGCGAGCCGCCTGCGATCGCCGCATAGCCGTATGGTCAGCAGAAGCAGCGCCGGTATCGCGAAGGTCGTGTGAATGAAGCACGCGAGCACCCATCCGGTGACCGGGCGGTGATAACGCAGCGTAAAGAGCATCGCGATGCCGAACGCCATGCCCTGACGAATCTGGAAGGTGCCGACCGTCGCGAGCGCCATCGGCACCACGGCCCAAAGGACGAGGCCGAGCAGCGGCCGCCTTACTTCGAGCAGCGCGATAAACACGAGCGCATTGAGCATGACGACCGTGATACGAACGCCCGTTTCAGGCGTGAATCCCAGCGCATTGAGCCCGACCACCCACGCGCGCCAGCCGAATTCCTCGGTGACCGTGCTGATGACGAATGAAAGCGTCGACGTGCGCGCCTTGTAGGTGCTGACGAACCAGTCCCAGGTCGTTCTTCGAAAGTACTCGAGGTAATTGTCCTGGTCGAGCACGCTCGATACATGGCGCGGCGTCGTCGCCATGATGACCAGAATGACGACCGCGAGGGTGACGAACAGCCAGCCGCCCGGCGTCGCGAGAAAATGCTGCGCACGATGCACGGCACGCCAGTTTGACGCGCTTCGGCCCTGCATCGCTCTTGCTCTCATCGGAGAATCCTCGCGTCTAGTGGCGTCGAACAGCGTGCTGTCATGCGCGCGCGCAGTCTGTGCGCTGTCCCACAGCATCTCTAAAGCTCTAACGAATCAGCCGCAATCCCGTCACGACGATAGTTGGCCCGCGCTTGTCGTAGTCGACGTTTTCCACGGACGCGAGCCGCGAATCGATCCACGTCGGCGAACGGCTTTCCACGCGCCCTTTCACGACGAAGCCTTTCGTATCGAGGCCGGATACGCTGAAAGCATTGTCACTCGATCCTTCGTCGCGATGACCGCTGATCGTTATATCGACGTGCTTCGCGAGCGGCCCCGGGATCTCCGCAAGAAAGACCAGAATGCCGATCTTGCAATTGCGCGTGACCGGATCGACGACGCGAATATTCTCGAGCACGTCACGATTGGAATTCGGTTCGATGTCGAGCCCCGCCGAAGGCGCCGTCCCCGCGATGTTCTGCCACGTGCACCGCTCGAGCGTGATGTTCCTGCCGCTGATGATCGACACGCCCTGCCGCCTGCAATCGCTCGCGCGATGCTCGATCAGGCGAATGTCTTCGGGCGGCACGTGCGGCGAGCGATAACTGTTCGCGATGTAGACGCCGTCGCCCCAGCAGGCGGTGGTGACCGCCGACCGAACCGTTACGTTCGTGCTGCCCGCGATGGAGATGCCCATTCCGTAGCCTTCGTCGCGACGCTTCGGCGTTGCGGCGTTCAGTTCCTTGCTGCCATCCAGCGCAGCGTTCTCCAGGACCACGTTGGTCACGTCCCAGATGCGAATGATCTGGTAAAAGGGCGTATTGTGCGCGAGCAACTTGATCGACGCGCCCGGCTCGAAGCGCACGCGCGATCCGCTGCGCAAATCGAGGCCCTTGGCGTCGATGCGGCAACGGCCATCGATGACGAGCGTCTTGTCGACGGATGCGTCGATAGCGGCCTGAAGGCGCATGCGGTCGTTGGTGGTTCCGTCTCCCTTTACGCCGAACGCGCTCGACCTCACGATATCCGCTGCAAGAACGGGCGTTTCGGCAAGGGTTTTCACCAGCGCGCCGGATGCAATGAGTTTTAGCGCAAGCCTTCTTTTTCGCATGACGCGGCGAACTCCTCTTTGCGTCGTTGGAAGACATCGAATGAAATGTGAGTTCTCAAACTTATACGCGATGAACAGCCCGTTACGCTACCGCGCACCGCACCTTCGTTAGGTTACCGATGAAAGCGATCGATCTGATCAGAAGCGATCTTTACCGCTATGCCGGGGCAGCCGATACGGGCACGCTCGTTCGGAAGTTCATATCCTCCGAAGGATTCAACTATTCGGTGTGGTTCCGTCTGGCGTCGTCGAGACCGCGCGGGATACTTGGCGTACTCCTGAGAATTATCCTGCGCCGCAAGCAGCGTCAGTTCGGAATCGTCATTCCGGCCGGCACAATCGTGGGGCCGGGGCTCTTTATCGGGCACTTCGGAAATATCGTGGTGAACGAAACAGCCGTAATTGGCGCGAACTGCAATCTCTCGCAATGCGTGACCATCGGCTCGAATCATGGTCAGGCCGCGACCATTGGGGATAACGTGTATATCGGGCCGCATGTATGCATCGTCGAAGACGTCGTGATTGGCGATTCAGTGACCATCGGCGCCGGGAGTGTCGTGACCACGAATGTACCGGCCAACGTCACCGTTGCGGGCGTGCCTGCGCGCGTGCTGAGCGATGACCTCGCGCGCAATCGCGCGGGTAGGTACGTGCTTCGCCGATGGATTGCGTGAGCGCCGCGTAAAGTCGCCGTCATCATATCGACATACGCTGCGTCTGCCATGCCTCCAAAGCACAAAAGAAGGCTTTTGAGAGCGGCCAATTGTTGACTGATACGCGGCCTAGCCAACATTTCACCAACAAAAAAACGTGCCATTAAAAAGGCGTGTCGAGAGATGATATTCGGACTCCCAACATGATTCGCTTAGCGGGATATCCCTGATTAATCATAAAAAACGCGGGAATAAAAAGGGTTATCACTCGTTTCGCCGATTGCATATCCGGAATATCGCCTGATGCAGTAGCTTCATTGCAAGACTCGTGGGCCGGCGCACCGGCCTGCCACATCGGAGTAGGCTCTTACTTCGCGATCCGATCAACCGTCCGCGCTGTTGACCATGAGCACACGACAATGCTGAATCTCGCCCTCGGTTGCCTGACATCGTTTTGTCTGACTCTTTGGATCGTGAAATACACGACTCGCGCCGGTTCTCGCTGGCTCGATTCCGACTTGAAGGGCGTACAGAAGATGCACACCGTCCCTGTTCCGCGCGTCGGAGGCGTGGCCATCGTGGGCGGAACTGGAATCACGTTCATCGTAGGCGGCATGTTCGACGCGAACCCGCCGGGGGAGTCGCTGCTGCTGCTCGGCTGTGCGGCGATACCGTTTCTTGCCGGAAGCGTCGAAGACGTGACGAAGCGCGTGAGTCCGCGCATCCGGCTGCTCGCCGCGATGGCCGGCGCGATCTGCGCGGTCTATGCACTCAACGCGGTGCTCGGCCGCGTCGATCTGCCTATCGTCGATCGCGGGCTCGCGCTCATGCCGGTCGCCATCGGCCTGACCGTGCTCACGGTGTCGGGCCTGACCAATGCGATCAATCTCATCGACGGCATGAACGGGCTCGCGTCGGTGTCGGCGATTCTCATCTTCGGATCGATCGGCTTCGTCGCGCATCAGGTCGGCGACTGGCTCATCATGAGCGTCGCCTTGACGATGATCGGCACCATCCTCGGCTTCGCGGTATGGAACTACCCCGGCGCGGCGATCTTTCTCGGCGACGGCGGCGCGTACTTCATCGGCTTTCTCATGGCGGAGCTGCTCGTGCTGCTGATCGCACGGCATCCAAATGTATCGGCGTGGTACGCGGCCGTGGTGGCCATCTACCCGCTGTTCGAGACGATCTTTTCGATCTACCGGCGCAAGTTCGTTCGCGGGCGGCCCGTCAGCGAACCGGATGGCGTGCATCTTCATACGCTGATCTATCGGCGCATCGCGCTGCGCGGGGCCGATTATCGCGATGCCCGTCAACGGGGCCGGCGCAACGCGCGCACATCGCCGTATCTGTGGGCGCTGTGCTCCGTGGGCGTCGTGCCTGCGTCGCTCTTCTGGAATCAGCCGGTCGTGCTGTTCGCAACGGACATCGTGTTCGTCGGCGCGTACGTGTGGTTCTATGCGTGCATCGTGCGCTTCAAGACGCCGCGCTTCCTGCTCGGCCATTCTTCGATCACGCCGGCCACGTCGCACGAGACGCGCCGCTGATATCCAGACTCGGCACCGCCCGCATCACACGGCGGTTTCGAGCGCGCTGGACGCACGTCCATCCGCGTGAAGACGCTCGCCGAGCGCGCACAGTTCTTCCATGTTCAGCGAAACGAAGCCGTATCGCTCGCGAAGGACGACGTAGTGATCCGCGATACGCTGCAGGAACGCGATATTCGCCGCCATGTCGCGCCCGAAGTTATGCGGATGCCACCACAGGTGATAGAGCCGCTTGTGGATCGCAGCGTGCGTCATCGCATCTTTTATCCGGTTCAGGCGCAGCGTGTCCAGCATCGCGGCCTTGCGCTTGAAGGGCCTCAGAAAGCTGCTCGCCGGAAAGTTGAACGGCATCGAGCGAAAGCAGTCTTCGAGCGCGTGCGTATTGTGGCCTGACACGTTGACATAGGCATCGAGCAGGCGGCTCGCGCGCCTGGCGCGGCTCTGTCCTGCCTTGTCGGAGGCTGCATAGGCGTGTCCGCCTTGCGTGCCGCGATAGCAAAGAATGCCATGCTTCATCAGCACGGCGAGATACGCATCGTTGCATTGATTGCGCGGAAACACGATGCTCGTGATGTCCACGCCCGAGCGCCGCGCCACGTCCACCGCACAGGCGATGTCCTCTTCGAACTCGCGTACGCCCTGCCCTTCTTCCAGACAGTAATAGTGTGAGTACGTGTGCGTGCCGATGGCCTGCCCCGGCTGCGCGGCGATACGTGCAATCAGTTCGGGCGCGAAGTGATAGAGCGGATCGAGTTCATGCGCGGCATCGATATATTCATACGGCGATATTCCAGGCCGCTTGTAGTGCGGACGCGCTGCCGGCAGGCTCGCTTTGAGTTCGGCGGTATCGCGGTGAAACATGAAGCCGACGGTCGCCCACGTCGCATGGATGCCGCTGTTGCCGAAGACGCTCAACATCTGCGGAATCGCGCGCCGACCGCCGCGCAGATTTTCGCCGTAGCTTTCGATGGTCCGCGTCTCGCGCACGCCCCACAGCAGTTCGAAGTCGAGCGAGACGGTGAATACGCCGTGATCGAATGTCATGTGCCTGCCTGGTCGATGAGGATGCGGACGGCGAGCGTGCCGAACGGCATCGGACATGCTCGCCTATTTTCCCGGCGCCGATGGTGGCGTACCGCACCGTCGCGCAACTTTGCGCGTGTCACGGCTGTGCACGATTGCTCGATGCAGATACAGTTTCGCTACCGCGCATGCATGCCAATCGACGAATGAACCAGACTTTCAGCGAATCAGAACGAAACGCCGTCTACCGCGCGATCGCGCAACGACGCGACATGCGCCACTTCGTGAGCGATCCCGTCGCGCCGCAGATCATGCAGCGGCTCATCGATGCCGCATTGCACGCGCCGAGCGTCGGCTTCATGCAGCCGTGGCGGATCGTGCGCATCACGTGCGCGCAGGTTCGCGCGCAGCTGCATGCAGCGGTGGAACGCGAGCGGCTTCTCACCGCCGACGCGCTCGGCGAGCGCCGCGATGCGTTCATGCAACTGAAGGTGGAAGGCATGCGCGAATGCGCGGAATTGCTCGTGATGGCGCTGATGGATGGCCGCGAACACCACGTGTTCGGCCGCCGCACGTTGCCGGAGATGGACCTTGCGTCGGTGGCCTGCGCGATTCAGAACATGTGGCTCGCGGCGCGCGCCGAGGGTATCGGCATGGGATGGGTGTCGCTGTTCGATCCGCGAGAGATCGCCGAATTGCTCGGGATGCCGGCAGGGGCGCGGCCTGTGGCGATCCTGTGCATTGGCCACGTCGACCGCTTTTACGACGCGCCGATGCTCGAAACGGAGGGCTGGGCGAAGCGGCGGCCGCCGGAGGAATGCGTCTTCGAGAACCGGTGGCCGCGCAAGTGAAAATCAGCAGGACGTGGGTTTGAGCCGCTCGACTTCCAGTCCGAACATCGGACGCAGCCGCGTGCCGAGCACGTTGCCGAAGAACGCGGCCACGAGCCACAGCCAGCCGTGCAGGCTGCCCGACACGATGCCGCTGAAATACGCGCCGATGTTGCAGCCATAGGCGAGCCGCGCGCCATAACCGAGCAGCAGGCCGCCGACGACGGCGGCGATCAGCGAGCGCATCGGCACGCGCCAGATCGGCGCATAGCGTCCGGCGAGCGCGGCGGCGAGCATCGCGCCGAGCACGATGCCGATGTCCATCACCGAGGTCACGTCATGCGAGATGGGCGCGGCGAGCGTCGCGGCGTTGGCCTTGCTCATCCAGTAGGGCCAGCTTGCGACGTCGACGCCCATCGCGGAAGCCGCCTTTGCGCCCCACAACGCGAACGCCGACGTGACGCCCCACGGCCGTCCGGACAACGCGAGCGTCGCGAAGTTGAGCACAGCGAGCGCGAGCGCGCCTGCCAGCAACGGCCACGGCCCATGCAGCCACGGCGACGTATGCGCGGGCTGAACGTGCGCCGCGACGAGCTTTCCGTGCCGGCGCTTCTCGATGAACACGGTCAATGCCGCGATCAATGCGAACAGAATCCAGTTGAAGGCGAGCGCGGGCGCGAGACCCATCGACTTGACGAGCGATATCGGTGGAAGCGAAGGGAGTGCGGTCCAGAACGGCATGTGCGCGGTCGCGATCACCGATCCGGCGATGAACGCGAGGAGCGTCACGATCATGCGCGTGCTGCCGCCGCCGACGGTGTAGAGCGTGCCAGAGGCGCAGCCGCCGCCCAGTTGCATCCCGATGCCGAAGATGAACGCGCCGACGATCACCGACGTGCCCGCGGGCGACACGAGCCCGGTCACCGGCATGCCGAACAGCGCGCCTGCGGCGAGCGCGGGGAAGAACAGCGCGACGCCGACAGCGAGCATCACCATTTGCGCGCGAAGACCGGCGCCGCGGCCATCGGCGATGAAGACGCGCCACGCGGAAGTGAAGCCGAACGCCGCGTGGTAAAGCACGATGCCGAGCAGTGCGCCGACGACGTAAAGCGCGGCCTGGCGTGCGCTGGCGGTTTGCGCGAGGTACCACGCGCCCGCGACGATCAGCATTGCCGCAATGCCGAGCGGCGTCGGATTGATGTCGCTGCGGCGAGGAAGAGGACTGGTTAGGTCGGACATGACTTTCTGGGTTTTGTAGAGGGTTAACCCGGTATTGTGCGGGTTTTGGGCGAGGCGCACTGGCGCACGGGGTGAAGTGCCTTTCTCGAAGCATTGCGTGTTCCGCGGGCGAGCATTTAGCCGGTTGCGGCACCGTCAATGAGACCTTCGCTCATGCCGCCCATCGCAACTTGCGCTTTTGCGCTCACGCCGGGCAAGGGAGAACAAAGCGGGATTGAATCAGAAAGGGATCATTGCCTGTCCGAAGCCGGGCAGCCGGCGTTGACTTACCGCTTCCCCCCTTCCACCGCCTTCGCATACCCCGTCAGCTCGAGATACCCTCTCCCCCGCCGCCCGGCGCTCTGCGCTTCGCCCGTCACCGTCACCGCGCCCTCCCAATACACCGCGCCCGTCGATTCGCGCGAATCCAGCTCCTGATCGTCGATCAGCGGAGCCAGACGCCAGCGCATTCCGCCGACGCGCACCGTCATCGCCACCGGATACTCCGTGTTCGTGCGCGGCGATCGCCACTGGCGCTCCGGCGTGAACTCGACATCGCCGGGGCCGTATTGCGTCGTGCGGCCATCGCTGCCACGCAGCGCAGCGTGCGACCAGACCGCCCGGCCGTCGCGGGAGCGGACCTTGAAGGCCATTAGCGCGGCGCCATCGTCCAGATTCGCGCCGAGCCAGTCCCAGCCCGATGCGTCCGCCGAAAGCAGCGTGCTCGACCACTCGTGATCGAGCCACGCACTGCCCTTCACGTCGACGGTCTCGCCCTTTCCCGACGACGACGGCCGCGTCACCCGGCCGCTCACCTGCAATTGCGGCTCGCTGTAGTAATAGCTCGCCTGCTGCGGCTGCGGACCCTTGCGTGAATAGCCGCCCTCACCCTGGATCATCGGCGGCTGCGTCGGCGTAAAGACGAGATGCAGCGCGAAACCGGCGGCATCGGCATCGGCGTCGACGGCATAGCGGCCATCCGGATCGCGAACCATGCGCCACGCATCGAGCTTCACATCGGTATTGCCCGCGTTAGAATAGGCCAGCCCGAAGCCCTGCCGCGCGATGTGCTGGTCGTGCACGAGCCGTCCATACGCCGGATCGGACAGCGCCGCGTGCGCGACGATCAGCTGCGACGGATCGAACGCGCCCTCGCCGCCGCCCTTTCCGGTGCTGGACCGAAAGAACGTAATCTGAAAACCGAGCGGCTTGTGGTCCGGCGTCTCCAGCCAGCCGGTCGCGTACCACCATTCCGTGCGATACGGCGGATGCGCGCCGCTGTCCTGCGGCCAGTCGATCGCCCGCCCCGGCACGACCGCCGCGAACTGCGGCTCGGCGGCGAGCGCGGCAGTCGAAAGGAGCGCGATCAGCATCGTCGATAAAGCGCGCATCACCAGTCCTCCCGCACGGCGCGAACCGCATCGACTGATACCGCGCGCCGCCCGGCCAGCACCGCCGTCGTACACGAGGACACCAGCATCACGCAGCCGATGATGAGCAGCATCGTCCATGGCACGTGCAGCGACATCGTCCAATGAAAGGATTGCGGATTCACGACGAACACGAGAATCAGGCTGATCGCGAAGCCGAGCACGCAGCCCACCGCGATGCCGAGCACCGTGAGCAGGCCGCCTTCCGAGGCGAGCAGCGCGAGAATCTGCTTTTTCGTGACGCCGACATGCCGCAGCATGCCGAACTCCCGCGAGCGCGCGAGCGTCTGCACCGAGAACGTCGCGGCCACGCCGAACAGGCCGATGACGATCGCCACCGCCTCCAGCAGATATGTGACCGCAAAGCTGCGATCGAAAATGGTCAGCGTGCGCGCGCGGATGTCGCCGGGCTGCGAGAACTCGAGCGCATCGCCGAACGGGAGCTTCTGCAGCGCCGCGATGACCTGCCCCGCCGACGCGCCCTTGCGCAAGGTGATGCCCGCATCGGTCGCGCCCATGTCGCCGGTCAGCCGCCGATAGTCCGCGAGGCGAATCTGCAGCGCCCCGGTCTGCCGCACATAGTCGCGCCAGATGCCCGCGACGACGAAGCGCTCGCTCGCGCCGCCGACCGGCAGCGTCAGCCGTTGCCCGGTGCGGTAGCCGTACAGGTCCGCCATCGCCTCGGACGCCCAGACCGGCGTTTCATCGGTGCGCCACGATTCGGGCGGCAGCGTCGCGCCGGTCATCTGAAGCATCGCGCCGGGATCGGACTCGTTGATCTCGCGGGCGATCAGCGCGACCGGCGGCTTCGATGCATCGAGCGTGACCTGCGATGCGCGCGAGAACGCTGCATGCGCGACGCCGTTGGTCGCCGCGATCTGCGCCTGCTGGTCCGGCGTGAGGCCGCCCGTGTCGCCGCTCGACACCACGCGCGCGTAGACATCGGCGGAAAGGAGATGCTCCAGCCAGTCCACGACCGACACGCGAAAGCTCGCCACCATGATCGCCATCGCGACGATCAGCGTGAAGCTCGACAGCACGCCGCCCATTGCAATCGACGCCTGCCCCGGCGCGTTCGCGAGCCGCGCGAGCGCGAGCGTCGCGACCGCGCTGCGCTTGCGCTTCGCGCGCAGCCATCCATGCGTGATGCTCGCCGCGCCGAAGACGATGGCGGTCAGGCGCGGCATCAGCGCGATTCCGCCGATCAGCAACAGCGCGACAGCCGCATAGCCGGCGAAGGGCGCATCGTCGATGGGTGGCGCCTGCGTCAGCGCCGCGCCGAGCGCGAGGCAGAACAGCGCGGGCCATGGCGTCGACAGCGGCGAGAGCGCGGCTTCCTCGCTGCCCGCCTTCAACGCCGGCGCGGGCCGTGCGCGAGCCGCTTCGAGCGCCGGAACGAGCGTGCCGGCGAGCGCCACGCCGATGCCGAGCGCGAGGAAAACCGCTGTCGAGACCGGCTCGAAGTGAACGCGCGGCTGGACGCCGGGGAAGTATCCACCGCCCAGATCGCTGCCGAAAAAACGCAGCGCGATGCCCGCGACCGTGAACCCCAGCGCGATGCCGAGCACAGCGCCGGCGACGCCCAGCAACGCGCCTTCCGTCATGATCTGCCGCACCAGATGGCCGCGCGTCATGCCGAGCACGCGCAGCATCGCGAATTGAGCGCGGCGTCGCACCACGCCCGCGGCCTGCGTCGAAAAGACGAGGAACGCGCCCGTGAACAACGCGACGAGCGCCAGCACGTTCATGTTGATGCGATACGCCCGCGACAGTCTGTCGGTGCGGCTTTCGATATCCCGCGTCTGCCCGACGACGATGCGCGCGCCGAGTTCGTCCTGCAACGCGCGCTGAAACGCTTCGCGATCGACGCCGCGCGCCAGTTGCAGATCGATGCGCGTCAGCCGGCCCTGCATGCCGAAGCGCGACTGCACGGCGGCGATGTCCATCACGCCGATGCGCTGCCCCGGCAACGCCCGCACGACGCCGCCCGCCACGCGCAGCGGCACCGGCGACGTGCCGCTTTGCAGATCGACCTGCAAGCCCACGCCGGTATGCAGCCATTGCTGCGCGGCGGTCGAAAGAAAGATCGCATCGTCCGATAAGACGTCGAGCGGCGCTTGCGGCGACGGCACGCCGGTCAGATCGGGGGCGATGCGTTTCGCGCGGAACACGTCGATGCCGAGAACTTTCAGCGGCGCGCTCTGCTTCGGCACGGCGACATCGACTTCGAGCACGGGACTCGCCATCGCGACGCCGGGACGCATCGCGAGTATCGGGTAAAGACGTTCGTCGATGTACGGCTGCACGCCGCGCACCTGCAAGTCCGCCTGACCGGAAAGACTGCGGGCGGCGGCGGAGAATTCATTGAACGCGGCGCTGTTGATGAGCTGCACCGCATAGCCGAGCCCGACGCCCAGGGCGATCGTGAGAATGGCGACGAGCGCGCGTCCGCGATGACTGCGCCATTGCGCGCCGAGCAGCCAGCGGGACAGCAGGCGATGAGCGGCCGGGCGCGCCGTCATCGTGCACGCGCTTCGTTGAACGCCGAAAGCGATGCCGCTTCGTGCAGGGCGCCGTCGGCGAGAACCAGCACGCGGTCGGCGAAGGCCGCCGCCGCTTCCGAGTGCGTGACCATGATCGCGGCGGCGCCAGTCGCGCGCGTTTCCGTTCGCAGCAAGCCGAGAATTTCGTGCGCGGTTTGCGGATCGAGATTGCCGGTGGGTTCATCGGCGAGGATCAGGCGCGGCCGATGCACCAGCGCCCGCGCGATAGCCACGCGCTGCAGTTCGCCGCCCGAAAGCTGGCGCGGGAGATCGTCCTGACGATTGAAGAGGCCGACTGCTGCGAGCATGCCGTGCGCCGGCGCGATAGGCATGCCATTGAGCAGGAGCGGCACCGCGACGTTCTGCACGAGCGTCAGATGCGGCAGCACGTGGAACGCCTGGAACACGAAGCCGAGCTTTTCGCGGCGTGTGCGGGTGGCGGCTTCGTCGCTCAGCGCGGAGATGGATACGCCGTCGATGAGGATTTCGCCGCTGTCCGGCGCGTCGAGTCCCGCGATGAGATTCAGCAGCGTGGACTTGCCGACGCCCGAGTCGCCCATGATCGCGATGAATTCGCTCGATCCGAGCGTGAAGTCCAGTCCCGCGAGAATGGTTCTGCCAGAACCGAAAGTTTTATGAAGGCGGCGGCATTCCAGTGCTGGGCGGGTCATAGGCAGGCGCGTTCCGGTGTTCTCGGGTGTTGCCTATTATGCCTAGGTGTTTCGTCGGATGTGAACGTGCCTTGCGCCCGTTGAAGCGCCGCAGCGCGCTTTTAGTGAGGATGCCGTTTCAATCAGCTCCAGTCGTCCATATCGTGCTTGATGCTGTGGCGGTTCGCGATCAGCGTCTCCACGCTCGGCTCGTTGTTCATCGCGCGCTGGATGGCGAGCTTCGTCGCTTCGTAGTTGGTGCGATACATGTCCTTCTTGTCGAGATTGGCGTCGGTCACGCAGCGCGGATCGATCCACACGAGGCTGATGATGCACAGCTCGTTGGCGTGCTCCTTCGGCAGGATGCCTTCGATCAGGCAATCGACGACGGCATCGGCGGTGGCCGACTGAACCACGCCGCCGAATAGCTCGATGGTCGGCATGTCCTTCAGCGTGACCTTCGGGACGATCATCGTCGCGGGCCGGACCATTTGATTGCATGCGCGGATCGCGAACATCGCGGTATGCCCTTTCGACTGCGCCATCATGTTCGCGAACGCGTGACCGACGGGGCCGTCGACACGTCCGATCAGGATTTCCGGCATGGCGTCGGTGGCCTGGCCGGGCGCGGCGAAAACGGTGGCTTCGCCGGCGCGGAAGGTGAGGTCTTGAGGCATGAGGCGGCTCCTTGGGTCGTCGGTCATGCGAAGTGGAGAGGGGATGCAAGGAGGGTGCCATGGGTCTACATCAACCGGTGCCGGGCGCTTCGCGCCACAGAGCGAACCGCAGGCGTGACAGTCTGCGCTTGTCGTAAAGCAACAAGGATCACAGCCCGGGCTGGCGGTCACGCCGCCGCAAACCGCACCGCCACCACCAAGCCCCTCCCCGAAGGGTCGCTTGCCGAAATCGCGATTTCCCCGCGATGCGCCTGCACGATCTCACGCGCAATCGCAAGCCCGAGCCCCGTGCCCTCGGTATCCGCCGATGCGCGATAGAACGGCTCGAACACGCGGCTGCGCGCTTCCGCCGGTATGCCCGGCCCGTCGTCGGTGACGGCGAGCGTCACGCGCTCGCCGTCTTGCGCCACCGCGACGGTCACGTGCCCGCCCGATTGCGTATAGCGCACGGCGTTCTCCGTCACGTTGAACACGAGCGCCGCAAGCAATCCCTCGTGACCGATGATCCACGCCGCATCGCCCAGTTCCGCGCCGAGATCGATGCCGCGCTTCTCGGCAACCAGCGCGAGATCCTCGACCACCTCTTTCGCGATGCCCGACAGGTCCGCCTTCTGCGTCGCCAGTTGCGTGTAATCCGCCGCTTCGGCTTGCGCGAGCAGCAGCAGCTTGTTGGTCAGGCCGACCATCGAGCGCGTGCTGCGCTGCATCGCCGCCAGCGCTTCGGTCAGCGACGGCTCGAGCGCACGATGCTGCCGCGCATATTGCACCTGCGTCTCAAGCACGGTCAGCGGCGTACGCAACTGATGCGCCGCATCCGCGATGAAGCGCCGCTGCGCCGCCACCTGCACGCCGAGCCGCGCGATGCACTGGTTGATCGCATCGACGATAGGCCGCAACTCCGCATGCAGGCGCTCGACGCGCAGCGGCTCCAGCTGCATCGGATCACGGTCCATCACCTCGTCCTTGATCTTCAGGAGCGGACGCAGTTCGAAGGTCAGGCCGATGCACGCCAGCGCCACCGCGAGCAAGACGATCTCGATCTGCCGCACGAGCTGCCCGCGCCAAAGCTGGCGCACCATCGCATCGCGCGATGCCTGCGTCTTGCCGACCGACACGAGCACGTGACGTATCGATCCGTTGTCGTACATGCGGCGCACGTAGCCGATCACGCGGATCGACGCGCCGTGCAAAGCCGCGTCGTAGTAAATGGGGGTATCGTGCGTCGCGGCTTCGGCTGCGGCACGGTTCGACGGGAAGTCCGGCAGGCCCGCGAGCAGGCGGCCATCGTCGACGCTCACGTTGTAGTAGACCTGATCGCCATGAGGCGACGCGAACACTTCGAGCGCCGCTGGCGGTATGTCGACGCGCAACATGCCGTCCGACCACTCCACTTCGCCCGCGATCATCCGCGCCGACGCGAGCAGCGTGTTCTCCTGCAAGAGGTCGGCCGTGTGGCGCGCGTTGTCGTATGCGGCCTTGCCCGACACGAACACATACAACGCGAGCGGCACGAGCAGCCACCACAAAAGGCGAACGCGCAGGCTATTGGTCATCGTCCTTCTTTCGAAGCAGATAGCCAAGCCCGCGCAAGGTCACGATCGCGGCGGAACTGCCATCGAGTTTCTTGCGCAGCCGCGACACGTAGATTTCGAGCGCGTCCTCGCTCGGCTGATCCTCGTGCGTGAAGATCGCGTCCAGCAGCGACGCCTTCGACACCGTCTTGCCGAGCCGCAGCATCAGCGCTTCGAGCACGCTGCGCTCACGCGGCGTCACGTTGAGGGGCGCGCCCTTGAGCGCGAACTGGCGCGTGTCGATATCGAAGACCAGATCGCCGCACGACACTTCGTTCGCCGTCGCGGCGCTGCGCCGGCGGATCATCACCTTCACGCGTGCGATCAGTTCGCGGACCTCGAACGGCTTGACGAGGTAATCGTCCGCGCCCGCGCCGAGCAGTTCGACTTTTTCGTCGATGGAACCGCTCGCCGTGAGGATCATCACCGGTGTCGCGTCGCCGCGCTGCCGCATGCGGCGCAGGACGTTCTTGCCCGACAGCCGCGGCAGGTTGAGATCGAGCAGGACGACGTCATAGTGATTCGCGCGCAGCAGTTGATCGGCCGCTTCGCCGTCTTGCACCGCGTCGAGCGCGAACGCCTCCTGTTCCAGCATCTTGGCGAGCCAGAGCGAAAGCGTCGGGTTGTCTTCGATCAGGAGCAGCTTCATGCCGCGCGATTGTAGGGCGTCTCGCGAATGCGCGATGCATCGGGTTAACACCCATGTTCCGGCATCGGCTCAGAAAGCTGGCAGAAGGTTTGGCATTCCTATAATCGCCGCACACATTCGAAAAGCGGGCCGCGCACGACGGCCCATCTCAAGGAGACTCCTGATGCGTACTCTGCGCCAGATCGCTGCTTTATCCGGTGTCGCTTTCGCGCTCGCCGCCGCTTCCGTATCCGCCCACGCGGAAAAGTTATCGATCATGGTCGGCGGCGCGACCAAGATCATCTATCTGCCCGCGAAGCTGACCGAGCAGCTCGGCTACTTCAAGGACGAAGGGCTCGATGTCGAAATCCTCTCGCAGCCCGCGGGCGTCGATGCCGAGAACGAGTTGCTCGCCGGCGCGGTGCAAGGTGTGGTCGGCTTTTACGATCACACCATCGACCTGCAGAGCAAGGGCAAGGAAGTGCAGGCGCTCGTCGTGTTCGGTCAGGTGCCGGGCGAAGTGGAAGTGGTGTCGACCAAGGCATCATCGACGATCAAGAGCATGGCCGATGTCAAAGGCAAGACGCTCGGCGTGACGGGCCTCGGTTCGTCGACGAGCTTTCTCACGCAGTACCTCGCGCAGCGCGCAGGCGTGACGTCGAAGGAATACACGCTGCTGCCGGTCGGCGCGGACAACAGCTTCATCGCGGCGATCAAGCAGGAGCGCATCGACGCGGGCATGACGACGGAGCCGACGGTGTCGCAACTGCTCAAGACCGGCGACGCGAAGGTGCTGGTCGACATGCGGACCATCGAAGGCACGCGCGCCGCGCTCGGCGGCACTTACCCGGCGTCGAGCTTCTACGTGCAGCGCGCGTGGGCCGAATCGCACAAGGCGGAGGCCGCCAAGCTGTCGCGCGCCTTCGTCAAGACGCTGAACTTCATCGCGACGCACAGCGCCGAGCAGATCGCCGAGAAGATGCCGAAGGATTACTACGCGAAGAACAAGGAACTCTACGTGGGCGCGCTGAAGGCCTCGCTGCCGATGTTCACGAAGGACGGCAAGATGCCCGCCGATGGCCCGGATACCGTGCTGAAAGTGCTGTCGGCGTTCAATCCTTCAGTGAAGGGCAAGCATATCGATCTGGCGCGCACGTATTCCAACGAATATGTGGCGGGCGCGGCGATGGCGTCGGCATCGAAGTGAGGCCGGCGATGAATACGACACGACAACCCGCGATCGAACTTCGCAATGTCTCTTGCCGCTTCATCTCGCCCGATGGCCGCGCGACCGTCGCGCTGCGCGACTTCAGCATGTCGGTGGCGAAGGGCGAGTTCGTCGCGATCGTCGGCCCGACGGGATGCGGCAAGTCCACGACGCTCGGCATGATCACGGGCCTGCTCAAGCCGACGACCGGCGAAGTGCGCGTGATGGGCGCGCCGGTCGACGGCATCGATCCGCGCATCGGCTTCGTGTTTCAGGCGGATGCCGTGTTTCCGTGGCGCTCGGTGCTCGACAACGTCGCCGCCGGCCCGCTGTACCGCGGCCGCTCGAAGTCCGCCGCCTACTACGAAGCCAACGAATGGCTGCGCCGCGTCGGCCTCGACAAATTCGGCAAGCACTATCCGCATCAGTTGTCGGGCGGTATGAGAAAGCGCGTGGCGCTCGCGCAGACGTTCATCAACAAGCCCGAAATCCTGCTGATGGACGAGCCGTTCTCCGCGCTCGACATGCAGACGCGCACGCTGATGCAGGACGAACTGCTGGAGCTCTGGTCGGCGAACGCGGGATCGGTGGTGTTCGTCACGCACGATCTCGAAGAAGCCATCGCGCTTGCTGACCGCGTCTTCGTGCTGACCGCGCGGCCCGCGACGCTCAAGAAGGTCTACGAGATCGACTTGCCGCGTCCGCGCATTACGTCGGAGATTCGGTATCACCCGCGCTTCATCGAAATCTCACGCGATATCTGGCACGACTTGCGCGAAGAAGTGCAAATCGGCTGAACCTGTCCGAAAGGAACATCGAACATGTCAACACCTCAACAGACGATGCCCGCAGGCATCGACGCCGGCGCGCTCGCGCAAGTCGAACGCGAGGCGCAACGGCGCATCCGGCAACGTCATGCGCTCGTGATCGGGCTGCGCATCGCGGTGCTGGTCATCGTGCTCGGCGGCTGGGAACTGTCCGCTCGCCTGCACTGGATCGACCCGTTCTTCTTCTCGATGCCTTCCGCGATCTACGAGCAGATCGTCGAATGGTTCGTCGAGGGCACGTCGCAAGGGCCGTTGCTCACGCAAGTCTGGGTCACGCTCGAAGAGACCGGGCTAGGCTTCATCATCGGCTCGGTGGCGGGCGTGTTTTGCGGCATCGTGCTCGGGCGCAACAAGCTGCTGTCGGATGTGTTCAGCATCTACATCAAGATTGCGAATTCGATTCCGCGCGTGGTGCTCGGCTCGGTGTTCGTCATCGCGCTCGGGCTCGGCATGGCGTCGAAGGTCGCGCTCGCGGTCGTGATGGTGTTCTTCGTCGTGTTCGCCAATGCGTTTCAGGGCGTGCGGGAGGCCGACCGCTACATGATCGCGAATGCGCAGATTCTCGGCGCGTCGCGGCGGCAAGTGACGACTTCGGTAGTCATTCCGTCGGCGCTGTCGTGGATTCTCGCCAGCCTGCACGTGAGCTTCGGCTTCGCGCTCGTCGGCGCGGTGGTCGGCGAATTCCTCGGATCGAAGCAGGGCATCGGGCTGCTGATTTCCACGGCGCAAGGTGCGTTTAACGCAAGCGGGGTCTTCGCGGCGATGATCGTGCTGGCCGTCGTCGCGCTGGCGGCGGACTATCTGTTGACGGCGGTGGAGCAAAGATTGTTGAAGTGGCGGCCTGCTGCGGCCTGATTCGCGGCCCAACTCGGTCCTGATTGAAACGCAAAACCCCATGCGCGGCGCATGGGGTTTTTGCTTTGGCGCGGCGGATCAGACGTCCGTATTCGCCTTGATCTGCTTTTCCCAGCCGAACGCGTGGACTTCCGACACCGGCCGATCCACCGCGACGACGCCGCGCAGCTCGCCGGGCATCGGCAGCACGAGACCATGCCACGTCGACGATGCAGCGCCCTCCCCGCGCCCCGCTCTTTGGCTGGCGATATGCGCCGCTTCGACGAGCGCGATCTGCGCGCCCTGAGCGCCCGGCGCGTCGACACTGAGGCCGATTCCGACATCGGCCGACGCCACCGCCATCACGATCCAGATGCCCGAGTACGACACATCGACGCCCACGCTGCGCTCCCCCGCCGCGTCCTTCACGACGATGCGCTCATCGGGCGCATCCTCCACGCGCACTTCCTGAGGGCGGCAGCCAAACATCTGCGATACGACGAGCCGCAGTGTCGCCCGCGCGACGCCGAAGCGGCGGCCAATCGCCGAGTTCGGATAGAGCCGCGCCCGCTTGCGCTCCGCGACGCTCAGCCAGCTTCCGATATTCGATGCCGACGCAAAGCGAAACTCGCTCGTGATGAGCCACAGGCCGACTTCGCCCTCGGCGGGCGGCCGGTCGACAGTGCGCGACTTGGCGAGATCGTGGAAATGCCAGGCCACGTTGTCCGCGAGTTCCAGCGGCAGGGGGACCGAGCCGTGCATCACGCATTCAGTCCCGGTGACACGGCGATTTCATGCGGCATGGCGGCGCTCCTTTCGGTTGTTCTTTAGACGATGTGCGCCTCGTGCGGGCAGCTATCGATTCTCAGCAATGAATTCTTAAGAAATGCTTAGGCGCATCGGAGATCTCCGAATCAGACCGGGGAGAAGCCCTTACGGGTCGCACCGGAGTTGATCGCATCTCACACCCGCGCTGACAAATCGTCGATTCCTTGGCTGTCGAACGCCGCGCAGAATGGCCGCATCCACCTATCAGGCGGAATCGACAGAGGAATGAGTTCATGCAGAAGAATCTTTTTATCGGTGAAGGCTTCGAAGGGCCGGGCGTCAATCTCGCCCATATCAACGTGCTGGTCGGGCCGCGCAGCGGTCCCGCCGGTCAGGCCTTCGCCACCGCGCTCGCGACACCCTCGGCGGGACATGCGCCGTTCGTCGTCATCACGCAACCGGGCGTGCCGACCAAGCCGCTCACGCTCTATGTGAACAAGGCGCAGATCGAGGGCGACTTCCACGGCAACGCCACGTGGGGCGCATCGCAGGCGGGCATCGCGAAGGCGGTGGCCGAATCGCTCGAAAACGGCACGCTGCCGCCCGAAGCGGAGAACGACTGGGTCGTCGTGACGGCGAACTGGGTCAATCCGAAGACCGACGATCTCGACGCCGTGTTCGCGAACAACTACCGCGCGTGCAAGAACGCGATCGTCGCGGCGATGGAAGGCCTGCCGCGCAAGGAAGCCGTGTTCGCCGCCGCACGCGAGGTGTCGAACCCGTTCTACACGCCCAAGAAAAAGTAAGGAGACCGACATGGAATACGTGCGTCTCGGCCAGTCTGGCCTCAAGGTTTCGCGCCTGTGTCTCGGCACGATGAACATGGGCACGCCGCAATGGAAGCCGTGGATCTTCGATGAAGCGCAGAGCGAGCCGATCGTCAGGCACGCGCTCGATGCGGGCGTCAACTTCATCGACCTCGCCGATTTCTATTCGACGGGTATCGGCGAAGAAGTCGTCGGCCGCATTCTGAAGCGGCTCGTGCGCCGCGAGGATATCGTCGTGACGACGAAAGTCGGCTATGACATGGCGAGCACGCCCAACGCGGGCGGCCATTCGCGCAAGCACATCATGGACGGCATCGACGCGTCGTTGAAGCGTCTCGGCATGGATTACGTCGATATCTACATGCTGCATTTCTTCGATGTGAACACGCCCGTCGAAGAAACGATGCACGCGCTCGACGATATCGTGCGCGCGGGCAAGGCGCGGTATATCGGCGTATCGACGATGTGTACCTGGCAGTTCGCGAAGATCATGCAGGCTTGCGAGCGCCACGGCTGGCACAAGCCCATCAACATGCAATTGCAGTTGAACGCCGCGTACCGCGAGGAAGAGCGCGAGATGATTCCGTATTGCATCGATCAGGGCGTGGGCGTGTCGGTGTTCAGTCCGCTCGCCCGCGGCCTGCTCACCTGCGATGCGAAGTCCACGCGCAATCAGACCGACTTCTTCACGGCGCAAATGTATGCCGATCCGGCGTCGCTCGCGATTGCCGCATCGGTCTCGCGTGTCGCGGCCCGGCGTGGCCTGCCGCCCGCGCAGATCGCACAGGCGTGGGTGCTTTCCCGCCCCGGCATTTCGAGCATGCTGGTCGGCGCGGATACCGCCGCGCAATTCGACAGCGCGCTCGCCGCGCTCGACACCAAACTCGACGCCGACGAGCTTCACGAACTCGACCGTAACTACACGCCCTGCGATCTCATCAACGACTACACGGCGGGCAAGCGCATCGCGCGCGAGCCGCGTGCGGCGCAAGGCGTGTTCGCGGACAAGCTGGAGCGTGCGGCATGATCGATCTGTTGCGAACAAGTCATTACATCGACGGCCAATGGCGCGCGAGCGCCGAGACCTACGCCGTCTGCAATCCGGCGACGGGCGAAGTGATCGCGAACGTCGCTTGCGGCGGCGCGAAGGAAACGCAGCTTGCCATCGACGCCGCAAGAAAAGCCCTTCCCGCCTGGCGCGCGTTGACCGCGAAGGAACGCGGTGCGCGCGTGAAGCGCTGGGGCGAACTGATGGTCGCGCATCGCGAGGCGCTCGGCACGCTGCTCACGCGCGAGCAGGGCAAGCCGCTCGTCGAGGCGTTCGGCGAAGTCGCCTACGCCGCGAGCTTCTTCGAGTGGTTCGCGGAGGAAGCGAAGCGCGCGTATGGCGACGTGATCCCGAGCCCGAAGCCCAACTCGAAGATCATCGTGACGCGGGAGCCGGTTGGCGTCGTCGCGGCCATCACGCCGTGGAATTTTCCGCTCGCGATGATCACGCGCAAAGCCGGCCCCGCGCTCGCGGCAGGCTGCACGATGGTGCTGAAGCCATCCGAAGAGACGCCGCTTTCCGCCTTCGCGCTCGCCGTGCTGGCGGAGGAAGCGGGCATCCCGCCGGGCGTGTTCAACATCGTTTCCGGCGATGCCCCGGCCATCGGCGCGACGCTCACGCAATCCGACGACGTGCGCAAGCTCTCGTTCACCGGCTCGACGCGCGTCGGCAAGCTGCTTGCCCGGCAGTCGGCGGATACGCTCAAGAAGCTCTCGCTCGAACTGGGCGGCAATGCGCCGTTCATCGTCTTCGATGACGCGGATATCGATGCGGCGGTGGAAGGCGCAATCGCATCGAAGTTTCGCAACACCGGGCAGACGTGCGTGTGCGTCAATCGCTTCTACGTGCAGGACGGCGTCTACGACGCGTTCACGCAGGCGCTTACGCGGGCCGTGCAGAAGCTGCGCGTTGGAAACGGGCTGCTGGGCGCGTTCGAGCAGGGACCGCTCATCAACGAGGCCGCGTTGATGAAGGTGCGCGCGCATGTCGACGATGCCCTGCACAAAGGCGCGAAGGTGCTGACGGGCGGCAAGCCGCATGCGCTCGGCGGCACGTTCTACGAGCCGACCGTGCTGGCCGACGCCACGCCTTCCATGCTGATCGCCGATGAAGAGACCTTCGGGCCGGTCGCGGCGTGCTTCCGCTTCGATACCGAGGAGGACGTGATCCGCGTCGCCAACGACACGCCCTACGGCCTGGCCGCGTACTTTTACACGCGCGATCTGGGCCGCGCCTGGCGCGTCGCGGATGCGCTGGAAACCGGCATGGTCGGCATCAATGAAGGAATCATCTCGACGGAAGTTGCGCCCTTCGGCGGCGTGAAGCATTCGGGATTGGGCCGCGAAGGATCGAAGTACGGACTCGATGAATACACCGAGCTCAAGTACATGATGATGGCGGGCCTCGGCCGCTGAACAGGCTTGCGCGGTCCACGCGCGGCGCATCGGTCGCCTTGTTGCGCGATGCGCCGCTTCGAGAACAAAGTGGAGGAGATACCTATGGATACCCAAAGCCTGAGCGACCCGAGGGCGTTCGCGCCGCACGGAGCGACGCCAGCCAGCACGCCGATGCAGCGCGTGATGCTCGACGACGTTCCGCTCAACCGTTTTCACGTGAAGATCGCGGGCCTGACCTTCGGCGCGCACTTCACCGAAGGCTATGCGCTCGGCACCATCAGCTATGCGCTCGCGTCGCTGAACCGCCAGATTCCGCTCGATGCCTTCTGGATCGGCCTGCTCGGTTCATCGGCGCTGATCGGCATCTTTCTCGGCAGCCTCGTGTTCGGCTGGCTGTCCGACAAGCTCGGGCGGCAGAAGATTTTCTTGCTCAGCTTCGTCATCATCACGGCGGCGGCATTCGCGCAGTTCTATGCGACGACGCCCGCGATGCTGGTCGCGCTGCGCGTGCTGATCGGCTTCGGCATGGGCGGCGACTTCGCGGTGGGCCACGCTATTCTCGCGGAGTTCTCGCCGCGCAGGCATCGCGGCACGCTGCTCGGATCGTTCAGCGTCATCTGGACGATCGGCTATGTGATCGCGAACGTCGTCGGCATGCATTACGCGGACGCATCGCCGGATGCGTGGCGATGGCTGCTCGCGTCGGCGGGCGTTCCCGCGCTGCTCGTGCTGGTGCTGCGCATCGGCACGCCGGAGTCGCCGCGCTGGCTGCTCGGACAGGGACGTGCGGAGGAAGCGCATCGCATCGTGCGCAAGCACTTCGGCGAGAACGTCGCGCTCGAAGCGGACAACGGCGAGCACTTCGCGCCTGCAGGCGGCTTCGCGCGCCTGTTCAAGCCGGACCTGATCCGCCGCACGATTTTCAATTGCGCGTTCTTCGTGTGTCTCGTGATTCCGTACTTCGCGATCTACACGTTTCTGCCGAGCATTCTGTCTGCGATCCATCTCGACGGAGGCTCGCGCGCCGACTTGCTGCTCAACGGCTTTCTCGTGCTGGGCGCAGTGATCGGCATCTGGCTGACGATCAGGCTTTCGCGCCGCGGCTTCTTGATCGGATCGTTCGCGATCACGTGCGTCTCGCTGCTCGCGCTGGCAGTGCTGCCGTCATCGGCGACTATGGCGATGATAGTCGCGTTCGGCGTCTTCACGCTCACGATGTCGGCGTTCTCCAATCTCGTCGGCGTGTTTCCGCCCGAGTGCTTTCCGACCGAGGCGCGCGCGTGCGGCGTCGGACTGGCGATTGCGTCGAGCCGGCTAGGATCGGCGATTGGGACTTTTCTGCTGCCGATCGGCATCGCGCAGGCGGGCATTCAAATGACGATGCTTGCGCTCGCGGGGGTGCTTCTGGTGGGGATGGTGGTGTCCATTGCGTGGGCGCCGGAGACCAAGGATCTTACGTTGAGGGAGGCTAGTGGGGGATGATGTAGCGCGCTGCGTTGGCGGGCGCGGCGAGGTTTTCGTTATCGACAGGAGTCGGCGCAGCCGCCGGATCGCATCGGCAGCAGGCGGTTCTAGGCGAACGGACGTCGCCGATGCGAGAGTGCCAACGCCACGAGCACTACGATTCGCCAGCCGAGTAAGCGAGCGCGTTGACGCCATCCGCAGTGGCTGTTCACGGCTCGACACTCAGAATCGCATGACGAGCGCGACGCCCGCCACCATCAACACCGTGCCGAGCGCGCGCAGCCAGCTCAGCGGATGCCCGGCCACGCCGATCAAACCGAAATGGTCGATCGCAACCGATGCAACCAGGTTGGCGCAGATGGTCAGCCCATTGAGCGTGCCAACGCCCACTTTCTGCACGAGCGTCAGTCCCGCGAACACCGCGACCGCGCCCACGATGCCGCCAAGCGGCGCCCACCATTTCATGCTGCGCAGGTCATCGAGTGTCGGCAACGGGGTTGGCTGAATCCAGAACAAGGTGATGGCGAGAAACGTCACGAGAAGAAACGACACGCTCGACGCGAGCCACGGATTGACGAGCGCGCCCTTGAGTTCGCCATTGATCGGAGCGCCCGCAGCCTGGAGGACGCCGCCCAAGATGATGAAGGGATAAATCCATGCGCTGCTCATGCTTGTCTCCGTGCGTGCGTGTCAGTGTCCGGCAAGGAGCCGGCTGCCGAGCGCGAGAACCAGCGCCGGAAGCATGACGACAATGCCGACTTTCAGAAACTGCACGAAGCCGACTTCCTCGCCTTCGCGTCGAATCGACGAGAGCCAGAGAATGGTCGCGAGCGAGCCGGTGATGGAGAGATTCGGGCCGAGGTCCACGCCGATTAGCAGAGCGTCGATGACGCGCTCCGGGCTGTGCGCCTGCAAGGCCGTGGCACTCGCGATGAGTCCGGCAGGCAGATTGTTGATCGCGTTGCTTCCGAAGGCGATGACGAGACCGGACGCCGCTGCCGCCATCGGCTGATTCTGTCGAGTTGCCAGCGTCAGAAGCGCCGAGAGTTCGTGTATGACGCCCGTATGATCGAGCACCTCGACCAGTACGAAGAGTCCCGCGACGAGCGGTAACACGCTCCACGATATTTCGCTGACGAGCTTCACGGGTGACTGACGCTCCTTGACCAACACGATCAGCGCCGTAAGGATGCCGAGAATCGCCGTGGGCAGACCGAGCTGCAGATCGAAGGCCGAGACCACGAGCAGCGCGACCGCCGTCACGCCCATGCTGGCTAGCGTGACTTTGCCGTTCGTGCTCAGTCTTTCCACAGGCAGGTCGCAGGCGCACGCACCGCCCAGATCCGCACGCTGGGTCCAGCGCAACATGACGAACGTGGCGGCAATCGACAGCACCGACGGCAAGGCAAAACGCGCGACCCAGAGACCGAGCGCCGGCGTGTGGTTCGCATAGAGCACGAGGTTCGCGGGGTTCGAGATCGGCAGGACGAAGCTCGCTGCATTGGCGATGAACGCACATACGTAGAGCAACGGAAGCGGCTTCGTCTTCGCTTTTCTGGCGGCGGCGAACACCGCGGGCGTGAGGACGACGGCGGCTGCGTCGTTCGACAGGAAAGTCGTCACCACGACGCCCACGAGATACACCAGCGTAAAGAGCTTGCGAGGCGATCCCTTTGCGTAATTGACGGCATGCACCGCGACCCAGTCGAACAGGCCTTCGCGACGTCCCAGCTCCGAGAGCAACATCATGCCGATGAGAAAGAGATAGACGTCCGTGCCCTTGCCGACCGCTTGCCAGGCAAGCTGCGCGGGAAGCAGGCCGAACGCGACGAGCACGAGTGCGCCGGCGACGGCCCAGATCGCTTCGGGCCATCGGAAAGGCCGCAGGATGACGCCGGCAGTGGCGGCGAGCGCAATGCCCCACGAAAGAAAAATTGGATTCATGTTGCCAGAGGCGCATCGTTAGTGACGTCGCGGCGAAGGCCGCACGCTTTTTTGAGGGCGGTGCCGAACAGCAGCCACAGCGCGAGCGATCCGGTAGACACGGCGCCCAGCACGAGAAAAGCGCTTGCGTATCCGAAATGCTGGGCGAGCACGCCACCCAGCGCAGGACTCAGCGCAGCGCCCGCGCCTTGCACGGTCATGACGACGCCTTGCCCGACGTTCACCCGTCCCGTGCCTTGCAGCAGCCGCACCACCAGCGCGGGCACCGCGACGCTCTGCAAGCCCGCGCCGATGCCGTCCAGCGCCTGAACCGGCCATACGCCCCACGCGGTGATGAACATTGCGGCGAGCAATCCGCGTAGCGGGAGCGCGAGGAAAGTGATCAGGATGACGCCCCAGTAACCGATGCGCCCAATCAGCCGGTTAGCAACACACGCCGCGACGACCATCACGAGCTGCGCGACCACGATGGTCTGGGCGGTAAAGGCGCTCGGATCGCCCTGATGCGCCGCGACGACCGCGAGGCCGTAAAGCGGCAGCATCGCCGCATTGCCCAAATGAAACAGCGCGAGCGACGCGGCAAGAAGCATCAATGGCTGGCAGGTCAGCAAGACACGAAACCCGCTCGCCTGCTCATGCTCCCGTTCCGGCTTACCCGACGCCGGTCCGCCGAGACCGCGTGCGCTGTCGTGATCGATCGCGTCGCGCCGGATGAGCAGCGTCGAGATGACGGTCAAGCAGCCGAATACGCCGACGAGCACGAAGACCGCGCCGAATCCATAGCGCCATCCGAGCCAGCCCGAGAGCGCGGCCCCGACCACGTTGCCCGCATGATTGGCCACCTGATTACGGCCGAATTGCCGATCGAAGCCCTGTTCGCGAACGATGCCCAGCGTCACGCCGGCCACGGCCGGACCCAGCGCGGCCCCCGTCACGGCAGTGAATATCTGCGACGCAGCCACCATCCAGTAACTGTGCGACACCCACAACACGAGCGGCGCCAGCGTCGTCATCACCCCCGCGATGACGATGATGCCGCGCTTGTGATGAGTGGCATCGACCAGAGCCCCCGCCGGAGACGTTGCGATCATGCCCGCGATACCGCCCAACGTCATGACCGTGCCGATCGCCCCCGGATGCCAGCCATGCGCCTGCAGAAAGACGCCGAGGAACGGCCCGATGCCTGCCTGCACATCGGCCATGAAGAAATTCAGTCCTTCGAGTGCGTATCGAGGATTCATGGTTCACCAATGGCGTCGGTTCTTGTTGGGCCCAGGCTGCGCGCCGACGATGCCGTGCTCCGGCCAGGGTTCGACCGCGTGCGCATCGGTGCCGGGTGGCGTTCGAGGTGTTTGTCCGGGTGACCCGCTGGGTGAAGCAAGATCGAACCTTCGGCACTTCGTCCGTCCACCGTGAGGGCCGTCATCGTCAAGCGGTCGGACAGGTGGCGATTGACTAGCTGGATCATCGACGTCGGATGGCCGAGACTCCCGTTGCGGTCGTTGTACGACGCATGACGATCTCCGAAGCGCGCCCAGCTCAACATGACACCCGCTCCATAGGTGAGATGCAGCCTCGTCAGGCCGCCTGCGGTGCGTCGATGAGTTCGGCTATTTCATCGACCTCGATCGTGCGCCCGTGCCGGTTCTTCACGCCGTGGCCCCACGCGTGCACGTGCGCGCCCGGACTCAGATAAGCGGCCAGCTCCGCTGCGGCATGAGGCGGCATACGCAGCGAAGTTCCGTCGTCCAGCAGCGCCCCGCGCAATTCGCCTCTCGGGCCGAAGAGCGAAAGCACCACTTCGCCGGATGCGTCCATGGCTTTGCGTTCGACGTGCGGCTTGTGGTGCTTCTCGCCGTTGTGATGCGGACCTTCGTCGAGAATCAGAACGCCGCGTGCGGTCGTCAGCGAAACGGCGGCGATCATGTCTGCATCGCGAGGCTTGACGCCGCGCACGCGCACGGCATCGCCAGGTGCGACATGACGCGCGAGTTGTGTCGACAGATGCGGCGGAAAGTGAACCTGACGCGCGCCGATGACGAGGCCGTCGATTTCACCGTGCGGGTTCAATAGAAAACGCGTGACTTTGCCGCGCGTTTCCGGAAGGCTGGTGGGATCGATCCAATGCATTTCAATTGTCCTTAATGAGTGTGAGCTTGAACATCTCGATGGCCTTGCCTCAACGCATCGGCGCGTTGCGGTCGTAGAGCGGAGTCAGATTGCCCGGAGAGCCGAACGCGGTCGCCTGAAGCGCGGTGCCATATTGATTACGCGTGCCGTAGCCTTGCGCCGATACCGTCGCGCCCGTCCGTACCAACGTCGCGAACTGTTGAGCCACGGGTGGCGTAAGTTTGATGACGGTGCCGTCAGACAGGATCACGCCGTCGGGTTCGCCGCGCGGCGCCGTGGTGACATGGGCCACCTGTCCTTGCGCGCTGAGGCTCGAAAGACCCGCTCCGCGCGCGGTGCGTGGCAACGGTGGCCGGCCGCGCATCGGCGGCTCGTCAATCACTTGCCGGCCCGTTCGTGTATCGGTGATGCGTTGCGCAGCGAAGCTGCCTCCTTCCTCGCGAACGCCACTCACCTGCACGAGATCACCACGGCGAAGCGCCGAAGTCAGCTGCGCGCCCATATGCGGCGGAAAGCGCACGAAGGTTCCGTCGTCGGTCATGAAACCGTCGACATCGCCATCCGGATTGGTCAGGAAGCGCGCGACGGTGCCCTGCGTGGTTGTCATCGAAGCCGCGTCGGCAAGCGGACGCGGATCGACGCCCGGAGGCGGTGGAGCGGGCGGCGGCGGAGCGTCTGCCGCGACGGGAGGCGGGGTCGGCGTTACAGCGGGTTGTGCCGCGCAGCCAGCGCTCACCGTGAGCAAGGCCGCGAGCACGGCGGTTCGCAAGCTGGGGCATCGAGTCGATTGCATGATTCACTCCTTTCGCGTAGCGAGGAGTCATCTGCAAGGGCTATGCCATTCGGGAAACGCCCGCGCCTCAATGGGTTACGTGATGAACAGGCGTGACGGTGTCAACACAGCCGACAGCGCCTGTCCGGTTCCTTGACGGTGTCAGGCTCACGCGGAAGCCTCGGACATGCCCTGCGCCGCCATGCGCGTGTAGAGCGACTGCCGGCTGATGCCGAGCCGCCGCGCCGCCTCGGTGCGATTGCCGCCCGCTGCCGAAAGCGCGTGAACGATCAGCGCGCGCTCCAGTTGCGCCACCGCTTGCGGCAGGGGAAGTTCGAGCAGTGCCGGGGGAATCGCGTCATTCGCACTGTCTGGCGTTGCGGTCAGGAACGCGAAGTCGTCGCGCGTCAGCACCTGTCCCGGCGCAAGCGCGCTGGCCCGTTCTATTGCATTGGCAAGCTCGCGGACATTGCCCGGCCAGGCGAAGGTGGCGAGCAGGCGCTGCGCATCGGCCGAAAGATGTTTGCGTGCAACGTCGGACGATGCGCTCGCGAGGAAGTGCTCGGCAAGCGGCAGGATGTCCGCCACGCGCTCGCGCAACGGCGGCATATGCAGCGGAATCACGTTGAGACGAAACAGCAGGTCCTGCCGAAACGTGCCCGCTTCGACCATCGAGGCGAGATCGCGATGCGTGGCGGCGACCACCCGCACATCAACGGTCACGATCCGGTTCGTGCCGAGGGGCGTGACTTGCCGCTCCTGAAGCACACGCAGCAGCTTCGCTTGCATGGAGAGCGGCATGTCGCCGACTTCATCGAGAAAGAGCGTGCCGCCATGCGCTTCTTCGACTCGCCCTCGCCTGTCGGCCTGCGCGCCGGTGAACGCACCCTTGCCGTGCCCGAAGAGCTCGCTTTCCAATAGATCGTCGGGAATGGCCGCGCAGTTCACCGCGACGAACGGGCCGCTTGCACGCGCCGACGCGCGATGCAGCACGCTCGCCGCGATTTCCTTTCCGGTTCCCGTTTCGCCCGTGATGAGCACGGTCGAATTCCCGCCCGCCGCACGGCCAAGGCGCTTCTGCACCTCGCGCATGGCCTCGCTCGCGCCGAGTAGTTGCGGCTCACGCGACGTGGCCTCGTCGGCGAACCCGCGCGCGGCGGGCGTCTCGCGCTGCGCCGACAGAATGCGCTCGAGCAACGCGGCGATCTCCTCGCGTCCGACCGGCTTGGTGAGATGCTCGAACGCGCCGAGCCGCATCGCGCCAATGGTGTTGTCGCTCGTCGCGTGTGCGGTAAGCATCACGACCGGTACGGTCTGCAGGCCTGGCGTCTTGCGCAGGGTTTCCAGCACCGCGAGCCCGTCCGCGCCCGGCAAGCGGAAGTCGAGAAAGATACAGTCGGGCGCAGAACGCCCGCGCAATTGCTCGAACGCTTCATCCCCCGAACGTGCTTCGGACGATGAATAACCGAGGTCTTGCACCGTTTCCGCGAGACCTTCGCGAAAAGCGTCGTCGTCGTCGATGATCAGGATGGTCGCCATGGCAAGTCGATTACAAAGCGCGTCATGTTCGAATCTTCCGCGAGATAAGCGCGGCCGCCATGCGCCGACGCAATCTCACGCACGACGGCGAGACCGAGGCCCGATCCGTCGGAGCGGCCCGTCACGAACGGCTCGAAAATCCGCTCTCGCTCGGCCGGGCTCACGCCGGGACCATTATCGATGACTTCGAGCCTGAGCCGTTCGCCTTCTTCCGCGACCGCAGCGTACGCCCGCACCGTCACGCTTCCGCCCGACGGCGTGTGCCTGAGCGCGTTCACGAGAAGGTTGTCGAGCGCGCGCGCAAGCTGGGCGGGATCGAATACTGGCTGCGTCGAATGCGGCGCGACTTCCACGCCGAGTGCGACATGCCTGCTTTCGGCCCGCGATTCATGCGTGTGAACGATATCGTCGAGCCACGCGGGCAGGTCGACCTCGCGTGCGTGGACCGTCACCGATTGCGTCAGTGCAAGCAGGCTCGACACCTGCAATTCGATGCGTCCCACTTGCTGGATGATCGTCCTCAAGGCGGCTTCGCGGCGCGCGCCGTCGCCTGCCAGCGCGTTTTCGGCCTTTAGTCGCATCGCGCCGGCCGGATTGCGGATCTCATGCGCGATTTGTGCCGCCATCTTTCCCAACGTGCTGAACCGTTCTGCCTGCGCGAGTTGCCGGTTCAGTGCGTCGGCATCGCGCTTGAGCCGCTCGGCCCGCTCGCCATAGCGATTGAGCGCATCGACGATCTGGTCCAGATCGCGCTCGCCGATGCGGTGCAGCCGCTTGCCCTGCTCGAATTCACCGTCGGGCGCGAGCGCATGTTCAAGCTGCGTGAGGTTGTGTTTCCATCGCTTGAGCGTCAGCGCCAGAAACAGCGCGAGCACGACGATGACGGCGAGCACGCTCGCAAGAATGGCCGTGGCGCGCTCGCCGTACGGTCCGAGCGGAGGGCGCGCGCGCGTGAGCGTCCATGCGAGCAGGCCCGCGTGACGCGGGACGGGACAGGCTACCGCGAGCACGGCGTCCGTTCCGCTCGACACGATATCGGCCTGCAACTGCCCGCTGCCCGATGCGCTTCTTAGCGCACGCAGAATGAGCGGTGTCTCGGCTTCGGGGATGTCGCGTTTGACGCCGCTGCCGCCATAGGTAGGAAATGCGTACGCGATAAAACCGTTCAGCGCCTTTGACGTTGGCTCGCTGGTCCAGAAGCCGCCTTCGATGCCTTCGGTCTGGATCAGCACGAGATCGAGCACGGCGTGCATCAGGTCGACATTGGTTTCTGCGGAGCGCTGCATCGACAAGTCGTAGCGCGAGGCAACGGCCGTGCAGGCGGCTGCCGCTTGCTGCTTGGCGGCGACGACACGTTCACTCAGCGCCGACGACAACATGAGCCATACCGCGACACTCAGCAGGCCGCAGAGCACAGCAATGAGCATCCAGAGCGTGAGAAGCTGAGTGGAAAACGACGGTCTCGGCATGAAAGAATCGTGAGCGAACGGAGGTGGCGGACTGTGAAGCAAATCCTTTGCCACGCACCCGCGCGTCCAAGCCGGGCTCAACGAGTTTCTTTCTGATCCGGCGTCATTGACGCCGAAGTCGACAAGCTCAGCGGCTCCTACGCAGCTTGATCCGTCATTCGAGTGATGCAGATACAACTGCCGCGAAGTAGCACTCGACGCAAGGATGCCCGGCTGCCGTCTAGAGCCGGATACGTTCCGCTGAAAGCGTCGAGAATGTCTTGCGGCAACCGCCCGTTCAACCGCCCGCCCCAAAACGCTCCCGATTCGCGACGACATACTCCCGAACCGACATCGGCATGCGGCCGGTAATACGCTCAACTGTATCGTCGTGTCCGGCGAATTCCCCGTCCTGATAGCCCGAATAAACAGACGTAATATGCTGAATGTAATGATCAGAGAGGCCGGCTTTTCTAAGTCGGTCCGAGAAAGACTCCATACTTTCAGCCTCGTAACGAATGTTGCGGCCAAGCGCATCCGACAGTATCTCGGCTAGCCGATGGTGATCCATTTCTTCGGCCCCGAACAATGGATACGTCTTCCCCGCGTGCGCTCCGGGGTTCAAGAGAATTTGCGCGATCACGCGCCCTTGATCATCAGCCGCAATCGGCGCGTGCCGGCCTTTTCCCGCTGGCACCATGAGCAAGTCGTGTCCGGCAATCAAAGGCAACTGAAAACCGTAAGTCAGCCACTCCATGAAGAACGTTGGCCGCAGATGCGTGACAGGAACGCCGCTCCAATCGAAGATTCGCTCTCCGTACCAGTGCGAAAGCGATGCGTGACTCCGCGCATCGGCCTTCGCCGAAATCTGCGACATATTCACGATCGACCGGACACTTCCGCCATGCCTCGCGGCATGCGCAAAGTATGCCGTTGCGTCGATCAGATGAGGTTGCATGATCGGATAGACGAAGTACGCGCCCGTAACATCCTTCAGCGCTGCCTGAACCGCATGGCTGTCCAGCAGGTCGCCGATGAAGACCTCGACATCACGGGCGCGCAATGCAGCCGCGCGCTCGTCGTCTCTATGGACCAGCGCCCTCACCCGAGCACCTTTGGAAAGAAGCTCGTCTATGGCAGCGCCGCCCGTGGCTCCGGTGGCGCCCGCGATCAGATAGCGTTCGTTCCTCATTTCGTACTCCGTATTATGAAAAGAAGCGGATGGACCATGATGTGGCGGCTAGCCTGTTCCGACGCTCAATGCGCCGGCTCGCGCAGGCGCGCCGCTGGAACGACGGTCTCGATGAGGCCCGTCTTGACGTCATACACAAGTCCCGAGATGACCAGTTCGTCTGCGAGCTGCCGATTGGCCCTGAGCGCTGCGACATCCATCGTCACCGCCTCGTACGGATTGGAAATGGCGAGACTTTCAAGTGCTTCTGTCTCAACGCCAAGATGCTTCGCCAACATGGCCGGTGCATGCCGATAGCAGCCGATGATTCCGCAGTCCGTATGCTGAAGCAGTACGAGATTGCGCGCCCCGTCAGGCCGTCCCGCCGCTTTCGCGACAACAGACAGGATCGCCAGCGTTTCAAGCAACGGCTTGTTGACCCGCCCGCCGACATTGCGGATGACCGCTGCTTCGCCCTGCTTCAGGCCCAACACGTTCGCCGGATCGACACGCGGGTCCACGCAGCCGACGACCACCGTGCCCGTCGACGGCATCATCTTGAGTTCGGGAGAAAACATGTCGTTGGCAAACGCGGCATTGCGGTCGAGCATCACATCGTTGAAGGTCATTTCGATCATCTCCAGGTTGAATGCCGCACATTCGCGGACGATGCTTCGGTGACTTAGGCCCGGATGTGAAGCACCGAAGGCGTTCGAGCGGAGCGGACCGCACGACGCCCATCGACCTTCGTTTCCGGCAGCGAGGAAGTGCTTGTACCTTAGCGCCGCATGCCTTTAGCATGTATGTCGTTGTTGCCACCTTTCGTGCCATCGAACGAAACTGGCCGCATCCGCTTTGCGCTTTAGAGAAGCGACGAACGTCGTGGACGTGAGCGCTTGTCAAGCGTCCTACTTCGCGAAGGAGCAGGTATGCATCGAATCGGCTTCATCGTGCCGCAGCGGTTTCAGATGATGAGTCTGGCCGCGCTGACAGCCTTCGAGCTTGCGAACATGCCGCAGCGAGGCCCTTGCTATGAGGTTCACCTGCTGTCGCCACATGGCGGGCCGCTCGAATCGTCGGGCGGCATGACGCTGCAAACCGAAGCGTTCGGGGAACCGGAATTCGATACGATCATCGTCGGCTCCGTCACGGACGTCTGGAGCGCCCCGTTCGAGCCAGAACTGGCTTCGTTCGTGAAGGCGGCCGCAAGCGCATCGCGGCGCGTGGCGTCCATCTGTAGCGGGGCATTCGTGCTTGCGGAGGCGGGACTGCTCGATGGCCGGCGCGCCACGATGCATTGGGCGCATGCGTCGGAGTTCAAGACCCGATATCCGCAGGTGATCGCGGAAGAGGACCGTATCTTCATCAACGACGGCCCGATATGGACGTCCGCCGGCATGACGGCGGGCATCGACCTCGCGTTAGCCCTGCTCGATAACGACCTGGGGTCCGATGCCGCCAAGCTGGTCGCCAGGCTTCTGGTGATGAATCAGCGGCGGCTCGGCGGGCAGTTGCAGCATTCCGCCTTGCTCGACATGACACCGAAGTCGGACCGGATCGCATCCGTCCTCGCACACATACGGTGCAATTTGCGGAATCCGTTGACCATCGAAGAACTTGCGGACGTCGCGAATCTCAGCCCGCGTCAGTTCAGCCGCACTTTCGTGACTGAAACGGGACAATCCCCCGCGAAGGCCGTCGAACGTCTTCGGCTGGAGGCGGCGCGGTTCATGATCGAGCAAGGCCAGCACACCATCAACGTGATCGCGCAAGAGACGGGCTTTGCCGACAGGGAGCGCATGCGTCGGGCGTTTATCCGCACCTTCGGTGTGCCCGCCGATGTCCTGCGCAGAAATGCTCGCGACCAGACAGCGGCGGCAAATTCAGTCAGCCCGAGAAGCGAGGTTGGGGCGACGCTGTTGTCGATGTGAGTCCAGTAGAGGCCCCTTTTGATCCATTGCCGTGGCTCATGTAGTCCAGCGTTCAAACACTGCTAACGACTCATCCGCACAGTCCACTCATCCCTTGCCGAGCGGCGGCTGGCTCGGAAACCCCGCGAGATTGCTCAACTGCGCCAGTTCATTGGCCGCCTCGCGCAGCAGCACCGAATACTCGTGAATCTTCTCGGCCGTCAGCCGTTTGCGCGGACCCGCCAGACTGATGACACCGACGCAACGCGATCCGCTGATCACCGGAGTCGCCACCGCCGACATGCGCGGCGCAAACACTTCGTCGATCATCGCGTAACCGCGCACGCGCGCTGCGTGCAGGAAACCGAGCAATGCTTTCAGCGTCGTCGGCGCATTGGGGCCGAACTCGTTCGGCTGTCCAAAGCCCTGCTTAAGGACCAGCGCAGCCGCCTGCTCATCGGTCATCGTCATGAGCCATGCGTGTCCCGTCGAAGTGCAGGAAAGCCGCGCCGCCTGCCCCATATCGGGATCGTAGCGAAAACCGGTGCGGTGTCCGTCCGCCTTTCCCACCCAGATGATCGCTTCGCCATCCACCAGCGACAGCCGCGCGAGTTCGCCCGTCCGCGCCGCGACGCGTTCGATGATCGGCTGGGCAATATCCGCGATCCCCGTCAGGCTCAGGAATTCGAGGCCATTCGACGTCATGCGCATGGTCAGGATGTAGCGGCTGTGATCGGTCAACTGCCGCACATAGCCGCTCTCGACAAGCTCGGTGAGCACGCGATGACACGAGCTGCGTGGCATGGCCAGCGCATCCGCGATCTCGACAAGCCCCGCGCCCTCGCCCTGCGACGCGAGGAAATCGAGCATTCTCAGGCCGTTTTTCAGCGACATCGTTGGTCGATTTTCGTGATATGAAATGGAGTTCCGGTGCGGAACGCCCCGCTTTCAGAGCGCAAACAATAGCATCTGTTCGCCGCAAGAAGCGAACGTTACATACACCGAAAATCCAGGAGACACCCATGTCAGTTACCGCTGACCCGAACTTGGCCGCGGGCGAACGCTCCGCGCAGGATCACTTGATGGCGCGTCGCGCGGTGGCGGGCGCTACCGTCGGCACGGCGCTCGAATGGTTCGATTTCGCGCTGTACGGCGTCGTCGCCGCCACCATCTTCCCGAAGCTCTTCTTCCCCTCGCTCGATCCGACCGCGTCGCTGCTCGCGTCGCTCGCGAGCTTCTGGGCGGGACTCGCTGCACGTCCGCTCGGCGCCGTGATCTGCGGGATGCTCGGCGACCGCTGGGGACGGCGCAATCTCATGCTCCTCACGGTTTCGGTGATGGGCGTTTCATCGTTCCTGATGGGCCTGCTGCCCACGTACCAGCAAGTCGGCATTCTTGCGCCGATCCTGCTGGTCTCGCTGCGTATCGTTCAGGGTTTTGCGCTGGGCGGCGAATCGACGGGCGCGCAACTCATGGCGGTCGAACACGCATCCCCGGCAAAACGCGGGCTGTACTCGGGCTTGCTCGGCATCTGCTCGCCGCTCAGCCAGATCCTCGCCAACTTCGCCCTCTTCGCGCTGTCCAGTCTGTTATCCGCCGACGACTTCGAATCGTTCGGATGGAGAATCCCGTTCCTCGCGAGCTTCGTGCTCGTGCTGCTCGGCATCTACATCCGCATGAAGGTCAGCGAGACGCCCGCCTTCGAGGCGCTCAAGAAGAAAGGCGAAGGCGCGCGCGCCGCCAATCCGCTCGGCGTCGTCTTCAAGTTCCACTGGCGCACGGCGCTGCGCCTGACGCTGTTCTTCTGCGGCCCGGCTGCGTTGTTCTATCTGATCGTGGTCTTCTCGCTCAGCTATCTGACGAAGAACCTCGGCGTGCCGAAACAGACCGGCTTCATGCTGCTGATGGTCGCCAATGTCTGCGCCATCGTGGGCGCGCTGGCGGGCGGCTATCTGAGCGACCGGATCGGGCGCAAACGCGCGCTGCTGATCGGCTCGTTCTGCACGCTGGTCTGCTGCCTGATCTACTTTCCCATCCTGAATCAGCACTCGGTCGCCATGACGATGGCCGTGATGGGCGCGTTCCTCGGCTTCACGCAGTTTCAGAGCGGCATTCAACCCGTGTGGTTCGCGGAGTCCTTTCCGACCGAAGCGCGCTATACGGGGTCCGCGCTGTCGTACTCGGGCGCGAACCTGCTCACCGGCGGGCCGATGCCGATCGTCGCGGTGGCGCTGCTCAATGCCTTTCACGGTTCGCCGTGGGCGATCGTCGCTGTCTGCGGCTCGCTGAACCTGCTCTCCTTCCTCATGATCGCAACGTCGCGGGAAACGAAAGACACCGCCCTCGAACGCAGCACTACCCACTGAAACCATGACGCGCAAACTCTACATTCTCAACGGCTCCAATCTGAACATGCTGGGCGTGCGTGAGCCGAACATCTACGGCCATACGACGCTCAAGGACATCGAACAGAACTGTCTCGCGCTGGCTGAAGACCTCAAGTTCGACTGCGTGTTCCGCCAGACCAACAGCGAGAGCCAGTTGATCGACTGGATTCAGGAAGCGTTTTTGCAGGACGCCGCGCTGATCATCAATCCGGCGGGCTTTTCGTTCGGGCGCATTCCGGTGCTGGATGCGGTCAAGCTGATTCGTCGGCCGGTGGTGGAAGTGCATATCTCGAACATTCATCGGCGTTCGGAGGAATACCGTCATTCGACGATCTCGGTCGCGGCTACCGCGGTGATCTGTGGAGCTGGCGCAAACGGCTACTTGCTGGGGATCCGCGCGGTGGAGGATCTCTGGGGCGATCAGAGTTGAGCGTCTTTCTTCATCTGTGAGGCACGCGGGCTTCGCAAGGAGTCCGCGGTTCAGCATATGAAGTGGAAGCGTGCCGGCCGAACGCCCGCAATGAGACGAATGGCAAATTGTTCCGCCGAAAGTGGATGTGGGCGATGCGAACGTGCCCCTTTGGCATCGAGGCTGCCGCCGTTAGACGACTAAACGCGGCCGCTCGAATTTAGAAAAAATGCAATCGCACAAGATCGCAGTGCGTTCGCTCGAGCCGAACATCGCTGGAGTCCGGTGACGCCGAACTCATTCTTCGCGCTGTTCGCTCGGCCAAAACAAACTCACGCGCCCCACCCTTATCGCAATCAAAACCCCTCACCATCAAGGCAAGGGGCCGGCATCGACCCTACCCCTCACCGTTTTGCATAATCCTTCGACGTGCACAGCGAAGCGGCAAGCGCCACCTTCGTCTCATCGCGGCCGGCGAGCTTCGCAAACCAGCGGCCCGCATCCTTCGTCATCGCGGTGATCGGCGCGGTGACGCCGCGCAGATACGCCGTCGCCGGAGAAACGATGCGCACGTTCTCCATCATCCCGCGATCCTCGTGATCGAGAATATGGCAGTGCATCACGAAGTCGCCGGTGAAGTCCTGATACACCGTTCGCATCTGAAGCGTATAGCCGGCCTTGAGGAACAGCGTGTCGCGCGTGACGCCCTGCAGGTTGCAGTACTGCGTGTCCGCGCCCTCGTCGGGGATGCAACCGCCATTGCCGTTGAAGATTGACTTGCCGGCTCCGTTCTTGATGTCCATGATCCTGAATGGATTCGTATGGATGTGGAACACATGCGTGGCAAGCGCCGAAGCGGAAACATTCCACTGATCGATGTTGCCCAGCACGCCCGTATAGCCGATCTCATCCGGTTTGTACGCCTTGCCGCTGATCAGGAAAAGCACCGGCGCGGGGAAGGGCTGCGGCACGATCTGAAACTGCTTCTCGACGACGTTCGCCACCGTCCCATCGACGGGAGTCGTCGGTGCGAACGCGCGCAGCGACAGCGATTGCAGATCGGACTTCGCCGGTTGCGCGAGCGTCGGATTGGCCGCGACGAGTTGATCGCGAATGTACTGCCAGTACTTCGAGTGATTGCCGACCGTCGTATTCGGCATGTTGACGCCGGGGCCCACGCGCGCCAGCGACAGCAGCCGGCGGTCCTTCACTTTCGTCGAGTTGGTGCGGAAGTTGATGGTCGCGGATGCATCGGCGGCTTCGTCGAGGATGCAGTACAGCCCCGGCCTCGGGAACGCCACGAGCACGTCGCTGCGATATCCCGGGTTCATCGAGTTGACATCCTTCTCGATCATCGAGGACATCGTGATGCCGTCTTCCGCGAACTCGAGTTGCTTGACCACTTCACCGCTGCACAGTGAGTCGAGCGTCGTGGTTTGCGACGGCTTCGTGTGCGCCCTCGCGAGCGCGGACGCCGCCGCGTTCGTCGCGGTGTTGACCTGCGCCGCCGACAACGATCCCGAATCCGCGAGGCCAAGCGCCGAAAGATTCGCGCGCACGATCTTCACGTTGATGGTGTCGCGGTTGCCGCCGTGAACCATGCGAAGACGGCGGACATCGCCAGCCGGCACATACCCGATCGCGCTCGGAAACACCGGCTGCACGACGCCGTTGATCTGCGTATAGCGGCCCGAGATGATCCACGTCGAATTGAGCTGGCCCGTATGACCCGGCCTCGGGTCGGGAATGAAACCAAGCTGATTGTTATAGCCGCGAATCTCTCCCACGCTGCCTTGCGGGCAGACCCATTCCGCCGTCGTCGGGTCGGCGAGCGGCACGTCCGACGTCGCGTTGCTGAAGCAGCCGTATTCGATCTGCTGAAACAGCATCACGTGCTCGCGCAGCGGCAGCGACAGGAAAAGCACGCGGCGACGCAGAATGGTATCGATATCCGCGCCGCCGTTCGTCATGCCCGGCTTCGCCTGCCGCGAGCCGCGCACGATCAGCACGCCCGCCATGCCGCTCGCGACATCGATCGCGGTCGATCCATGCAGATGCGCGTGATACCAGAACGTGCCGGACGGATGATCGGCGGGGAGCTTGAAGCTGTAATCCTGCGACTTCCCCGGCAGCACGGTCAGCAGCACGTTGTCCGCGTTGCCCGATGGCGATACGTGAAAGCCATGCGTGTGCAGGTTCGTGTTGTTGTAGCAGTGCGGCGTCGAATGATCGGGATTGTCGGGGCAATTCGACGGCGGATCGTTAGCGCCGAGCGTGTTCCTGAGCGACACCTTGAGCGTTGCGCCCGGCTTGATGCTGATCGTCGGGCCGGACGGGCATCCGTTGTACGAACGCATCGAGACGGTATCGAAGGAATCGGTCGACGGATTGTAGAGGCGATAGTTCGCCTTCTGAACCTTCAACGTCACCGATCCCGAATTGCCTGATGGATTCAATCCCTGCAGACATTTCAGGCGCTGAAGCATCGACGACAGGCTGCCGGGTGTGGAGACGGCGGAATTATCGGTGGATGCGTCCGTATCGTCGCTGAGATCGCTGAAGGAACGCGCGGTCAGCGACGTGGTGCTTTGTGCAACGCCGGGCGTCGGAACTAACACCAATGTCAACAACATGGCCAGTCCGGCTCTGACGACCATGCCTATGTGCGCTTTCATCTTCTCTCCTTGCATGAAGGCTGGCGTTAGCCCGCTGCAAGAGGACATTAGGAGATTAGAAACCGTCACGTATCCCTAATCGATTTGGCTGTGTGCGGTGTCGCACATGATCGATGGCGGGCGTTTTCAGAAGGCTTGCATCGAGCAATTTCTTCCGGTTCGAAGCGCGGTTTATAGCGGGCGTTGGGGCTGCGCTGGTTCGCATCCCGAAGCGTAAAGATTACGCGTAGCACTGCCATGCATCACTGCTGCACTGCTTTCGCGCCTTCACCTCGCAGCCAATCGGTGAACGCCTGCACCTCGTCGGATGCCGCGTCAGCCCATGCGATATCGAGCCAGTATCCATACGGGCCGTTCGATTCCACCGCCGACAGTTGCACGAGCGAACCATCGTGCAATTCGTCCGCGATCATGTTGCGGTCCACGACGGCGAGGCCGGTTGCCGCGCGCGCCGCGTGGATGGCCTGGTCGAGCGTCGAGAATTCGATGCCGTTGTCCGCGCACGAGCGAGGGAGGCTCGCCGCGTCGAGCCAGTTCGGCCACAGCGTGAGGCGTGCATCGTTGTGCAGGACATGCAGCGCGGGCAGGCGTGCCAGCAACGCTTCGACGGCCTGTCCCGCGAACTTCATCGCGCCGACGAGCACATGCCGTTCGATGAAAAGCAATTCGGAACGATGATCCGCACGCGCCTCATGCCCGAAACGGATGCAGCAGTGCCGTTCATCGGTCGAGTCGGTTCGAACCGAAAGCTCGATATTGGGCACGGCGTCCATCAGCGAGCCGAGACGGGGCGAGAGCCAGCGCGTGGCGAAGGTAGGCGGTGCGCAAATGGTGAGGCGCTTGCGCTCGCTGCGTTGCGCGCTCGACAGTGCGCGCGTGACGCGCTCGATCGAATCGAACGCTTCGGAAACGCACTCGAGCAATTCCACGCCTTGTGCGGTCAGACGAATGCCCTTGTGATCGCGGTCGAACAGCTTCGTGCCGAGCGCATCTTCGAGCAGCCTGATCTGACGGCTCACCGCGCCGGGTGTCACGCATAACGCCGCCGCCGACTGATTGAAACTCATGTGGCGCGCGCTTTCCTCGAAGAACCGCAGCGCCGTCAGCGATGGCAGGCGGCGCACGGCTTAGCCCCGCTGACGCTTGCGCGCCTGAGCCTTGATCTCGCCTTGCAGCCAGTCGCGAAACAGCGCGACTTGCGGCGCGTCCTGCTGCCCGGTGCGCGTAACGAACCAGTACGACTGATGTCCGTCCACTTCGACATCGAGCAAAGGCACGAGCGCGCGGCGCTGCAATTCCGGCCCGATCATGTGCCGGTCCGCGATGGTCACGCCAAGACCATCGACTGCGGCGCGGATTGCGTGATCCAGCAGATCGAATTCATGGCCGCCGTTGAGATCGACATCGTCGATTTGTGCGGCCTTGAGCCAGTGCTGCCAGGTGAGATAGCGCTGGTCGCTGCTGGCGAGCACGTGCAACAGCGTGAAGGCGTTGAGATCGATGTCGCCGCTCGACTGCGGGCGGTCGCCCAGCAGTCTGGGCGAACAGACGGCGATATGCCGCTCGTGCATCAGCAACTGAATGTCGAGGCCGTCCCACTCGCCGTTGCCGAAGCGGATCGCGCAATCGAGCGCGCCCGATTCGACGAGGTTGTCGCGCAGGCTCGTCGTCAGTGTGATCTGCAGTTCAGGCGCGGCTTCGCGCAGCGATTGCAGGCGCGGCATGAGCCAGCGGCTGGTGAAGGTCGGCGGCGCATTGATGCGCAGCCGCCGGAGATGGCTCTTTTCCTGGATGCTGCGCGCGGTCAGCTCGATACCGTCGAAGGACATCTTGAGCGCCTGCAAAAGCAGCCGCCCAGTAGGAGTCAGTTCGAGATGATGATGCCGGCGCAACAGCAGCGTTTCGCCGAGTTGCGTTTCCAGTTGACGAACCTGCCGGCTCACCGCGCTTTGCGTCACGTGCAGCACGGCGGCCGCGCGCGTGAAGCTTCCGGTATGGCCGGCGACTTCGAACGCCCTGAGCGCATTCAGGGCGGGCATTTTTCGCTTCAATCGTGTCTCCTGTCGGCCGAAGCGGGCGCCTCACAGCGCCGCTCTGGTCAATCTGCTGTGCGAGCGGTTTAACACGCTCGTCGCGGCTCTTGCGGCCGTATCGCGCAGCATTTTACGGATCGAGGCAAATTATGCCGGTCGCGTCCTCCGGACCATGCACACCGGCATCACGCGGCCGCCAGTTCGGCGGCTTGCGTCGGCGTCGCCTGCGCATCCTCGAGAATCATATCCGCGCCCTTCTCCGCGACCATCATCGTCGGCGCGTTGAGGTTGCCCGACGTGATGTTCGGAAAGATCGATGCATCGACGATCCGCAAGCCCGCCACGCCATGCACGCGCAACCGCTCGTCGACCACGGCAGTGCGCGCGTCCGGTCCCATCGCGCACGATCCGCACAGGTGGTAGATCGAGCCGGACTGGTCGCGGAAGTACGCGAGCAGCGCTTCGTCGCTCGTCACATCCGGTCCCGGCGATATTTCCTCGGCCGTGATCCGGCGCAGCGCCTCCGTATGCATGATGCGGCGAATCAGCTTGCTGCCCTGCACCGCTTCGCGCAGATCCTTCTCGGTCGTGAGCGCGTTGATGCGAATCTTCGCCGCATCTTCCGCGCGGTTCGACGCGATCTCGATCGACCCGCGGCTCGTCGGCCGGCACGGGTTGAAGCAGAGCAGGAAGCCCGAGTACGGCTCCGGCTCGAGTTGCGCCTTGCTGCTCTTCGGAATGCGATACGACAGCGGGTTGAAATACAGCTGCAGATTCGGCTCGGTCTCGCGGGCATCGCCCTTGAAGAAGCCGCCGGCCTGATTCACGCTCATCGACAGCGGCCCAGTGCGCTTCAACAGATATTGCAGGCCCACCTTCACTTTGCCGATGAGCGAGCGCAATTCATCGTTGAGCGTCTTCACCGTCGCGCGATAGTAGAAGCTCACGCACAGATGATCCTGCAGGTTCTTGCCGACAGCGGGCAGTTCATGCACGAGCGGAATGTCGTGTTGCGCGAGGAGCGCGGCATCGCCGAGGCCGGAGAGTTGCATGAGCTTCGGCGAATCGACCGCACCCGCCGACAGAATCACTTCGCGCGACGCTCCGAAACCGAGCGACTCGCCGCCACGTGAGGCGAGCACGCCGACCGCACGCTTGTTCTCGTCGAACAGCACGCGATGCACGGTGACGTTGCGCTCGATGCGCAGATTCTTGCGCCCGAGCGCCGGATGCAGATACTCGAAGCTGCTCGACGATCGCTGTCCGTTGCGCGCGTTGACATCGTAGACGCCCGCGCCTTCGAAGTGCGGGCCGTTGAAATCGTCGGTGCGCGGGTAGCCTGCCTGCTGCGCGCCTTCCAGGAAACGCTCGCAAATGGGATGCGCCGAGCCCTTCATCGGCGAGATGCTGATCTTGCCCTGCGCGCCGTGATACTCCGTGTCGCCGAGCGGATGCGATTCGAGCTTGCGGAAATACGGCAGCACGTCACGAAAGCCCCAGCCGCGATTGCCCGCACGCGCCCAGTCGTCGAAGTCGTGCGGCTGGCCGCGCACGTAGATCATCGCGTTGATCGAGCCGGAACCGCCCTGCACCTTGCCGCGCGGACAATACAGCGAACGGCCGTTGAGCTGCGCTTCGGGCTCGCTGTAGTACATCCAGTTGTACTCGGGGTTGTAGTAGGTCTTCGTGAAGCCCACCGGAACCTTGAACCAGAACGATGCATCCTCGCCGCCCGCTTCGAGCAGCAGCACCGAATGCTGTCCCGACTCCGACAGCCTGTCCGCGAGAATGCAGCCCGCCGAGCCCGCGCCCACGATGATGTAGTCGAATTCCATGTCTTGTTGACGATTCATGTTGGATTGCGTGAGCGTTTAGTCTTTAGCCGTCAGCCCTTGGCGGGCGCGAGGTCTTTCACGTCGAAGGGTTTCGACGCCATCTGCAGATGCAGCCGATCGCCCGTATAAGGCGTATGCGCGCGCACCACGTCCATGTTCAGTTCGACGCCCAAGCCCGGCTCGCGCGACGGAATGATGTAGCCGTCTTCCCAGCGAATCGGCGTCTTCAGCACTTCGGCGTGGAAGCTATCCCATGTGCCGATGCTTTCCTGAATCAGGAAGTTCGGCGAGCACGCGGCGATCTGCACGCTGGCCGCCGCGCCGACCGGACCGTTGTAGAGATGCGGTGCGATCTGCGCGTAATGGACTTCGGCAAGGCTCGCGATCTTTTTCGCTTCGAGCAGGCCGCCCACGCGTCCAACGTTGAATTGCAGAATCGACGCGGCGCGCGCTTCGAGCAGCTTGTGGAACTCGTACTTGGTCGTGAGGCGTTCGCCCGCTGCAATCGGAATGCTCGTCTTCGCCGCGACTTGCGCCATCGCGGATTCCTGTCCCGGCGGCACCGGCTCTTCGAACCACAGCGGATCGAACTTGGCGAGACGCTCGGCAAGACGGATCGCGGCTGACGGCACCATCTGCCCGTGCGTGCCGAACAGCAGGTCGGCCTTGCTGCCCACGGCGTCGCGCACCTTGCGGCAGAAGGTTTCGCAGCGATCCATCACGTCGAGCGAAATCTGGTGTCCGGAATACGCGGTGTACGGGCCAGCGGGATCGAACTTCACGGCCGTGAAGCCGAGCGCGACGTTCTGCGCGGCGCATTCGGCGGCGAGATCGGGATCGTCGTAGTCGTACTCGCCGCGGCTGTTCTTCGGATAGAGATACGTATAGGACCGCAGCCGTTCATGCACGCGGCCGCCGAGCAGTTCGTAGACCGGCTTGCCCGCCGCCTTGCCGATGATGTCCCAGCACGCCATTTCGAGGCCGCTGACGACGCCCATCATCGTGAGGTCGGGACGCTGCGTGAAGCCGCTCGAATACGCCTCGCGATAGAAACGCTCGACGTGATGCGGATCGTGGCCGAGGAGATAGCGATCGAAGACATCGTCGATGATGTGCGTCATCGCCTTCGGATGGAATGTCGCCGAGTAAATCTCGCCGACGCCTTCGATGCCGCAATCCGTGCGCAGCTTCACGAAGATCCAGTACATGCCGCCGATGTGCGGCGGCGGAACCGCGACGATAAACGTCTCCAGTGCGGCGATTTTCATTGTTGCGCTCCCTGGCGATTGATCCTGTGTTTGAAGACGAGCCCCGCGACTCCGCCCAGCGCGGCCATGCACGCGACATAGCCGAAATACATCTGGTAGCCGAGGACGCCGGGATAGTTCTGCGTCAGATAGCCGTTCACGAGCGGCAGAAACGTATCGGGCATATAGCCGAGCACGGAGACGAGGCCGATGGCGAGGCCCATCGTCTGCGCGGGCACCTTGCATTGATCGAGCAGCGACCAGTAGAGGCCGCGAATCGCGTACGTCATCACGCCGATGAAGAGGACCAGCACGGCGACCAGCGCGTGACTGGCGATGGCGGGCGCCGCGATCAGCACGAGCAGCGCCGCCGACGCGCAGAAGAGCGCCGTGACGAGCACCGAAACCTTTGAAAAACGATCGCCCAGAAAGCCGCCGCCGACGCCGCCGATCGGGCGCATCCAGAGCTTGAGCGTCGTGATCGCGCCCGCCGTCACCACCGACAGGCCGATCTCCTTCTCGTGCAGATAAGCCGAGAAGCTATACGTCGCCCAGAACACTTGATACCCGCAGAACACGATGGCCGCGAGCAGCAGCAACTCGCGGTTCTTGAAGAGCGCGGCGAGATCGTGAAACACGTTGCTGTCCTTGCGCGCTGCTTGTGCCGATGCGCCCGCTTGCGGATCGCGCACCAGACCGAGCACCACGCCGAGCGCGATGCACAGGAACGCGTACAGGTAGACGACGAGCTTGAAGCCGGCCGCATTCGATTCGCCATGCGTCGACGTGACCCACGCGAACAGCCCGATTGCGATCGTCGCGAGCATCGCTTCGATGAGACCGCGGCCGCCATCGAGAAAGCCGAAGAAGCGGCCCTGCTCGTCGGCGGAAGCGATCATCGACACGCGCTTGATGATCGCTGCCCAGAACGTGAGGCCGGTAGTGAGGCCCCATCCGCCGAAGATGACGACGAGCGATGCGAACGAGGGCGCCGTCGAATACCACAGGCCGAGCGCGCCGGTTGCGATCAGCGAGAACGAAATGAGCATGCGCGGCGCGATGCGGTCAGCGAGCCATCCGCTCGGCAGATAGCACAGAAGAAAGATGATGCCGAGCGCGGAATAGAGATAGCCGAGTTGCGCTTCGCTGATATGGAAGACTTCGAGCATCGTCGGCTGATAGACCTGCCGAAGATACAGAATCGGATAGATCGCGCCCGCGGCAATCACGAGCAACGCAAGCTGCAGATAGCGGCTCGCGTTGGAAGATTCGCGCGGCGCGGCGGCCACGCTTTGGCTGGTTCGTGCTGGGTTGGAAGACAAGGCAGTGCTCCTGGACAGGCCGTTGGCACGGGCAGCAGCGCCGCCCGTGCAGACCTTCACATGTTCTTTTGATGATGGAAGGAAACGTCAGTACTTCATGACGACGAGACGGGTTTGCGTGAATTCGAGCATGCCGTGCTTGCCGTCATCGCCGCCGATGCCCGAGCGCTTCCAGCCCGCGTGGAAGCCTTGATACGGATCGGCCGGAGTGCGGTTGATATACAGCTCGCCGGCTTCGATGCCGTTGGCGACCTTCATCGCGGTGCGATAGTTTTCCGTGTAAAGCACGGACGACAGGCCGAATTGATGATCGTTGGCCATCGCGAGCGCCTCGTCCAGCGTACGGTACGAGAGCACCGCGAGCACCGGGCCGAAGGTCTCCTCCTGCACGATCTCCATGTCCTGGCGGCAGTTCGAAAGCAGCGTCGGCGGATAGAAGAAGCCGCGTCGCGCGGGCACTTCACCGCCCGTTTCCAGCGTTGCGCCCGCTTCGATGGCGCGGCGGACCATCGCATGGATGCCGTCGCGCGATGCCGCGTTTACGAGCGGACCCATGAAGGCGGCGTCGTCGGCGCGGTCGCCGATCTGCTTCGCGAGCATCTGTTGCTTCAGCAAGCCGACGAATTCATCGTGGATGCGCTCGTGCACGTAGACGCGCTCGATGGCCGTGCAAAGCTGCCCGCTATGCGTGAGTTTCGAGGCGACCAGCTCGCGCGCCGCCTTCTGCAAGTCCGCATCCGGCTCGATGATCGCGGGCGTCTTGCCGCCCAGTTCCAGCGACGGCTTCGCAATGTTCGCCTTGCAGTACTCGAGCACCTTGCGCCCCGCCGACACGCTGCCCGTCAGCGTGATCATGCCGACCGACGGATGCGTGCAGACGGCTTCGGCCGCCCCGTGATCCATCGCCAGGACATTGACGACGCCCGGCGGCAACGCGGCGCGTTCGACGGCGCGCGCCAGTTCGAACGCCGACAGCGGCGTGTTGTTGCTCGGACGCACGACGACGGTATTGCCCGCGATCAACGCCGGCGCGACCTTGCGCATCAGCGTGTAGATCGGGAAATTGAACGGAATCAGACACGCGACGACACCGATCGGCTCGCGATGCAGCACGAGGTTTTCATCGGGCGTGTCGCTCGGAATGACTTCGCCTTCGATGCGGCGCGCCCATTCCGCGTGATAGCGCGTGATCTCGGCGGCATAGACCGCTTCGTTGGTGGCATCCGGCACGCTCTTGCCGGATTCCAGCGCGAGCGCCGCGCCGATGCGGCCCGACGCTTCGACGATCGCATCCGCCAGGCGGCGCATGTGCGCGGCGCGTTCCACGGCGGTCGTCGCGCGCCAGCCCTTTTGCGCGGCGGCAGCATGCGCGACGGCGGCAAGCGCCTCGTCGCGCGAGGCGTGATGCACGTGCCCCGCCACTTCGCCGGTGGCCGGATTGAGGACAGCGGCGATATCGCCGCTGGCGGGCTCGATGAAACGTCCGTTCACGAAATTGCGTTCTGGCTTCATGCGTCTCGGTTCTTCCTTGTCGATTGACGGGCCGGCTTGCGGCGTTTTGTCCACTAGGCGGCGGGCCATTCTTTCGCGCCTCGCGCTGCAACGACAAGCGAAGTTTTCGCTGGCAAAGCATTCGAAAAACTCACGCTTGGCCTGCGACTAAATCCTTTGAAGAACACGCACGGCTGAAGCACAATTCGTCGCTCGGCGCGCGCCGGTCGATCAACTTTCTTTAGAAGCTAGCTTTCCTAAATAAGTAAAAGAGTCGAGACACTCATGAGAATCAAAACCTTATTGCTCGCGGCGCTTGGCTGCGTATCCTCCACCGTCTTCGCGCAAAGTAGCGTCACGCTATACGGCGTGCTCGACGAAGGCATCGACTACACGAGCAACGTCGCGTCGAAAGACGTGTACGAACTGACGAGCGGCTATGCGTCGGGCAGCCGCTGGGGCATGCGCGGCGTCGAAGATCTGGGCGGCGGCACTCAGGCCGTGTTCCAGCTCGAAAGCGGCGTGAATCTGAGCAATGGCGCGGCCGGACAAGGCGGACGCATGTTCGGCCGGCAAGCCTATGTCGGCGTGCAGAGCGCGCAACTCGGCGCGGTCACGCTCGGACGCCAGTACGATTCCGTCGTCGACTATCTCGCGCCGATGACGGCCAACGGCAACTTCGCCGGTTATCTGTTCGCGCATCCGTTCGACAACGACAACACGGACAACTCGTTCCGCGTCAACAATACGGTCAAGTACGCGAGCCCGTCTTTCGGCGGCTTCAGGTTCGGCGGGACGTACAGCTTCAGCAACGCGTCGAGCTTCGCGAACAACAGGCAATACAGCGTGGGCGCATTGTACGCAAATGGCGGCCTTGCAATGGGCGCGGCGTATCTGCATGCGAACGATCCCGGCCTGACCGATAACGGCGCAATCGCGGCCAACGACGCGAGCTTCGTCGCGACGCGCATGCAGGTGTTCGGCGCGGGCATCAACTACACGTTCGGCGCGGCTACGGCGGGATTCGCGTACACGAACGCGAGTTATCGCGACCCCGTGACGAACGGCTATATCGGCGGATCGCTCGCCGCCGAAGGCAATACGCTGCGAAATTTGCGCTATCAGAACTTCGAAGTGAACGGCAAGTACCAGTTCAGCCCCGCGCTGTTTGTCGGCGCACAGTACGTCTATTCGATGGAAACCTACGATTCCACCGCCGGCAAGGTGAAGCCGAAGATTCACTCGGCGGGCGTGATGGCCGACTATCTGCTGTCGAAGCGCACGGACGTGTATGTGCAGGGCGTGTATCAGAAGATCGCGGGATCGTCGACGGACTCGGTACTCGATCATGCGTACATTCCGGGCGCGCAAGGCGTGTCGTCGAATTCGGAGCAGTTCGTCGCGCGCGTGGCGCTGAGGCACGCGTTCTGACGTAGTGCGCCGTGACGCTAAAGGCCGCTCCGTATTCGTACGAAGCGGCCTTTTTGCTTCACGCGCCGGAATAGCGATTGCTGCCGTTCACGCAACGGCGTCGTCTTGCTGGCGACGCTGCAACGAACCGGAGAATCACATGGCACAACCACCCGCACTCTTTACACCGGCGCGCGTTCGCAGCCTGGAACTGGCGAACCGCATCGTCATTGCGCCGATGTGTCAGTACTCCGCCGACGACGGCTGCATGACCGAGTGGCATCTGATTCATCTCGGGCAGCTGGCCATGTCGGGCGCGGCGCTGCTCACGATCGAAGCGACGGCCGTGCTGCCGGAAGGCCGCATCACCTGGGCGGACGTCGGCTTATGGAACGACGAAACGGAAGCCGCCATCGACCGGACGCTGAAAGGCATTCGCCGCTGGTCCGACATGCCGATCGCGATCCAGCTGGGTCACGCGGGGCGCAAGGCCTCGACGGAAGTGCCGTGGGAAGGCGGAGCGCAGCTTCCGCCAGATGATCCGCACGGCTGGCAGACCGAAGCGCCGTCGTCCGTGCCGTACGAAGCCAGCGAAACGCCGCCCGTCGAACTCGATCGCGCGGGGCTTGCACGCATCCGCGATGCGTTCGCCGCGTCCACTGCGCGCGCCGCCCGGCTCGGCATCGACCTGATTCAGATTCACGCGGCGCATGGCTACCTGCTGCATCAGTTCTTGTCGCCGCTTTCCAACCGGCGCGACGACGAATACGGCGGCTCGCTCGAGAACCGTATGCGTTTTCCGCTCGAAATTTTCGATGCCGTGCGCGCCGCGTTCCCCGACGATCGCCCGGTGACGATTCGCGTATCCGGCACGGACTGGGTCGATGGCGGATGGGACATCGAGCAGACAATTGCGTTCGCGCGGGCGCTGGACGCGCGCGGCTGCGATGCGATCCACGTGTCGAGCGGCGGACTCGATCCCGCGCAGCAGATTCCTGTCGGTCCGAGCTATCAGGTGCCGCTTGCGCGAGCGGTCAAGGCGGCGGTGAAAATGCCGGTCGTGGCGGTCGGGCTGATAACGGGCATCGAGCAGGCGGAGGGAATCATCGGCACGGGCGACGCCGACATGATTGCGCTGGCCCGCACCGCGCTCTACGACCCGCGTTGGCCGTGGCACGCGGCGGCGGAGCTCGGCGCGCACGTGCGGGCGCCGAAGCAGTATTTGCGCTCGCAGCCTCACAAGTATCGGGATTTGTTCGACGAGGACTGACACGCGGCACGCGCCGGCGCTGCGGCGTGCTATCTTCAAAGCGTCGCGCGTGGAAGTTCGAAGCTGTCGCCATCATGAGTCAAGTCCGCTATCCGCTCGGCCCCGACGATCGGGTGCATCTCCTGTGCTGGCTCACATGCGGCTTTCTCGGCGCGTATTACCTCGAAGGCGCGTGGCCCGATCCGTCGTTTCAGGTGCGGGCGGCGCATCGCTGGCTGGAACGGCATCAGCGCGCCGCCGACTGGATCGAGACCGCGAAACTATCGGTGAAGGCGCAGGCGCTCGCAGCGCGCTTTCGTCCGATGCTCGATACCGACGCGGGCCGCGGCGCCATCGAGCAGATGATTGAGGCCGACGAACTCGACTACGACAGCGCCGTGGTGCAGCGCATATTCAGTGCATGTGTGATCGAGCTGACGCAGCGGGGTCGGCCCTCGCGATAGACTAATCAGTCATCCGTAATTTTTAGGCTCACTCGCGTGCGTTATCGGCGATGGTAAAGGTCGCGCCTTCACTGCGAACGATCTTCACCGAGTGCTTGCCGGACGCCTCTCGCGAAACTTTCACGCTGAACGACCCTGCCCCGACCTGAACATTCTCGACGGTGACGTCGCCCCACTCGGGCGGCAAGCCCAAGGGGTTGATCGTCACGTGCGACGTCCGTCCATCGACGACGATGCCCAGCGCCGATTGAATCAGCGAAAAAGGAATGCCGGCCGTCCAGGCCTGAATCAGATTCGCCGACTTGTATTCGACCGGTGCAACACCGGCCTCGCGTTCGTATCCGCAAAACAGTTCGGGAAGGCGATAGTTGAACGCTTTCGCGGTCTCGAGCGTCGCGGAAAGAATGCTCTCGACGGCTCCCGCAGACCTCACGTTGCTTGCGCTCCACGCAGCGATCGCCATTTCGTGCGGCCAGCAAGGACCGCGATGGTACAAGTCGGGCTTATAGCGCGCTTCGCCCTCCGCCAACGTGCGAATGCCCCACCCGGAGAACAGCGGCGCGCTGAGCGCATCAGCCAGGATCGACGCCGCCCGGTGCGCGGGAACGACCTCGCACCACGGCAGATGGACCATATTCGAAGCGCGTACGCGGCATGGGTTCTTGTCGCCGTCCAGCGCCAGCGCGTAGTAACCCTTGTCTTCCTGCCAGAACGACGCGTCGAAGCGCGCGAGAATCACTTCCGCCGCGGAACCGCAGAACTCGGCACGTTTCTGAAAGCCCAGTGCGGTTGCCATCTCGCTTCCGGCGCGCCAGGCCGAATATGCGTAGCCCTGCACCTCGCACAAAGCGATGGGCCCGCGAGGGAACGTACCGTCTTCGTGCATGATGGCGTCCCACGAATCCTTCCAGCCCTGATTCGCGAGACCCTGGCCCGGATCGGCTGCGTATTCGATGAAACCGTCGCCGTCCTGATCGCCGTAGTCGCTCATCCACTGCAATGCGAGATCGACCTGAGGCCACAGGCTGCGCAGCAGAGCATCATCGCCGGAGCGCACCCAATAGGCATGAACGCAGATGACGAAAAGTATCGTCGTGTCCACGCTGCCGTAATAGCAGTAAAACGGATTGAGCCTCGCTCTCGATGTCTCGCCCAGACGCCTTTCATGCATGGTCTTGCCGGGCCACGCCTGCCGGAAGGTGTCTATCTCCGTGGCCTGATACTTCGCATGATGGAGCAAGACGCCCTTCATGATTTGCGGGCTGAACTCCAGTGTCTGCAACCCGGTGATGAGGCCGTCACGTCCAAAGGGCACCGCAAACCAGGGCAATCCGGCGACAGGATAAGGCCCAGTGTCCAGCGTGACGGTCATGATCGACAGGTCGGCTTCCGCCCGCGTGAGCCAGCTGTTCACGTCAGCATTCGTGGAGCGGACGTTGCAGCCGCCAGCGAACGCCGCAAGCCTGCTGTGTTTGAGGACGTCCCAGGCCTTCGTCCAGGATTCCACGTCCACGGTCGATGCCTGTGCTCCAGCCTGGAAGACCAGTTTCCACGTTTCGCCAGATTGCAGGCTTCTGGCAAAGCGCATCGTTCCGGCTTGCGAGCCGACCGGATGCTCCGATGCTTCGATTGCGCTGCGTAAGCGCCGCCCGTCCAGGGTGTCGTACTCCACGCTCTGTCCGGACGTTGCGAGCTTCGCGGGATGGAGCGTGCCTCGCGGGCCTTTCGGCGGGAACCTGACGTAGAAGGTATCGAAGAAGTCGGCTGCGAAATCGACATCTATGGATATGTCTTCGATTCCGCTTCCGCTATTCGTCGTCTCCATGCTGATCCACAGATCGGATTCTCCGAACGTATAAGTGACGGTCAAACCGATATGATCGTGAGCCGCCGAGCAATACGTGAAAGCGAAGTACGACAGCGTCGAGTCGGTGTCGGAGCTTTGCAGCCTGCAAAGCGCGCCATTGAGCCGGAAGCGAAACAGCGACACGATCCGCATGTCGTCGACATAGAATCCCGTTTCGCCGTTCCTTGCACTGTCGATGTCGCCATCGTTGGAAATGACGACGAGCGCCGACGCACCCGCGCGACTGATGAACGATGTCGAGACGGCGCGTTGCGGATCTGGCTGGTCGTCGCCCGCATTGCTTAGTTTTCCGAATATATCCCACGCGGGAAGCGCGGGCTCGCCAGCCGAATCCGGGCTCAGGCGCGGGATGCCGACGGTGTCATCGAGATCGGGAGTGCGTAGGCCCGCGGTTCTCGCGGGCGGCGACCCTGCGCCGCGCCGGGAGATGGCCCAGCGCGATGGCGGCGACCATCGATGAAGATTGCGGGAACGCCAGCGCGTTCGCAAAACGGGTATCTGGAACTTCGCCACTGGCGCGCCCTCTATCGCAGATTGAAATGGTCGAGGGAGACGCCCGGCGATGGATACCTATAACACTTTTTGTCTAGGCCACGGCAATGCATCGGTCTGACCACGTGATTGCGTGTGCGTTGCGAACTATCGCGGCAACGCGGCTTTGCAGACTCTCATGCTGGGCTTGGGCTTGTCAGCAAGACCTTCCCAGTGAGCGTAAAGGAAGTTGATGATGGCCTCTTCCGTCTCCTGGCCCCGAACTCCGTTGATAGTGTAGAACAGCCTTACTGCGAACAGCAAGGCGATTACCGCCGTCGCCGCAGTCCAGTAGGGTCCGATCTGCCCGTGTCTTGCAACGACGCACGGCGCCACGAAAAGAACCGGGGCGATGAATCCGACCACGAGATTGATTTCCGCTTCCATGTGATCGGTGGACAGCGCCGGAACCTTCGTGCGAAGCCAAAGCTTGCAATACTCGCGCACATAGAACTCCGGAGGGCGAATGAGGCCGTGCTCCTTATAGTCCGCTTCGTGATTCGCCAGTTCGAAAACCTTGTATTGGCCGATCACGCTATCCACTTTGTCGCTTCCATAGATGAAGCGCATCTGTTCGAGCATCTTGCTGACATAACGAGCCGGAGGCCAGCCATGCCTAAGCCATGCCGTGCTCAGGGCGAAGGTGGTTTCACGCGAGATATAGCCGAGCACGTACGAGACGGCCAGCACCAGCATCACGAGCAGGGCCAGGGCAAAGGATTGCGACCCGAAATTCTTCGTGAGCCACGCGATGAGCGCGCCTTGCTGGCTGATGTCGGTCCAGAAGACGACAGCCAATGCCTCGCAGAGCAGGAGGAAGCCGGGCGTCAGCACGCCGAGGATAAGAAGTCGTGCGCGGCTGCCGATCATTCCGGCGAGGTTGCCCACTTCCTTCAAGGCTCCTTCCATCCGACGCTCCCGGTTGAGGCGGTGACAAGGCCCTGCGCTCGACTCAGCCAGATTACACGCTCTGTCGCGCTTGCGCCAATTGGTGCGCGTGATTCCAGCGTGCCGCCGCGAAGGGATGATCCGTCAGCACGAGACGCGCTTGAAGCAGGAGGGTATCGCCGTTTAGTTGCGTCCAGTAAGGACTAGGGCCGATGAAACTGACGCGAGCGAGCGCACACAGCAAATCAGCGCCGACTTCGAGTTGCCCTTCCGGGTCCACGACGAGCACCACTGCGTTCGAGTCCAGTAGCGACGCAAGGTCATCGTCAGGCGCGCAGTCCTCGATAAGCAGCCCCGGAAAGAGGCGAGCGAGCGGGGCCAGTTCTCGGCTGAAGGCGCTCGACGTTACGACTATCGGGGCCGCGCGCGGCGTACGGACTGCATGCCGCACCGGAACGGTGATCGTGGGTGTCGGGAGAAACGTCGCGTCGTGGCCCGTGGGTCTGGCGACATGACTCAACGCCCACTGCTGTGGCGCATTCGAACCGGTCCTGCGCCCGCACGACTCGACGATGGACTCGAGCTTCATGGCAACTGCCTCCCACGTGAGCGCGCCCGCGAACGCCACGCTTTTCGCGCTCAAATCGCTACGGAACGTCTCATCGGAATACAACGACTCCAACGCCCGCACCGCCGACTCCCTGTCGATGAAATGGCGGACGATGCCGAACTCATCGACAACGGTTCCCTCATCCCCGACGATGATTCCGCAACGCTGCACCAGTTCTTCTGTCGCGCTGAAGCCGCCTGCAACGGTTGGCACGCCCGCTGCGGCCGCCTGAGGCGTCGGCAGGCCGAAGCCTTCTCCCCACGAACAGAGCAAATGGACGTCGGAAGCCTGATACAGGCCGGACACTTCCTCCATCGTCAACGCCTTGCAACTGTGCGTATTCGCCAGTTTGACTATGTCGCGAAGACCGAGAATGTCGATGTCTGTGTGGAGGTCGTAGAGGTACGCGCCATGCTCGGCATCGGCGACGATGTTCGTGTTGAGCAGCAGCGCGACATCGTCCTTTCCCGAAGCGAAAGCCTTTACGATATTGAGCAGTCTCGGCAGCAACTTGCGCCGATGGTTACGCGCATCGGATAGGATGACGAACTTTTCATCGAGATCAAAGCGCCGCTTGGCAGCGTGCTTGTCCGGCGGCGGGCGGAACAGATGCTCATCGCAGCCATGCGGCACGAACTCTGCGGCGATCCCTGAACGCGCAGACGATTCGACGCCGAACATGCTCATCGAAATGCGCTCATCCGCCTGCGCCAGAATGCCAACCCACGCGTCGGGCAGCGAACCATCCGGCAATGTGCCGTCGACAGGATAGTAGATGATCCAGCTTATCCCGCTCGCATCGAGCATATTCCGAACGGATTGCTGTGCGAGGTAATAGACCCAAGGCACATCGCCGAGTGTAACGAGCACATTAGGCTGGAATGACTGAATGGCCTGACGCAATTCTTCGATGCAGCTTTCAGGACTGACCGGACAGGCGATCACGTTGAGATCGTCCGTTGGCGGCCGGGCGCCTTCGGTCCACCAGCCCAATACGGTGACCGCGTGCCCGCGCCTTTGCAGGCAAGCGCAAAGCTCACGTGTGACGAGTCCAAAGCCGCTGGGGCGGTCGGGTGCATCCGACATCCAGAGAATCCTGGCCATTTGCGCTCCTTACCGCGCGTCGGCGGCGAAAGCTATTCAGGCTCTTGATTCAGGACTGTTGAAGCGGATTGCCGATATCGATTCATCGGCTCATTGCGTCGGTAGCAGGCGGCCAGGGTCGCGTCGGCCTCGGGCGGCATGAAGGAAGGAGACCACGACGGAAGTGGCCGGTCAAGCAGGACCGGCCCTTAGCGATAGAAAGCTGGGGAAGAGACTGTATGAGCGTCGAGGCATCGATCGACCGGCGAGCACGACACGCATGAAAACCGAATCACCCGCACGCCGGACGACGCGCGGGCTCGATCACCATCAAGGCTTCAGCACGACCTTGATACAGCCGTCCTTCTTGTCGCGGAACGTCTCGTACATGCCCGCGCCCTCGGACAGCGGCAGCGTATGCGTAATCACGAACGACGGATCGATCTGTCCTTCCTGAATACGGTGCAGCAGATCGTCGGTCCAGCGCTTCACGTGCGTCTGCCCCATGCGCCACGTCAGCCCCTTGTTCATCGACGCGCCGAACGGAATCTTGTCGATGAGACCGCCGTAGACGCCCGGCACCGACAGCGTGCCCGCCGGCCGGCACACATAGATCATTTCGCGCAGCACGTGCGGGCGGTCCGTTTCGAGCATCACGGCCTGCTTCGCACGGTCGTAGATGGCGTCGATGGAACGCGTCGCGTGCGATTCCATCCCGACGGCGTCGATGCACTTCTCCGGGCCCTTGCCCTGCGTGAGATCGCGCAGGCGTTCCAGCACGCTCTCTTCCTTGAAATTGATGACGATGGCGCCGCCCGCACGGGCCATCTCGAGCCGCTCCGGCACCCAGTCAATCGCGATCACCTGCTTCGCGCCGAGCAGCACGGCGCTGCGAATCGCCATCTGGCCGACGGGGCCTGCGCCCCAGATCGCCACCGTGTCCGTCGGTTCGATGTCGCATTGCACCGCCGCCTGCCAGCCGGTCGGAAAGATGTCGCCGAGAAACAGCACTTGCTCGTCAGTGAGGCCATCGGGAATCTTCACGTGCGTCTTGTCCGCGAACGGCACGCGCACGTATTCCGCCTGCCCGCCCGGATAGCCGCCCGTCAGATGCGTATAGCCGAACAGTCCCGCCGTGGTATGGCCAAACAGTTTGTCGGCGACATCCTTGTTACGATTGCTGCGCTCGCACACCGAGAAGTTGCCGCGGCGGCACTGCTCGCACTCGCCGCAGGTGATCGTGAACGGCACGACGATGCGGTCGCCCTTCTTCAGCGCGCTGTTCTCGCTGCCGACTTCGACGACTTCGCCCATGAACTCGTGGCCCATGATGTCGCCGGATTCCATGCCGGGCATGAAGCCGTCGAAGAGGTGCAGATCGGAGCCGCAGATCGCGCACGTCGTCACCTTGATGATCGCATCGCGCGGATGCTCGATCACCGGGTCCGGAACGGTTTCGTATCGAATGTCCTTCTTGCCCTGCCATATCAGCGCCTTCATTGCTTGCCTCCTGCGGGAGTGAGTAGTCGTGCCGCGCGTGGGTCCGTTCGCTCGACGTATCAGGCGACGACCGTAGCCCGCTTCAAGCAACGCGTGTTCCGCACCGCAAACAACGCAAGTCTTGCAAACGTGAAAGGCAGCGCAGAGGCATATCCAACGTGCGCGCGACGGCGTGCACTGCAACAACGCGCCGCAACGTGCGTGACCTGTGATGGCTATCGATCCGATTGGCAAATTGAAACGCCGTGGGAATAGCCACTGCTGCCGAATGATTGCGCCCGCCGGACGATGCACGCGACACGGCGGCGTTTCTCACATCACAGTCAAGGAGGCTGCCATGTTCATTCATAACAAGCGCCTGCAGTACACGGTGCGCGTTTCCACGCCGAATCCCGGTCTTGCCAATCTCATGCTCGAACAATTCGGCGGCCCGCAAGGCGAGCTTGCCGCCGCGATGCGCTACTTCACGCAAGCCGTTACCGAAGACGATCCGGGCCGCAAGGACTTGCTGTTCGATATCGCCACCGAGGAGATGAGCCACCTCGAAGTGATCGGCAATATCGTCGCGATGCTCAACAAGGGCGCGAAGGGGACGCTTGCCGAAGCCGTCGAAGGAGAAGCGGAGCTGTATCGCACGATCACGAACAATGGCAACGATTCGCATACCACGTCCCTGCTTTTCGGCGCAGGCTCGCCGCTCACGAATTCCGCGGGCGTGCCCTGGACGGCTGCGTATATCGATACCATCGGCGATCCGACCGCCGACCTGCGCTCGAACATCGCGGCCGAGGCCCGCGCGAAGATCCTGTATGAGCGTCTCATCAACGTCACGGACGACCCCGGCATCAAGGATGCGCTCGGCTTCCTGATGACGCGTGAAATCGCGCATCAAAAATCGTTCGAAAAGGCGCTGCATTCGATTCAGCCGAACTTCCCGCAAGGCAAGCTGCCGGGCAAGCCGGAGTTCACGAGCGTGTACTTCAACATGTCACAAGGCGATGACATGCGCGGCCCGTGGAACGAAGGCGGCGACTGGCAGTATGTCGAGCAGCCGCAGCCGGCCGTCGATGGCGGCGATGGCACCGCGAGCGTCAATGTCAGCGCGGCGGAAGAGCAGGCGCTCGCCAGCTTCGCGACGCGCATCGAGTCCAATCCCGCCGCCGATCCGGCAACCGGCGCGGACCTCGGCTCGGGACAGGGCAAGATCGTATGAACGATGGACGACGAAGGGCTCGTCGTGAGACGAGCCCTGGGACGAAACATGGACATCGCATTATCGTCGGGTGCGCGATGCCGGTTGCATGACATTTCGCGCCCGCGTAACGCATAAATCGTGCACACTGCCACGTCTCGCGCACGGAGTTCCTGTCGCGACGCCTCTTCCCGACGATGATCGACAAAACCACCCCTTCAGAGACAGCCGCCACCGGCGCTATCGACGTCTCGGCTTTCGCCGAATGCGCCCGCGAACCGATCCACATTCCGGGCGGCATCCAGCCGCACGGCGTTCTCATCAGCGTGGACGCGGAAGGCGTCGTGCTTCAGGTCAGCGGCAACATCGAACTGGTGGCGCGCATCGCACCGCACGCGTGTCTCGGGCAGCCGCTTTCGAACCTGCTCGGCGAACAGGCAAGCGAACGCGCGCTGGCGCGGCTTGCCGAGCTGACGCGCGACGGCGCCGCGATTCACGTCGGCAACGTGCGTATCGACGGATGGGCGCATACCGGACCGCTCGCGATCGTCGTGCATCGGCACGAAGGCTTGCTGTTCGTCGAGGTCGAGCCCGCGCAGGACACCGCCGACCCGTTCTCGACGATGTATCCGCTCGTGCGCTCCTTCGTCACCGAAGTGCAGTCCATGCGAACGGTCGAACAGATTTGCCGGTTCGCCGCGACGGAAATCCAGCGCATCACGGGCTTCGGCCGCACGCTCGTCTATCAGTTCGATGAAGAAGGCCACGGCCACGTGCTGGCCGAAGCGATCCAGCCCGGCTATCCGTCGTACCTGAACCAGTACTTCCCGGCATCGGACATTCCGGCTCAGGCGCGCGAGCTGTATCGACGCAACCCGATTCGCCTGATCTCGAACGCGCATTACGAAGCCGCGCCGCTCGTGCCGCCGCTGCATCCGCATACGGGCCGGCCGACCGATCTCACCTACGCGTCGCTGCGCAGTGTTTCGCCGGTGCATTTGCAGTACATGCGCAACATGGGCACGCTTGCATCCATGTCGATGTCCATTCTCGTCGACGACAAGCTGTGGGGCCTCATCTCCTGTCATCACGCGACGCCGCGCCTGCCGCCATTCGAAGTCCGCACCGCATGCGAGCACGTCGCGCAGATCGTTTCGTTGCAGCTCGAAGCGCGCGAGACACAGTCTGAATCGCAATATCGGCTGGAATTGCGGCGCATGCTGTCGAAGCTGCTTTCGTCGATGGCGAACACCGACAGCTTCGTCGAGGCGCTCGTCGACGACGCCCCCGATCTGCTCGGCTTCACGCGTTCATCGGGCGCAGCGGTGATCTTCGAAGGACGCACGTCGCTGATCGGCGTGACGCCGGACGAGCAAAGCGTGAACGCGCTCGTGGACTGGCTCGATCATCAGAGCGAAGACGTCGTGATGTCGGATCGCGCGTCCGAAGACTGCGCGGTGCTGAAAGACTCGCCGGATATCGCGGGCTTTCTCGCGGTATCCATTTCGAAGGTGTATCGCAACTACGTGGTGTGGTTCCGGCGCGAGGTCGTGCAGACGATCGAATGGGCCGGCGATCCGCGTGCGAAGCTCACGTCGCTCGCCAGTTCGCTTTCGCCGCGCATGAGCTTCGACACGTGGACCGACGTGGTGCGCAATCGCTCGCTGCCGTGGCGCGCCGCCGAGCGCGAAATCGCGCTGGAATTCCGGGCGGCGATGCTCGGCATCGTCTTGCGCCGCGCCGAAGAGATCGCGCAACTCGCGACGGAGCTGGGCCGCGCCAATCACGAACTCGAAGGATTCTCGTACACGGTGTCGCATGATCTGCGCGCCCCGTTGCGGCATATCGTGAGCTTCGCCGATCTGCTCCGTCAGATCGACGGCGACAAGCTCTCCGAGCGCGGACGCGGCTATCTCGAACGCGTGGTCACGTCGGCGCGCTTCGGCGGCCGTCTCGTCGACGATCTTCTTTCGTTCGCGCAACTGGGCCGCGCCGCGCTGCGTCCGCACAACGTGGATGTGCATGCGCTCGTTCATGCCGTCATCCAGAACGATATCGACGAAGAGAGTTCGTCGCGCGTGCGCTGGTCGGTCGATGCGCTGCCGTCCATCGAAGGCGATCAGGTGTTTCTGCACGTGGCGTTCGCGAACGTCATCGCCAATGCGGTGAAGTTCAGTGCGCCGCGCGAGCAGCCGGCGATTCATATCGGCGCGCATGACGGCACGGGCGAACTGACCGGACACACCGTCTATGTCGTGCGCGATAACGGCGTGGGTTTCGACATGCGATACGTCGACAAGCTCTTCGGCGTGTTTCAGCGTCTGCATGTCAACGAGCAGTTTCAGGGGACGGGTATCGGGCTCGCGAACGTGCGGCGCATCATCGAGCGGCACGGCGGCAAGGTATGGGCCGAAGGCGTGCTGAACGAAGGCGCGACCTTCTTCATGGCGCTGCCGAAGCACCTTCGCCCCGAAAGCGGCGTGCGGCGCGATACGGCCGCTTCCGCGCTCGCGCGGCTCGCCGCGGGCACGGGCGGCACCGGCCACGACATCGAACAGCTCGTGAAGCGTTCGCTGCAGGACAAGAAGTAAGCGCCCCACGCCGCAAATGAAAACGGCCGCGATCGTTACGATCGCGGCCGTTCTTGCTTCTGCGAGAAACGTGCTTAGAAGCGGTGACGCAGACCCACCGTTGCAGCGACCTGGTTCTGCGTGGTCGACGGCGACAGCGTGTTGATCATCGCGACGTTCGCGCCTGCATCGCCCAGTTGACCCGATGCGTGCTGATAAACGCCTTCGACGTAGACGTCGGTGCGGCGCGACAGCGAGTAGTCCGCTTGCAGCGACACCGTATGCCACTTCGGATCGCCCGAGCCGTTCGAACCGCTCAGCTTGCCGTCGGTGTACGTGTACGCTGCATCGAGGTTCAGTGCCGGCGTCAGTGCATAGCGGCCGTTCAGTTCGAAGTTGTTCAGATGCAGGTTCGTGCCCGACGGAATGACGATCGATGCGCCGCCTTGCGAGGCCGCGATCAGGTTGTCGTAGTGCGTGTTGGTCCACACGAAGCCGACCGTCGCCGGGCCGTACGTGTAGTTCAGGCCAGCGCCGAACGTGCGCTGCAGATCGGCGGTCACGTTCGTCTTGTCGCTGTTTCCTGCCGACACCGCGCCGTTCGTGTTGCCGTTGCGCGACGTGTTGGTCTGCAGGTAAGCCGCGGCGAAGTTGAACGGGCCGTTGCTATACGATGCGCCCGCGCTCCATGCGCGGTTGTTCGCGAACTGGCCAGCCTGGTTGCTGAAGCCATACAGGCCGCCGAACGTGAAGCCGGCGTAATTCGCACTGCGGTACTTGACCGAGTTTTTGACCGAAATCGAGTTGTCGAGGTTGTCGTTGTCGAGCGGGTGAGCGGCCAGGTTGTTGCCGTAGCCGGCGCCTGCGTCCGACAGCGGCGCGAGGAAGTCGACCATCGAGTCGTATTGACGGCCCAGCGTGACCGTACCGAACTGGTCGCTCTTCAAGCCGACGTAAGCCTGACGGTTGAACATGCCGTCGCCGTCGAAGCCGCCGTTATTCAGGTTGAAGCCGCTCTCCAGTCTGAAGAGCGCGTGCAACCCGCCGCCCAGGTCTTCGCTGCCGCGCAGGCCGAAGTACGTATCGGAGACGGTGCCGCTGCCTTGCCGCCAGTTGCTGTGACCCGCGGAGTTGTTGGTGTACACGAGGCCGGCATCGAGCATGCCGTACAACGTGACGCTGCTTTGCGCCTGAGCCGATGCAGCGAAGGCGCCGAGCACGCCCGCGATGAGGAGAGTTTTTTTCATGGTTGCTATGTGTCCTAGTAGAGCAAAGGCTTCTCAAGGCGATGCGGCGCTTGCCCCAAGAAACCGGACACACTTTATGTGACTGCTTCAATCGCGTCGCCCTTTTTTCAGCGAATTCGTCGGAAAGAATCCTTTGCTAAAACAGAAATAGCAGTAGTCCGAACACTTTTATGCGTTTCAACTCAGTCGCTTACGGCCGTTAGTGCGTCATGCAGCGTCGATTCGGCGTTGCGCACGGGCGACGTTATTCATGCTGAATCTGGAGCGGTGCCTTACGGATCGCCGCCTTAATGACGCGCGACGCCCTTGCTAACCTATGCGCCGTCTGAAGCCTTGACCATGAGTTGCAGCTTGAGGACATGGGACGATTTCGCGAGAGGAAATCGTCCCGCTCGCGTTAGCCGGGCATAACGGTTGCGTCCTTTCTTTGCGAATCACTTCTCTCTCGAAAGGAGCGCACATGGACAAGGACAAGACGGACGGCATCAAGGAGCAGGTCAAAGGCTGGGTCGATACGGCCATCGGCACCGTGACCGGCGACGAAGAACGCAAGCTGAAGGGCGACGTCGAAATCACGAACGGCGCGAGCCGCAAGGACTACGCCGACCAGAAGGACAACATCGAGAAAGGCGTCGAAGATCCGGGCGAGCCGACCAATACCTGAGCCCGCCCGTCACTCGACGTATCACGCCGCGCGCTTCACATAGCGCGCAATGAAGGTGCGCGTCTCGTCGTCCGGGAAGCGCACCGCCACCCGATCCCCGCTCACCATTTCCACCGTGCCCTCGCCATAGCGGCGCACGCGAACCCGATCGCCCTGATTGAAGGCTTGCACGTTGCGCTTCGGCTTGGCCTCGTCATTGGACCGTTCCTGCGACATCGCGTGCTCGCGCACCTCGCGCGGGCTTTCCGTCACTTCCGGCGGATGCAGGCAGTTATCGCATGAGCCGCAGGTGCCGCCTGCGAGTTCGTCGTCGGGCGCTTGATACTCCACTTCCGCCTTGCTCGCCGCCTCCAGCGCGCGCGTATATTCGGCATCGGATGCGAAGTAGTCGAGCAGCATGCGCCATCGGCAACGCGCGCTCTGCGCATAGCCGATCATCCGTTCCAGCACCGCGCGATCGCGTTCGGCGCGCGAAGCATAGGCTTGCGCCGCATTGTCGAGCTGGGTGATGGCCTTGCCGTCGTCGATGAGCTTCATGCCGCCACGACGCGTGCGGCGCGTCACGCCCATGTCGTTCAGCAATGTGGCCGCCACCCGCAGCTTGTTCGCGCCGACGTGCGGCAACGCTTCGCGCAGGCGTTCGAGCGGCTTGTCCAGCGTCTGGCTCTCGTTCTCGCGTGCAAGATCGCGCACGGCTTCGCCTACGCGCCGGATCGTTTCGGCGTTCGGGTAACGTCCACCGAGAAAGAACTGCTGCACCTGCTTGTCCTTCAGTTCGAAAAGCAGAATGCACTTGGCGGGCTCGCCGTCGCGCCCTGCCCGCCCCGCTTCCTGATAGTAAGCGTCGAGGCTGCCCGGCACTTGCGCATGGAGGACGAAGCGGATATTCGGCTTGTCGATGCCCATGCCGAACGCATTGGTCGCCACCATCACGCGCACTTCATCCGCCATGAAGGCGTCTTGCGCCTCCGAACGCGCGCTCGCGGCGAGCTTGCCGTGATAGCGTTCCGCCGATACTTCCGCTTCCGCGAGCGCGGCATGCAGCGCCTCGCATTCGGCCACCGTTGCGCAATAGATGATGCCGCTGCCTTCGAGCGTGCGAGCCAGTTCAATGGCGCGCGCCCGCTTCTCCTCGGGGTTCGTCAACTGCTCGACCACAAAATGCAGGTTGTCGCGATACACGCCCGTATGAATGACATTGGCGCGGCGCATCTGCAATTCGCGCACGATATCGTCGATGACGGAGGGCGTGGCCGTCGCCGTGAGCGCAAGCACCGGCGGTCTGCCGAGCGTTCTGATCGCGTGGATCAGTTCGACATAGGCGGGGCGGAAATCGTGGCCCCACTGCGAGATGCAGTGCGCTTCATCAATGACGACGAGCGGCACTGCCGGCATGTTCTTGCCGGTCAGCGTCGCGGTGAATTCCGCGTTGACGAGCCGCTCCGGGGTCACGAAGAGAATGCGGATCTCGCCGGACGTCACCGCGTCCATCGCCGCGCGCTCTTCAGTCGTCGACAGCGTGCTATTGATGACCGCCGTCGCGACGCCCGCTTCGATGAGCTTCACCGCCTGATCGCGCATCAGCGAGATGAGCGGCGACACGACGACCGTCATGCCATCGAGTTGCAATGCGGGCAGTTGATAGCAAAGCGACTTGCCTGCGCCTGTCGGCATGACGGCGAGCGTGTCGTTGCCGTCGAGGACACTGCGTATGACCTCGTCCTGACCGGGTCGCAGATTGGGAAAACCGAAGACTTTACGTAGCGCGATTTCGAGTTCGCGGTCGAGCGGCTTGCGCGCGCGCGTGGTGGCGGTGCGAGTGGTGTCGTTCATGTAGATCGAGTCGATGGAGCGCGCCGCGTGGTTGAGTTTATTGAAGCGTCGTTCGATAACGGCGACTTCGCCATATTGAAACGCTTCGCATTTGGAGAGACTTGCTAGGTGATGATCGAAGGCATCAAGCAAACTGCAGTCCCAGCGAATGCATTTGAATAAATCACACGAGCGATGAAAAGATTGCGCTTTGCGGAACGCGATTTCACCACTTGCCGCGCCCACCCGTTTCCTCGAATGAAAAAAGTAAATCGGGGAAGCCCCGCCCCGCATACGTTCAGAGCACGAGCGTTTCATCCAGATACATCTTTTGCGTATCGTTGACAGTCAAATGGTATGAGGCTTGCTCTAATGGTCGCTTCTCGAATCTAGCCGGATCAAATACATGCGAAGCACCGATGCAAGCACAGCCTCCGATTTCCGACAGCGACGCCCCGCACAACTGGCAGAGGGCGAACTGAAACATCTCGAATCGATTCTGGCGTGTTTCGTCGAAGGCAGCGCCGCACCCGGACGCTTGCCGACGAAGTACTGGGACATGCGCGTTGCGCAACTCGACAGCGAATACGAACTCGTGCCCTCGCAGAGCCATCGTGTCGCGTCGCTCCAGCGCAAGCTCGCCCTGCTCGATGCCGCGCTGAATTCCGCATCGGCCGCCGCTGACGCGCAAGAGCGCCCGAACAGGCGCGTCGCCGCCTGACTTATTCGAGCGGCCATCCGCTCGAGCCTGCCCGGATTACCTACTTCGCGCGCCGTATGACGGCGTGAGCCACGTTCGCTGCAATGTCGGCTTGTAGCTCGGCCCATTTGCCGAGCAGCGAAGGATCGTTGGTGAGGAAATAAGGCGTATCTGTCCATACGGGCGCCTTCGCATCCGCATCCGCATTCGCGACTTCGAACACGCGCATGTCTTCATCATCGGACTCGCCCCCGCGCACCAGTTCGCTGAACGACTGCACTTCCTTGAGCGTCACGTCGTAGATGGCGACGCTGTTGAGCACGGCAATCACCGTTCTGCTGATGCGCGACGCCGCCTCGCGGCTATCGGCCATGACGAATGCGACGCCTCCCACTGGCGTCGCCAATGTCAAGCGAAAGAGCCGCGATTTGCATTCGTCACTGAGCTGGGTGGTCATGTCGTGGAGCTGGCGTCGAAGTGAGCGCGCGTTCTGTCGGGGAGAGACGACTTTAGCAAAGGACGATCCAGCGTCGCAGCGCATGAGTGCGAGTCGGCTTCAACAGTTATAGCACCGCCTGCTCTCGCCCGCGCGGCGGCCGCGAGCCGCCACGTGTGGGTCATCGGCTTACGTCCCGCCCATAAAGAACTCGTCACGGCTGTTGCCCGTCGTGCGGATGCAAATGGGCGAGCGATACAGCGGCTCCACGTACTTCGTTCCCGGCAACTCGTCGCGGATTTTCGTGAAGAGCGGCGACAGCCCGTTGTCGAGCCACGCGCCCCAGATCGCATCGTGATGATCGGGCAGGAAGAGTTTCGGCTTGAAGAGCTGCAAATGCTGGAACGTATAGCCGAGTTGCGTTTCGGCGATCGGATGAGGCGTCCACGGAAAGATGCCGACGTCCACGCCCGGCGCGACGCTCGTCGCCAGTTGCAGTTCTTCCGGGCTCGGGTTGCTGACGCTGTCGAACCAGACGATCCTGAAGCCGTTCGGAAACGTGAACGTGAAGCCCATCGTGCCTTGCGTGATGATGTTGGGATCGCTCGAACCACGCGCCGATACCGCATCGTGTTGCTGCTGCTCGGCGGCGGTGAGCGGCGGGGCATCGAGCGCATAGAGCGCGGCGAGTTGCGTCGTCAATCCCGCCTCGATGGTGCTGTGGATGATGTGCGTCGGGCTGACCGTGATATCGCCGTAAGTGAACTTCTCGGTGTTGTTGCCCGTGACCGTGGTCGTTTGCGACGCCGGCACGCCGAGCACTTGCGCTTCCTTCGTGGTGATCGCGGAGCCGATCACCTGCGCTTTCGTTTGCGCCGCGACGGCGGCTATGTCGCTGATATGGTCGGAGTGCGCGTGGCCGATCAGGATCACGTTCGCCTTCTGCACCTGCGATACCGTGAACCCGAGCGACGCCGTGCGCGCGGGGCGTTCGTAATACGTGTCCATGATGACGACGACGCCGTGATACGCAAGCTCGTAGTTCGCGGTGCCGAGCCAGCGGAGCACGGCGGTGTCGCCTTGCGGAAGCGGTCCGCCCTGCGATGCGGGTACGAGGCTCTGGCACGCGGGATCGGATGCGAGCGGTGCGTCCGCTGCGTTGGCCGGCGTCATGCCGGAACCGTGATCGTGACCGCACGCGGATAGCAACGCCGCCGATGCAATCAGCGCCGCGGGTAAAGCTCGCAACAGACCAGCCGTTCTCATGACACGTCTCCTTTGAAGACTGCCGACAGGGAACCGAAAGCTCGTGGATCATGCGAAAGCTGGCTCTGTCGGGATACTAGGCTTCGCTACGGACACGCGTCTATATGCCGTGCAGCATTTACTTCAAAGCGTCGCGGTCAGTCGCAGAGCACGGTGGCGTTGCCGCTTCGTTCGACGGTGAGATTGACCGAGCGCACGCCGAGCGGTCGCGTGCGATGGCGCGTGCCGGCGGGCACGGTCAGCATCTGGCCCGCGTGCAGTTCGACGACGCCATCGTCGAGTTCGATCAAAAGCGTGCCTTCCACGCCGATGAAGGTCTCGTCCGAGTCCGGATGGACGTGCCAGGCGTAGGGCGCGTGCATCACGCTGATATGGATGTCGTGATCGTTGTTGCGTGCGATCACGCGGTTCATGTAGCCATCGCGCGCCGTCGCGGCGATGGCTTCGAGTGTAACGGGCTGGATCATCGTCGGCTCCCATTAAAGCCTGAGGCTAATCCAGCGTGTGGCACGCGGGCAAACGAATGCTTTTGACGCTGATGTGAAACGCGCTCACATCGAACTGGCCGCGCCGATGCCTTCGGCCGCATGCATCACCGCCGCGATGTTGCCGACGGCGGGCTGCACATAGACGGGCGGCGGCGCATCGAGCGGCAACGGCGCGGGGCCAGAATCGGTTGCACGCGGATACACCGGCAACGGCGGTGCGCTCTGTCCGCTGGACGCGACCGGAAACACCGGTCCGCCCACGATGCCCACGCCGATGAACGGATGCGCCTGCGCCGCCGTCACGCATCCCATGCTGATTGCCAGCGCCAGTGTCACGGTTCCGATCGTCTTCATTTCATGCTCCCTTTTCGAAGTGGCTATCCGGTTCGTCGATGGGAGCATTGTGCTCAGCGAGAATGAGCAAAGAATGAGGGCGCTCGGGAGCGTTCCGGGTCGAGCGGAAGCGGGCAGGTCCGCCGTCGTCGTGAATCAAGCGGATCATCACATGCGTTCCGCGCGCCCCTCCCCATCCTTCCACGATGCGGTTACGATAGCGCGCAAGCGTGCCGCTCAATGGCTTGCGCGCCCTGCGTCTCGCGCTGCGGCGGGGAAACTGCGGGCATGGGCATGACGGCGATCGCCGCGCCCGCGCTCAAACATTCAAACTCGATACTGCGACCCGCCACACCATGCGTCGAACCATTGTCCGCAATTCGCCCGTTCATGGCCGGGGCGTGTTCGCCCTCGCCGATCTGCCCGCCGGCGCGCTGCTCTTCGAATACAAGGGCAAGCGCCTTTCGTGGAAGGAAGCGCAGCGCGTGTACGAGCAATCGAACGCGGAAGACGGCCACACCTTCTTCTTCGGACTCGACGATGGCCGCGTGATCGACGGCGCACGCGGCGGCAACTCGGCGCGCTGGCTCAATCACAGTTGCGCGCCGAATTGCGAGGCGGAACAGGACGGCGAGCGCGTGTTCATCCGCGCGATCCGTCCGATCAGCAAGGGGCAAGAGTTGTTCATCGACTATCAACTGACGGTCGAAGGACGGCGCACGGCGGCGCTCAAACGGCTCTACGCCTGCCGGTGCCTCGCGAAGGAATGCCGGGGAACGATGCTGTGCAGCGCGCGTTGATCGTTCGCGTGCGGCTGCTTTTGCTTCAACCTTCGAGCGCCTGAGTCACGAGCGAAGCCGCGCCCGCGCGATACATCGTCGCCAGTTCGCGCGCGCGCCGCATCAGCGCATCGCGGTCGGAAGCTAGCGCATCGCGCATTGCTAGCGCGAGTTCGTCGATACCCACGGCGCGCCGCATGGCCTCGATCTCCCATGTCTCTGCATACGCGGCCTGCTTGCCGGTCTGCGCGGCATTGTCGGGATGAAGCACGTTCACACGCGGCAACGCATACGCCATCGCGACGATGCGTCCATGCAGGCTGCTGCCCGCGAACCCCGCGCTGTTCGCGATGAGCGCGCAGATGTCCCAGATATCCAGCGATTCGACAATCGTCACGTGACGATGGCTCATGCGTGCAACGAGCCGTCGATACACAGCGATGTCGTCGTGCCACGGCGCGGCGCCGGCCCGGAACAGTGCGATGCCCAAACCACTGCTCACGGCGATCACATCGAGTTGATGGGCAAGGCGCGCGAGCGTCGCGTCGTCGCCGAAATCGGCGCTGAACTGCACCGCGAGATAGCCGCGAGGGAACGCGCGTTGTGACGAGGCCATCGAACCGTGGCGGGCGCGAGCGCGGATACGCGCATCGAACAGCTTCGCGATGACCGATACCGGATCGGGAATCAGCCGGGCCGCGACGCCTGCCGTCTGGAGCACGCTCTGCGTGTGGGCGTCGCGCACGCTCAGGTGATCGACGCCGCGCAGCTTCGTCAGGACTTCGGCGCGAAACGGCGCATCGCGTGAGCCGAGCGTCACGCCGCCGATCGCGTTGCAGCCGATCGACGACGCCTGCGCGAACGTCTCGTTGCCAATGAGATACGGCGCGAGCGCGTCGGTGCCGAGGGTCGAGCGCGCCCACGCGCTGCGGTTGTCGTCGCGCGCGCCGTATCGGGCGATGCACGCTTGCGCGTCTTCGGGCCGCGACAGCATCACGGCGGCTTCCCACGCATCGCAAGTCAGCACTTCGCCGCCCGCGTGAATGACGCTGACGGGTGCATCGCGCAAGCTCGCCGCGAGCGTGGCAAGCCCGACGACGTCGTGCCCGCCGTAGCCGCGCATATCGCGCGCCGCCAGCCCGGCGAAGACCGGCAGCACGTCCATGCGATGTTCATGCAGCAGCCGGTCGACCACGTGCGCGAACAACATGTCGCCGAAGTTGTGACGGTCGAATGCGCCGAACACGATGACCGGCCTTGCTGCATGCATCGAGATAGAAGCGTCGGGCAATGGGCCTCCGAATTCAATGATCGAGATTATGCGAGCGCGCTTCCCGCAACAGTATCCCGCGCCGGCTAGCGGAAAAATCGGCCGGCGTTACCCTCGAATCGTTGCAAAATCATTCGCCCGTCGCTTACTTTGCGCGATTCGTATCGTAAGATTCTTCTCACCGTAGGCAGCGGCATGGCACGCACGCGTCGGCTCCCCGCCGCAGCTTCGGCGAAAGTATTCGTGTTGTTCGAAAAATAGCTTCCCTAAGTGGTAACTACTGGAGACAACGAATGAACGCAACGCTCAAGCTTTTGCCGTTGGCCGTCGGCGCGATGATCGCCTGTCTGCCCGCCGCCCGCGCGGCGCAGGACAACGTCAGCGAGCTGTCGAACTTTCGACAGACGGGCAACTCGCAGCCGGCTGAGACCATCGCGCAGACCGGCAAGACCGCCGACGCCCTGCGCGAGAATCTCAAGCAGATCAAAGTGCCGCCCGGCTTCAAGATCGAGTTGTATGCCGTCGTGCCCGAAGCCCGGCACATGGCGATCGAACCGTCGACGGGCGTGGTGTTCGTCGGCACGCGGAAGAATCGCGTGTGGCAGGTTACGGATCGGACCAAGCAACGCGTGGCGAGCGATGTGGCGCAGTTCGCGTCGTCGGTGACGTTCAAGGTGCCCAACGGCGTGTGCTTCTCGCCGGACGGCGTTCTGTATGTCGTCGAGCAGAACCGTGTGCTCGGTTTCCCGGCTGCGCAGTTCTTCGGCGAAGGCGGCCCGGACGTGGCGGCGGCCGTCGTGCTCGCACAGGGCAAGCTGATCCCGACGCAGTTCGAAAGCTTCAACCACGGCGCGCGTGCGTGCCGCATCGGGCCGGACAAGAAGCTGTACATCGCGCTTGGGCAGCCTTGGAACGTGCCGCCGAAGGATAAGCTGGCGGAGCTGGATCGCAACGGGCTGGCGGGCATCATCCGCGTCGATCAGGACGGCAAGAACCGCGAAGTCTATGCGCATGGCGTGCGCAATTCGGTCGGGCTCGACTTCAATCCGAAGGACAAGACGCTGTGGTTCACGGATAACCAGGTCGACGGCATGGGCGACGACACGCCGCCCGGCGAGCTGGATCGCGCGACCAAGGCCGGCGAAAACTTCGGATTCCCGTGGTATGGCGGCGGCAAGGTGCGCACGGTGGAGTACAAGGATCAGAACCCGCCGGCGGGCGTGGTGTATCCGCAGGTCGAATTCGCCGCGCACGCGGCGGACCTCGGCATGTCGTTCTATTCGGGCAAGACCTTCCCGCAGAAATATCAGGGCGGCATTTTCGTCGCCGAACACGGTTCGTGGAATCGCACGAAGCCGATCGGTGCGCGCGTCATGTACGTGCCGGTCAAGGACGACGGCACCGCCGGCGAGGCGGAAGTCTTCGCGGAAGGCTGGCTCACGCAAAGCGGCGAGTACATGGGCCGCCCGGTCGATGTCCAGATGCTGCAGGACGGCTCGCTCCTCGTTTCCGACGACTATGCCGGCGCGATCTACCGCATCTCTTACTCGGGGGCGAAATGAGGGCCGCAATGTTGGCGGGTGCGCTCGCGGCCACGCTGATGACGTTGTCGCAGCCGTCGCTCGCGGCCGGCGATGTCAAGGCGGGCCGCACCAAGGCCGCACAGTGTCAGGCGTGCCACGGGCTGGACGGCATGTCGAAGCTGCCGGAAGCGCCGAATCTCGCCGGTCAGACGGAAGAGTATCTCGTGAAGGCGCTGAACGACTTTCGCTCCGGCGCGCGCCAGAACGAGATGATGACGATGATGGCCAAGGGCCTGTCCGATGCGGATATCGCAAATCTGGCGGCTTACTACCACAGCCTCGGCAAGCAGTGATGCGTGTGCGCGACGGCAGCTACCCGGTGTCGAAGTTTTTTGAAGTTGACGCTTGACTTGGCGGACTAAGGGTTTATACTAGCTCTTGTCTCCTCCATGTCTCAACCGATGTGGATTCAAGCCCGCTCAATGAGCGGGCTTTTTTTTGGCTGTCGATTCCGGGATGGCGCGGAGTTTGGCGGTGCTGAGGAGCAGCGGTGGTTGTCCACAGAAAACCTGTAGTAACTTGTGAACGTCGCCTAAAGCGGTCGTAAGCATCTGTTTATTCAGCGAATCGATTATACGCTCGGCGTCGGCCGATGTCGTCTCGCCGTATTTACCCCACGATTTTCCCTCAAAACCCGGTCTTGAATTGACGATTTTTCAACCGATTAAAAGACACTTCACGGGATAAAAAACAAAACAAATGTTTTGTCATAAATGACAAAAGCGTCATTAGCCGTCGCACAATCACAACGTTCTTGTAATAATGTTTTGCAGGGTCTATATTGGCCCGTATCCAAGGCGCATTGCATCTTCGCCGCGCTGCACAACTCACAACTGTAGTCCCTTGTTTTCCCTGTAGTGGGGCGGAGCGCGGTCTAGATGCGCAATCCTGCATCCCCCGCCCGGTAAGGCCGAGCGCCGCACAGGCGGTCTTGCCTGAAGGTCGAAGTTAATACCGATAACAACAACCAGCGATTAACTGCTGCTAACAGGTGTCGAACAATTGTCCGATGCCGTGGTTAGCAACTCTGCGTTTGGCTATTGCGCGTTCGTTACTAGCCATCCGGAGATCGCTGGTGAAACTTGTTTTCAATTTCAAGTAATGGCTGCACACAACATAGAAGCACCGATCCCGATCCACTGCGCGCGGCCCAAGGGCACACCAAGTTTTTCCGCACGCGCGACAACGTCGAATGCCTGCACAGCTTCTGGTGCGACATCGACGTAAAGCCTGACAAGTCGAGCGCCTACGCGAGTCAGGCGGAAGCCGTTGACGCGTTGAAACGCTTTGTCAAAGAAACTGCATTGCCTGCGCCGATGATCGTCGGCAGCGGTCACGGGCTGCACGTCTACTGGCCGCTTGGCTCAGACTTGCCGCTAGACCTCTGGCAGCGGGCCGCAACGGCATTGAAGGCACTCGCGATTGGCAAAGGACTGAAAGCCGACCACGGCTGCACCGCAGACGCCTCCCGCGTCCTGCGCCCGGTCGGCACATTCAACTGGAAAGACCCCTCCCATCCAAAGTCAGTGCGGCTCCTGCGACCCGCCGCCCCTTACGGCGACATCGAATTCGCGGAACGCCTCGTCGCCGCTGCCAAGCCCTACATGACGCTTGTTAGTCCGACCAAGCTACCGAAACATAGATCGGCCTCACCGTCCCAATCAGCCAATGCGTTCGTGCTCGATGTGTCGATACCGACCGTCAAGCACGTTGAACCCATCGTCGCCGGATGCCAGCAAATCCGTGAAGCAGCGATCCAGACCGAGGATGTGTGGCGCGGCATGTTGTCCGTAGTGATGCGTTGCCAAGATGGGCGCGCCTCGTGCCATCGGCTCTCCAGCGCCGATACGACCCGCTACCGGCCCGAGGACACAGACGCCAAACTGAACACGCTGGAGCGTCAGCAAGGCCCGATTGGCACCGCGGGCATGCCGATGACTTGCGCGGCGTTCGCCGAGCGGCGTCCCGGTGTGTGCGATCACTGTCGGCACTTTGGCAAGATCAAGTCGCCCATCGTGCTTGGCATGGATCACGCCACAGCGGTGATGTCGCAGATTGAGATAGTCCATACCAACGAGACGGCACAGCCCGTCGCCGCCGCTGCTTCGGCCCTGCCTTTCACGATGCCGCAGATCAGCACGCCCGATGCACAGCGCGAAGTGGTCGATGCGTACAGCGACCGCCGCTTTGAACTGGTGAGTCCCCTACAAGTCGATGAAGCGAAGCCCTTGGGCGTTGCACACCTGACCAGTGATACGGACGAGTCGGGAACGCAGCGCACCCACCGTACATACCTTTGCCGACAGGCGATTTATCCGATCGCCAACGCTCATATCATGAGCGCCACGGACGCCCGAGCCTTCACCTATTGCTGGCGCATTCATACGTCCGTGAGCGATTCACCCATCGACGTGTTCATCGATGGTGCCGAGCTGCACAGCCCGAAAGACCTTATCAAACGCGTCAGCCATCACGGCATCGTCGTCGTGCAGCACGCGCATTGGGAATTGCTGGGAGCTTACATGCGAGCCTACATCGAACATGCACGCAAAGACCTGCCGCAAATCACGTTGCACGACCACTTCGGCTGGTCGCAGGAAGGTAGCCGTCTGACCCGAGCCGCGCAATCAGCCACGAAATGAGGATAGGGCTGAGCGGTAAATCGAGCTGCTGGCGGGTCATCGGAGCGCTGAGTGTCGCGGTAAAGCCAGTCAACGAGACAAGTTTCATACGAACCTCCGATAACCCGCAGGTGCATCAGCGCTGATGCATGTTAAAGTTGGTTAGTACCAGAGAGTGTTTTGCACACAGGGGTCTAGACCCCAGCAAAACAGATCAATTCTCGTCTCGCCTTCATCCGCATGGGCTGCACTCGCGAACCCTAGGAAGCTAGCCACCAACATGGCGAACAACAAACGTTTCGATTTCATGAGAAGTTTCCTGTTATTTGATTGACTTTCAACAGCCTGATTGCGCATTACAACCAGACTACAAAATCGTAAGCATTGCTTTTCAATATGTAAACTATGACTTCGCTTTTATGAATCATTGTTACAGGCCGCCCCTTCAGCCTGTGCCATTTCACAAGTAACTTGTTCAACGACAATCGGATCGGTGCAGAGCTGAATGCCAAAAGCAAACACCGGCTGCTTGGCATGGTCATGCACAAGCGCCTCATAGCGCCCCGGCGGCTGGGTGTAGAGCAGCTTGTCCCAATAGAAGCTCATGCGGCCCTCGGCGTCGATGTCGAACACCTTGTATTCCAGTGTCTTGGCCGGGCATGGCTCGGGCGTCTCGCACGAGATATAACAACAGCCGTCCCATATCATTTTGGGCTGCGGTTCCTCATAACACCCGGCACGGCGAATCCGAACGAACCAGTCGCGCATGTGCAGCTCGTCGCCAGGAACAGTCGCCACGGGAACCACGCAAGCCGATGCAGGTTTTGATCGTGCTGGCGCAGACCGGCACGATGAACTGGTTGAACAAACGCTTCATCACCATCCCCTCACAGACTTGGCCTGCCGCAGAAAGCCGCGCATCACTTCCTGCCGCTGTTCGTCAATCGCCTCTAGCTCGGATCGTATCGAGGCAACATCACCGCCAGCCGACTTATATAGTGTCGTGGCCTGTCCCGCCAGCGTCTTGATCTGATCGATTGAATCGCTTGCAGCCTTCGCGAGATCGTCTTGCCCGCCTTCGACCTTGGCATCCCGTCCTTGCTCCTGCGCGCGGTTCGCCTCGGTATAAAACAGGCTCTCCACTTGCCGGGCGTTCTTCTTCAGCAGCCGGGACGTGCCGAACGCATCCCACAGTCCCAGCTCCTCTTTTCCGGTAGTCTTTCTTCCCTCCGTTCTACGGCGGCGGGCATTGGATCAGCGTCCTTTTTGTTGTAGCGGTAGGTTGAAGAACGCAGCCAACAGTGCGGCGATCGTCACCGCACCGGGAATCAATACGGGTTCCCACAAGCTACTGAACTGGTTAAGCGTGGCTTCGGCATGTGGATCAGAGGGAACATAGCGGACCTCCAAGCGGTCGCCCACATCGACGGGATAGCCGGGACCGGTCGCAATGATTATCGTCTCGTCTTCCCGCGTAGTGAACTTCACGTCGGCGTGATACCCGGACGGCGTATTCAGATGGACGACTTCGCCGAGGACGACGGTTGACGACAGAAAAAAGGACACTCGCCACCAGAGTAGTGCGAGCGTAAGCATCAGCCCGAGCAAACCGAGCACCAGCGCAGAGCCGTTGTACTTCCGCTTTCTAAGGAAGGACATTTCGTTTGAGATCGAACGTTCGGACAACAGAGCCTACGATGCGGTGAAGCGAAGATTGCCGTCGAGGTAAAGCCATGTGATCGTTGTGTATCGCAACGAGATGAATTCCGTATGTGTCTGGTGCGGCGAGTCCGTCTTTGTTGGGTTTGGCACGTGTGGCGTGACCGAAACGACTTTCACACCGGTCAATATGGTATTGAAATACTCATACTCTCGGCCGCTCTCATTGGTGCGATACCACTTAACTGTGGCTTCCTTAAATGTCTCGCCCTTTTGGATGGCGCGATAGAGGAACGGCGTGGACCGATCAATGTCCTTCTCGATGACAATTTCTTGATGGTGACATTGACCAGCCGGCCTACCCGACATGGCGTCCCAGGGCGTGTAGAGGTTGTGGACAAAGCTGAATGCGTCAATGGCTCCTTCGCGGCCCTGCACCGTGCATGAACCCTTGATGTCGACACCGCTTTGGTCTTTCAGAAACACATATATCGGACCTGCCATTTGAACCTCACATTGCTTTGGTCAAAAATACCCCGCAAGGGTTACGAGTCAACCCTGATACGTACCTTTGTATTCCAGCGAGCCAACCGATGAGGTCAGGCCGACACCATCAATCAAACCTTCGCTCACGCCTTTCATAAGGATGATTGCTTTCGCAGCGTTCATGGCGAGGCTGAGAAACACCGGGTTCATATAAGACGCAAGCATCAGCGGCTTGGGAATACCAACGTGCATCGCGGTATAGTTCTTCGCGACGAATACACCGCCGCCGAAGTCACCGATAAATGCGCCGCCGAGGAAATCTTGCAGCGTTAGTTCTTCTCTTTGGAACGTCTGATTCATGAAGATCACGCCATCGGACCAAAAATCAGACGTAGACCCCGTGCCGGAAAGTTCGTGGCCGCGTGGTAGAGGAATGCCCGGTAGTTGGAATCCCTTGGACAACCGATAGCTTTTTAGCCCCATGCCAAAAGTGGAATAGCTGAAAAGTCTAGACGGGCCATCTTTTGGTTCTTTCAACACAATCATTCCGCGTGCGAGGGAGAAGGGGCCTATTCCGATTGCAGCACCGGCGCTTGTGTCGAATGTCCAATCACTCTTTCGGTACGTCATTACTGCTCCTGCCAAAGAAAACGAGCTTCCCTCGTAATCCGGAGATCACCAATCCCACGCCGATGAGGATCGGCATGAAGTCGAACAGATTGAGCTTCTGATTAACCTTCGGTCCACGGTGTGGCGTGCTTCGGAGATAGCGCACCTCCAGTCGGTCCCCGACTTCGACCGGGTAGGTACTGCTTCCGGGAAAGGAGATGCGTTCACCTGTGTCCGTTGTAAACACGATCTGTGGGTGGTAGCCACCATGATTGAGCTTCGTCACTTCGCCAAGTGCGACAGTTGAATGCAGATAGAAGTCAATGTCGAACCATGTGAACTGAGCGGCGATGGCGATTACACAGGCGCCAAGAAAGACGGACACCCACTCGATTCGTTTCGCCTCAGACTTCACGGTTTTCTCGGAGGTCGAACGTCGCCGTAATAGCGCCACCCTTGATGCCCGCTGCGGTCTGGAGTAGGTATTCTTGCTTCACTTTCGTGAAAGAAAGCGTAACCCGCTCGATGTAAGTACCGTCGCTTCCAATGGGGTTGACGCCGGTGATTCGCACGTTTTCCAGGGTGAACTTGTGAAAGTCGAGAGGCACGGTGCCCGCTTTACGCATCGTGATGATTGCCTTTGGAATGGCCGAACCCGGCAGAAAATAGCGCATGAAGTTTGGACTTGCGGCATCGATCATGTGCGTAAGTTCCATGTCCTCAACGGTGGCTTTGCCAGCACCGGAGCCTGTCAGATACCGACCGTCGGAGTGCATCTTCCAAGCCCAGCTAGTGATTTCCACTTCGCCGACATGGCCTACCTCTTGAGACTCGCCCTGGATGCCGTCGATTTTGAGAAATATGTCTGCCATTGTCTTGTTCGAGTGAATAAAAAAAGCCCCGCACGAGGCGGGGAAAACACCGAGGGACAGTCACTTTCGACTGGCATGTTCAGGATAACGCAGCAACGCAACACCATCGGTCCGCGGGAACGAAATTTCACTGATTGCTGGCGCAAAATAAAAGCCCGCACGAGGCGGGCCAGAATTATCAGAAGAGTTTCCTAGGTCGAGAATCCAACAAGTAGCTTGCCCAAGGTCAGGTAAGCGAAGTCGAATTGCTCGAATTGAAGAAGTTCGCTATTGGCTGTGCAAGTTTGCGAAGTTGCTCGTCGATCGTAAAAGTATCTTGGACTAGGCGACGATCTCTGCGTGGTACTGTTCAAGCGAATAGACCTGAGCCGGTAGTGCGTGCTTCAGTCGCTCCAGACGATCATAGAACGGTTGGAACAGACCGATTGAATCGTTAGTATGTCTGAACATGCGTCTCGAAAGGCGGTCTGATTATCAGCCTCTTCGAGCGCACCCTGATACATGACCATTGCATTCAGACTCAGCACCAACCGCAGGATTTCGTGAGTAGTTGATTGGCTGAGTACCTTGGGGACCCTCTTGTTCTTGAGCGCTTGCTCCAACTCCTTCGCAACGCTGTCTCTGGTCGTCTCAAGCACGCTTGCGTTGAGGTAAATCCAATATGCGGAGTCGCGCTTCACGTGCAGCCCATCGACCTTGGAGGGGTCAGGAATCGTATGGTGCGACGCTTGTTGTCTTGCGGTCATCGTTAGCTCGTCATGTCGAACACGAAAGACCTGCACCACGGGGTAGGGTGGGCAGGCGCACAGTCCAACAGGGTCGACTAAAAACCGGAAGAAGCAACAACACCCGGCAGACGCTTGAGCGTCCCCCTGCCTTCCCATGCGCCCGCCCATAGACGAACGACAGCTACGCGGCAAATTGCACGCGTGAAGGAAGGATACAAGTCGTTGACGCGGCGCGCGTTTGGACGGCGCACCGCGGTTGCTTCTTTTACTGAGAGAACACAGGTTTTAGTCGTGCCTGTACTGAATGCAAACTCACCCAGCCCTTCAAGGATAACGGAGCAGTAAAGATTGGAATGTCGAAAAGTGTCGCTTGCCGCCGAGCACCGAATGTGGTTTAAGGCGCAATCGCTTGAATTACTATTGCGGAGGGCGAAATGAGGATAGGGGCTTGCATGTGCATGGTAACGGCCGTGCTGCTTGCGGCCTGCACGTCGATTACCGACAGTTCGAACGTCTGCGTTCTGCATGGGCCGTTGATCGACCTGCACGATGTCAACGCGCCGCATGACGCGACGCCTTCCGCCGCATTGCGCAAGGGGGCGTCACCGGCCCCAGACCAATGATCTTCGGCAGTAAAAAGCAGGCGAATTCCTAGTCAAGTCGCCGGACCTGTCTAGCATAGTAAAGTTTTAGCTTGTTAGGTTGCAACGCTCATGGTTCGACATCATTGGAGAAGCGAACAGGAAAAGCACGAGTTCGCCAAACGGCTTCTTTTGTCGATAGCCCAACGCGGTCTGAGAGGTCCAACAGCATTAGCACGGCTCTGCAACTCACGAGATGCGAACGCGGAAGTCACGCCTCAGTCAGCTTTTAGATGGCTGTCCGGTGCAGGCATGCCCTCTGTCGCCTCTATGAAGCTCCTTGCACAAGCGCTTGACGTTGATTTGGAATGGCTTCGGTCAGGCGCTGAGAGAAACGGTATGGTCCGTTCATCTGAAGGCGCAACTCGATTGCAGCGCTTGATAACGCTACTGCGCGAATACCGAACACTCACGGCGGCTCAGAAGGACGTGATTGTTACGTTGGTTGCCACGTTTTCTGGCAGTCCGCAGCAGCGAGAAGCGGATTTTTTTATGACATTCAACTGCTCACTCCGGCCCAAGTGGACGCACTAAGTGCGCTAATTACCCTCTTAGCGCCACCACTGTCGGAATGTAAGCAACTTGACAAAAAGTAGAATTTTTGTTACAATAATGCCTGTTGGGTGAGGGATTTATTCTCTCTTCACCCAACAAGTAAAAAATCTGATGCTCGGATTTTCAGGCAGGTAGTTTTCCAATCACGACCGCTGAAGGGCTGCGTCTCCAATGACGAGCCGCAGGCAACACTTCCCAATCTTCCTCGGCAGGCACAGGCGGCGGCGCGACCGGGCGGCGCTCGATGCCGGGTTCGGTCGGATTCAGCAACTGGTCGAGATATTGACCCAGCACTAACCACGCCTCTTTCATCTGCGGCTCATAGGCGTACACCTGATACGTGCGTCTGATGTCGCTTTCCTGAAAGTGGTTCAGGCATCGTTCGATGACGACGGGCAGAATCATTTGCTCCTGCATCAACGATGCACCCGTGCGCCGCAGATCGTGCAGCATCCACCGACCGCCCGGCAGGTCGAGACCGGTCCACGTAGGCGATTGCCGCGTCTTGGTCTTGCGCGCACGGCGCGGCTTCTGCCTGTCTCCGATTCGTTTAGAGAATAGCTGCGGCGGCATCGGCTGCATGGGGTCGTCGGGGTGCGGCATCACCCACGGCGAATCAGACAGCGCGAACAGTTTCTCAAGGTGGCCGATGACGAAATCTGAAAGGTGGATGACGTGCTGGTTCTCGGTCTTGACGATATCGGGCGGCAGACGCCATTCGCGCCGCTCAAAGTTGACGTAGGACCGCAGCGAGTTACACAGCTCACCGACGCGCATCATCGTGCCAAGCAATATCCAGATGCCGTGCTCGCTGTCGGCGGGCAGCGGAGTCATGCGAGCCTTGCCCCATACCGCGCGATCTTCGGGAATGTGCGTCTCCTGAATCCTGCGATCCAGAAGCGGGATTTCGTGCGGCCGCAGCGCGCGCTTGTTGAACTTGCGCAGGTACTGCCCGGTGATGATGTGTTGCTTGGTCGCGGCCAACGGGCTGAAGCGAATTACCGTGGTCCACTTGCTGTGCGTCAGCGCCCAGCCGTACATGCGCCGGATGATGCGAAACAATGCGATCGCTACGGATTTCGTCTTGCTGGCGATAGCGCGCAGCACGGGTACGAATTCGTCGCCAAAGATCGTCCCGGCAGGACGGTCGAGAAACATGCACAGATGCCGAGTCACGGAGCTTTTCATCGCGTCCTTGTTCTTTGCGATGGTGCCGTCCTCCAGCCACGCTTCGAACAGCGCCTTGAAGCTGCATTCGGCCAACGCGATGTCCTGCCGCTGGGTAGCCAGCAGCTTGTCCCGCGCCGCCGAAACGAGTTGTAGTGACTTGCGCGCCTCCTGCTTCTGGCCGACGAGATCGATGCCTGCTTCGAGCTGGGTTTTCGCGTCGAGCACGGCGCGGCGAATGTCATGGAGGCTCTTGTGAGGCCACGTGCCGAGCGGCGCGTCGCGGTGTTTTCCGTCGAAGCGGTAGCGAAATAGAAACGACACGCTGATCTTGCCGTCAACCCCTGCGCGAACCCTGCCCCGGACGCCGGGGCTGTCGGTGAGCGTTCGGTCTGCGTCGGTGGCGGTCAGTTTGCTGAGTTGCTGTTCGCTGAGTTGCATCTTTTTTGTTCCCTAAAAGTACCCTTGTGAGCGGGCGTAGGAACAAATGTACGGTCTACCGGCGCTGGTAAACAAGGTGTCTGAAACGCCGTTTTTTCAACAACTTAGTTGTTCTACCCCAAGGTAGGGAGGTGCTGCGATGCAATAAGAACATATCCACAGATTCCTTGGACAAGCATGTGGATATCCTGCCGATCAATCGCCTAACGCATTGATCCGAAAGCACTAACCGCCCGCGCTGCGCAATGCACCCCGGCGGCAGCGCCAGTGCTCACCTAGCCCCACCCGTACACGACGCAACCATTGCTCCGGCCCGATTGATCTCCGCACCGATCGCCGATTGCGGCGCCGTCACCGCGCTGAGTTCATCGGCGGCGGAACGGGGCATCGCAAACGCGATGGTAGCCGCTGCCATCAGCGCCAGAATCATCGATAAGAACCAGGAAAAGACGTACATCGCCGCCACCTCGCAGGAAACTCGTCGTCAGAATCGGCGCCCATGAATTCCGACGCCTGACGTGCAGAGTAGAGTCCCGCAGCGGAACAGACAGCCCCACGGAGGGAGGGACTTGAAGGAGGGAGTCAGCGCGTATCGGGCGCAGGCACCGGCGACACGCCCTGCGCCCGCGCAGCCGCATCTTGCGCGCGCAACGCGAGGATAAAGCCCTCGCGCTCCCGCAGCCGCGACCAGTACCGGGCGATGGGCTCGGCGAATCTATCGCTCAAACCCAGGTGCTCCGCGAGCATCAGCGCATAGCCGACAGAGATATCCGCCGCCGTGAAGCGGCCCGCGCACAGGAAGTCTTGACGCTCCAGCAACGGCGCGAGAGTGCGCAGCCGCGCGTGAAACCACTTCGCGTAATCCTCGACGACTTGCGGCTGCCTGCGCTCCGGCGGCTCGAAATGCGTGTACCGAAGCACCAGCGTCTGCGGAAACGTCAGCGTCGCTTCGCCGAAATGCAGGAAGTTGAGATAGCGCCCGAAATCGGCTTCGTGCGAGGCGACATCGAGCACGCCGGGCGAAAAACGCGCCGCCAGATACTGGCAGATTGCCGCCGATTCCGTCATGAACAACGCACCGTCTTTGAGCGCGGGAACGGTGCCGAGCGGATTCGTGTCGAGAAACGCGCGTGCCATCACGCGCGGAGGAAACGGCAGCATCTTGAGCTCATAAGGCACGCCGATCTCCTCCAGCGCCCACAGCGGCCGGAACGAACGCGCGCTGACACAGTGATGCAGCGTAATCACCTTCTCCTCCCGACAATCAGTTCAGCCGAGCCACGACGGCTTGCGCTTCTCCAGAAAGCTGCGCACGCCTTCGCGACCTTCGTCCGATGCACGAATGCGCGCGATGCGATCGGCGGTGTCGGAAATGAGTACGTCGTCGATGACGCGATCCGCCAGGTCCGCGACGAGCCGCTTGCACTCGCCTACCGCGTTCGGACTGTTGGCCGCGATGCTGGCCGCGATGCCGTCGACGGTCGCGTCGAACGCATCGCTCGTAACGACCTGATGCACGAAGCCGATCCGCAACGCTTCAGCCGCGTCGAAGCGCTCGGCGGTCACGAAGTAGCGATGCGCGGCGCGCGCGCCCATCGCGCGAATCACGTAGGGGGCGATCGTCGCGGGCATCAGTCCGAGTTTCGCCTCGGACAGGCAGAACTGCGCCGAGTCGACGCTCACCGCGACGTCGCATGCGGCGACGAGGCCCATGCCGCCCGCGTAGGCATCGCCCTGCACGCGCGCGATAACCGGCTTCGCGCTCGTGTAGATGGTGTTGAGCATGGTCGCGAGACCGAGCGCATCGGCGCGATTCTCGGCTTCCGTGAAGCCCGCCATGCGCTTCATGTAGTTCAGATCCGCGCCCGCGCAAAACGCCGGGCCGTTCGCGGCGAGAACGATCGCGCGCACGCTGGCGTCGTTGTTGAGCGCGCGAAAGGCGGCGGTTAGCTCGACGATGGCCGCGTCGTCGAACGCGTTGCGCACGTCGGGCCGATCGAGCGTCACGCGGGCGATGGGGCCATCGACCGCGAGCTTCAGGCGTTGCAGGTTCATTGCGTCGCTCATCTCTGTCTCTCCGTTGGCGCGTGGCTTGAGCATCGCTCAATTCGGTGCGCGTTGCTCGTTGTCTCTATGCGGCTAGTCTCGGCGAAAACTGGTCGCATCGTCAACTCAGTGGAATGAGTACGACTCACACGATGCGCTGCGTTTCGTTCATCAGCATGATGTCACGAAGCCCGCGAGCGCGGACGTCGTATAGTCGGCTATATTACGAACCTCGCGCGTTCTCGCGCCGTCCATTCCGAAGGAATTCTCGTGAAGATAGGTCCGATGCGCTCGCTGCTTTGCGCCGTGCTTCCGCTCGCGTTCGGCTTCGCCTCCGTGCAGGCGCTTGCGGGCGAAGTCCAGGTCGCGGTCGCCGCCAATTTCACTGCGCCGGTACAGGCAATCGCCGCAGACTTCGAAAGGGATACCGGAAACAAGGTCGTCGCCTCCTACGGCGCGACCGGCCAGTTCTATGCGCAGATCAAGAACGGCGCGCCGTTCGAAGTGTTCCTCGCCGCCGATGACACCACGCCCGCCAAACTCGAAAGCGAAGGCCTGACCGTGCCGGGCAGCCGCTTCACCTATGCGACGGGCACGCTCGCGCTGTGGTCCGCAAAAGACGGCTACGTCGACGCCAACGGCGACGTGCTCAAGAAGAATGCGTTCACCCATCTCGCGATCGCGAATCCGAAAGCCGCGCCCTACGGCCTCGCCGCGACGCAGGCGCTCGCCAGGCTCGGATTGACGCAAGCGGTGTCGGCGAAGATCGTCGAAGGGCAGAACATCTCGCAGGCGCAGCAGTTCGTCGCGACGGGCAACGCGGAACTCGGCTTCGTCGCGCTGTCGCAGATTTACAAGAACGGCAGGATCACGAGCGGCTCGGCGTGGATCGTGCCGGCTTCGCTGCACGAGCCGATCAGGCAGGACGCGGTCATCCTTCAGAAGGGCAAGGACAACGCCGTTGCGAAGCAGTTCGCCGATTATCTGAAAGGCCCGGAGGCCGCGGCGGTCATCAAGTCGTACGGCTATCAGCTCTGATCCGAACATGCCGATCGACCACGCCGATCTCCAGGCCATCGCGCTCACGCTCGAGCTTGCGTCGCTGACGACGGCGTTGCTGCTCGTCATCGGCACGCCGATCGCGTGGTGGCTCGCGCATACCGCGTCGCGGCTGAAGGGCGTCGTCGGCGCGGTGGTGGCGCTGCCGCTCGTGCTGCCGCCGACGGTCATCGGCTTCTATCTGCTCGTGCTCGCGGGGCCGAACGGCATCGTCGGCAAGCTCACGGCGGCGGCGGGCATCGGCCTGCTGCCGTTCACGTTCGCGGGGCTCGTCGTCGGCTCGGTGATCTATTCGCTGCCCTTCGTCGTGCAACCGCTGCAGAACGCATTCGAAGCGATGGGCCGCCGTCCGCTCGAAGCCGCGGCGACCCTGCGCGCAGGTCCGTGGGACAGGTTCTTTACGGTGGCGCTGCCGCTTGCCCGGCCCGGCATCGTGACAGCGGCGACGCTCGGTTTCGCGCATACGGTCGGCGAATTCGGCGTCGTGCTGATGATCGGCGGAAACATTCCCGGCCGCACGCGCGTGGTTTCGGTGCAGATTTACGATCACGTCGAAGCGCTCGAATATGCGCATGCGCACTGGCTCGCGGGCGGCATGGTGCTGTTCTCGTTCGCGGTGCTGCTGCTGTTGTATTCGACGCGTCGAAAGGCGGCAATTCATGCGTAGCCGCGCGCCTGCGAAGGACATCGAAGCGCGCTTCGTCGTCGAACAAGGCGGCTTCACACTTGATATCGATCTCACGTTGCCGGGGCGCGGCGTGACGGCGATCTTCGGCCATTCCGGTTCCGGCAAAACGACGCTGCTGCGCTGCCTCGCAGGTCTCGCGCGGCCGACGCAAGGGCGGCTCGCCGTCGATGGCGAAGTGTGGCTCGATACCGCCCGACGCATCCTGCTGCCGACGCACGAGCGTCCGCTCGGCTATGTCTTTCAGGAAGCGAGCCTGTTTCCGCACCTGAGCGTGCTGAAGAATCTGCGCTTCGGCCTGGATCGCGTGCCCCGCGCGATGCGGCGCGTCGATCTCGCGCACGCGGCCCAATTGCTCGGCATCACGCATCTGCTGGAGCGGATGCCGGCGGGGCTGTCCGGAGGCGAGCGGCAGCGCGTGGGTATTGCACGGGCGCTCCTGACGAGCCCGCGTCTGCTGCTGCTCGACGAACCGCTCGCGTCGCTCGATCAAAAGCGCAAGCTCGAAATACTGCCGTATCTCGAACGCCTGCACGACGAACTCGATATCCCGATGCTCTACGTCAGTCACGCGCCCGAAGAAGTCGCGCGGCTCGCGGATCATCTCGTGTTGCTCGATGCGGGCCGCGCGCTCGCGAGCGGTCCGATCACCGACACGCTCGCGCGTCTGGATCTGCCGATGGCCCTCGCCGACGATGCGTCCGTCGTCCTCGAAGGCGTCGTCGCCGGATACGACGCGCGCTACGAACTGCTGACGCTCGCGCTGCCCGGCGGCCGCGCGTCGCTGACGGTGCTCCACGCGTCCGCCGCGCTGGGCCACGCGATGCGCGTCACCGTCAAGGCGCGCGACGTGAGCCTCATCACTGGGGAGCGCGGCGAGACGCAAAGCAGCGTGCTGAACGTGCTGCCGGCGACCGTCGTCGCGATTGCTGCGGATACGCATCCGTCGCAAGCCGTCGTGCGGCTGGACGTCGACGGCTCGCCGCTGCTCGCGCGCCTCACGCGCTATTCGCTGGACCGGCTGGGTATCGCGCCCGGCATGCGCGTGTGGGCGCAGGTCAAGGCCGTGTCGCTGCTTGCCTGAGCGCGAGGTGCTGCAACAGCATGATCGTCTTGCCATCGACGATTTCGCCGCGCTCGATCATCGCCATCGCTTCCTGTAGCGGCAGTTCGAGCACCTCGATTTCCTCGCCCTCATCGGCGATGCCGCCGCCGTCGCTGACGCGCATCGAGCCGTCGTACTCGCCGAGGTAGAAGTAGACCCTTTCGGTCACCGCGCCAGGGCTCATGAACGCCTCGAAGACTTTCTCGACGTGCTCCACGCGATACCCCGTCTCTTCCTCGGCTTCGGCGCGGATGCGCTCTTCCGGCGAGGCGTCGTCGAGCAGTCCGGCCGCCGTTTCGATCAGCATGCCGTCGTGCCCATTGACGAACGCGGGCATCCGAAACTGGCGCGTCAGCAGCACCTTGCCTTCGCGCGGGTTGTGCAGAAGGATCGTCGCGCCGTTGCCGCGATCGTAAGTCTCGCGGCTTTGACGTTGCCACACGCCGTCGCGGCGGCGGAAGTCGAAGATCACTTTTCTGAGGACGTACCAGTCGTCCGACAAGACGACCGTATCGATGACGCGCACGCGATCCTTCGTCGCAATTTCCTCACTCATTCGGCTCTCCTTTGAGCAGCTTTCCCGGCAGAGATTATTACCGGGTAACGGGCGGAAAAAATCATCGGCCGCGCTGTAATTGAGTTTTTGCTGCAACTGGCATAGCGTTGAAAAATGCGCCGGACGGGGTCCGCGCGGGAATCGAATGACTTCCTGCCAAGAGGCAACGGCGCAAGCAATTTTCTGGAGAACGTCGTGATTCGCCTCAAGGCTTTAATGGTGGCGTCGGTGATCGCCACGGCGGGCGTCGCCGCAACCGCTCACGCGGGCGGCCGCGTCGGCATATGGTTCGGCGGGCCGCTGTATTACCCGGTCGCGCCCGTGCCGTATTACTACTATCCGCCGCCGCCCGTGGTCGCGGTGCCCGCCGCGCCGACGACTTACGTCGAGCAGGGTCAGCCCGTCGCCGCGCCCGCGCAGCCCGCCGGGTCGTGGTACTACTGCGACGGCTCGCGCATGTATTACCCGTATGCGAAGGAATGTCCCGGCGGATGGCGCGAAGTGCCCGCCCAGCCGCCTCCGCCTTCGAACTGAGAACGCAGTCATAGCAGAGTCATTTTTTATGAACTACCGAAGGCTCGTCATTCTTCTCGCGCTCGCCGGGCTGAGCGCATGTACCGTGATGCCGACCGGCCCCAGCGTGATGGCGCTGCCCGGCAGCGGCAAGACGTTCGACCAGTTCCGTGCCGACGATGCCTCGTGCAGGCAGTTCGCGTTTCAGCAAGTCGGCGGCGTCATGGCCGATCAGGCGGCGACGAACAGCGCGGTCGGCAGCGCGGTGGTCGGCACGGCGATCGGCGCGGCGGCGGGTGCGGCGTTCGGCGGCGGATCGGGTGCGGCCATCGGCGCGGGGGCGGGGCTGCTGACGGGCAGCGCGTTCGGCGTCGGCGCGGCGCAGACATCGGGTTATGGCGTGCAGCGTCACTACGATCACGCCTATCTGCAATGCATGTACGCCGCCGGCGACAAGGTGCCGGTGTACGGCCCGCTGCGCACCGCTCCGCCCAACGGCGCCTCTTACGCGCCCCCGCTTCCGCCGCCGGGCATTCAGCCGCCTCCGCCGCCGTCGAGTTAAGAACGCGTCAGCGGCGCGCGCCGTGGGCGGCCCGCGAACGCGGATGCACCGGGGCGACCAGCCCCGGCGCAACGAGCAACCCTGTCACCCAGCCGATATAAAACCGCAAATCGCTCCAGAACTCGGCGTTCTCATACACGCGAAACGCCTGGACGTGCGCGAGCCACAGCGCGGTTTGCAGCAATCCGGTGAGCACGAGCCACGTCAGCGCGATGACGCCTGTCGCGCGGGCGCAGCGGCCGAACGTCGATACGTCCCACTGCTGCCGCACGATGACGCAGCCCGCAAACAGAATCAGCAGCGCGGGGATGAAACTCGTGACGAGCACGCGCAATTCCCACTGGAACACGAGGCCGCATAGCAATCCGGCGACGACCGCGAGAATCGCCGCCGGCCACGCGACCCACGCCGGCCCGCGCGCCGCAAGCCACGCGATCGTGATGACGAACGGCAGCGCCGCCCATTGCAGCGCTTGCGCAACCGCCTTTGCGAGATTTTCGGATGCCTGCTGGTTGGAATGACCCGCCGCGACATACACGGTGATCGCCTCGTGCACGCACACCGCGACGAACGCGAAGCTCAGCGCCTCGCAGGCGGCAAAGGCCGGCGACTTGGCGTCGCGTTCGGACGACGAATCCGACGCGAGTCCACGCACGCGCTCGAGTACCGGATCGACGAAGAACGCGAGAATCGCGCCGATCAGCAGCGCGGCGGCGGCGTCCGTGAGGGAGAAATGTCCGAAGAGGGAAAACAGACCCTGCCATAGAAATTCGGGCGCGGCGGCGCAGACGGCGACCCACAGCGCAAAAAAGAAGCCGTTCGATGCACGTCTGAGCGGCATGGCCACCTCGATGCGAATGAGGACTCAGCTTCCCTCGGGCAAAGCCGCTTCTGTGATGCGCGCTGCGATCGCTCCGCGCACGCGATCGAACAGGTCGGCGGGGATGTCGAAGCACTCGTAAGCGAGCGCCTGCGCGACGGTCACCACTTTCATTTCCTCGTAGCGGCGCCCGCTGCCGATCATCGCCTCGAACGCATTGGCGCGCTCGTTGATCTCGATGGGATCGGCGTTCACGAGCAGCACCGCGTGAGCGAGCACCGCATAGCGCGGCGTATCGCGATCACCGGATGACAGCGCGGATGTCTGCGGCGCGCGCCGCCAGTACTGCGCGGTGCCCGCGATCTTGCGCGCATCGCCGCCCGGACCCCACGCCAGATTGAACCGCCCGTCGCAGAACGAGCCTTCCACGGCCTGATGATGCGTGAGGACGCCGAGCGTGTTGAGCGCATCGGCGAGGATGCCGCACAGGTGCAGATAGACCGGCTCAGCGAGCGCGCCCATCGTCGCTCGAACCGGGTAAGCGAGGCTCAGATTGAGGATGCCCGGGCCTTGCGGCACGAGCCCGCCGCCGGACAAGCGCAGCCACACGGGGCAGCCGCGTTGCGCGAAGGTCGCGCGGGCGTCGGCGAGCGGCGCGTATCGCTGATAACTGCGCGGCACGATGAGCGATACCGGCGCGCTCCACAAGTGCGCGACGGCGTCGCCTGCGCTGGCACGCGCGAGCAGTGCTTCTTCGGCGTCGAGCGGATCGCCGGGAAGCGAAGCGGGGTCGAGCAGTTCGAAGGGCATGGGATGGATGGTTGGCCGCGCCGCCATCGACGCTATCCGCATGGTAGCGAAGAACGGCGGCGGCGGCCAAATGCACGCGAAGTGCGCCGTTCAGCTTGCGGCGCGTTGCACATGCTCCTTCAACAACGCGTTCACTTCGTTCGCCTTCTCCATCTGGCTCATGTGCCCGGCGTCGTCGAAAATGCGCACGGTCGCGTTCTTTGGTGCGTTTTCCGCGTGCCGCGACGGGATGATGCGATCCTGCCCGCCCCATATCACGAGCAGCGGCTTGCCCGTCGCCTCCAGATCACGTCCCGGCTGCGCGCTCTGTTTCCCTCCCGCGAACAGCGCGCCGCCGAGCGCCGTCAACGCTTCGCTCACGCCGTCGAGCCGCTTGTACTTCAGCAGGTCGTCCAGCATTTGACGGCTCACGAGTTCAGGATCGGCAAACAGCAACTCGACGACCGGCTTAAGCTCCCGACGCGACTGCGCGTTGACGAAGCCATCGGTGTACGCGTTGTTGACTTCATCGCCGAAGCCGGCCGGCGATATCAGCGCCAGCGACGACACGCACTCCGGTGCATCGACTGCGAGTTGCGCCGCAATGCCGCCGCCCAGCGAATGGCCGACCAGATGCGCCCGGTCGAGATTCACCGCATCCATGAAGCGCGCGACGAACGCGCCGAGCTCGGGCAGCGTCGTCCCGGCGAGACGCGGCGTCGATTGTCCGTGCGCCGGCAGATCGAGCGCGAACACGCGGTTGCGCTCGGCGAGCGCATCGAGATTGAAGAGCCAGTTGTCGAGATCGCCGCCGAAGCCGTGAATGAAGAGCACCGCAGGCTTGCTTGCATCGTCGCCGCCGCGCGCCGCGTAGCGCACGCGAATGCCGTCGACATCGACGAAGTGATACGCCGACGCCGCCTCTTCGCCCTCGCCTTCCTCGTCGGCGGGCGTGACGTACGAAGCGACGTAGGCGTCGATATCGGCGTCGCTCACTTCAGCCGGCGCGAGCACGCCGAGCAGCGCCTTCACCGGCAGCGTATCGCCGGTGGACGCGACCCGGCGTCGCAACAAGCCGGCGTCCGGCGCTTCGACGGCGTTGGCGATCTTGTCGGTCTCGACGTCGAGAATCGGCATGCCGACGGTGATCTGCGCGCCCTCTTCCACGAGCCACTCGTTCACCGTGCCTTCCTTCATCGACAAGCCCCATTTGGGCATCACGATCGGTGTGATTGCGGACATCAGTGCTTGCCTCCTTTCATGGTCTTGCGAGCGGCGTCGGCGATCTGCGCGGCGCTCGGGATATACAGGTCTTCGAGCGTCGGCGAAAACGGCACCGGCGTATGCGGCGGCGTCACCATTTCGATGGCCGCCTTCAGCGCGCCGAACGCCTGCTGCGCGACTTGCGCGGAAATATCGGTGGCGATGTTGCAGCGGGGATTCGCTTCATCGACGACGACGAGCCGCCCCGTTTTCTCCACCGTTTCGAGCACCGTGTCGATATCCAGCGGCGACAGCGTGCGCAGATCGACCACTTCCGCTTCGATGCCTTCTTTCGCGAGCGTCGCCGCCGCGTCGAGCGCGCGATGCACCATCAGTCCATACGTGACGATCGACACGTCCTTGCCGTCCCGGGCGATGTTCGCTTCGCCGAACGGAATCGCATACGAGTTCTCCGGCACTTCGCCTTCGAAGCCGTACAGGTTCTTGTGCTCGCAGAAGATGACCGGATCGTTGTCGCGGATCGCCTGGATCAGCAGGCCCTTGGTGTCGTATGGCGTCGACGGGCACACGACCTTGAGGCCGGGAATGTGCGTGAATATCGGCGTCAGCATCTGGCTGTGCTGGGCCGCCGCGCGAAAGCCCGCGCCGACCATCGCACGGATGACGACCGGCGTTTCGGCACGGCCGCCGAACATGTAGCGGAACTTGGCGGCCTGATTGAAGATCTGGTCGAAGCACACGCCCATGAAGTCGATGAACATCAGCTCCGCGATCGGGCGCATGCCGCACGCCGCCGCGCCGATCGCCGCGCCCACGTACGCGGACTCCGACAGCGGCGTGTCGAGCAGCCTGTCGCCGTGCTTCGCGTACAGTCCCTTCGTCACGCCGAGCACGCCGCCCCACGCGTCTTTCTCGCCGTCCGCGCCTGCACCGCCGACGATGTCCTCGCCCAGCACGATCACGCTCGGATCGCGGGTCATTTCCTGATCGATGGCTTCGTTGATCGCCATCTTCATGCTCAGTTTGCGGGCCATGATGGTTGTCTCCTTGTTGTCGGCGGTTCAGTAGCTCACGTAGACATCGGTGAGAAGATCGGCGGCGGTGGGCAGCGGCGCGTCCTTTGCTTCCTGCACCGCGCGGTCGATCAACGCGGCGACGTCGCGGTCGATCGCGTCGAGTTCGGCGGGCGAGATCACATCGGCGTTCGTCACCGCGTGCGCGAACTTCTTGAGGCAGTCCTTGTTCGAGCGGATATCGTCGAGTTCGCCGGGCGCGCGATAGGTCTGCGCATCGCCTTCGAAGTGGCCGTAGAAGCGGATCATCTTGCATTCGAGCAGCGCCGGGCCGCCGCCTTCGCGCGCGCGGCGGATCACTTCGCCCGCGGCTTCATGGACGGCGAAGAAGTCGGTGCCATCCACCGTCACGCCGGGAATGCCGAAGCCCGCCGCGCGGTCCACGTAGCTATCGACGGCGGTGCCGTAATCGCGCGCCGTCGACTCGGCATAGCCGTTGTTCTCGATCACGAAGATCACCGGCAGGTTCCACACCGCCGCGAGGTTCATGCTTTCGAGAAAGGTGCCCTGATTGGACGCGCCGTCGCCCGTGAAGGTGATGCCCACTTCGCCCTTGCCGCGAAACTTCGCCGCGAGCGCCGCGCCGCAGATCAATGGCGCGCCCGCGCCGAGAATGCCGTTCGCGCCCATCATTCCCCGGGACAGATCCGCGATGTGCATGGAGCCGCCCTTGCCGTTGCACGAACCGCCCTTCTTGCCGTAGATCTCCTTCATCATCGCGACGGGATCGACGCCTTTCGCGATGCAGTGTCCGTGGCCGCGATGCGTGCTCGCGATGCGGTCGCCATCGTTCAGGTGATGCATGATGCCGACGCCGGCCGCCTCTTCGCCCGCGTACAGATGCACGAAGCCGGGGATGTCGCCGCGTCCGAAATCGACGTGCAGACGCTCTTCGAAATCGCGGATCGTGCGCATCTTGCGATAGACCGCCAGCAGCTCGTCTTTCGACAAAGGCAAGCCGCCCGCATGCTGTTGCGACGCTGTCATTGCTGTCTCCTTTCGACTGGTTGAACAACGGTGGTGCTTCGACGCATGAGCCCGGCGCGCGCCGCGTAACGCATGCACGCGGCGACATCGATGCTTCGGAAGGCGTTTTCGCGCAGCGTGATGGTCACTTCGTCGCCGGCGTTGAAGGCGAGTTCGCGTTCGCCATCGAGCGCGACGATGCCCGCGCGCTGCTTCACGCGATGCGGCACGCCATCGGTCAGGCGCTGCCAGTTCGCGATCGGCACGGGCTCGGTCAGGCCGGGCGCGATCGGCGCGTGCAAGTCGAATTCGCCGTCGCCGGGCGTCGCCAGTTCGACGGCAAGACCGCCCGGCTCGTGACGGCCGAGCGGCTCGAGCAGACCGGCGATCGCCGACATGCCGATCGCCTGCGGATCGGCGTACGACACATAGACGGCGGCGAGCGTGTCGATCTTCCAGAGCGCCCGCGCGCCGATGAAGTGCTCGCGCGAAATGACCGCATCCACCAGCGCGATGTCGTGGCGCAGCTCGCCGTTCTGGTCGCGGATGTCGATGTCGAGCCGCTTGTTCGCGACGAGCGCTTCGCTTGCCGGAATGCGGCCGGTTGCGTAGAGGCCCGCCGCGAGACCGGAGATGGTCGGCTCGCGCATCTCGGGGAACGCGTTGTTCGTGCCGGTCGACAGACCCGCGAGCGGCACCGCGCCGCATTCGCGCACCACCGCGCGATGCGTGCCGTCGCCGCCGAGCACGATGAGCGCATCGGCGCCCGCGTCGCGCATCATGCGCGCGGCGCGGAAGGTATCGTCGACGCGCGCGGTCACGGGCATGTCGAGGAAATCGACGGCGGGCAGCGTGGCGTCGGGGCCTTGCCGTCGTGCGAGATGCCGCTGGAGCATGACCTTGAGGCCTTCGCGGTCCGGCATCATCACGACGCGCGGCACGCCGCACGCCGCAAGCGACGACAGAATCCGCAGCACGATATTCACGCGATCCGCGAGTTGCAGACTGTTCGCGTTGGCGATCACGCGGCGAATGTCACGCGCCGATACGGGATTCGCGATGATGCCGACGAGCGGCGGCCCGGCCTTCGCGCTATCACGCATGCCTGTGTCTCCTGAGTGCTCTGCTTTGGAATCGTCGTGGCGCGGATCAAGGCAAGGGATATGCCAATGCGCCAGAGGCCGTTGCCACGGGGCAAAGCCAGGCAATGCACCGCACCCGCGTGACAGGTGTCACAGCGCAGGTGTATCGCGGAAGTGGACAGTCGTATCGGGCGGCGTGTCGTATCGGGCGGCGTGCTTTATCGCCCGGCCGCGTCCCGCTGGTTGGGCGAGCGAATGCCGTATCGCTCCATCCGCCGGTAAAGCGTCATCCTGCTGACGCCGATCTGCCGCGCCACCGCGCTGAGGTTCCAGCTTGCGGCGCGCAGGTACTGCATCAGCAGCATGCCTTCGGGCGGCAGGCGATGCGTATCGAAGTCGTCGGCGGGTTGCTGCGCACGCGTGTCCGCCGCCGGCGCAGGCGCGCCGAAGCCCTCGGGCAAATCGTCGATATCGATCGTTCCGTGCGAGCAGACTGCCCGCGCATATCGCAGCACATTGCACAGCTCGCGCAGGTTTCCCGGCCATTCATGCCGATGCAGACGCTCCCGCGCCGCTGGCGACAGCGTGACTGCACCGTGCGCGGTATCGGCGTCGAGAAACTTGCGGATCAGCCAGTCGAGATCGGTTCGCTCGCGCAGCGGCGGCAGCGCGAAGCGCGCGCCATTGAGCCGGTAGTAAAGGTCTTCGCGGAAGCGGCCTTCGCGCATCAGCGTGTCGAGCGAATGATGCGTCGCGGAGATCACCCGCACATCGACCGATACGGGCCGCGACGCGCCGATCGCCAGCACTTCGCCTTCGGCCAGCACGCGCAGCAAGCGCGATTGCAGCTCGCGCGGCATGTCGCCGATTTCATCGAGAAAGAGCGTGCCGCCGTCGGCTTCCTGAATCAGCCCACGCTTGCCCTTCGCGCCCGCGCCGGAAAAGCTGTTCGGCAGGTGTCCGAACAATTCGCTTTCGATGAGCGTCTCCGGAATCGCCGCGCAATTTACCGCGACGAACGGCCCCGCGCGCCGTGCGCTCGCGCGATGCAGCGCCTTGGCGAAATACTCCTTGCCGCTGCCCGTCTCGCCGTTGACGAGCAGGTTGATCGGCGAATCGACGAGCTTCGCGGCGCGTTCGAGCTGGCGCGCGAGCGTGACATCGCCGCCCGACAGTGCGGCGAGCGGCGCGGGAAGCTCGGCGCTTCGAGTTGCGCTGCCGCCTGCGCTCGCTGCCGGTGTCACGCACGGCGCGGGCGGCATCGCGCTGAGATAAAGCAGCGCGCCGCTTCGCGCGAGCGGCGCCGCGCGCAGTTCGCTCGGGCGTGAATAGACGAAGCGCCCCAGATCTTCGATACGCGCATCGAACAGCGCATCGAAGCGCACGCCGATCAGCGACGCGGGCGCCTCGCCCGGAGACAGCGGCGCAAGCGGCCAGCCCATCTCCGCCGCGAGCATCTCGTGCGCGCGCCGGTTGTGCCCGGCGACGCGCCCGGTTGCATCGAGCGCGATCAGATATTCCGGGTCGACATCGACGAATTCGGGCGACGTATGCAGCTTGAGAATCCAGTCCTGCCGATGCGCGCGCAAGAAGTTGGCGTTCTCGATGTGCCGCGCGTAGATGCGCACGAGTTGCAGCGCCAGATGCTGGCTGTCGCGCGGTTGCGGCGAGGAGAGCGCGGAGATGTCGAGGATTGCGGCGAGCGTGCCGTGTGAATCGAAGAGCGGCGCGGCGGTGCACGTGAGCGGAATATGCGTGGCGTCGAAATGATCAACCTGATGAACAGTCAGCGCCTGCCCGGTTGCAAGCGCGGTGCCGACCGCGCACGTGCCCGCGCCGGTCTCGCTCCACTCCGCGCCGAGATAGAGGCCTGCGCGGCGCAGCGCGGCATCGGTATTGGCGTCGCCGAGATAGTCGACCGTCACGCCAAGCGCATCGGTGAGCAGCACGACGTAGCCCATGCCCGCGACCTGCCCGTACAAGGTCTGCAGGCCGTGACGCGCGATGCGCGCGAAATCGTCGATGCGCTGCTGATGCTCGCGCAGCCGCGTCTGCGGCAGGATGCGCGCTTCCTGCATGCGCGACGGATCGAGTCCGTACTGATGCACGCAACGCCGCCACGAACTCTGGATGATGCCCTCGTGCGTGCGTGCCGGCGCCAAAACTTGCGCCCGCGTAGTCGCCGCGACGACCGCCTCGATGTGCTCGCGTTGCCGCATGTCCATCGTGCTCTCCTTGGGTGTCTCCTGCCGACGCGCTTTTATTTTTGGTGATGCGTCGTCTCGCACCGCGCGATGTCGGGAAAACACGGGGCCAGCCCGTCCGCGCGCGGCGTCGTTCAGGCCATATGATGCTCGAATCGGCAGGACGCGTCATGCGCCGGGCTTGCTGCGCTGCGGCAGGGCCGGATGGCTATCGCGCGATACCCACGACAAGGAGACGACCGATGACGAAGATCGCCTATGAAGACTTCGAGCGCCAGGTGGTGCAGCATCACCTCATCAAGGGTAACGTGTACGAGAACGGCGCGGCGCTCGTCGAACGCGCGAACCGGTGGATTGCGGAACATCGCATCGACGTGTTGAACGTGGAGAGTCTTTCGACGTTCGGCGCCGGCGACGATACCAGCGTCAGCCATTGGTACTCGGGCATTCGCGTCTGGTATCGCACCGAATAGGACGGGCAGCGGCGAACGCTTAGCCGCGTCCGACGAACGGCATCTTGGTCGCCATCACCGTGTGGAACAAGACGTTCGCCTCGAGCGGCAGATTCGCCATGTAGAGCACGGACTGGCCGACGATTTTCACGTCCATCATCGGTTCGATGGCGATCTCGCCGTTCGCCTGCGGCACGCCGCGCGACATGCGCTCCGACAACTCGGTGAGCGCGTTGCCGATGTCGATTTGTCCGACCGCGATGTCGTGTTTGCGGCCGTCGAGCGACGCGGATTTCGTCAGGCCGGCGACCGCGTGCTTCGTCGCGGTATAGGCCGCCGAGTTCGGGCGCGGCGCGCTCGCCGAAATCGATCCGTTGTTGATGATGCGGCCGCCCTTCGGCGTCTGCGCGCGCATCGTGCGGAACGCTTGCTGAAGGCAGTAGAACATGCCGTTCAGATTGACGTTGACGACGCCCTGCCATTGCTCGGGCGTCCAGTCTTCGAACGGGCCGGGCGGATTGCTCACGCCCGCGTTGTTGAACAGCAGGTCGACTCGGCCGAAGCGCTCGACCGCCGCCGCGAAAAGCCGCTCGACGGAGTGGGGATCGGCGACGTCGGTCGGCACGGCGTATCCGCGCTCACCCGCGTCCGCTTCGGCGACGACAGCGTCGAGGGGCGCGGCGCGCCGGCCCGCGAGCACGACGGACCAGCCGTCCGCGAGCAGTGCCAGCGCCGCCGCGCGGCCGATGCCGCTGCCCGCTCCCGTGACGATTGCGATGCGTGAAGATGTGTTGGTTGCCTCGGGCATGTCTCCGTTCTCCTGTTGGTGTCCGCGCGACTGTGCGCGCGGTCGTTATCGCGATCGGGAGAACATTATCGACGAAATCCCTTGCAACGCCGTTTCAGTGACTGGTCGACGCATCGGCCTGAATCGTGCCCGCCGTGTTGCGCAGCGCGCTGCCGTCGCAGAAGACGGCGGTCATCAGCATCGGCACGACCTCATGGACGACCGCCGTGCTGCCGGCCTCGCGCACGCGCGCTTCGACGTTGTCCTTCGAACCCATCACAACGACGCCGTAAGCGGAATCGTTGATGGGCTGGCCGGAGCCCTGCTTGAACATCGCGTCGCCGTGTTCGTAGCCGAGCACCGCGTAGACGCGGAAGCCATAGGCGGTGAGGTCGCTGCCGTGCGTCGGCTTGAAAGCGTTGACGGAGTTGGCTTCGACGCGCATCGGCGTGGCGTCGATGTAGCGCTCGTCGCGCAGCGGCGCAACGAAGCGGTGCGCGCTCGACTGACAATCGAGCTGGCTTTCGAGCGGATGCGCCTGGCTCGTGCCGGGCGAAACGAGACCGAGACTTCCTAGAACGCCAGCCACGGCAGCCAGCGTGATGGACCTTGCGAGAGGAAAGTTTTTCATGGCAGCGGCAAACACGGTTGTCAGGTTGCGGTCGTGGACCGGCTCTGTTTGATGCACCGCGCTTGATGCAATTTGCGAGCCAGCAGACTCGGCTTTCAAGGCTGTCCGTTGATTCGCGCCACCACGTCATTGCTACAAAGGACGTGTCAGCGGGCAATCGCTCCGTCAGCGTTCCGGCCCCGAAGTGGTTATATTGAGCGATTCATTCATACAGGATCGACGTATGCCCACACTCTCCGACTTTCCGATTACCCGCAAATGGCCGGCGCAACACCCCGATCGCATTCAGCTCTATTCGCTGCCGACGCCCAACGGCGTGAAGGCGTCGATCATGCTCGAAGAGACCGGCTTGCCGTACGAGCCGCATCTCGTGCGCTTCGATCAGAACGATCAGACGTCGCCCGAGTTTCTATCGGTGAATCCGAATAACAAGATCCCGGCGATCATCGATCCGAACGGGCCGGGCGGCGAGCCGCTCGCGCTTTTCGAGTCGGGCGCGATTCTCATCTATCTCGCGGACAAGAGCGGTCAGTTTCTGCCACGCGATCCGGCGCGACGCTACGAAGCGATTCAGTGGCTGATGTTCCAGATGGGCGGCATCGGTCCGATGTTCGGGCAGGTCGGGTTCTTCCACAAATTTGCCGGCAAGGACTACGAGGACAAGCGGCCGCGTGATCGCTACGTTGCGGAATCGAAGCGGCTGCTGGGCGTGCTCGACGGACGTCTCGCAGGGCGCGAGTGGATCATGGGCGACGAGTACGGCGTCGCGGATATCGCTGTTTTTCCGTGGGTGCGCAATCTCGTGGGGTTCTATGAGGCGCGCGAGTTGGTCGGGTTCGACCAGTTCGCTAATGTGCAGCGAGTGCTGGATGCGTTCTTGGCGCGGCCGGCCGTGCAGCGCGGGTTGGAGATTCCTCGGCGGGTTTGATGCTGTGCGGTTTGGCGGCGTCCACGTTGCTGTGCCGAATTCGCACGCACGGTGAAATACGTTGTGCTTCAACGTGTTGCCTCGGCGATGCTCAGGATATCGACACGCTTGTGAACAATTTCTGTGGACAAGGATGCGCTGCACATCGCCTCGGGTGTGCCGGATTTTGACCGCCCTACCCGGCCCGCTCGATTGGTTCACAATGAGCGGACGCGCGTAATTCGCACGGCGGGCGAAATGCGTTTCGCATCAACGCGTTGGCCCGGCGATGCTCAGGATATCCACATGCTTGTCCAACTTTTCTGTGGACAACAACGCGACGCCTGAGCGCCTTCACAAGCGATGCGGTAACGGACACCGACGCCATGATCGCCCTTCCCTCTCGTTACTTATCGGCTGCCGTCGCACTGCTCGTCATCGGCGTTTCCGCGCACGCGGACTGTCCGGGCTACGTCGAGACCGATGCCGGCAGCGCCTTTAACATCGCCGCGATCATCAAGGACAGCGGTTCGCCGCAAGGGGCGCTGGACAAGGTGCGCGGCGCCGTATCGAAGATCAACGCGGGCGGCGGATGTGCGATCTTCGCGAACAAGCGCGCGTGCGAAGAGACGCTGAGCCTGGCGCGTAAGGCGATCGTCGCGTTGCAAGCGTGCTCGGCGACCGCGTCGCCGAAGGGTGCTGCGCGCGGCTGAATCGCGGGGCGAAAAAAAAGCGTGCCGCCCAGAGGGACGGCACGCTTGTCGCTGCCCGAAGAAGCGTCGGAAATCAGCGATCGAGGAACGGACGCAGCTTGTCGGCCCGGCTCGGATGCATCAGCTTGCGCATCGCCTTGCTTTCGATCTGACGGATACGCTCGCGCGTCACGTCGAACTGCTTGCCCAGCTCTTCGAGCGTGTAGTCCGAAGCCGTATCGATACCGAAGCGCATGCGCAAAACCTTCGCTTCGCGCGGCGACAGCGCGTTGAGCGCATCGTCGATTGCGGCGCGCATGTTCGCGTGCACGGCGGCATCAGCAGGCGAAGCCGCGCCCTGGTCTTCGATCATGTCGCCGAGCGTGGCGTCGGCGTCTTCACCGACGGGCGTTTCCAGCGACACCGGCTGCTTCGCGATCTTCAGAATGCCGCGAATCTTCTCTTCAGGCATTTCCATGCGCTCGGCCAGCACCGACGGATGCGCTTCCATACCGGTCTGCTGCAGAATTTCGCGCGAAATGCGGTTCAGCTTGTTGATCGTTTCGATCATGTGAACCGGCACGCGAATCGTGCGAGCCTGATCGGCCAGTGAGCGCGTCACGGCCTGACGCACCCACCACGTCGCATACGTCGAGAACTTCCAGCCGCGACGATATTCGAACTTGTCGACCGCCTTCATCAAACCGATGTTGCCTTCCTGAATCAGGTCCAGGAACTGCATGCCGCGATTGACGTACTTCTTCGCGATCGAGATGACGAGACGCAGGTTCGCCTCGATCATTTCGCGCTTCGCCTGACGCATCTTCAGCTCGGCCGCCGTCATCTGACGGTTGATCTGCTTCAACTGCTGCAACGGCAATGCAACGACGCCTTCGATGTCGATCAGTTTCTGCTGTTCGGCTTGAATCGCGGGCAAACTGCGCTCGAGCGACGCGCCGTATTGACGCGAAGCCGCCGCCGTGCGCGCCGTCCATTCGAGATCGGTCTCGTGACCCGGGAACGATTCGACGAACTTGTCGCGCGGCATGCCGCAACGATCGACCGCGATTTGCAGAACGCGGCGTTCGATTTCGCGAACTCGCGCGACTTGTTGTTGCACGTCCGCGCACAAGCGGTCGATGGTCTTCGCGGTGAAACGGATCGAACCCAGTTCGCGCTGAATTTCGCTGCGTGCGCGCTCGACTGCCTTGGTCGCTGCCGCGCCCGTTCCCTTAGGATTGCTCGCTTGTTCGGCGAGATCACGTACACGTGCGAAAATTTCGAGGCAATCGGCCTTCAACTGCTTGAGGCGCGCTTCGTTCGACGCGCCGGCATCGCCGCCTTCGAGGTCGCTGTCCTCTTCGTCGTCGCTGTCCGATTCATCGGTGTCCGTATCGATATCGGTCGACTCCGTTGTTTCGGAAACCGAAATATCTTCCTCTACCGTGTCGTCTTCCTTCAACCCGTCGACGAGGTCGTCGATTTTCATCTCGCCGGATTCGACGAGTGCGGCGTCCGCGAGGATGGTGCCGACCGTCGACGGACACGCGGCGATCGCCTGGATCATCTCGTGCAAACCGTCTTCAATGCGCTTCGCAATCGCGATTTCGCCGGCACGCGTGAGCAGCTCGGTCGCGCCCATTTCGCGCATGTACATGCGTACGGGGTCCGTCGTGCGGCCGAATTCCGAGTCGACGGTCGAAAGCGCGTTTTCCGCTTCCTCTTCCGACTGCTCGTCTGCTACCACGGCGGGTGCGTTGTCGCTCAGCAGCAGCGTTTCTGCGTCGGGCGCCTGTTCGTACACCGCGACGCCCATGTCGTTGAACGTGCTGACGATGGTTTCCATCGCCGCGGTTTGTGCGAAGTTGTCCGGCAGGTGATCGTTGATTTCGGCATGCGTGAGGTAACCACGCTCCTTGCCGAGTTGAATCAACGCGCGCATCTGACGCTGACGCTCTTCGTCTTGCTCCGCCGTCATGACGACATCGGGCTGCATCGTGCCGGCCTGGCCCTTGCTCTTACCCGCCTTGCGTCCCGCTGACCTGCGCGCCGGCGCGACGATATCCAGCTCCGAATCTTCCCGATCAAAACTTGCCATACTTTCTCCTCGACAGGTTTGCTCGGCGATGACAGTTCCCCGGGAGCAGGCGTGACAGCCCGCGTAATATCGACAACAGCTTCGATCACGGACGGCTTGCTGAGAATCGCATCGAGCAAAGCGCGCAAGCCACGCTAGGGGCGTGGATCGCGAAATTACAAAGCGCCAGAGACGCAACCTTAGAGTATATCAGGGTTTGTTGCGACGCAGCAGGTTTATTTACAGACGAAGTCGGTGCGGGGAACAGTGCCCGCCCCACTGTGCTGCTCGGGAATGTTGCCCCTTGCTTGGTTAGAAGCGCTTCCCTCTCCGCTTGGTTCGGATGTGGTGACGACGCCGGCTATTTTCAATCGAAGGAAATGCTTCAGAGCGCCTAGGTTGCGAGCGGCGTTGTTCGCGCTTGTTCCGGGCATCAGTTCATCGTTCGCGATGCGCGATACAGACGTACGTCCTTGAAGCGTTGCGTTGCGATCTACTTCGACGATCCGTCCGGTCCGCAAAGCCGCGAGGAAATCGCGTGCCCACTCGCCTGCATGCACGCGAGGACGTGGTTCGTCGCGATGATGCACGGTGACCGTCTTGGCGTCGTCGGCAACGACGTAACGCCTTAGTTGGTCGTCGCTCGCGAATGCTCGCCCTGCCAGCGCGCGGATTGCGGATTGATCCTGTGCGTTCTGAGCAGACACGGTGTCGCGCTCTGCCGCTTCAAGTCGCTTGCTGTGAACTCTGTACGCGAAATCGACCGGGGCGCGTAGGAGGGTCCGAAGATAGCTGATCGGATGGGTGGCGCGTCGAAGATGTTCCCACGCCGCTTCTACGACGTCAGAGAGCCGCTTGCCCTGCGACCGCGCTTCGGCCATGAGTTTGAAGATTAAGAATTCTCGAAATCCCAGTCCAATGAGGCGCTGGAGGTCCGCGGGGAGGCGTCCTGGTTGTCTCTTTTGAGTAGAAGGGTTTAGATCCTTATATATAGCGCCGTCTGCCACGCTGACAGACGGTGTACTCAAAAAAACGGCGTGGGCTTGGGGAGAGGCGTCCTCCTGAGTCCCGGCTTCAGCCTCGGTGGGGCGAGTCTGCTCATCGACCAAGCCGAGGAGAACTGCTGCCTTATGCGTCAGATGCAGATATGCGCGCCCGAAAAGTCCGGCGCCGCCATATCGACCTTGAGGCGGTCTCGTGATAAAGCCGGACGATTCGAGGTCGTCCAGGCTGCGATAGAACGTGCGCATCGACTGAAGAGCGCGTCCGGTCAAGAGTTCGCGTCGGGCGAAAATGGCAGCGAACGGGCGGGCTGCGTCGACGGTCCGCGCCAATGCGGCGAGAACCGCCCGAGCGCGAGCGGGCAGGGCGGACAAATGGTTCGCTCGGTGAGCGGCTCTGAAGATGATCCACGGAAGATTTGAGCGGTCGCAAGCGTACTCGTCGAGGGCTTGCTGATCCCCGCGATCAGGTCGGTCTTGTGGGACTTGCGGGCGAAAAACTACCTCGCCTGCAACGGAAAGTTGCGCGATATGCATGTCAAGTGCATCCATTTCGAAAAATGGAGGACAAACGCTTGACTGCCGATCGCTATCCGCTAAACTTCGAGTTGTGTAGCTCGTGACCCGATTGGCGTCGGGAAGCGGACGGGCAAGCAGCAGTGAAGCCCGAATTCAAAAGCCTTCGGTTGGCGCCGAAGGCTTTTGTCTTTCTGAAGCAAGTTCGTTACATGGCAACCTCTTCGGTGCTGATTTGCTTAGTCGTTGATTCTAAAGCGATTCCTAGTAGAGCCTCTTTGTTTGCCGAAATCTGGCGTCGCTAAACGTCTGATTTCATTGGAAACTCTAGTAGGATCTCAATCCTGCGGTGATTCGTCGATCGATCTATTGATGAAATCCGCGATTCGCTGTGCCCACGCTTCCGCCTCGTTCGAGTCTTTGTCGTAGAAGCGAATGCCTACGACGCCGCTTCTCGTCGAAACCTCGCAGACCTTCCTCCTACCTGAGCGAATCACCGTTGTGCTAGGCACGACGGTCTTTGGCTTCTCGGCAGCGAAAGCAACGGCTCTATCTTGCGTAAAGGTTTCGTCGTCGACCAATCGACGAACGGCCTCTATGACCTTCTCCGCCTTGCCAGCTTCGACCAGAGCCGCGAGCTTCTGCGCGGCGTTACTTCCAAGTCGTTCCGGTTTTACCGCGAGCGCTTGCTTCGCAGCATCAGGCAGGGAATCGAACGAGAAGATGCGCGTTACGTGACTCTTGCTGAGACCCGCGCTTTCCGAGATTTCCGTACGTGAAAGCCCGCTCAACTCTTGAAGCCGTTTGAAGTTCCAGTATTTCTCGAAATCCGTGAGGGACGGCGACAGCAGGTTGGAGAAGAACGCTGCAAATTCAATCTCTCCCTCGTCGATTGAGGCGACGTTCGCCCGAATCGTGCTCCGTCCCAACTCACGATAGGCCGCAACCCGGTTGTGCCCCGCCACGATCTCGTAACGACCCTCTGAAAGCGGTCGAATCAGAATCGGCGTAGCGAGCGCATGCTTCGCGAGATTCGCTTTTAATTCCTGGAACTGCTCGGCGGTCAACTTACGCCGTCTGCCGTCGACCTCGATAAGCGCGTCCAACTGCACGTCAAATGCCGCGCCCGCCTCGAGTTGCGATTCGAGTTCCTTGATTCGCGCCTGCGCGGTGTTAATCCGGTGCTGCGCGTCCATCAACCTTCCGGGCGACGTGCGCGGTTCCGAATCGGTGGCGCGCTGCGTCGGCTCAGTCGGTTTGCTGCCGATGTTCGCGGTTTTCGCGAGAAGCCTGTCCCCGATGCCCATTTACGCCTCCGCCTGATTCCACGCGCGGACGAACTGCGCGTCTAGATGTTCTGCGAGCCGGTCGAGCGGCTCCTTGAAACGGTTGTACGCCGCCGTGCTCCCGTCAGGCTTCGACAGGTCATATACCGTTGAAAGCTGTGCCGATGCGCCCTTTGGTACGGTCGATTCAGGAATCTCGAAGGGCAGCACGCGATCGCCGTAAGCTTTTTGTAGCCATCCTCGGACGACGCGAGATACGTCGTCCGACTTGGCCTTCGTAAGAATGACGTTGACGAAGTCGAAGCGTTTCTGCTCGAGCACGCCGGGCAACTTCTTCGCGATGTCGGCGAAGAGATGCCAAAACTGAGTCGAGCTGGCGAAGTCGAGTGCTTCGGGCGGGCAGGGCAGCAGAATCGCGTCGGACGCGAGCAGCGCGTTAATGGTCAGATAACTGAGGGCGGGCGGCGTATCGATGACGACAGCGTCGTACTCCTCCGTCAACGGCATCAAGCCTCGCCGGACGATTTCCCAAAACTCGAAGGTGCTGTCGTTCAGCACCTTCGCCGGAATCTCGAACTCCGCATCGAAGAGGGACGACGATGCGGGTATGAGATCCAGGTTGTGCCAATACGTCTCTTGCACGGCATAGTGCAATGTCGATTGATCGCCATAGATCAATGGCAGCAGCGTTTGATCATCGGAAATCTCGGCGTCGGGCGCCCATCCGCAAAGCTGCGTCGTTGTTCCTTGAGGATCGCAGTCGATCACGAGCACCCGCCGGCCCAGCAGCGTCAACGCCTGAGCAGCGGACACGGCCGTCGTGGTTTTGGCGACGCCGCCTTTGAAGTTCGCGACGGTCACAATGCGCCCGCGCTTACCCTCCGGCCGACGGACGCGCTCCTTGGTTGCCCGAACCCAGGTCAACGCTTCTTCGAGCGTGAATTCCTTGCTTCGGCCCGCGCCCTTCGACGTCCCCGCAGGCAGTTCGCCCTTGGTGGTCAAGTATTGAAACCGCTGCTTATCGATTCCGCAAAGCGATGCAACTTGCGCGCTCGTGAACGTCGGAGCGCTCTTGCGTGGATACGGCTCCAACATCGCATCGCGGATCTGGTTGAGGATATCAGTGGCTTGGGCGGCCACCCCCAATAGCGTTTCGATGGAAACGGATTGGTCGACTTCGGGAAGCCGAGCGCTTAGCATGGAATTCGCGGTCACTGGCGGGCCTGGGTAAGCAAATAATTCTTCGGTTTGTGGAAAACATACTGCAAACCGAAGAATAAACGGCCAACCGGTAAACCTCAAGTAAACTCTGAAGTCTTCGCAGGGCGATATTACAACGCTGCGGCCGCGTAAACCTCTGCCTTAAGCCGATTCCGAGGCGTTTCCTAACGCCAATGTGCGGCGAATGAACCGTTCGACTCCGAGTAAACGGCTGGCATCCTCATCTTGGAGGTATAGCGCCGTCGTAGATGCGTCAGCATGCCCGAGCCCTTTGCTCACATCGGCCAGGTTGGCGCCGTGGGCCAGTGCGTGTATCGAATGGGTGTGGCGCAGCCAATGCGTGCTCGCGCGTGCCAGCGGCCGGCCCGCGCCCGGGGCGCCCGATTCGAGTTCGGCAGCCGCGTTCGAGAAGGCGGTTTTGATAATTCGACCGATCCCGTCCGGCGTGATGGCTTGCCCTCCGCGGCTCTGAGCCAAGATGGGCGTGCCTTCCGCACAATCGAGCGGGTTCGGAAGTCCGCGGAGTGAGAGGTTCTCCAGTAGGACATCGATGACTGCGGGCGGTATGAGCACAGTCCTCATCGAACGCTTCCCGGTCGTCTGACCGACGCTCAACCGCCATACCGGCGTGTCGATCCCGGGTAAGCGACCCACCGATAGCGCGTCCGTCGTGGCCTCCGCGAGTTCGGCTCGCCGCAAGCCGGTCGCGTAGGCGAGGAGGAGGGCGAGGCGGTCGCGGTGTTCGGCGAACGTGTACTGCGGCCGCGTGGCGGAGCGAAGCACGGCTTGCCATTCTTCAGTATTGAGCGAGCGCTCCTTCGCGTCGAAGGCCGGCGGAGTCACCACGCGATCGTGTCCTTGCATCGGATTCGTCGACAGATAACGGCTGTCGACCAGCCACTCGAACATTGCGTTCAGAATGGCGCGCGCCGTTTCACGACTCCGATCCGAAAGCGGACCGGCGAAGGGCTTCCATCCGGGAAGGCATCGCTCGATGCGCTGTCCTGAAATCCACCGCTCTGCCGGCTGCGGATTCGTCAAGAACTCCGCTACAAACTGCGCACAGTCGTCCGAGTCGAGCGACGACAGCGGCTTTTCCTTTTCGATCAACGCCCAAAGCAGCAGCCGCTCGGCTTCCCGCCGATACGCCCGCCGCGTGTGCTCGCTGGCGGAGCGTGCGTCGAGCCAGGCCTTGATGGCGGCCACGTCCGTGTTCAGATTTCCGATACCGATAGGCGACCGGTTAGTGCCCGCCGACCCGTCGAGCGCCCGCGGCACGCGCAGCGCCTCCAGAGGCGCGACGACGATGGCATCCACATCCGAATCCGCCGGCCGGGTGGACAACTGTTCGTTCCGCCACTGCCGCCGAGGCACGAGGGCAAGCGGTGAAAGCGTGTGCCGAAGCGGCTCCGCGTGCAGAACCAGCCAATCGACGATTCGCTGCGCGCCCTTAGGCCCGAGCCGCGGCACGGAGGCATACCAACGATGTCGTCGCCGCTCGATCAGCGCGATGAGATCCGCGATAGTCGTCAACCCGGCGGCCGCCAATCGGCCAGTGACGACCGGCTCGAACCATCCGTCGATCGGATGCTCCTGACTCGGATCCTGGACGAGGCTCGCCTCCATGCGGGCGAGGGCGTTCGCTTGCCGCCGCCGCAACCGCGCGTTGCGCGCCGTGCGTCGATCGGACGCTGCTGAGACGCTATCGCGATGCTCTTCCTTATAGAGCGCAAGCAGCTCGGACTCGCTATAGACGCCGTCAGGATCGCTACGCTCGCGGAACGCTTCGAGCGTCGGCGTTTCAGGCGCAGGCGTATCGGACGAGGGTGGAATGCTGCCCGGACGCAATCGCAGCAGATGCGCCGCTTCGACATCGTGCGTGCGGCGGGCCATCACCGAGAGCGTGTCGCGCAATGCGGCGATGAGTCGGCGAGTGCTGCGGACGTCAGACCCGGCTTCGCCGTACGACGCGTGAAGCTGCGCTTCGGAAACGCCGTCGAGATAACCGCGATAAAGTGCGAAATGCTGGCGCGTAAGTCTTAGCGGTGCAGCCGTGTGCACCCGAAGTTGTCCGTCTATGGAGTTTTTGCCTTTGTTATCAGTCATTTGGCGCGAGGTTATCAAGTACAGTCCAGTTTGACAAGCTAAATCGCTACGTCTGATAAGACGGATTATCAGACAGAACGATCCGGCACTGCTCCAAAAGCGCCCGCTTGAATCTTCGCCGCGTGCGGAGCATATTCCGATCAACTCTCCCGAGCAATCTGATGGAGGCACGTGCCGATGCGCGACCCCCGACGCCCCGCGTACAAAGAGCCGGGCAACGATGAATTCCGCCCGAGTCTGCCGGAGGTGTACGCGTCGGTGAAGGTGCCCGTCGGTGGTGGATGGCTCCGGCGCTTTCTCGCCTTCGCCGGTCCCGGCTACATGATTTCGGTCGGCTATATGGACCCCGGCAACTGGGCGACCGACCTCGCCGGGGGATCGAGGTTCGGCTATACGCTGCTCGCTGTCATCCTGCTGTCGAACCTGATGGCCGTTCTGCTGCAGGCGCTTGCCGTCCGGCTCGGCGTCGCGACCGGGCGGGATCTCGCGCAGGCATGCCGCGATCACTACTCGAAGCCGGTCAACTTCGCGCTGTGGATTGCCTGCGAGACGGCAATCGTCGCCTGCGATCTGGCCGAAGTGATCGGAACGGCGATCGCCTTGCAACTTCTGTTCGGCATTCCGTTGATCGCGGGCGCGTTGTTGACCGCGCTGGACGCGTTCCTCCTGCTGCTGCTTGTCAACAGAGGCTTTCGCCTGCTCGAAGCCTTCGTCATCTCGCTGTTGGTCATCATCGCGGTGTGTTTCGCGTTGCAGATCGTCGCCGCGTCGCCGCCGATCGCGCAAGTGCTGCGCGGCTTCGTGCCGTCGCCACAGATCGTCACCAACCGGGAGATGTTGTACGTCGCGATCGGCATCCTGGGCGCGACGGTCATGCCGCATAACCTGTATCTGCACTCGTCGGTGGTTCAGACGCGCGCTTACGGGCAGTCGGTCGAGGCGCGGCGCGATGCGATCCGCTGGGCGACCATCGACAGCACTATCGCGCTGACGCTCGCGCTTTTCATCAACGCGGCGATCCTGATCGTGGCCGCAGCCGTCTTCCACGCGAGCGGCCACAACGAAGTCGCCGAGATCGGCGATGCCTTCCGCTTGCTGTCGCCCTTGCTGGGACTCGGGATCGCGTCGACGCTATTCGCCGTCGCGTTGCTTGCGTCGGGACTGAATTCGACGGTCACCGCGACGCTCGCCGGCCAGATCGTGATGGAAGGCTTCCTCCGACTCCGCCTGCCGAGCTGGGCGCGGCGGCTCATCACGCGGGCGATCGCCATCGTGCCGGTGGTGATCGTCACGGCGATCTACGGTGAAAAAGGCACCGGCCAGCTATTGGTCCTGAGCCAGGTCATCCTGTCGATGCAACTGCCGTTCGCCGTCGTCCCGCTGGTGCGCTTCGTGTCCGACCGCCGCAAGATGGGCGTCTTTACGATCAACCGATGGATTGCCGCGCTCGCCTGGCTCGTGACGGGCGTGATCATCGTATTGAACGTAAAGCTGCTTGCCGATACGCTGCTCTTCTAGTTCGCGAAAATCCAGACGCGCGCGATGGCCGGCGACTTCGTCGAAAGATCTTCGCCCACGCTCATCGATGAAACTTTGCCGAACCGGGCGTTGACCGAAGCGACGCCGGTCCGACGCACCCATCTATATATATAAGAGGAGACATTGAATGACCGACGCGGCCCAGTGCCCCATCCACGTGAACGCGCCAACCGGCTGCCCGGTGAGCACGCGCGCCGCCGACTTCGACCCGTTCAGCGACGGCTATCAGCAAGACCCGCCCGAATACGTGCGCTGGGCGCGCGAGCAGGAGCCGGTCTTCTACAGTCCGAAGCTCGGTTACTGGGTCGTCACGCGTTACGACGACATCAAAGCCATCTTCCGCGACAACCTCACGTTCAGTCCGTCGATTGCGCTCGAAAAGATCACGCCCACTGGCCCCGAAGCGAATGCGGTCCTCGCGTCGTATGGCTTCGCGCTGAACCGCACGCTCGTCAACGAGGACGAGCCCGCGCACATGCCGCGCCGCCGCGCGTTGATGGACCCGTTCACGCCCGAGGCGCTCGCGCACCACGAGCCGATGGTGCGCGCGCTCACCCGCGAATACGTCGATCGGTTCATCGACGATGGCCGCGCCGATCTCGTCGACCAAATGCTGTGGGAGGTGCCGCTCACTGTCGCGCTGCATTTTCTCGGCGTGCCCGAAGAGGATATGGACACGCTGCGCGAATATTCGATCGCGCATACGGTGAACACATGGGGCCGCCCGAAACCCGAAGAACAGGTTCAGGTCGCGCACGCGGTCGGCAAGTTCTGGCAGTACGCGGGCAAAGTGCTCGACAAGATGCGCGAGGACCCGTCGGGCGACGGCTGGATGCAGTACGGCATCCGCAAGCAGAAGGAACTGCCCGAGGTCGTCACTGACTCGTATCTCCACTCGATGATGATGGCCGGCATCGTCGCCGCGCACGAAACGACGGCGAACGCGTCGGCGAATGCGATCAAGCTGCTCTTGCAGCATCCCGACGCATGGCGCGACATCTGCGAAGACCCGGCGCTCATTCCGAACGCAGTCGAAGAGTGCCTGCGGCACAACGGATCGGTGGCGGCCTGGCGGCGGCTCGCGACGAAGGACGTGAAGATCGGCGGCATCGACATCCCTGCGGGTGCGAAGCTGCTGATCGTGACTTCATCGGCGAACCACGATCAGCATCGATTCGCGGACGCGGACCTCTTCGACATCCGGCGCGAAAACGCCAGCGATCAACTGACCTTCGGCTACGGCGCGCATCAGTGCATGGGCAAAAACCTCGCGCGCATGGAAATGCAGGTCTTCCTCGACGAGCTCACGCGCCGCCTGCCGCACATGCGGCTCGCCGAGCAGCGCTTCACTTACGTGCCGAACACGTCGTTTCGCGGGCCGGAGCATCTGTTCGTCGAATGGGACCCGTCGATGAACCCCGAGCGCACCGATTCATCCGTGCGCGAGGCGCGCGCGGCGGTGTGTATCGGCGAGCCGTCGTCGCATGCGGTGAGCCGCGCGGTGGTCGTCGAATCGGTGACGGCGTGCGCGGATCGCATCGTGCGCGTGCGGCTCGTTTCCGCCGATGGCCGCCCGTTGCCGCGCTGGACGCCCGGCTCGCATATCGACGTGCTGTGCGGCGACAGCGGACTCTCGCGCCAATATTCGCTCTGCGGCGATCCCGCCGACGCCCGCGCGTTCGAGATCGCCGTGCTGCGCGAAAGCGCGAGCCGCGGCGGTTCCGCGTGGGTCCACGACAACGCGGAACCCGGCGCGTCGTGGCGCATTCGCGGCCCGCGCAACCACTTCCGGCTCGATGAAACCGCGCGCAAGCTCGTGCTGATCGCGGGCGGCATCGGCATCACGCCGATCAGCGCGATGGCGCGCCGCGCTCGCGAGCTGGGCATCGACTATGAAGTGCATTACAGCGGACGCTCACGCGCATCAATGGCGCTGCTCGACGACATGCGCGCGCTGCACGGCGACCGTCTGCGCGTGTTCGCATCGGAAGAGGGCGCGCGCAACGATATCGCGGCCTTGCGCGTCGAAGAGGGCACCCAGGTCTATGCATGCGGCCCGGCGCGGATGCTCGACGCGCTCATCGCCGCGAGCGCCACCTGGCCGGACGATGCGCTGAAGATCGAACACTTCGAAGCGAAGCTCGGCACGCTCGATCCCGCGCAGGAACACGCGTTCGACATCGAACTGAAAGATTCCGGGTTCACGCTGACCGTGCCCGCCGGAGAGACCCTGCTCGCGACGCTGCGTCGCGCCAACGTCGATGTTCAAAGCGACTGCGAAGAAGGGCTGTGCGGATCGTGCGAGGTTCGCGTGATCGACGGAGATATCGATCACCGCGATCTCGTTCTGACAAACAGCGAGCGGCAAACGAGTCAGCGAATGATGGCCTGTTGTTCTCGCGCTAAAGGTTCCAAACTGGTATTAGCGCTTTAACTGTGATCACACGCTTTTAAGCGTCGCAGGGATGAAACAATAAATGGAACCGATTCATCCCTGCGTCACAACCGCGCATTAAGCCATGCTCGGGTGATTTTCACTGTCGCCGATACATTAAGTGTCCAATGCAATCTACGAACTAACGACGCGCCTAATGGCGCATTTTTTTCACTGCCTAAATTCGCACAACGCACGTATTCTTCATATCACCCGTGCAATTTTTCGCGGAATTCAGGCATTAGCCCGTACGTACGTTCCATTGACGTCGAAGTTCTTCGCATCAATGCGCCGGGAAAATGTACCGTCACTAGGGTTATTACCTAGAAATATGCAAATTTTTGTCGATGGTTTACGTTTAGAATAACTTTCAGTTGGTGCGACGCACAAGCCGTCTCACCCAATATCTTCTTATAGCCCTGCTGAAACAACGTGCGTTTACGCTGCTGCGAATACGCATAGCTGCGATTCACAATTGGCATGGCTGCGGGAAGGGCTGGTGATTAACCTGAGAGATGCTTATTAAAGGCCCATATAAATGGACCAAGTAGTTAGCTTTTAACCTGTGGGTATCGGCATTGAAGAATCGCTGCATACCCACGTCGGCTGGCAGTTCCCGCCGATTTCACAAACGCGCCTAGAAACAAGGCGCGGCGCCGCCCGGGCAGACAACTCCAGTCTGCTCCAGCCGTGCGCCCTCTCACGCCCCGCCTGGTGCGGGACTCTATTGTTGGGGCGCAGCGCTCCGGCTGGCGGTTCTGGCCGGACCAGGCTTCGGAATTATCTTGGTTGTTCGACGAGGATCAAACATGTCTGACGTAGTGATCGTATCGGCCGCGCGTAC
>NZ_JFHE01000001.1 GCF_000698555.1 Caballeronia grimmiae | reverse complement strand
CCATCGAACAGTGCCGCAGCGCGGCGCTGGGCGGACATGTGCTGCGCTGTTCGGGCTGCAAGCGAACCGAGATCGCGTATAACCATGTCGGAATCGCCATTGCCCGAAGTGTCAGGCCAGTGCCGCACGCCGCTGGCTCGAAGCGCGCGAGGCCGACCTGCTGCCCGTGGAGTACTACCACGTCGTCTTCACGCTCCCCGCACCGATCAGTGCGATCGCCTGGTATAACAAGCGCGTCATCTACGGGCTGCTGTTCGATATCGCCGCCGAGACGCTGCGCACCATCGCGGCGGACCCTAAGCACCTAGGCGCCGACATTGGCGCCACGCTCGTGCTGCACACCTGGGGCTCAGCGCTCACGCATCATCCTCATGTGCACGGCATTGTCCCTGGCGGTGGCCTCTCAGCCGATGGCGCACGTTGGATCGCCTGTCGGCGCGGCTTCTTCCTGCCGGTGCGCGTGCTCTCGCGCCTGTTTCGCAGGCGCTTCCTCGAGGCGCTCACTGATGCTCATCAGCGCGGACGGCTTCAGTTCTTCGGCGAGTACACGCAGCTCGCAGATCGCGCGGCCTTCGCGAAGTGGCTTGCACCGCTGCGGGCTTCGGAATGGTTCGTGTATGCCAAGCGTCCGTTTGCGGGCCCTGAAGCGGTGCTCGCGTACCTGTCACGCTATACACATCGCGTCGCGATCTCCAACCAGCGTCTGCTTGCCTTTGATGAGCGAGGCGTGACCTTCCGCTGGAAGGATTACCGCGAGAAGGGCCGCACCCGCTACAAGGCCATGACGCTCGACACTGGGGAGTTTATGCGCCGCTTCCTGCTCCACGTGCTGCCAGTCGGGTTCCATCGAATCCGGCATTACGGGTTGCTCGCTAACCCGGTGCGCCGCGCAAATCTAAGAAAGATACGTACGCTGCTCGGCGTGCCCCCCGAACTCCGCCCAACACCGCACGACACGGTCATCGTCGATCGACCGACCTTTATCTGTCGGCACTGCGGCGCGCCCATGCTTGTCATTGACATCCTCCCGCGTACCGTACCGATTCGTGCCCCACCATAGGCGGCCCAGCGATGAGCGCTTTGCTTCGATCTCCATCTCAACCGTCGGCTTTGCGTCAACGCCGCCGACGAGCGGACGGTTGTGCCTTGAGCGTCATACACGGTCCTACAGCCCTGACCCGAGCTGACGGTCACATGCGAGATCGTCTTCATTGCCGCCTCCACTCCGCTCCGGACGCTTGCATCGCCCGCCGCCGGCCCGCAACCCAGATCAGCCACATTGATCAATCGCCATAGCGAAAACGCTGGCTGCATCGGACTACTCCGCGGTTTCCTTCCTCGAGGTTTATCCAACGCCTGCCCGCACGCGTTGTCGTTCGATGACGAGCCCGTGGTCGAGGGCAGGCATCGAATAAACCTTAACGGGAGTACGCACTGCCGACTGGCCGCTTCCAAGGGCTCAATGCCACTGGCCGCTTTCCAGCTATCATTTCGAAGAGCGGACTGACGCAGCCCGACCCTCTTCTGCCGTTCGCGTAGCGACCGTCCGAATGGCAGCTCTCGAGCAAGCAACGGCCGTCGCAACTTAGGTGATAGCGCGCAATGAGGGCACATCGGCGTTCGAGAAGGCCACTGCTCGAAAATCAAATCGCCATTCTCGACATTCGGCTGCCGGATATGGACAGGTATGAACTAGCTCTCGCCTGCGGGCGCAACTCCAGCACGCATAAACCCGTCTTTGTGCTCTAACAGACTATGGTCAGTCGGGGTACGTCAAGCGAGCTTTGGCTGCCAGCTTTGAGCGGCATTTCGTGAGGCCTGCGACATTGCCCGAACTGGTTCGCTGTCTCAACGACAATCAGGGAAGATCGTTCGACCCATCACGTCTCTGTATTCGGCCAGCCTTATCACTGGGAATGCACGGAGCTACGCACGAAGCGCCGTGTTATCCAGTGTGGGCACTCTCTTAACCGTCCTCCTCCATGCTTATAGTAGGATTTGTTATCAGCTCCCTCTTGAGTCATTGCGGTAGGACGACATGATCCGGTTCAGTTCGATGAGATCGGCTGGTTTCACAATGTAGTGATCGAACCCGGCCTGTCTCGCGCGCTCGCGATGCTCTTCCCCCGCGTAACCGCTGAGCGCGATCAACAAGGTATCAGCGAATCCGGACGTCGCACGTAGTTGGCGACAGACTTCGCAACCGTCGATGTCCGGTAACCCGATGTCAAGTAACACGACGTCGGGCAGGAAGTCCGTTGCGACTTGCAAGGCGCCCGGGCCATCAGGTGCGACCATCACCTTATGCCCGTCCAGCCTCAGCAACATCGCTGTGCTCTCGGCCGCATCGACATTGTCGTCTACCACCAGAATCTTGCGAGATTCAGGCACGTCCGCGTCATGAGTCAGATCCTGCACGAGCGGCGAGAGCGTCTTCGCGTTCGATATCGGAAGCCGGACCACGAACTGGCTGCCTTGGCCCAGTCCGTCACTGAATGCCCGCACGGTTCCGTGATGCAGTTCGACCAACTGTTGAACCAGCGCGAGTCCCAGTCCCAACCCTGCAGATTTGCGGTCCAGCGAGCGCTCCGCCTGAACGAAAATCGTAAAGATGGTCGGCAGAAAGTCCGCGGTCATGCCGATGCCGTTGTCGGACACGGTCAGGACCGCATCGCCGTTGTCGGGCAAAAGCGAAATCTCAAGTCGGCCACCGGCAGGCGTGTACTTGATGGCATTGTTCATCAGATTGGTGACGACTTGCTCAAGTCGCATGGCGTCGCCGTCGATGGCAAAGGGCTGCGTCGACAATGAAACCGTCAGTTCGTGATTGTGCCCCTCGACTTCTGCGCGTAGCGCGGCCACCGTATGTTGGACGATCTGTGCCAGGTCGACCGGCTCGATGTTGAGCTTGATGATGCCGCGCGTCACGCGAGATACGTCTAGCAGGTCATTGACCAGCCCAATCTCGTGATTCAATTGGCGCGTCGCGGCCGCTCGCGCCAACTGCTGTGTTTCCTTCGCGACATCCGCACGACCCCAGATCGCCAACCCATTACCGATCGCGGCCAGCGGATTGCGCAGTTCGTGCCCGAGCATCGCCAGGAATTCATCCTTATGGCGATCAGCCGCCTGTAGACGCTCGACGGCGAGTTGATGTTGAGTGATGTCTTCGATCGTCAGCAGGATGAGTTCATTCACAGGTCCCACCACACGCGCAGCGTTCAGTCGCATCGTACGTTGTCCAATGCGAGGGAAGGCATGTGAGATCTCGAAATCGCGAACGAGTGTCTGTTGCGGCAAGATCTTCTCGAGCAATTCGCGCAGGCTCGGAATGTTCCACTGCCCGTTTCCTAACGCATAGAGCAGTGTGCCGATCGTAGCATCCGGAGTGGTTCGAAAGGTCTGATAGAACGCGCGGTTAGCTCGCGTCACACGCAGGTCCGGTTGCAATACGAGGAGCGGCTCGGCCATCGTCTCGATGATCGCGTCCGCATAGTCGCGGGCACGTGCCACCTCTTCGTGGAGCATCCTAAGTTCCCGGTTGCGGTAGCGCAATTCGTCGTTGGTGGTCAGCAACTCCTCGTTCAGCGACTGGAGCTCTTCCTTGGCAGTCTCCAGTTCTTCGTTGGTGCTTTGGAACTCCTCGTTACTTGAGAGCAGCTCCTCTTCGCTCGATTTAAGTTCCTCGCGGGCGCTTTCGTGCTCTTCGAGCATGGTTCGCATCTGCGTGCGCATGGCGTTCAGCTCGGCATTCAGCCGTGCGATTTCGTCGTCTCTGGGATCCGCGTCTTTGTCGGCAATTCTTCGGCCCAGTCGCTGCCGCAACGTCTGAATCATCAACGCTTTCAACGTATCCTGCCGCGGAGCGGTGGACTCGTCCGATCGCCGTGTGTTCTCGAAAAAGATGAGGAGCCAGCGTCCATCGATGTCAGCGGCCTGGAGCGGATGCACCTCAACACTGATAGTCTGAGGACCGCCGATACCGACGGTCCGCACACCGGTCTTGCGCACCGGCGCGCCTTCCTGACGGACCTGCCTGATCGCCTCGCTGAGGGCCAGGAAGACTTCCGGCCGTGCAAGACGCTGCAAGTCGTTGATCGGAGGACCGTTGGGGTTCACCAGATAGGCGGAGGTATCGCCACGATATTCGATGATGTTCAGGTCGTCGTCGCATAACACGGACGGAGGCGCGTACCGCGAGAGCGTGATGCGAGCGACCTCGGCGCGCAACGAGGCCGCGTCGCCGCCCTCGACTGGGCTTTCTGCAACGGTGACGGTACGCGTGGGCGATGTCGGGACGCGCGTGGATGTCCGGCCAAGCGCCACGGGCGCGCCGAGGCGTGGCTTCTTGCTGAACAGTTTGCTACGCCTGTCTTCGACCGTGCCGAAAAGCTCGGAAAAAGCACCCACCGTCTCTGAAGGTCCGAGCATCAGGAGACCGTCCGGCTTCAGCGCGTAGTGAAAAAGCGGCATCACCGTTCTTTGCGCAGGCGCACTCAGGTAGATGAGCAGATTACGGCAGCTCACCAGGTCCATCCGCGAGAACGGTGGATCATTCAATACATCGTGACGTGAGAAAGTGCAGAGTTCGCGCACCGACTTGTCGACGCAGTAATACTCGCCTTCACGCACGAAGAAGCGCGCCAGACGCTCCGGCGACACGTCTCTCGCGATATTTTCGATATACCGCCCCGCGCGGGCCGTCTCCAGCGCCGCCGCGCTGATATCGGTGCCAAAAATCTGCACAGGGAGGCTGTCGCGTCGTTCGCCGAGATACTCGATCAGGCATATCGCGATCGAGTACACTTCCTCGCCGGTTGCACAGCCAGGCACCCAGATCCTGAGCGGCGTTCTAGGATCGTTCGCAGCTGTGAGCCGGGGAAAGACCGTCTGACTCAACGCATCGAATGACTCTGGATCACGGAAAAAACTGGTCACCTGGATCAGCAGATCGCGTCCGAGCGCTAGGACTTCCGCTGGCTCCGACTCCAGCACCGCGACGTACTCGCCCACGGAGATCAGCTGTCGCAGGGCCATGCGACGAGACAGCCTGCGCTGAATGGTGCCATGCTTGTAACGACTGAAATCGATATTGCAGGCATTCCGCAGGAGCCGAAAGATCGAGCGCAAACTCGTCTCGGAAGACTCGCCCTGTGGATCTACCTCGGCAATCTGTGGCGGCCGCACATGGGGATGCCTTCCCAAACTCATCAATTCTTTCGCGATTTCACGCGGTGAGAGAACGCGGTCGACGCCGCCCATCGCGATCGCTGCATGGGGCATGCTGCTGTATTGCGCTGAGGCCTCGTCCTGAGCGAACGTAATGCCACCCTCTTGTTGTATGGCCTTCAGACCCAGCGCGCCGTCGGATCCGCTGCCAGAAAGGACCACCCCGATGGCTCTCGAACCTTGATCACTCGCGAGCGAACTCAGCAAGTCGTCGATCGGCATCGGCGGGCCGAGCGTTCCGTCACGCGGCCGTAAGCGGATCCGACGTTGATCAACCAGCATGCTCGTGTTGGGAGGAATGACGTACAGGTGGTCCGCTTCGACAGCCATCCCGTCGACGGCCTGCACCACCGGCATGGATACTCTCTTAAGCAGGATTTCGGGTAGCAGGCTGCGACGGGAGGGATCCAAATGCTGTACAACCAGAAACGCCATCCCACTGACTGCAGGAATCTCCGCCATCAGTTCGAAAATCGCCTCTAGGCCACCCGCCGACGCGCCGACGCCTACCAGAGGGAAGACCGGCGACGTCGCCTCGCTAGCGGCTGATGTAGGATCGATCACGTCGTCTCCAGGATGCAAATATTCGGTTCGCCGGAATCCACCTAGCGACGCCGAAAACGTCTTGATTCGCTAGTCATGGATTCAAGCGCCGCGGGATCGTCGCGGGTACACCATCATGCGTCGGAGAGGCGTCTAGCGCTTCTCGCGACCGCCTGCGCGCCGCGGCTTAATGGTCTCGGCTCGATTACGCGCTTCTTCCTGCTCAATCCACGCGGCCAGAGCTTGCCGGATAATCCAGCCACGGGAGCGGTCGAGCCGAGCGGCAAGCTCATCGACCTGCTCAGCTAAAGGCAGCGGCACGTGCGCGGTAATCACGCGTGTGTTCACATCGGACATTGCGTTCCCCCTTGTTTAGCGCGAAAGAGAGGCGAGCAGAAAGCCAACATCGTGAGTGGGTCAGCCAGCCAACAACGCCGCCTGAAGGGTTGTCGACGCACACGATTATAAGCTCGCTAATCGCAACGATTCGAACCGATTTGGAAGGGCAAGCGGCGGAACTGTAGATACGACGAAAATTCGATCGTGCGGCAGCTGGAGCGAGAATTGCATAATGCTTTCCAGTGGCGTGCCCTCGTGTGCGTTCACAGTTGCGTTCAGTCGAAGCTGAGGCAACCCGTTTTGTCCCACGCTGCACTTGCCCGTTCAATCCGACCGCCCATCCCCATCGTTGACGATGCCGTTGATATGCTCGAGGTGCGGCGGGTTTTGCTGAAAAGGTCAGCGGTTTGAGTCGTGACCGCAGCAAACGGAATCGCCGGCCTGGAACAGGCGAAGCGATCGCATCCCGATCTCGTCCCTAACCGATTACATGAAGCCGGGTATGGATGGATTGACGTTGTGCAGCAATCTTGATTTCGATCCAAAACTTGGACGCACGCCAGCTGGCACGTGGACCGTGGCGCACGTATCGTTGGATGATCCTGCGGTCAACCGGTACCTCTTAAAACCTGTGTTTCTTGAGGAGCTGGTCGCCGAAATTCGAGCGGTCTTCCCCACAAGGACGCCATTGAAGGGTGGGTGAATTTCCGCGCTATACCAACGGGTCATAGGACACGCGATGTGGCATGCCCGTATCGCTCTCAGTGAATGGCATGCCATCGCAGATTTGACTTCGATGCCGCTGATCCTCGCACGTTAGATTCGCCTCCGCGGCGCGGAGCGGCCATTCGAACGGCGTTCGTACCGGAACGGTGATTGACCGGAATTTGCCGAATCTGCGCCGACGACCGAGCGCGACGATGATCCGAGGTGTGCGCGCAAGGCAAATTCCCTGTCACCATCCCAGCGGGCCTCAGTTACCAATTCGTATAATTTGGAATGCTGCGAAGCGCAAAGCCAGAAATTGGATGCGAGGAGAAATCATGCGCTGGGTGATGTTGCTAGCTTTTATCGCTTGCGCTGCGCACACCCACTGGCGCGGCAAGGTCCGGCACGGGTTCTTCCGCCAGCTTTCCGACCATTCGACTTTCATGTCGCCGCTGAACGGTTTCGTCTATTTGTTCTCGGGCGTGCCGTCGACGCCCTTTCTCGAGCCTTCGCTCTTTCCCGAGCTCGCGCGGATCAAGGCACACTGGGAAGTCATCCGTGCCGAGGCCATCGCACTTCACGAAGGTAGCAAGATTCAGGCGGCAGGCGCGTACAACGACATTGGCTTCAACTCATTCTTCCGGCGCGGCTGGCGGCGCTTTTACCTTAAATGGTATGACCGCCCTCATCCGTCCGCCGTGGCACAGTGTCCGAATACGGTCTCCATCCTGCAAAAGGTTCCGACGGTAAAGGCGGCGATGTTCGCCATGCTGCCACCCGGCGGCGTGTTCACACTGCACCGCGATCCATACGCGGGATCGCTGCGCTATCACCTGGGACTCGTGACGCCGAACGACGACAACTGCGCGATCGTCGTCGACGGCCGCCGCTATTCATGGCGCGACGGCGAGGAAGTCGTTTTCGACGAAACCTATCTGCACTGGGCCGAAAACAAAACGGACAAGGACCGCATCATCCTATTCTGCGACATCGAGCGACCGATGAAATACCGATGGGCGCAGGCGTTCAACCACGCGGTAGGCGGCTTCCTGATGCGCGCGGCTACCTCACCCAACGAGATTGGTGACCGTACCGGCGGCCTGAATCGCGCGTTCAAATATCTGTATTCGATCCGGCTCGTCGGCAAGCGTCTGAAGGCGTGGAACCTGATCGTGTACTACATCGTGAAGTGGCTGCTGTTCGGCGGAATAGCGGTTGCGATCTTCTGGCACTAGAGGCAGACGAAGGCGACGAGCGCGGAGCCGGCGGCGCCGTAAGGCCGCCAACATCCCTCGATGGCCGGTTATGTGAGCGCAGCGGCCGTGAAAAAGTCGCACAGTCCCGCAATCGAACGGCCAATTATGGCCGGCTCCGTCCCCGTGGTGCCGGCCACAGCCGGCCCATACCGGCCGACCACGCATCCATGCGCTTAATGGCCGGTCGCTTCGCTACTCCGGACGTTCGGCAAACTCCTCACGAGCAATCGAAAAGCATATTTATCGAACCCCTCATAGACCCGTTCTTAGCAAGAACATTGCTCTTGCAAGCGCGCCTTGGTCTCCCGTTAGCGCTGATATGCGGTCCAGCACGCCGAATAAGGCGTCCTCTCCCGTGGGTCCCAGTGTACGGTCAAAGCGAAACGGACATTAGCCCTCCTAGCTTCTGCGCCGCATCGAGCGCAGCGGACTCTGGCACCTGGCCGTTTAGTTGCGCTCTCGTTGCGCAGGCGGGCATATGAATAGCTGCGGACTAGGCGGTCACCGGCCGTGGTCTGGCGCCCCAGCATGGGGCACCACCTTAGGATAGCTACGGACTTCCAAGTCGCAACCGCTCATAGGGAGCGCGGTCGCAAGGTTAGCGATGCCATGCGGAAACGGACCTGACTTCCGTACCGGGAGACGCGTGGCCACTAGGACCAGGATTCCCACAGGTACGCCTGCGGGTTCGTCGATGTCGTGAGTCGCCGATCGGCTCATGCTTTCAGTTACCTTCACAGGAGAGATATATGAAAGCGGTTGTGTATCGTGGTCCGCGCCAGGTCGCCGTAGAAGACGTGCCTGATCCCAAGATCGAACGCCCCACCGACGCCATCGTCAAAATCACCAGCACCAACATCTGCGGATCCGACCTGCACATGTACGAAGGTCGAACGGACTTCGAGCAAGGTCGCATCTTCGGTCACGAGAATCTAGGCGTCGTTGTGGAGGTCGGACCTGCGGTGGAGCGACTCAAGCCCGGGGACTGGGTGTGTCTACCATTCAATATAAGCTGTGGTCACTGTAAAAACTGCGAACGCGGCCTCACTGCGTTTTGCCTGAACGCCAACCAGCCCGGAATCGCCGGCGGCGCTTTTGGCTTCGCGGACATGGGACCGTGGCCGGGCGGCCAAGCCGAATTTCTCCGGGTTCCTTGGGCGGACTTCATGGCCTTGAAGCTACCGCCGGACGCAGAGCAGAAGCAGACCGACTACGTGATGTGCGCCGACATCTTCCCGACTGGCTGGCACGCGACCGAACTCGCCGGCATGCGGCCCGGCGACGCCGTAGTGATCTACGGCTCCGGACCAGTGGGTCTCATGGCTGCCCACTCGGCCATGATCAAAGGAGCCTGCAGCGTCATGGTTGTCGACTGCCACCCCGACCGGCTCAAGCTTGCGGAGTCCATTGGCGCGATTGCAATCGATTATTCCAAGGAAGACCCGGTGCAGCGCGTCATGGACCTGACGCACGGAATCGGCGCGGACGTGGGTTGCGAATGCGTCGGCTACCAGTGTCACGATCCGGCTCCGCAACGCCATGAGCATCCCAATCTGACGATGAACAATCTGGTGTCGTCGGTCAAATTCACTGGCGGGATTGGCGTAGTTGGCGTGTTCGTTCCCGAGGACCCCGGCGCGCAAGACGAACTGGCGAAGCAGGGAAAGATCGCGTTCGATTGGGGCAAGTGCTGGTTCAAAGGCCAGCACATCGCCACGGGCCAATGCAACGTCAAGGCATACAACCGGCAGTTGCGCGACCTCATCTCAGTCGGACGCGCGAAGCCGTCGTTCATTGTTTCCCATGAGTTGAAGCTCGACGAGGCGCCCGACGCCTATCAACACTTCGACGTGCGCGAACATGGCTGGACCAAGGTCGTCCTGCATCCCGGAGGCTAGCGAAGCGACGCCGCGATCGTAGCGGCGGCGGAGTCGAAGCACTTGTCGAGGTCCATAAAACCGCGAACCGGCCCGCTACACCTTGGGCGATGCAGCCCACGGCGCAGTTCCGCGATTCATGGCCACGCGTGGCGTGAGCACGAACGTCGCGCTACATGTCAGCGATCTCGCTGCACGGAGCCCTTCCGCGTAGCGAGCAGTGAACTCCCAGGAGCATTCATCATGGCAGGCAACATCGTTGGTATCCGATCGCACGGATCGTCGGGGCGCGGCCACGTTCCGTCGGACGTCTCGCCCGGTGAATTCATGCAAAGCATGGGTTGGATTCCGGTGGCGCTGAGCGCAGCCTTGATTGTCTCAGGACTCGTCGGCCGGAAAAAGGGTGCCCTGGCTTTCGCGCTCACGGCTTGCGCGGGGACAGCCGTGCTGAGTGCGGGGCGCGGTGTCCCGCTCCAACGCGGCAGCGCGAATGACAAGGCGCACAGTGGGATTGCCCGCGCCGAGCCTGAGGCCAAGCGTGTCATCACGGTCGGCAAGCCGGCGGACGCGCTCCGTCAACGCTGGCTCGACCCTCGCACGCTCCCGCAACTCATGTCAGGCTTCGCGACGTTGCGCCCGATTGGCGACAACCGCATGCGCTGGGAGATAAGGACGCCCCTCGGTCGCCTCTACGAATGGGAATCGGAGATCGTCGATGAACCCGGCGGGAGCATCGGCTGGCGCTCGCTGCCCGGCGCCGCCATTGCGAACGAGGGTTCCATCCGCTTCGACGCCGCCTCGAACGACCGCGGCACGATAGCGACACTGCATGTTCGGTTCGATCCGCCCGGCGGCGCCCTCGGCCAAGGCCTGGTCCAACTGTTGGGCGCCACGCCGCTGAATATGATCGCCGACAACGCGCTGCGGCGCTTCAAGAGCCTCGTCGAAACCGGCGAGATTCCCACCACTGAGCGGCAGCCCGCTGCTCGCGAAACGAAGCGCTAAGGAGAACGAGCATGCGAGCACTGTACTGGAACGGGGTCAATGACTTGCGCGTCGGGACTGTCAAGGACCCGGAGATCATCAACCCTCATGACGCGATCCTGCGCGTCAGCTTGTCGACCACTTGCGGGTCAGATCTCCACTTCATCGATGGCTATATCCCGACAATGAAGTCCGGCGATGTCATCGGCCACGAGTTCATGGGCGTGATCGAAGACATCGGCTCCGAGGTGAAGCGACTCGCGAAGGGCGACCGCGTCGTCGTTCCTTCATTCATCGTGTGCGGGCAATGCTGGTATTGCCAGCATTCCCTCTACTCGTTGTGCGACAACACGCACCCGAAGCCCGAACTACAGGCACCGCTTCTGGGCGGACATACGACGGCCGGCATCTACGGCTATACCCACGCCTTCGGCGGCTATGCGGGCGCGCACGCGCAATACGTGCGGGTGCCGTTTGCCGACAACGACTGCTTCAAGATCCCCGACGGCGTCGCGGACGAGACAGCGCTGTTTCTTTCGGATGCCGCCCCGACCGGCTACATGGGTGCCGATTTCTGCAACATCCAGCCGGGCGACACCGTCGCAGTATGGGGCTGCGGCGGCGTCGGGCTGATGGCGCAGCAAAGCGCGCGTCTGATGGGCGCGGAGCGGGTCATCGCGATCGACCGCTTCCCCGAGCGATTGCAAATGGCGCGCGAGCACGCCGGCTCGGAAACGATCGACTACACGAAAGTCGACAGCGTTCTCGACACGCTCATCGAAATGACGGGCGGGCGCGGACCCGACGCTTGCATCGACGCCGTGGGGATGGAGGCACATGGCACCGGGCCGCAATACGCGTACGACCGCGTCAAGCAGGCCCTGCGTCTGGAAACGGACCGCGGCCAGGCGCTGCGTGAGGCCGTGATGGCTTGCCGCAAAGGCGGCACGCTGTCGGTGCTCGGCGTCTACGGGCTGATCGACAAGTTTCCGATGGGCGCCATCATGAACAAGGGCATGACGGTACGCAGCGCCCAGCAGCACGGCCAAGCCTATATGGATCGGCTGCTCTCGCACGCGCAGAAAGGCGAGCTGAATCCCGCTTATCTGGCCACTCACCGCTTCCCGCTGGAGGAGGCGCCACGCGGCTACGACATGTTCAAGCACAAGACCGACGGCTGCGTCCGTGCCGTGTTCGCACCGTGAGTTCGACGCATGTCGAAAGTGCCGCCTAAGAGATGAAACATGACCCGATTTACAGCCGCATCCGCCGTGGTGGCGATGACACTAGAGTCGAAAACCTCAGTGCTCAGTCTTGCTCCACCGTGATCGCGAAGGCTCGCCCTATTGCTTGCTCCTGAGCAAAAGATACGTTCGCACGTTGGCCTAGGACTGCAAAACCAGCCTAATGCTCGCTCTGGTTAATGCATCCTGCCGACCGGCCTCCACGGCGCGATCACTGCGGAGTGCGAGCAGACGTTAGCCGCAGAGTAAGGGTATTTCGAAGCGAAGCTCATCATAGGAGTTGGAAACATGACAAACGAAACTCTCAAGGGATTGAAGGTTGCGATCCTCGTCGAGGAAGGATTTGAGCAGGTCGAATTGGTAGAGCCCCGGAAGGCGCTCGACGAAGCCGGCGCCGACACGCGCATCGTATCCCCCAAGAATGGACACGTGCGCGCTTGGAACTTCACGGAATGGGGAGACACCTTCCCGGTCGACGTCGCCCTCGACCAGGCCAAGCCGCAAGACTTCGACGCGCTCCTCCTGCCGGGTGGCGTCTTGAACCCCGATGCGCTTCGGGCCGAGCCGAAAGCGGTGGCCTTCGCAAAGGCATTTTTCGATGACGGCAGGCCAGTGGCATCGATCTGCCACGGCCCATGGACGATTATTGAGACCGGCGCGGCGCAAGACCGGCGCATGACCTCGTGGCCATCGCTCCGAACCGACCTGAAAAATGCCGGAGCGGACTGGGTGGATCAGCCAGTGGTCGTCGACCGAAACTTAGTCACGAGCCGGAAGCCCGACGATATCCCGGCGTTCAACCCGGAAGTGATCAAGCTGTTCAGCAGTGCACGTGGGCGGGGGGGCGCTGCATAATCGCGAGGCGGGCAAGCAAGAACACGTAACGGTGCCGGCCCTGCTCAACAACGCGCGACGTCACTGTCGTGTGCCCGGTGCACACGGTAAATCGACGAGACCGACCGTGCTTTCGCGTTTAAAGGCCTATTGGTGGCTGCGTCAATACGCTCAAACGGCATAACAAGGAAGCAGGCATGGTCGGCCCCGCTGTTAGTACGGCTCAAAAGCGAAGCCGGGCAAAAAGCAGGAACTGTATGAGGGACAGTGTTGGCCTCAGACGTCGTCAAGTTTGCCGTCGGCAACAACCGCCCTTGGGCGCGGAGTCTTGTTCCGGACTTATGCAACGGAGGCAAAAGCCAGGGGTAGCTTGCGACCGTTACTGAGTCAGTCTAACGGTCGTCATCGCGACAGTATTTTCTCCGGCGCTGTTGAGCGCTCGCCAGTCTATTGTCCAATGTCTCGTTCCAGAGCAAGCGGACACTCGAATGACAATGCGCGAGCAACGGTGAGCGGCGGCAACTGGCCGATCGGGTGAAGTCGCCAACGAATTGGTAAGGACCGCCCTGATTGCAGGATCGACACCGTTTGGTGCCATCATGGTTCGTGCTACTACCTTCCGGGAAGGGGGATGTCATGGACAGGATTGCTCGTGTTGGCGTGGATCTGGCGAAAAACGTGATGCAGATTCATGCGGTCGACAGCGCCGAATGCGTCGTAGCACGTAAAGCGATTCCGCGGGACCGATTTGTGAGCTGGTTCGCCAATCTGGAACCGTGTCTGATCGCCATGGAGGCATGCGGTGCCGCGCATTACTGGGCACGCAAACTACACGCGCTTGGGCATGAGGTGCGGCTGATTCCCCCGCAATTTGTCGCGCCCTATCGTAAAGGCGGCGCCCATGTAAAGAACGATGCACTCGATGCCGAAGCTGTCTGCGAAGCGGCGAGCCGCCCGCACATGCGTTTCGTGCCGGTCAAGTCACCTGCGCAGCAAAGCGTGCTGGTGCTGCACCGCATGCGTACCGGATTTGTCGAAGAGCGTACCGCGCTGGTGAACCGGTTGCGCGGGCTGCTGGCCGAGTTCGGGGTGTTCCTGCCGCAAGGCATCCGCCGGCTACATGAGCACCTCATTGAGCGCATTGAGGACGGCAGCAATGAGCTGACAGGACCGGCGCGGCTGGCCCTGTTGCGCGGCTGGGAACAATGGCAGGTACTGGATGAGCAGATTGCCTGGTTTGACAGGCAGATTGCCGAGCATGCCGACCGCGACCCGCAGGCGCAACGCTGCATGGACGTGTGCGGCGTGGGCCGGCTAACGGCATCGGCCGCAGTGGCGACGGTGGTAGATGCCCGCCAGTTCAGGAACGGCCGGCAGATGGCCGCCTGGCTCGGCATCGTGCCCAAACAGAAAAGCAGCGGAGGCAAGCAGCGGCTCGGGAGCATCACCAGACAGGGCAACGACTATCTGCGAACCTTGCTGTTCCAGGGTGCCCGCTCAGCGGTCCTGACGGCGCACCGACGTGACGACCGGCTCTCGCGCTGGATTGTTCAGTTACAGGCGCGCGTGGGCTACTACAAGACACTGGTCGCCGTGGCGAACAAGCATGCACGCATTCTGTGGGCGGTGCTCGCCAACGGGGAGCGATTCGATCCGTCCTACGCGCCCGCCCGCACTGGTGGGGCGACGGGCGCCTGATACCCCAAACGACATCGCGAAAAACTGGTTCCGTAGTTGAGGACGCATTCGACGAAGGATAGCGACAGGTCAGACCGGCAGCGGGCGAACTCGATAAGCGGTGAGGCGCTACACGAAATGTATTCGCCGTCCAACGGATGGAGTCCTGCTGCGCGGTTACTATCCGGGCCCAGGCGCGGTTGTGATGGCGCCCAACAAGGCCGTTTATAGGCATGCAGTCTGTCACGCCGCCACCCGTTGTCGTTGTAGTCCTCCACTGATTCATACAGGAATCGAACATATGAGTCACTAAACCCAGCTTGCAAAAACTGGAAGGTCCTTATAGGCCGCTTATCGGCACTCCACTTCGCAAAACCTGGATCTAGCTTACTGACCGGTTTGGAGGCGGCCGTCTGATTGGGGTGGGTCGATCTGCGACGTTCGATCAATTGAATCCGCGCCCTCAATGGTGGAGACGGCTAGAGGGGAGGGTAAACACCTAACCCCTAATGACAACGCTTCATGTGGGCGAGCCGACCAATTTAGGTCGTCAGCAGGTTTGCACACGGCGACTGCCCGGGCTGGGCGTAGCGTCCAACCAACCTAAACCGCTGATTTAACGATACTTCTTGCCCGGCATGATACGCGTGCCCGCGGTCTAGCGGTTCAACGGTCGCTGAACGTAGTTCAATGTTCGGTGAAATTCGACACCGGCAGTGGGATCGCTCCTTGAAATTGTCAAATGACGTCCATATAATTGGCACTCACAGCACCAGAGTGCTAACAAAATTTCCGTCCGGCGGGTTTACGCCTAAAAGACGGGTTTTTCCGCGTTTTCAGTCTCAATCTAGAGAGGAGTGTGTATGAACCTTCGTCCTTTGCACGATCGCGTCATCGTCAAGCGTCTGGACCAGGAAACCAAGACCGCATCGGGCATCGTGATCCCGGAAGCAGCGGCAGAGAAGCCGGACCAAGGCGAAATCCTGGCCGTCGGCCCGGGCAAGCGCGATGACAAGGGCACGCAAAACGCCCTCGACGTGAAGGTGGGCGACCGCGTGCTCTTCGGCAAATACGCCGGCCAGACCGTCAAGGTCGACGGGCAGGAACTGCTCGTCATGCGCGAAGAAGACATCATGGCCGTTCTGGTCAGCAAGTAAGCATCCTTCCTGTTAGCCGGGCTTCGCGCCGACAGGGCGGCGGGGCCGGCACACTGAATCGAATCAAGGAGTCTGGATATGGCAGCTAAAGAAGTTATTTTTGGCGATTCCGCACGCGCCAAGATGGTCGAAGGCGTGAACATCCTGGCCAACGCGGTCAAAGTCACGCTGGGTCCGAAGGGCCGCAATGTCGTGCTCGAGCGTTCGTTCGGCGGCCCGACGGTCACCAAGGACGGTGTCTCGGTCGCGAAGGAAATCGAGCTGAAGGACAAGCTCCAGAACATGGGCGCGCAAATGGTCAAGGAAGTCGCTTCCAAGACCAGCGACAACGCCGGCGACGGCACCACGACCGCTACGGTTTTGGCGCAATCCATCGTTCGCGAAGGCATGAAGTACGTCGCATCGGGCATGAACCCGATGGACCTGAAGCGCGGTATTGACAAGGCGGTTGCTGCTGCAATCGAAGAACTGCGCAAGATCAGCAAGCCCTGCACGACCAACAAGGAAATCGCGCAAGTCGGCTCGATCTCGGCAAACAGCGACACGTCGATCGGCGAGCGTATCGCTGAAGCGATGGACAAGGTCGGCAAGGAAGGCGTGATCACCGTCGAAGACGGCAAGTCGCTGCAAGACGAGCTGGACGTCGTCGAAGGCATGCAGTTCGACCGCGGCTACCTGTCGCCGTACTTCATCAACAACCCGGACAAGCAAGTCGCCGTTCTGGAAAACCCGTTCGTGCTGCTGCACGACAAGAAGGTTTCCAACATCCGCGATCTGCTGCCGGTGCTGGAACAAGTCGCGAAGGCTGGCCGTCCGCTGCTGATCATCGCTGAAGACGTCGAAGGCGAAGCGCTCGCAACGCTGGTCGTCAACAACATCCGCGGCATCCTGAAGACCGTCGCCGTCAAGGCTCCGGGCTTCGGCGACCGTCGCAAGGCCATGCTGGAAGACATCGCGATCCTGACCGGCGGTCAGGTCATCGCTGAAGAAACCGGCCTGACGCTGGAAAAGGCGACGCTGCAAGAGCTGGGTCAAGCGAAGCGCATCGAAGTGGGTAAGGAAAACACCACGATCATCGACGGCGCTGGCGAAGCAGCGAACATCGAAGCTCGCGTGAAGCAGGTGCGCAAGCAGATCGAAGAAGCGACCTCGGACTACGACCGTGAAAAGCTGCAAGAGCGCGTGGCCAAGCTGGCCGGCGGCGTTGCGGTGATCAAGGTCGGTGCTGCGACCGAAGTCGAAATGAAGGAAAAGAAGGCACGTGTCGAAGACGCACTGCACGCAACGCGCGCAGCTGTGGAAGAAGGCATCGTGGCGGGCGGCGGTGTTGCGCTGATCCGTGCTCGCCGTGCAATCGACGGCCTGAAGGGTGCGAACCCCGACCAGGACGCAGGTATCAAGATCGTCCTGCGTGCGATGGAAGAGCCGCTGCGCCAGATCGTCACGAACGGCGGCGAAGAAGCATCCGTCGTGGTGGCGGCTGTTGCTCAGGGTTCGGGCAACTACGGCTACAACGCGGCAACCGGCGAGTACGGTGACCTGGTGGAAGCCGGTGTCGTCGACCCGACCAAGGTGACGCGCACGGCGCTGCAAAACGCGGCATCGGTGGCAGGCCTGCTGCTGACGACCGACGCAGCCGTCGCCGAACTGCCGAAGGAAGATGCACCGATGCCTGGCGGCATGCCCGGCGGCATGGGCGGCATGGGCATGGACATGTAAGCTGGCTTCGGCCAGTGATGTCCGCGCGGGCTTCGATTCTTCGGAAGCGAAGTCTGCGCAGCCAAGAAAACCCGCAGCGATGCGGGTTTTTTTTCGCCTGTCGAAAGCGCGGCGTTACTTATTCATCTGCTCACGCAGATTCTGCGCAGCCGCTCTGTAGTCGTAAGTCGGATAGAACTCGGTCGTATATCCGCCCCAGGCAGTGGTTTCGATCGCGCGATTCACTTCGCGCAACCGCTCGGCGGGCACGCGCAGCGTCACCACCTGACCGATGCCCATCATCACGTACCACGACATCACTTCGATTCCCGGCGGCGGAAACGTTTTGAAGAAGCCTTGCTCCTTCAACTGCTCGTTGATCTTCGGCAGCGGCTTCGACTGGTCGTGTTTGAGGAAGATGGTCAGCAGGAACGTGCCGTCGCCGGCGGGCGTCGCGGGTGGAGGCGGCGGCGCGGCGTTCTGCGCGTGGGCGGGCAGCGAGATATGAAGCAGCGAAGCGAACATCGTGGCCTGAACGAGGCGTGCGATCCGTCGTGCCGGCTTGTGCATCGGGCATTCTCCTTTCGATTGAGCGAAAGCTGAACCGCGCTTAGCGGTGATGAAGCCGCAACCGGTCCATCAGATGCAGCGCATTGGGCTGTGCGTTGCCTTGCGCGGTGTTGTCGAAGATGCACCAGACTTCGGCGCTTTTCTTCGCGCGTGCCTGCAGCGTGTGCGCGAGATGGTCGAGATACGTGTAGTCGTAGGAAGACTTGTACAACTCGGGCGAGCCGTGCAAGCGCACATAAACGAGCGACGCATCCGCGCGATGCTTGACCTCGCAGTCATCGGGAATCGGATCGGCATCGACATAAGCGATGTGATGCGCTTTCAAGAGCGCCGCCGCATCGGCGGTGAACCATGTCGGATGCCGCGCCTCGCATGCGACCGGCAGGTTCGTCCGCTCGCGCAGCGCCTTGAAGAACGTGTCGGCCAGATCGTGCTCGAAGGGCAGGCTCGGCGGCAGTTGCGTGAGCCAGCAGCCGAGCTTGTCGCCGAGCTGGCTGGCGGCGAGCAGGAATTCGTCGATGAGGGTTTCGGTATCGACGAGCCGCGCGTCGTGGGTGATCGCCTTCGGTAGCTTCACCGAGAAACGGAACGATTCCGGCACGCTCTGCGCCCACTTCTCGTAGGTTTGCTCGCGATGCGGTTTATAGAAGCTGGAGTTGATCTCGACGCAAGTGAGCACGCGCCCGTAGCGTTCGATGTGTGAGCCTTCGCCGGGAAAACTCGCGGAGACCGCGCTTGTCAGTGACCAGCCCGCGCAGCCGATGCGGATCGCGCCTTGCGGGCCGGGCTTGTGCAGATGGGGCAATCGATAGGGCATGCGTTCGCGAAGCCTCCCTTATGTGGTCTCCGGCTACCTCGATTCACTGCTTTTCGTCAGTGCCGCGCTTGTCCCGGCAGCCCGGCCGATTCGTCGGGCAGCGCGGAAGTCTCGCTTTCGTCGTCGGCGTCGTTCGAGCGCGCCCAGAAGAAGCGATCCGGCAGATACGCGCCCATCCCCGGACGAAACGCGGCGCGCGCCGCCTGAAACACGTACTCTTGCGCCTCGCGGGCGGCCTCAGCAGGCTCCTGACCGTTGGCGAGCAGCGCCGCGACGGCGGCGCCCAGCGTATCGGTCAGCCCCATCACGCGATTCAGCCCGCGATCCCACAGGTCTTGCCGCACCTGGCCTTCCTCGCTGTAGAGCGTGTTGACATGCCGATGCGTGCCCGTTTCCATCGCCAGAACATATTCGCAACCTTGCGACAGAATATGGGAGATCGCGGCATCGAGCGTCGGGGCTTCGGCGTCGCTGTCGGGCTGCGCGAGCTGCAAAATCGTGGCGTGATCGGCGATCAGCATGGTCGTTTGCGGCACGAGCAGATCGGCGAGCGATTCGCGCAACTCGTCGGCGGACAGTACGTGTTCGTCGTCGAGCGTGAAGTCGGGCGCGAGGATCAGCGGGACGTCGTCGTAATCGGATACCACCTCGGCAATCGCCGAAACGACTTCAGCCCGCGTCGCCGCGCCGATCTTGAACGCGGCGACCGGCATGTCCTCGAGCAACATGCGCGCCTGGGTCGCGACGGTATCGGGATCGAGGCCGGTCACTTCGTCGCAGCTCGCCGAGTCGCGCACCGCATAGCCTGTGAGGACCGTGGCGCCGTGGCAGCCCATGCTCGCGAGCGTCAGCATGTCGGCCTGTATGCCTGAGCCGCCCGTAGGGTCCGAAAGGCCGAAAGTCAGAACGATCGGTGGCGAGTCGCCGGTCATGGCAAAAGCGGACATGGTGGATTGGGCACGTGTGAGACGATCGGGTCGGGGAAATGCGCCGTTATTGTGCGCGCCACCCCGTGAGATTCGATTATGCGGCCTATTGACGCCCGCCTGTCGCCCGGAACGATGCATTTTCCGCCGGGCGGCGCGTGGCCGTCCCGTTATTCGGGAGAACGCGGGCGGGCGGCTTGCTAGGCATCCACCCGGCAACACGGTACCATCATGTCCTAATTTCAATCGATCAATCGACGCGGCATAAGTATGGAATACAGAAGCTGGATGTGCCTGATTTGCGGCTGGATCTACGATGAAGAGGCGGGATTGCCGGAAGAGGGCATCGCGCCGGGCACCCGCTGGGAAGACGTTCCAATCAACTGGACCTGTCCCGAATGCGGAGCCCGCAAGGAAGATTTCGAGATGGTCCAGATCTGATCCGCCTATTTACCCGCGCCGCATGGCTTACGTCATGCGGCGCGTGTTTTTTGCGGCCTGCGTTTCCGTGCGGAAGCCGTTGAGCCGTGGCTGGCTCGGCTGATTAGCCGTTTAGCGCGGCTGCTCGCGCAGTTGCGGGTAAAGGCATACGCTTCCAGAGGGCGGGATGCGGCGACTCCCGCCGCAGGCCCGTCGATGATGCAGTTTCACCGCGCGCCGGCGCATTCGCCGCGCACGCGATCTGGCTTGTGAGCGCCCGTTATGACCTCTCGTCCCGATCTACCGGTTCCGATCGAAGCCCTGCCGAATCCGCGCGGCGGCTCCGTGCGAGTCGCCGAAATGGCGATCGCGGATGCGCTGCACGCGTTCCAGCGGCAGGGCGAGACGGCGCCCGCCCTGAAGCGCGCGATCGCGGCGCTGAACGCCGCCGGATGGCTGCCTGCGCAGCGTTTCGCGGAAGCGCTCGCGCTCGTGGCGCCGTTCGGCGATGAATCCGAGCCGACGCGCCAGCGCATTGCGGACGCGCTGCTCGCCTTCGGCATGGCGGTCGATCGGCACAATCTGCGCGAGCTGGCGTGCTCGACCGAGCTTTTTCATCACTATCGCGGATTGCACGCGCTGCTTGCCGCACACACGCGCATCGCGTCGGTTTCCTACGACGACCTCGCGCTCGCGGGCCGCGCGATCGCCCCGGCGACGCTGCGAGGCGTCGCATCGGAACGGCTCACGCGTGTGCGAGCGCATTACGAGCACACGCTGCTGGCACTGCTGCGCGCGCCGGCCGATCAGCCGCGAAGCGGCACTGACGAAACCTTCGCGCGTCTCGACGCCTGCCTCGCGGACCTCGCCGGCTCCGATCCGTACGATTTCTGGCGGCTCGCGTCGTCGACGGTGCGGGCGCTGCGCTCGCGCGGGGGCATTTCCGGTCACGCCGACGCCAAGCGCCTCTACGCGCGATTCAATCTCGTGCTGGCCGATCAGGCGCATGCGTCGTCGTACGCGCCGCGTTCGCTCGTGCGCGCGACGCTTGCGCTGCTGTGGCGCGACTTCGCGCTGTATGGCGCGACGCCTGAAGACGCCGAACACGTCGACGTCTTGCGCGACTACGGCCTGACGGTGGCGTGGCACGTCGCGGCGACGCCGGCCTCCGAGGCGGCATGGGAGCAGGGCGCGGCGCAGGCCAGCGAAGAAAGCACGCGCGATGCGCCCACACGCGACCTCGGCGTGCTGCGCGTCAACGCGGCGGCCTACGAAGACTTTCTGCAGAGCGCGGAAGCGGCGATCGAAGGGTTGGTCGAACGCGGCTCGCAGGCAAGCGCAACCGGCGCCGTCGATGCGTCTTCCGCGCTGCACGCGGCGGATGCCGCGCATCGGCTGGGCGCGGCGGCGTGCGCGCTCGGGCTCGGCCATGTCGCGCTGCTGGCGGATACGCTCGGGCTCGCTTGGCGGCGCATCGCGCACCAGGGCGACGGCGCGGCCGCCCACGGCGATGCGGGCGCGCTCGACGCCGCCATCCCCGAACGCGCCGCCCAGACGCTGCGCTCGATGCTGCATCAGGCTGCTGCGGGCATCGCGCCGTCGGAGGGCCGCGCGTCGATCGTTGCGCTCACCGCGATGATCGAGCGGCCCACGGCCATCGTCCGCTAGCCGTCGTCGTCCTCGATGTCCGGGGTTATCGCGCGTTTGCCCGGACCGCGCACGACGTCATAGCGCAACAGCGTGCGCTTGCGCGCGGCGTCGTGATCGACGATCGGCGGCGGATACCCCACGCCGGGCGCGACCTTCGCCGCCTTCAGCATGTCGTGCTTCGCGAGCCACGGCGCGTGGATGTCGCGATCCGGCAGACCCGCGAGCTCCGGCACGTGATGCCGAATGAACTTGCCAGCCGCGTCGAATTTTCGTGACTGCGTGATCGGGTTGAAGATGCGGAAGTACGGCTGTGCGTCGCATCCGCTCGACGCGGCCCACTGCCATCCGCCATTGTTCGACGACAGCTCGAAATCGTTGAGGTGCGCTTCGAAGTACGCCTCGCCGCGCCGCCAGTCGATACCGAGATCCTTCGACAGAAAGCTCGCCGTCACCATGCGCAGCCGGTTGTGCATGTAACCCGACGTATTGAGCTGGCGCATCGCGGCGTCCACCAGCGGATAGCCGGTCTGGCCCGAGCACCACGCGGCGAAATGCGCGTCGGCGGCATCGCCCGTTTCCCATTCGATGCGATCGTATTCCGGCTTGAACGCGCGATGATCGCCCGACACGCCGACGCGCGGAAAGTGATGCAGCACGCCGAAGTAGAAGTCCCGCCAGATCAGCTCGGAAAGCCACGTCGCCGCGCCCCGGTCGCCGTGGCGCTGCGCGTCGTGCGCCACGCGGGCGAGGGCGCGGATCGACACCGTGCCGTGACGCAAATGCACGCCAAGATAGCTCGGACCTTTCTGCGCCGGGAAATCGCGGGCGTGGTCATAGTCGGTCATGCGGTCGCGGAAGTCGTCGAAGAGTTCGTACGCGCCGCTCGTGCCGGGCGGAAAAGCCGGGGCGTGAGCGTCCGGGAAACCAAGTTCGGCGAGCGATGGAATGCCTGTGTCGGCTTTGGCCGCCGGTTTCGTCAACGCATGCAGATGATCCTCGGACGCATACGGCGCGAGCGCATCGGGCGTCAGCGTTTCGAGCCACTTGCGCTTGTACGGCGTGAAGACGGTGTAGGGCTTGCCCGCGCCGGTCAGCACGTCGTCATGATCGAAGATCGCCTGATCCTTGAAACTGAAGAACGCGACGCCCGCGCTCGCGAGCGTCCGGGCGATGGCATCGTCGCGGGCTTTCGCGGACGGCTCGTAGTCGCGGTTCGCGAAAACCGCGTTCGCGCCGCATTCGCGTGCGAGCGCCGGGATGTCGTGAACCGGCACGCCGTGACGTACGATGAGCGCGCCGCCCGCGTCGCGCAGCGTGCGATCCAGCTCGACGATGCTTGCATGAATGAACGCCACGCGACGGTCGTTTCGGGCGAGCGGATCGAGGATTTCCCGGTCGAAAACGAAGGCGCACAGCACCCGGCGGCACCGTGTAAGCGCGTGATAGAGTGCAACATTGTCCGTCGCGCGCAGGTCCCGCCTGAACCACATCAGACCCAGATCAAAGTCGGCCATCCGCCAGCGCCTTTGTTAAAATCCTGAATTATGTCCAAGACTTCCGATCGCATCAATTTGACGAACCAGTTCCTGATCGCCATGCCTTCCATGGCCGATCCGACGTTTTCGGGAACGGTGGTCTACCTTTGCGATCACACCGATCGCGGTGCGCTGGGTCTCGTCATCAACAGGCCGACCGACATCGACCTTCAATCGCTTTTCAATCGCATCGACCTCAAGCTGGAAATCGAACCGCTCGTTCACTTGCCCGTCTATTTCGGCGGCCCGGTGCAGACCGAGCGCGGCTTCGTGCTGCACGAAGAGGGCCAGGGCGAGCCGTATAGCTCGTCGATGAGCGTGCCCGGCGGCCTCGCCATGACCACGTCCAAAGACGTGCTCGAAGCGGTCGCGAGCGGCAAGGGCCCCGAGCGCTTCTTGCTGACGCTCGGCCATGCCGGCTGGGGCGCGGGCCAGCTCGAGGAAGAAATCTCGAAGAACGGCTGGCTGACGGTCGAAGCCGATCCGCGCATCATCTTCGAAGTGCCCGCCGAAGACCGGCTCGAAGCCGCGCTGTCGCTGCTCGGCGTGTCGCGCTCGATGCTCTCGGGCGAAGCAGGGCACGCATGAGCCGCGAAGCCACGCTGCTGGCCTTCGACTATGGCGAGAAACGCATCGGTGTCGCCGTCGGCAATACGCTGACGCGCGACGCACGCGCGCTCGCCGTGGTGGAGAATCGCGACCGCGACTATCGCTTTCAGGAAGTGGGCAAGCTGCTCGACGAGTGGAAGCCCGATACGGTCGTCGTCGGCATGCCGATGCATCCCGACGGCACGCCGCACGAAATGAGCGCGCTGGCGAAGCGCTTCGGCAATCAGGTGAACGGCCGTTTCAACGTGCCGGTGCAATGGGTCGACGAACGCTATTCGTCCGTCGACGCCAAAGCGGATCTGCGCGAGCGCGGCGTGCGCACGAATGCGCGCGGCCGCTTCGACGGCATCGACGCCGAAGCCGCCCGCGTTATCCTTCAACAATATCTCGACGGACTTCCCGACGATCATGAGTTCCATTGACGCCGAGGCGCTTTATCGCACGCTCGTCGAACAGATTCGCGCGGCCTATGGCGCGTCGCTCGCGGCCGAAGACGGCGCGGTGCTCGCGGGTGTCTACAGCGGCGGCGCGTGGCTGGCGGAGCGGCTCGCGAAAGACCTGAACGCGCCGCACTACGGCGTAGTGAACGTGGCGCTGCATCGCGACGACTACGCGAAGAAGGGCCTGCATAGCCAGGCGAGCCCGACCTCGCTGCCGTTCGATGTCAACGGCCGGCGCATCGTGCTGGTCGACGACGTGCTGTCTACCGGCCGCACCGTGCGCGCGGCCATCAACGAGCTTTACGATTACGGCCGCCCGGCGTCGATCGATCTGGCCGTGCTGGCGGATCGCGGCGGGCGCGAAATGCCGATCGCGGCGCGCTTCACCGGCGGCAGCGTCGACGTTCCCGCAGGCGAAGACCTCGTGCTCGCGCGCCAGAACGGCGACACGTTCGCTTTCACGACCGAACCCCGCGCGCAGTAACGCGCGCTCTGCGCGGGTTGCATGCCGGCCCGCGTTCGCAAGTCTCCATCTTCGAAAGAAATACCTGGGATCACCATGAACACCGCCACCCAGAGCGCAGCCGAGACTGGCGCGCAGCATTCCGACAAGGCCAGCGACAAGTTCCGCTACGGCTTTCTGAAAGGCAATCCGCAACTCACGAAGAACGGTGAGTTGAAGCACCTGTTGACCATTGAAGGCTTGCCGCGCTCCATCGTCACGCACATCCTCGATACCGCCGAGCAGTTCGTGAGCGTGACCGATCGCGAAGTGAAGAAGGTGCCGCTTCTGCGCGGCAAATCGGTGTTCAACCTGTTCTTCGAGAACTCGACGCGCACGCGCACCACGTTCGAAATCGCCGCGAAACGGCTGTCGGCGGACGTGCTGAATCTGAACATCAACGCGTCGTCGACGAGCAAGGGTGAATCGCTGCTCGATACGATCAATAACCTCTCCGCGATGCACGCCGACATGTTCGTCGTGCGTCACGCGTCGAGCGGTGCGCCGTATCTGATTGCCGAGCATTGCGCGCCGCACGTGCACGTGATCAATGCGGGCGATGGCCGTCACGCGCATCCGACGCAGGGTCTGCTCGACATGTACACGATCCGCCATTACAAGCGCGACTTCACGAAGCTGCGCGTGGCGATCGTCGGCGACATCCTGCATTCGCGCGTTGCGCGCTCGGACATTCACGCGCTGACCACGCTCGGCGTGCCGGAAGTGCGCGCGATCGGTCCGCGCACGTTGCTGCCGGGCAATCTCGACCAGATGGGCGTGCACGTCTATCACAACCTCGACGAAGGGCTGAAGGGCGTCGACGTGATCATCATGCTGCGCCTGCAGAACGAGCGCATGAGCGGCGCGCTCCTGCCGTCCGCGCAGGAGTATTTCAAGAGCTGGGGCCTGACGCCCGAGCGGCTCGCGCTCGCCGCGCCCGATGCGATCGTCATGCATCCGGGGCCGATGAATCGTGGCGTGGAGATCGATTCGCAAGTGGCCGACGGCCCGCAGTCGGTGATTCTGAATCAGGTGACGTTTGGCATCGCCGTGCGCATGGCGGTGATGGGCATTGTGGCCGGCAACAGCGATTAACGAAAACGACATGAAGATCCAGATTCAAGGCGGCACGATCATCGATCCGGCTGCGGGCACGGAAGCGCGCAAGGACGTATTCATTGCGGCGGGCAGGATCGTCGCGATCGGCGACGCGCCCGCCGATTTCAACGCGGCGAAGATCATCGACGCGACGGGCTTGTACGTCGCGCCGGGTTTCGTCGATTTGTCGGCGCGGCTGCGGGAGCCGGGCTTCGAGCACAAGGCGACGCTCGAATCGGAAATGGCCGCGGCGATGGCCGGCGGCGTGACGAGCCTCGTTTGCCCGCCGGACACCGATCCGACGCTCGACGAGCCGGGCCTCGTCGAAATGCTCAAGTTCCGCGCGCAGAAGCTGCATCAGGCGCATGTGTATCCGCTGGGCGCGCTGACCGTCGGGCTGAAGGGCGAGAGCATCACCGAGATGGTCGAACTGACGGAAGCGGGCTGCATCGGCTTTTCGCAGGCGGACAACCCGATCGTCGATACGCGCACGCTCCTGCGCGCGCTGCAATACGCGACGACGTATGGCTACACCGTGTGGCTGCGTCCGCAAGACGCGTACATGGCGCGCGGCGGCGTCGCGGCGAGCGGCGCGCTGGCGTCGCGGCTCGGCTTGTCCGGCGTGCCGGTGTCGGCGGAAACCATCGCGCTGCATACCATCTTCGAACTGATGCGCGTGACCGGTGCGCGGGTGCATCTGTCGCATCTGTCGTCGGCGGCGGGCGTGGCGCTCGTGCGCGCGGCGAAGGCCGAAGGGCTCGCCGTTTCGTGCGACGTGACGATCAACCACGTGCATTTGACGGACCTCGACATCGGCTACTTCGATTCGCAGTTCCGCCTCGATCCGCCGCTGCGCCAGCAACGCGACCGCGAAGCGATCCGCTCGGGCCTGCAGGACGGCACGATCGACGCGATCTGCTCCGACCACACGCCGCTCGACGACGACGAAAAGCTTCTGCCGTTCGCCGAAGCGACTCCCGGCGCGACGGGCCTCGAACTCCTGCTTTCGCTGACGGTGAAGTGGGCGCGCGAGGCGAACGTGCCGCTCGCAAAGGCGCTCGCGCGCATCACGGCCGCTCCCGCCGATGTGCTCAAGCTGCCGGCCGGACGCATCGCGACCGGCGGGCTCGCGGATGTCTGCGTGTTCGATGCCGATGCGTCGTGGCGCGTCGATCCGTCCAAGCTCAGGAGCCAGGGCCGCAATTCGCCGTTCCTCGGTTACGAACTGCCGGCTCGCGTGCGCGCGACGATCGTCGGCGGACATCTCGCCTTCGAAACGCGCTGAAGCATGAAGTTCGTGTTGCGCAAGCTGCGCCTTGCGGTCCATCTGCTGGTCGGCGTGTGGATCGTGGCGCGGCGCTTTCCGCGTGCATCCGCGGGCGAACGCATGGCAATGAACCGTGCATGGTCGCTGGAGATGCTGCGGCTCGCGGGCATGAAACTCGTCGTGCATAACGACGACGCGCGGCTCGATGCGGGCGTGCTCGTCGTCGGCAATCATGTTTCGTGGATCGATATTTATGTGATCAACGCGTGGCGGCCGACGCCGTTCGTCTCGAAAGCCGAGATACGCAAGTGGCCGGTAGTCGGGTGGCTCGCGCATCAGCTCGGGACCGTGTTCGTGCAGCGCGAGAAGCGCAGCGACGCGAAGCGCATCATGCACGAACTGGCGGACCGTCTGCTTGCCGGCGAAATGATGTTCGTGTTCCCCGAAGGCACCACGAGCGACGGCGTTTCGCTCTTGCCGTTCCACGCGAACATGTTTCAGGCGGCGGTGTCGGCTTCGTGTCCGGTGCAGCCCGTCTGCCTCATGTACGAGGATGCGCGCGGCTTGCAGACGACCGCGCCCGCTTATATCGGCGAGATGTCGCTCAACGATTCGCTCGATGCGCTCTTGCGCGGCGGGCCGGTCACCGCGCATCTCTACGTGTGCAGCCCGCTCGCGCCGGGCGCGGACCGGCGCTTGTTGGCGAGCGAGGCGCAGGCGGCGGTTCAGGCCGCGCTCGAGCGGATGCGCGGGGCGCCGGCCGTCGTAATGGATACGCCGGTCGTTCAGCCTGTCACTTCTTCATCGCGCAACTCACCTGCGTAACCACGCGCTCGGCGGGATTTCTCGTCAGCAGGACCGCCGAGAGCTTGTTGCCCCAGACACAGCCCGAATCGAGACATAGCACGTCGTCGCGGATCATGAGGCCGAGCGCGGCCCAATGTCCGAAGACGATCGTCGCGTCCTGCGTGCGCCGGTCCGGCGCGTCGAACCACGGCATATAGCCGGGCGGCGCGGAGTCCGGGCCGCCGTTGTTGGCGAACTCCATCGCGCCGTCAGCCGTGCAGAAACGGATGCGCGTCAGCGCGTTGTACGTCACGCGCAAGCGATCCATGCCCTTGAGCGAATCTTCCCAGCGATGCGGCTCGTTGCCGTACAGCTCGGCCAGCGTCGATTTCCAGTTCGGCGCGCGCAATGCGGTTTCCAGTTCGTGCGCGAGTTCGAGCGTCATCGTCACGTCCCATTGCGGCACGACGCCCGCGTGAACCATCAGCGCGCCATTTTCGTAATGCGCGACGGGCTTGTGCCGCACCCATTCGATCAGATCGTCGACGTCGGGCGCGGCGAGGATATCGTCGAGCGTGTCGCCTTTCTTCGGCTTGCGCAGCCCGGCCGCGACGGACAGCAGGTTCAGGTCGTGATTGCCGAGCACGACAGTTGCGCGGGAGCCGAGCGCCATGACTTCACGCAGCGTTTCGAGCGATTTCGGGCCGCGGTTGATGAGATCGCCGGCGAACCAGAGCGGCGTTTCCGGCGACGGCGCCGCCTTTTGCAGCAGGCGATGGAACGGATCGCAGCAGCCTTGAAGGTCGCCGAAAACCAGCGGGGCGGGAAGAGCGGTGGTTGCGCGGGCGAGAGGAGCGGGTGCGTCGGTCATTGAATGTTTTTTGCGTTGCACGTCGGGCGTGTGGGGCAATAGGTGAATAAACGTCGCATCAAGTTATTGCAAGGTGTTATCGGCCAAGCGATGAATCCGGCTTGCCCACAAATATTTACCGCGAGGGCGGTCCGTGGCCGAATGCTAGCTGTATCAAGTTGTTAGCCGTGTAGTTTTTGCACTTCGTACCTTTATAATCGACGTTTGACCGGACGGCGGGCGCTGTAATCTCGATCGGTCACAGATTCCGTAACATGTGCGGAATCCCGTTCGGTGCGCAATTTTTTCCACACATTCGAGTGTGTGTTCGGTTTCATTCTGACTGAACGCAGTTAAAAGGGTATTTATGATTCTCGTGACGGGCGGCGCCGGTTTTATCGGCGCCAATTTTGTTCTTGACTGGCTGGAAGGCTCCGATGAACCCGTGCTCAACGTCGACAAGCTGACGTATGCGGGCAATCTCGGCACCCTAAAATCTCTGAAGGACGACGCCCGTCACGTGTTTGCACGTGCGGACATCTGCGATCGCGCAGCCATGGACGAACTGTTCGCGAAGCACAAGCCGCGCGCAGTCGTCCACTTCGCGGCGGAAAGCCACGTCGACCGCTCGATTCACGGTCCGGCCGATTTCGTGCAGACGAACGTCGTCGGCACCTTTACGTTGCTCGAAGCTGCGCGCACGTACTGGAACGCGCTGCCGGAGGCCGAGAAGCAAGCGTTCCGTTTCCTGCACGTCTCGACCGACGAAGTCTTCGGCTCGTTGTCCGCCACCGATCCGCAATTCTCCGAGACCACGCCTTGCGCGCCGAACAGCCCGTACTCCGCGACGAAGGCCGGCTCGGACCATCTGGTGCGCGCGTATCACCACACCTATGGGCTGCCGGTTCTGACGACCAATTGCTCGAACAACTACGGCCCGTACCAGTTCCCCGAGAAGCTGATTCCGCTGATGATCGCCAACGCGCTCGCGGGCAAGCCCTTGCCGGTGTATGGCGATGGTCAGAACGTGCGCGACTGGCTGTATGTGGGCGATCACTGCGCGGCCATCCGTGAAGTGCTGGCCAAAGGCAAGCTCGGCGAGACGTACAACGTCGGCGGCTGGAACGAGAAGAAGAACCTCGAAGTCGTCCACACGCTGTGCGATCTGCTCGACCAGAAGAAGCCGAAGGCGAGCGGTTCGTATCGCGATCAGATCGCGTATGTGACGGATCGGCCCGGCCATGACCGCCGTTACGCCATCGACGCGCGCAAGCTCGAGCGCGAACTCGGCTGGAAGCCGGCTGAGACGTTCGAAACCGGTTTGGCGAAGACCGTTCAGTGGTATCTCGACAATCAGGCGTGGGCCGACGAAGTGGCTTCCGGTGAATACCGCAAGTGGGTCGAAACGAATTACGGTCAGCGGGCATAAGGAGCGGGGCATGGCGCGCAAAGGCATTATTCTCGCCGGCGGTTCCGGCACGCGGCTCTATCCGATCACGCACGCGGTATCGAAACAACTGCTGCCCGTGTACGACAAGCCGATGATTTACTATCCGCTGTCGACGCTGATGATCGCTGGCATTCGTGATGTGCTGGTGATTTCGACGCCGCAGGACACGCCTCGCTTCGAGTCGATGCTCGGCGATGGCAGCCAGTGGGGCATGAATATCCAGTATGCGGTGCAGCCGTCGCCGGACGGGCTGGCGCAGGCATTCATCATCGGCAAGGATTTTGTCGGCAATGATCCGTCCGCGCTCATTCTCGGCGACAACATTTTCTACGGCCACGATCTCGCGAAGCAGCTGGAAAGCGCCGATGCGCGCACCGATGGCGCGACGGTTTTTGCGTATCACGTGCATGATCCGGAGCGTTATGGGGTCGTCGAGTTCGATCAGCAATTCCGCGCGCTCTCCATCGAGGAGAAGCCCGCGAAGCCGCGTTCGAATTACGCGGTGACGGGCCTGTATTTCTACGACAAGGATGTTTGCGATATTGCATCGGACATCAAGCCATCGCCGCGCGGCGAGCTTGAAATCACGGATGTGAATTCGCGCTATCTGGAACAGCAGAGGCTGGATGTCGAGATCATGGGTCGTGGCTATGCGTGGCTCGACACGGGCACGCACGATTCGCTGATCGAAGCGGCGACCTTCATCGCTACGCTGCAGAAGCGGCAGGGTCTCGTGGTGGCGTGTCCTGAGGAGATCGCTTACCGCAAGCAGTGGATCGGCGACGAGCAACTGCTCGCGCTCGCGAAGCCGCTTGCGAAGAACGGCTACGGTCAATATTTGCTCAATCTTCCGAAGGACCAAGTCGCATGGCCATCCAGGTAACGGCAACGGCGTTGCCAGAAGTCAAGATCATCGAACCAAAGGTGTTCGGTGATGCGCGCGGCTTCTTTTACGAGAGCTTCAATGCGCGTGAGTTCGCCGAGCAGGTTGAGGCGGGTGTCGAGTTCGTCCAGGACAACCATTCGCGCTCCGCGAAGGGCGTGCTGCGCGGCTTGCACTATCAGATTCAGCATGCGCAGGGGAAGCTCGTGCGCGTGGTCGAAGGCGAAGTGTTCGATGTCGCTGTGGACATCCGCAAGAGCTCGCCGAACTTCGGGAAGTGGGTGGGCGTGAATTTGTCGGAAGCGAATCATCGGCAATTGTGGGTGCCGCCGGGGTTCGCGCATGGATTCGTCGTGCTGTCGGAGTCGGCGCAGTTTCTTTATAAGACGACGGATTACTGGTATCCGGAGTTTGAGCGGAGCTTGCTTTGGAACGATGCTGAACTCGGCATCAAATGGCCGGTCGCGGGTGAATTGAACATCGCGGAAAAGGACCGCAACGGTGCGTTGCTGGCCGACGCAGAGGTGTTTGCATGAAGCTGCTGCTGATCGGCGCAAACGGGCAAGTCGGCTGGGAGCTCGCGCGCAGTCTGTTGCCGCTTGGACAGGTGATCGTGGCGACCCGCCAGGACGCCGATCTCGCAGAGCCAGAGCGCGTGGCGACACTTGTCGAGTCGCACCGTCCGGATGTCATTGTGAATGCAGCCGCTTATACAGCCGTCGACAAGGCCGAGCAGGAGGAAGCGCTTGCCTGGCGAATCAACGCGGAGGCCGTCGGCGAACTGGCGGTAGCGGCGCGGCGCATCGGTGCGCTGCTTGTGCATTTCTCGACGGACTACGTCTTCAACGGAAACGGCAGCCAGCCCTGGAAGGAAGTCGATGCACCGGCACCGCTTAATGCCTACGGACGTTCCAAGCTGGGTGGTGAAGAGGCGATTGTCGCGTCCGGTTGCGATCACCTGATTTTCCGCACGACCTGGGTCTATGCCGCGCGCGGCAAGAACTTCCTTTTGACGATGCTCAGGCTGGCAGCACAGCGCGAGGAACTGAGCGTCGTGAGTGATCAAACCGGCGCGCCGACGAGCGCGCGGCTGATCGCCGACCTGACGGCTCAATGTATCGCACAGGCAAAGGCGGAGCGGCGTCACGGGCGCTTCCGTAGTGGCCGCTTCCATATGGCAGCGGCGGGAAGCGTGACCTGGCACGGCTTCGCGGAAGCGCTTATCGACTATGCGCGGTCCGTTGGTCAGTTCGATATCAAGGCGCGCCGCGTCATTCCGATCGCGACGTCGGAGTATCCGCTTCCAGCACGTCGTCCGGCGAACTCGCGCCTCGACTGTTCAGGCTTCGACGCGCGATTCGGCTTGCATCGTCCCGAGTGGGACGTATGCATGCGGCAAATCATCGACCAGCTCGCTGGCGCCTGACGCTCGCGCCCCCGCGTGCGGGCGCGTGCAATACAGCTTTGAAGAGAAAAGGATTGAATGAGCCGTTACAGCTATCGGAATCCCCTTGCAGTCATCGATTCGCTCGTGAGCCAGCGTGCACTGATATATCAGTTCGTCAAACGAGAGGTGTCGGGCCGATATAAAGGATCGTTCCTCGGCCTATTCTGGTCGTTCGTGAATCCGCTTTTGCTTCTGAGCGTCTACACGTTCGTCTTCGGAGTGGTTTTCAAGTCCAAGTGGCGCCCGGCGTCGACCAGTCACTTCGAGTTTGCGGTCGTCATGTTCGTCGGCGTGCTGACGCACGGGTTGTTGGCCGAGTGCATCAACCGCGCGCCCGGCATGATCGTCGCGAACACGAACTATGTGAAACGGGTGGTGTTTCCGCTGGAGACGCTGACGTGGATCACGATTGGAACTGCGCTGTTTCACACTTTTATCGCGTCTCTGATTTTGATCGGCGGGATATTGCTATGGCAGCAGCATCTTCCGATCAGCGCGCTGGCAGTTCCGCTGATCCTCGTTCCCTACGTGCTTCTGATTGCGGGCGTGACTTGGTTCCTGATGTCCCTCGGCGTCTTTCTGCGCGACATCGGCCAACTCATGTCCATCGTCACTTCGCTGCTGATGTTCCTGTCGCCCGTCTTTTATCCGACGACATCGGTGCCCGAGGAACTGCGATTCCTCATCGAGTGGAATCCTTTGACCTTCGTCATCGAGCAACTTCGTAACGCGCTGATCTGGGGTAATCCGCTGGATTGGCTCGGCATTTTGAAGTATTTCGTGTTTGGCTACATCGCCGCATGGTTCGGCTACGCCTGGTTCCAGCGGACGCGCGGCGGCTTCGCGGACATCCTTTGAGCGCAGACACGGAAAGAATAGACCTATGAGTGATTCCGCGATTGAAATCCGCGACGTCGGCAAGTGCTACAACATTTACGAGCGCCCACGCGACCGTTTGCTGCAGATGCTGGTCGGCCGGCGCCGCCAGTTGTTTCGCCAATTCTGGGCACTGAAGAACATTGGCTTCACGGTTCCGAGAGGAGAAACGGTCGGCATCGTGGGCCGTAACGGCTCGGGCAAGTCCACGCTGTTGCAAATCATTGCCGGTACGCTGACGCCCACGACGGGTTCGGTGTCGGTGCATGGTCGCGTCGCGGCCTTGCTGGAGCTTGGTTCGGGTTTCAATCCCGAATTCACAGGCCGCGAAAACGTGTACTTGAACGCTTCGTTGCTCGGACTCAGCTCCGAGGAAGTGGATGAGCGCTTCGACAGCATCGTGTCATTCGCTGACATCGGCGCGTTCGTCGATCAGCCCGTCAAGACTTACTCCAGCGGGATGATGGTTCGTCTCGCGTTCGCCGTTCAGGCTCAGACGAACCCGGAGATCCTGATCGTGGACGAAGCGCTCGCCGTGGGCGACGCGCGCTTCCAGGCCAAGTGTTTCGACCGCCTCAAACAACTAAAGGACAACGGCACCAGTATTTTGCTTGTCACGCATAGCAGCGAGCAGATCGTGACTCATTGCTCCAGCGCAGTGCTGATCGACCAAGGCGAGATGCTGCAGGAAGGCAAGCCGCGCGAAATCGTCAACAGGTACCTCGATCTTCTGTTCGGACGAGACAGTAACCGCAAGCGCGCGCAAGCGTCGAACGGCGATGGAGACGAAGGCGGCGCGGACGGCAAGGGCAAGAAACGGATCGACGAAAGTATCGATGTCGGGGCCGGCAAGCTGATTTTCGATCAGGACGCCTTCGCGCAACGGCCCGGTTATAACCCCTACGAATACCGATGGGGCGATGGATCCGCTGTTATCAGCGATTTTCGGCTGGAAAGCGATGGCGTTGAATATCCCCATTCGGTCGAATCCGGCGCGCGCCTTCGTCTCGACGTGGCCGTGACGTTCGAGCGGACACTCGTGCGGCCGATACTTGGCGTCACCGTGAAAACGAAAGAAGGCGTAACGGTCTTCGGCTCGAATTCGGAGCTACTTGCCTGCGACGAAGTGCGCAACATGGGCGGGGCCGGCGAGCGCATGCGGGCAACGGTGTTCCTGGACTGCAAACTCGGGCAGGGCGACTACTTTATTTCGCTCGGAATCGCGACGCGAGAGGGCGAGAACATCGTTCCGCACGACCGCCGCTACGATTCGATTCATCTCGTCGTGAGTCCCGATTCGTCCTTCTTCGGATTGCTTGACATGAACATGTCGATGCAACTGCATCAGCCATGAAAGACGCGTTTCTCGCAAGGATGCGCACCGTCCGTCGCGCGCGCAACGTCGTTGCCGCCGCAGGCGGGCCAGCTGCTGTGTCGCGTTATGCGCTCAGGCTGCTGCGTACCGAAGGCGTGGCGGGCCTATGGTCGCGAGTCGCGCGGCACGTTCTCGGAACAAGGCCAGTAGGCTCCAACGTGCGAGGCGATAACACTGAGGCGCGTGCCGCGCTGGTTTCGCAGTTGACGCTGCTGAACGCCACCGACGGTTCTTTCATGAACGATGTCGGCGGGACGACTCTCGCTTCAGGCGAAGCGCCCACAGTCTCGGTGATGCTGATTCACCGCCAGGGCGCGCGTCTTGCACGTGAGACCCTGATTGCGCTGCAACGCGCGTCTGTTGTGCCAGAGTCAATCGAATTCGGTGTCATCGGTTGCGGAGAGGCCGACGCAGCGCTCGACCCGCTGCCGGGCTTGCGTCGGTCGCAGGTCCGTTCCGAAGCGGACTTGCTGGACGGCATCCACGCGTTCGCGCAGGAATTGCGCGGCGAATTCGTGTTGCTGACGACTGACGCGGTGCAAGCACAGGCCGGCGCGATAGACGCGCTCGTGCGACGGCTACGCACGGATGTCCTGGCTGCCGCTGCATGCGCTGCCATTCTTCGAGTAGACGCGACGCTAATCGAGTCCGGCGCATCATGGAGTCCTGACGGGACGTTCCGCCGTCTCGGCGAGGGCGACGACGCAAGCGATCCGTCTTACAGCGTGAGCCGGCGCGTGCCGGCCGCAACCGACCTTGGCGTGCTGATTCGCCGCGACGTCCTGCTGCGCGCGGCGAATTCCGCCCGGACGCAGCCTCGGGCGACGGCCATTGACGCGCTGATGCGCACCCTCTGGCAGAGCAACGATCCAATCGTGTTCGAACCAGAAGCCCGCTTTGCATGCCAGGAGACCCCGTCTGCACCTGCACCTGCGATTTCTGTTTCGGCGAAGTCTGATCGTTCGGCTGCACCGGACGCACTGGCGCGCGCCGCTTCGGATATTCGCGTGTTGGCGTTTTATCTTCCGCAATACCATCCCATCCGCGAAAACGACGAGTGGTGGGGCAAGGGTTTCACTGAGTGGACCAACGTTTCGAAGGCGAGGCCGAACTTCGAGGGTCACTATCAGCCTCACCTCCCGGCCGACCTCGGTTTCTACGATCTTCGCGTGCCGGAAGTCCGGCAAGCGCAGGCTGATCTCGCGCGCAACGCCGGCCTCGCCGGCTTTTGCTACTACTACTACTGGTTCAGCGGTCATCGCCTTCTCGAACGGCCACTCCAGGAAGTACTCGACACCGGAAAGCCCAACTTCCCGTTCTGCATCTGCTGGGCCAATGAAAACTGGACGCGTCGCTGGGACGGTCTGGAGTCGTCTCTTCTGATTGGACAGTCCTATACGCAGGAAGATGAGGTCGCGCTCTTCCGTGACTGGCTGCCGCTTCTGAGAGACGAACGCTACATTCGCGTCAACGGGAAGCCGCTCGTTCTTATCTACCGCATTTCGCTGCTTCCGGAACCGCGCAGAGCGGCGGCAACCTGGCGGCGCATGGCGCGCGAGGCAGGACTGGGTGACGTGTACCTGGCGTACGTGCAATCGTTCGACAGCTGGGCGCGCGGTGAGAAGCCCGCTGATTTCGATTTCGATGCGAGCGTCGAATTTCCACCTCATGGCTGCGGCGTGCCTTTCGCCGGAGATGTACAAGGTCTCGCGTCCGCCTTTCGCGGAGCGCTGTTCGATTACCAGGCCACCGCCGAAGTCTGCCTGGCGAAGCCCAATCCTGGATATCCGATGTTCCGCGGCACGATGCCGTCGTGGGACAACACCGCACGCAAGCAGAATACGGGGCACATTTTCCTCGGCGCATCCCCCGAGGCGTACGAAGCATGGCTGGACCGGGCGCTGTCCTATACGGATCGTTTCGCTTGCGGCGATGAGCGCATCGTTTTCGTCAACGCGTGGAACGAGTGGGGAGAGGGGAATCACCTGGAACCGGATATGCGTTACAAACACGCTTTCCTCGACGCCACCCGTCGGGCCATATCGCGTTGGACGCATCGCCCGGCATGAGATCCATGGACATCGCGCGACTGAATCGTTTGCAATCGGTCCTGCGCTTTCAATCCAGCGTCTGGACGCGGCGTGTTCGTTCGCTATGCGGCCGAACGGCGATGCTTCGTGCCGCGTCTGCCGTGCTAGAGGTGGTAGGCGCGCGCGCCCTCGCAGCCGCTGCCGCAATGGGCGAGCGTGTCGGTAAGGATGAGGTTGAGGCGGCGGAGCGGCTCATCGTAAGAATGCCGCTGTACGCGCGTGACGGGTTGCGTCGCGCGTTCCTGCCCACGGGAGCGGCGCATCATCCGGAATACAGTGAGCGTCTGGTCGGCGGCCTGACGCCAAGCCGCGTTGTTGCCGTCGCCGTGTATCGCTGGAGCAGTGAGTGGAACTGGGCAGCGGTGACAGGCAGTCAGGCGCAATTCATCGGGCACAGGCAGCCCAGAGTGCCAGCGATGTTCGGCTGTTACGCGCGCACGGATCGAGAACTTGCGATCGAACAAGCGAGACTTGCTGCCGGGTACGGCATTGGGGCCTTTTGCATCGATGCCGGAGCCGGCCCGGAACGTCGCGGCGATGGCGCAACCGCGGCAGAGGTGTTCGCGCTAATGGACGACCCGGGCATGCCTCTGCAGGTATGCGTTCATTTTGACCGCCGCAGCGAGCCGACCTCGACGACGGCGTGGCGTCAGGTCTTGACGCATCCGCGCTGCCTCAAGGTTGATGGACGGCCGGTGGTCCTCGTCGATGCGTCGGCCACTGACGGCGACGCGTCGCAATGGCGAGCCTGGCTCGCTGAAACTGACATAGACGACGTTCATCTGGTCGCGGTGTCGGGGCCTGTTCCTACTGGCGCCGGTTACGATGCCGAGGTGCGCCTCTGGCCGGGACAGGCGGATACGCGCATGCAGCCGACGCTGCTCAACTCGACCTTCGCCGGCGCCGTCTCGCTATATGCAGATGATGCACGGCTCCTGCTCGGTGATGAGAAGCGACATTCGACGTCTTACCCGGCAGTCGCTGCAGCCATGGACGACAGCCCGCTCGCTCGCGAGCATGCGCGGATTTCCGCCGATGCGGCGCCTTCCCGATATGCGGCGGCTCTGCACCAGGCATGCGCTCGCGCTGTCAGCCAACCTGACCGCACGCCTCTTGTCTTTCTGCAATCGTGGAACGACTGGCTGCATGGCGCGGTGCTTGAGCCAGACTGCGACAACGGCTTCGCCTATCTCGAACAGACGCGCCAGGTGCTCGAACAGTTCGGTGCCGCCATGCATGAAGATTGGCAGCCCCATGGGCGGGACATTGCCGTGATCCTGCATCTGCACTATCCGGAACTATGGCCGGAGATCAGCGAGTACCTCGCGCATCTGCCGGACGGATTCAGGCTTTACGTGTCCATCGGCGAATACGCTGCGGCGGCATGCGAAGACGCAATCCGCGCGCTCTTTCCCGGGGCGGTGATAGAGCGGCTGGAAAATCGCGGCCGTGATCTGCTACCTTTCGTGCAGTTGCTCGCCCGAGCGCGTGCCGACGGCTGCCGCTTCGTGTGCAAGATTCACTCGAAGAAGTCGCTGCACCGTCTTGACGGGGACGCCTGGAGAAGAGATCTGTTCGACAAGCTACTGGGTGAAGACCCATGCCCACGCCGTGTTCTGTTTGCGTTCGAATCGCGTCCGTCGGTCGGCATGATCGGTCCGGCCGGACACATGGTGTGGTCGGACCGCTTCCGCGGATCGAACGATGCCCGCGTGCGCGAACTCGCGACTTCGCTCGGATTCGACGCGAGGGGAGCGCGATATCGTTTCGCGGCGGGCACCATGTTCTGGGCAAGAATGGCGGCGCTCGAACCGCTGCTGGGTCTCGGGCTCACGCGCGAGTCTTTCGAAGAAGAAGGAGGCCAGATCGATGGCACGCTTGCTCACGCGCTCGAGCGCGTGCTTCCGCTTTCGGTGCGACGGGCGGGGATGAGCGTCATCGACACCGGACAGATTGCAGACGGCAACTGGGCCCGTGCGGGTGGCCGTGTCGACGAGACATACCGCTGGGCGGAGTCGTCCTGAACAAAAGTCCTGGCCGCTGCGACGCGGCAGGGCAGCGGTCAGCAGAACACTCGAATATAGAACCAAGGATTAACGCATGTCTTTTTCGCTGGAGCGACTCGGATATCAGTTCGATGCTGCCACTCGGGTATGGCGGCGGCCGGGCTATGAAGGAATCGCCTATAGCGACGGCGATGCCGTCGAAGAGCGTATCGGCGATATCGTCAGCGCCGCCGCCGACGTTTCGCTTCACTCCCCGGAACTTGCCGCGCGCATTACCGACTGGCCATCGCTCTATCACCTATCAGGCGGTCGCGCGAACGTTCTTCGACCCTTCGAGGGGAGATTGGCGTCGCGGCGGGTGCTCGAAATCGGAGCCGGGTGCGGCGCGATCAGCCGTTACCTCGGCGAGGCCGGCGCGCAACTGCTTGCGCTCGAGGGCTCTCAAAGGCGCGCTGCCATCGCTGCTTCCCGGTCGCGGGACCTCGCAAACGTGACTGTCGTCGCCGAACGGTTCGACGATTTTGCAACCGACGAGCTCTTCGATGTCGTCACGCTTATTGGCGTGCTCGAATACGCCTCGCTGTTCACGTCGGGAAGCCGGCCAGCCGTTGCAATGCTCGAACGCGTACAGCGCCTGCTCGCGCCGGGAGGTGTGGTGATCGTGGCAATCGAGAATCAGGTCGGCCTTAAATACTTCGCTGGTGCACCCGAGGACCACGTCGGCGTGCCGATGTTCGGCATTGAAGATCGCTATGACGATATCGGCCCGCGCACCTTCGGCAAGACGGAACTGGCTTCGGTCTTCCAACAGGCATCCTTTGCCGAGCCGCGCTTCTTCGCGCCGTTTCCGGACTATAAATTTCCCGTGGCGGTCGTGAGTGAGTTGGGCTTCGCGCATCCCGCGTTTCAGCCGTCGGCGCTCGCAATCCAGACCGTGCACCAGGACCCGCAGCTACCCCCGAATCTGTCGTTTATACTGCAGCGCGCCTGGCCTACGATGATCCGCAACGGCCTGGGCATGGATGTCGCCAATTCGTTCATCGTCGTGGCTGAACGCGGCGAATCAGGCTCCGGTGTGCAGCACGACGTGCTCGCGCATTACTACAACACCACGCGGCGAACGCCGTTTTGCAAGGAGGTGCTGTTTCGGGCCGATGGTGCGCAGGTGATCGTCGAATCGCGTGCCCTGTCCCCCGCCAGCCAGGCCTCGCATCGATCGGGGCGTTACCGGTTCGTGCTCGATGCAAGGGACGCTTATGCGACGGGCCGCCTGCTCGCCGACGACTTCGTCGAACTCATCTCGCAGGACGGCTGGACCGTCGCGAAGATCGGTGCGTTCCTGCGGCGCTATCTGACGATCGCCGAGCGGCTGATGCGCGAACACGGGCATGACTGCGCGCTCGATTCGGCGCGGGCGTCCGTGCCGGGCCGTTACCTAGATCTGATCCCGCAGAACATCGTGCTGCGCGACGACGGCCACGCGCAGGCGATCGATCTCGAGTGGCAGGCGGAGGACAGCATCGAATTGGGATTCCTGATGTTCCGGGCGGTGCTGTCGCTGATCAACCGGAATTTCAGCTTCTCGCCGAACAGCGATGCGGCGTTGCTCGACCGCAAGCAGTTTTTCATCCGGTCGGCACGGGCGGCGGGGATCGTGATCGGGAACGAGGATTTCGATCGTTACGCGACAGAAGAAAGCGAGTTCCAGAGTTTCGCCACGGGCCGCGACGCTGCGGTCTTCCTGGCCGATTGGGCCGAGGACGGCCTGCCGCTAGCGGCTGCCGCTCCCGCTCGTTTTACCGCGACGGTGTATCACGGCCATCCGGACGCCGGATTTGCGGACGGCAGAACCGTGGCACTGCAGGTGAGCGGCGGCCCGGAGAACGTTCGCTTCCCGATTCCAAGGGATGCGTCGTCGCCCAGCATGCTGCGCCTGGATCCGTCGGATCGGCCAGCTTGGTACGAAATATCGGCCATCGAATTGTTCGATGAAGGCGGTATCCGCCGCTGGTGCTGTGCGTTGCGGGATGATCTGGTGTTGTCCCCGTCGATCATTGCGCTGCACTCCGCACCGGGCGATGCCGGGCTGCTCTTCTACGCAACCGACAACGATCCGCAGATGCTGCCGGTGCCGCCTGCCGACATCGCGTCGCAAGTAGGCCCGGGATGGGTCCTCGAGATGGGCATTCGCATCGTGGATACGCCGGAAATTGCGCGGCGCTTCGGCGACAGCATCGCGCACTGGGCGGCGGAGGCGGAGCAGGCACGTGCCGGCGTCGGCGCGGCTGCGGCTAGACAACTCGAAAGCGAAAGGACGCTGCGCGACCTGCGTGAGCAGCTTGCCGCGAGCAGGCAGCGCGTTGACGCGCTCGAGGCGCGTCTTGCCGCGCGTGGCATTGCGCTGGATGAAGACGAAGGAAAATGAACACCTTGAACGAACCGCTAAAGTCATCTGCTGACATGCCGCTGCTGACCATCGTCACGCCTTGCTACAAGACGGTTGCCTACTACCTGGAGCGCCTCGCCACGTCGTTGTGGCCCGTGCAGTCCAAAGTGCAGTGGGTGGTCGTCAACGACTCACCCGACGACGCGACCATCGATGCCTTCGCGCAACGCATGGGGTCCTGCTTCCCGCACTTCACGTATGTCCGCCACGACCGCAATCGCGGCATCTTTGCGGCGTACACATCGGCGCTGGTCGCCGCCAGCGCGCCTTATTGCGCCATTCTCGATCACGACGACGAAGTCGACCTCGTGCCGCTTGTGCAGTTTCTGGAGCGCCATCGCGAGCAATACGATCTCATCTTCACCGATGAAACGAAGTTCGCGCCCGAGACCAGGGAGCGCTACTGGAAGCCCGCCTTCGATGGCATGAGCGCGATGCATTACTTCTACATGCATCACATCACCTGCTTCCGCACGGACGTCTGCAAGCAGATGATTCTCGCGCAGCCCGACGCCGAAGTTAACTACCGCAGCTGCTTCGACATCTGGCTAGCCTTCGGCTATCAGCAGCACTTCGGCGTGAAGTCAATCAGGCATGTCCACTTGCCTTACGCCGCCTACGGGTGGCGAGTGCATCCGGCCAGCACGGCCATGGATCTTGGGCAGAAGCCCAAGGCGGAGGCCGAGCGCCTCGAGATTGCCGTCACGTTGTACAAGCCGCTCGACGACACAGCGGCAATTGCAGTCGATCCTGTCGCGCGATATGTAGTGCGCTATGACCATCCGCTTTCGTCGGGCGAATCGCAGGAGGCGCTTGCCGCGCTGATCGCGGCGCACTTCGAGACCGGTTCGGCTACGACGGATGGACGTCGCGTCGACTTCACGCCGGAGACCGATCCGCTCATGCTCAATCTGCTTGCGCGCGTGCCGGTCGGCTATCTCGCGAACTATGTGGGCGAATACTGTCTCGTTCTGCCGAGAAAGGCCGTACCAGAAGGAAGTGAGCTGGCGACGCAGGCAGCGCGGCATGTCGCCGACGTGCCGTTCATTGCTTCAGCCGACACGCTGGATGACGCCGCTCTCGACGCCGTTCTGCTTCAGCGGCCCGCGGCGCTGGTGCGCAAGGGTGCCGGGGCCGTGCTGGATCGGTCCGAACTCATGTTTCTCGTCGTTTGACCCGGTGTACTCTTACATGACTTCAAACACGCCACTAATCAGCGTTGTTCTGCCCGTCTACAACGGACAGCGCTTTCTCGGGGATACACTCGCGTCGATCAGCGCGCAACAGCGCGACGATGTCGAGGTCGTCATCGTGGACGACGGCTCGTCGGACGACAGTTGGGACATCATCACGCGCTGGACCAGCGCCCAGCCGTTCGCGGTGCGCACCATTCGCAAGCCGACCAACTATGGCGTATGCGCGGCTTTAGTTGATGCAACAGCCGTGGCGCGTGGCCGCTTCATTGCGCAGATCGGCCACGACGACGTCTGGTTGCCCGGTCATTTGAACGCACTCGCCGATGCACTCGAACGTCATCCCGGCGCATCGGCTGCATTCGCGGACGTCACCTACATCGACGCCGACGGCATGCCCGCCAACGTCAAGATTTTTAGCCATGACAAGCTGAGAACGAGCACGCGAGCGGAATTATTCGCTGAACTGCTGAGCGGCAACTTCCTGTGCGCTCCTGCCTCGATGTTCAGGCGCGACCACTTCAGGCAGTCGTTCTGGGGTGTGTCGAATGAGCGTCTGCAGGACTTCGAACTATGGTTGAATCTTTTGTTTGAAGGCAGCTTCGTCGGTTCCGAGGCATCGACCTGCCTTTATCGCGTGCACGCCAACAATCTCAGTAGCGGATCGGCCATGCGCCGTCAGAGCGAGTATGAGCTGTTGGCGACCCTCACGCGGGTGCTTTTGAGTGAGCGTTTCGGCCGGTTCTATCGCTCGATCGAGGCGCCCGAGGAGCGGGTAGCGTTCCTCGACAATGCTCACGCACGACTGCTCAACGTGACTGAGTACGCACCCGCGATCCGCACGCTGCACTCGATGTTGCTCGAGAATCTGGTGGCGCTCGAGGAAGTGTGGCCTGCGCGCATCAACGCGCTGCGGGCGGAACTCGCGCTGCGCCTCGGCATGTTCCGCAAGTATCTGGCGATCTCGAAGACGTATCCTGCGCACTATGCCGAATCGCTGCCGCACATTCCTTATCTGGTGCGCGTGCATGACAAGGTGACGGGTCCCTTCGAAGCGCTCGTGGAGGCCGGGGTTTTCCGCGACGGCACCGGTGTCGACCTCGTGCGCTCGGGCACCGTCTACTTCTTCGCATGCAGCGAGGACGAAGTCGAGGCGCACATGAAATACGCGTCCTTCGCCGAAGCGGTCGCGCGGCGTCGCGTGATCATCTTCAATGCACAAGCGACCCGAACCGTCGAGGCTGGCTTCGCTCTTGTTGGCAATGCTGGCGTAGACCATGGGCTGATCGACAAGATCTTCCGGTTCTTCGAAGAAGATCACGGGTCGTTTCAGGTGCACGCCGAATGGCGTCGTATGGAAACGCCGCAGCAAAGAACCTTGTTGCGTCGTCTGTATCATCGTTCCGGTGCTTTCGTGCCTGCACGATACCGGCCCGCCGTGGCGGCGGGAGTGCGCCGCCTGTTGCGCCGGCGCTGAAAGATCGCCAAAAATCATGACTGGGCAGTTCAATATGAAGCCGAAAACCTTACTCGTCACGGCCGCGGGAACCGCGACCGCAGTCAACGTCATCAAGAGCTTGAGCGCGCTCGACGGCGTGCGCCTCGTTACGACGGACTCCAATCCTGCGGAGATGATCGCTTCGCCGACACGCTGGCGGACCGTCCATCATCAGGTGCCGCTTGCTTCGAACGTCGATGCGTTCGTCGATGCACTCAGCCGCATTTCAGAGCAGGAAGGCGTCGACGCCATCTACCCGATCCACGACCAGGAAATCCTTGCGGTGGCGCAGTCGCGTTCTCGTTTCGGCAGCCAGGTCAGGACGCCGGCGCTGTCCGCCGATGCGGTGCGGGAGTGCAACGACAAGTGGACAAATGTTCAGAAGTGCCGCAGTGCTGGTTTGCCGGTTCCGGAAACCGTGCTGGGTAGCGAGTTGACGCGCGAGAATTTCGCCGGCCCGATGGTGCGCAAACCGCGCCGCGGCGTGGGAAGCGCAGGCGTCCGGGTGGTCACCGCGTTCGACGAACTGCGTCCCGAGGACCTTGCCGACAATGTCATTTTCCAGACCGTCTGCACCAAGCCGGAATACACGATCGACGTCCTCGCGCTCGACGATTATTTCGGCGCCGTTGTACGCGACCGGCTCGAAACCAAAGCTGGCGTATGCGTAAAAGCGCGCGTTTTCTTCGACGAAGAACTGAAGGCCCTGAGCCAACGCGTTGCGACGGCCTTTGGCCTGAGCGGGATGTTCTGCTTCCAGGTCATGACGAATCCCGGCGGCGGCTACGACATCGTCGACATCAATCCCCGATGCGGCGGCGGCACTGCGCTCACCGACGCCTGTGGCTTCCCGATCTATCAAACGTACTTCAGCGATCTCCTTGGCCTGCCCGGCGCCGCCGCGATGAAGGAGCAATGCCGACAACGTGAGGCGCAGGGTGGATCGGCGCTGGTGTGCCGTTACTATGAAGAAGTCGTCACGTTCGAATCGGCAGGTGCAGCATCATGAGCCGCGCGTCCGATGTGCCGCTGATCGGTTTCGATCTCGATGGCACGCTCATCACTTGCCGCGCCAAGCAACTCTCGGCACTGCGGGAGGCGCTGCAGGTGTGCGCGGTAGAATACGACTCGGATGATGCCTTGTGGCAACTCAAGCGAGACGGCGCGACCACCATTGATGCGCTCGTTGCGACGGGACTGGATGAAGCGCGCGCGCGCGCCGTATCCCAAGCGTGGGTCGAGCGTGTCGAGACATGGCCGCACATGCAGCGTGACGAACTGTTTGCAAGCGTGGTTCCGTTGCTCGAGAGGCTCAAGCCCAAGTCGCGGATGCTGCTGCTGTCGGCGCGCCGGGAACCGGAGCTCTTCCATCGGCAGGTAGCCGATTTGGGAATTGCGCGGTTTTTTGATTTCGTCGAAGTGGTGAAATCGGGCAAGGAGGCTGCGCAAAGGAAGGCGCTGAGACTTCGTGCTCACGGTGCAATGTGCTATGTCGGCGACACCGAGAGCGATATGGATGCGGCCGAGCAGGCCGGCGTGCCGATATTCGTCGTATCCACCGGACAGCGCAGCAGGTCGTTTCTGGAGCGGGCCGCAGCCCGCAGACAAGCCGCCATGCCGATATTCGAAGAACTGGCTGGCGCAATACATGAGGTGGAACGTGAGTTTCTCAGTTGAAGAGTGTCGGTTCATTGAGCTGCCCCAATTTGCCGACCGTCGCGGCAATCTCTCTTTCGTTCAGGAAGGGGATGTCCCGTTCGACTTCCGACGGCTTTACTACCTATACGACGTGCCGTTCGGCGTCGAGCGGGCCGGTCATGCGCACAAGGACCTGCATCAGTTGTTCTTTGCGTTCGCCGGTTCGTATGAACTCCATCTGGACGATGGGTTGAACACTCGCACCGTCGTGATCAATCAGCCCAACAGGCCGTTCTACGTGTGCCCGCACATCTGGCGCGTCGTGAACAACTTCACGTCGGGCGCGGTCTGCGCCGTTCTCGCCAGCGAGACGTACAGCGAGTCCGACTATCTTCGAACCTACGACAGTTTCCTAGAATTCCTCCGGGAAATTGGCAAACCTATCAAAAGTGACCTGGCATGAACGTGTCCTTTCTAGAGCTGTCCCGGCTCAATGCTCGATACAAGCAAACGTTTCTTCAGCAAGTCGAAGGCTTCTATGACGCAGGCTCGCTGATCGGTGGCAAACACCTGGCGGACTTCGAGAGCGGCTTTGCCGAGTATTGTGGGACGCGGCACTGCGTGGGCGTCGGCAACGGGCTCGACGCACTGACGCTCTCGTTGCGTGCGCTCGAGATCGGTTCTGGCGATGAAGTGATCGTCCCGGCTCAGACGTTCGTTGCGACATGGCTGGCGGTGACCCAAGTAGGTGCGACGAACGTGCCGGTGGACGTGGAGCCGCGCAGCGCCAACCTCGATGCGGCGCTCGTTGAAGCCGCCATCACCCCGCGAACGAAGGCGATCATTGCTGTGCACCTCTACGGCGCGACTGCGAACGTCGCCCAATTAAAGGACATCTGCGCACGTCATAACCTCTATCTCATCGAGGATGCCGCTCAGGCGCACGGCGACGTGCGCGACGGCAAGAAAGCCGGCGCACATGGGGATATTGCTGCGTTCAGCTTCTATCCGTCAAAGAACCTCGGTGCGCTTGGCGATGCCGGCGCAATCGTCACGGATTCCGACAAACTCGCCGCCAAGGTGCGAGAGCTAGGCAACTACGGCAGCGCGGTGAAGTACTACCACCAGTCGCTTGGAACGAACTCGCGGCTCGATCCGCTGCAGGCAATGTTCCTGTCGATCAAACTGGAGCATCTCGACGAGATCATCGACGAGCGTCGGCGAATTGCCGCGCGTTACGATCAGGCCGTCGCGATGACGCCGGGCGATGGTCCCGTTTATCGCCTGCTCGATCCGAAACAGGCTTGCGTGTGGCACAACTATGTCATCGTCTGCGACGACCGGGCCGCCGTGCAGGCGCGTCTGCAGGAAGCGGGCGTTGGTACGAGCATCCACTATCCGGTCATTCCCGCCGCCCAAGAGTGCTATGCCTTCGCTGAACTTGACCCGACGGCGACGCCTGTCGCGAAACGGCTGAGCGAATCGGTATTGAGCTTGCCGATGGGCGAATACATGACCGATGCAGAAATCGATCACGTCTGCCAGGCCCTTTCGGCGCTGCGAAAGTAAGACGCCCCGCGCCCCGCGTAGCGCGGGGCGTTTATTCGCCAATTACGGCTGTGCAGCGGGCGGCGCGGGCATGAAGAATCGCGTGAGCGCATCGGCCAGCGTCGTCAGGAGCTTGCCGGCGGTGAAGGCGAGAGCCAGTACGATCACGTAGAGAAAGTACACCTCGACGTGGGACAGGGCGCCATTCATGAAGCGCACGAGCAACTCACCGATGATGTTGTGGTGGACCAGGAAAGCGGCAAACGAGTATGTACTGAGAAATGAAATCACTTTCTGCGTGCGCGGTCCGAAGCTGATGGTCTGGCCGGCATAGGCGAGAATAGTGAACGCGGCAATGCCTGTTTCCAACGCAACATAGATGTGCGGCACAGGGACGGTCCAGATGAGCGGAATGCACAGCGCGATGACTGCGGTAACGGCGAAGTGCCAGCGCACCTTGGGAGCGTACCGGACGAACAACATGCCGAAGACGAACTCCGGAAGGCGGGTGATCGGATTATGTACAACGTCGATCTGAAAGAGCTTGCCGTAGTTCAGTGTGACCGCGATGTAGACCGCCGAGACGGCGACTGCCAGCAAGACAGGGCGGCGAAGTACGGCCTGGCGCAGGAGGGGAAAGGCGACGTACAGGATCAGAATGAAGCCGATGAACCATTCACCTAGCAGGTAGTAGTTGGGAATTCGATAGTAAAGAAAGCCATCCATTCCGAGGATGGTGAGGATGAACTTCCAATGCGATGAATCCCCGCGCACATGCCCGTGAAGGATGAACAGCGCCGCAGCCGTCAGCAGGAATCCGGTCCAGTAAAGAGGGAATATCGCGAGAAAGCGCTTCCTTGCATAGGTAGCGACACTGAGCGAATTCCCAGAACTGATCATGAGAGCTGCACCAGAGAGGATGATGAACAGCGTGATGCCCAGAGAACCGATGTTCTCGCTATGGAACGTCTGCTTGAATATTTCGGGTGCGCGTATGCTGTGAGAGCCTATTTGCTGGTTGAAATGAAAGGTGATGATAAGCAGAACGGAAAGAGCTCTTATCAGATCGATGTAAAAAAGGCGCTCACGTGTCGTTGGCTTCATGTGTGTTCCGGCGGAATCGGCAGTCGGTGGTTCCGCCGAGGTAAACTGTGAGATTGGCAGTGGCGTTTTCGATAGGCCGAGTACGGCCTTTCACGTCGCTGCAGTTCGCGGCCACATCTTGCCGTAATCGAATCGCCTGAGGCAAGTGCGGGCAAGAAATTTGCCGCCTATTTGCGACGGCTATTCGGGCTTCTAACACGGCGGGAAAGCCCAATATTGCGATCAACGAGCAACGGACGAGTTCAATCGGTTGCTGAACGGTGCGCGAGACGGTCGACGACACCATTTGAACCCAGGAAACAAAGCGGGATGGCACATACAGCATGTTGAAGGACGACGCCCCATCGAACCGCGTTTCTCTAGAGGATACGGAAGCGTCCGCCACTAGCGCGTTGCTGCTTTCACTAGTCGTCCCGACGTACAACGAGGCCGAATCAGTCACTGCTTTCCTGGCACGTGTGAGCGAAGTCTTCGCTGCTGCCGCTTCCGTGGAACTCGAGATAGTCTTCATCAACGACGGCAGCACCGATTCCACGCTGGAGCGGCTGATGCAGCATCAGGCAACGGACGCGCGCGTGAGGATCGTCGACTTGAGCCGCAACTTCGGCAAGGAGGCGGCGCTTACGGCCGGTCTAGAGGCGGCTCGGGGACAAGTCATCGTCCCGATCGACGCAGATTTACAGGACCCGCCCGAGTTGATCCTCGACATGGTTGCGAGGTGGCGGGAAGGCTATGAGGTCGTGCTCGCCCGGCGAATCGATCGAAATGCAGATAGTTGGGCGAAGCGCGCGTCGGCAGCGTGGTTCTATCGAGTACACAACCGGATCGCGGATCTGACCATCCCGGAAAATGTCGGTGACTTTCGGCTAATGGATCGCGTCGTCGTCGACGCGCTCAAGCAGTTGCCCGAGTCCCGGCGCTTCATGAAAGGTCTCTTTGCGTGGATCGGTTTCCGGACCGCATTCGTCGACTACGAGCGTCAACGACGGTTTGCCGGACAGACGAAATTCAATGGTTGGCGATTATGGAATCTCGCGCTGGAAGGGGTGACGAGCTTCAGCACCGATCCACTTCGAATCTGGACTTACGTCGGCTGCCTCGTTTCGTTCGTCTCGTTTCTGTTCGCGATTTTCATTGCCGTTCGGGTCATCATTCACGGTATCGACGTACCCGGTTATGCATCGCTGATGGTTGCAGTTACGTTTCTGGGCGGCTTGCAACTCATAGGAATTGGCGTCATCGGTGAGTATCTTGGGCGCACCTATCTCGAATCGAAGCGACGCCCGATATTCCTCGTCAGAAAAATATACGAGCCCAAAGGCTGAGCTATGGACGTTAAAGAAACCGACATTTTGGGCGACGATATCGGGAGCCACTGGTATTACGCATCGAAAGCCAAGGCGATGCGGACCATGCTGGGAACGGCTGTGACGACGCGCGTACTCGACGTCGGCGCGGGGTCGGGCTTCTTCTCGCGGCATCTGCTGGAGCACACGGATGCTTGCGAAGCCTGGTGCGTCGACACGAGTTACCCCAGGGACTCGGATTCGAACCTAGGAAACAAGTCCATCCATTACAGGAGGGAGGTGGGCCCGGTAAGCGCTGATCTCGTTCTCTTAATGGATGTGCTCGAACACGTCGACGACGATGTGGCGTTGCTCAAGGAATATGTGGAGAAGGTGCCCAAGGGTGCCCGGTTCCTGCTTACGGTTCCTGCCTTCCAATTTCTCTGGAGTCCGCACGACGAGTTCTTGGAACATAAGCGTCGTTACGTGCTTCCGCAGGTCGAAAGTGTCGCAAGCGCGGCGGGTCTTGATGTTCGCAATGCCGGATATTACTTCGGTGCGGTATTTCCGATTGCAGCGACTATACGGTTAATCCAACGTTACCGCCGGCAGACTGCGCCGGCGCAATCACAACTGACTCGTCATCATTGGTTGGTCAACAAGGCGCTTGCGGCGGCGTGCGCCGCCGAGTTGCCGCTGATGCGGACAAACCGCGTGGCGGGGCTGTCCGTTTTTTGCCTGGCTCAAAAGCCATGAGTTTGCGATCAGTCGACGAGAAGCAGCCGCAACGCACGGCTGGCCTGCTGTACGAGGCCATTATCGCTGGCCGCTTTCTGCTCGTCGGAGTCATTGCGACGATCGTGCATGTTGCAACGGCCGTGCTCCTCGTTGGAAAGCTGTCAGTTCCTGCACTCGCCGGAAACACCTGCGCGTTCTGTTGTGCTTTCTTGTTCTCCTTTTGCGGGCATTACTTCTGGACCTTTAGCCGGCCAGGTAAGCCGCACAGAGCACTCTTCCGTTTCCTGGCGGTTTCTCTCACGACTTTCCTTGGCAACACGGCGCTGCTGGCCTTGCTTTTACACAACACTGCAATACCTCCGGTCGTCTCAACCGTCGGCTCGGCTTTGCTTATTCCTTTTATTTCGCTTCTGGCAAGCCGGCTATGGTGTTTCAAGGCGAACTAGCTAGAGAATATGTGACCCTTCAAGCAAGGACACGGCGGGATAGTCCTTCCGCATGACTTCACTAGTCTCATAACAACGGTTTATCGAATGCGTCCAATCATCGCGCCGACACGTCGAGGCAGTTTTCTCGACCTGACAGAGGCCATAACCGGCGCAGCACTTCTCTGCGGCTTCGCGTTTCCCGTGCAATGGAGATACGGATTCGGATGGGCGGACGAAGGGCTTCTCTGGTACGCCTCGCAGCGGACGGCCCTCGGCGAAGTGCCGTTGCGTGACTTCTTCAGCTACGATCCCGGTCGCTATTACTGGGCTGCGCTCATTTTTCGTTTGACACGACATGAGGGCCTGTTCACTTTGCTTGCGTCTTGCGCAGCGTTCGGGGCCATCGGTCTCGCGGTAATATGGTTCGCCATGTGCAAAGCGAATTTGCGATGGACATGGCGTATCGCTTGCGCGATCATGATTACCATCGCGCTTGGATATCCAAGGCATAAGGTCTTTGAACAGACAGCATCGCTGATTCTCGTTGCATTAGTATTTCTTGTTCTGCGGCGGCCGAAGCGAGCCATACCCTGGTTCGTTTTCGGCATTGCAACCGGAGCGGCGGCAATACTCGGACGCAATCACGGAGTGTTCTATGTAATCGCTGCTTCGCTCGGTGTCGTTTTCATCGCGGTGTGCGAAAGGAAGTGGCCTGCCGGCCGCACCGTCGTCAGTTATGTCGCCGGCATAGTAATTGGCTACTCGCCGCTGCTAATCATGATCGTCGCGGTCCCCGGTTTCCGCGATGCCTTCGTTGATTCAGTGATCTTCACGAAACAGTGGCAATTGTCGCTGCCAATTCCTTTCCCGTGGCGGCTCCAGCTGGGGCAGGATTCCGTTCTGGATGCACTCCAGGCGATTTCAATCAGTATTGCCTGCATTGCGTTTCCAGCGATCTACATTTGCGGAATTGGGTTTGCTGCATGGGCTCACCGCACGGGGAAACTCAGCCGTTCACTTACCTTATTGGCGGCTTCTTCGCTTGCTGGCATCTCTTATCTACAGCAGGCATTCGATCGCGCTGACTTCGGCCATATTGCGCAGGCGACGTTACCTGTTTTTCCGGCAGTCTTCGCTCTGGCGAGCTATTGCGGGGCGAACGCCAAAGCAAGGCTAATTGCTTCCGTATTCGCTGCGGTGTTTTGCCTTGTATGTCTGGGTGCGTGGTTGCCCAATGAGCCCGTCGTCGCTTTCTCGCGATTGAGTGCGCGAGATCCAAACGCCGTCGCGTGGGAGCCGATCAGCGGAAAACGCTTTGCAGTACCCAGATATGAAGCGGATGTCCTGCGAGCGGTGCGAGCGACGGTCGATTCTTGCGGCATCGGTAAAGGCGAGTTCTGGACAGCGCCTCACTTTCCCGGCATCTATGCCTACCTCGATGCAAAGGCGCCGTTCTGGGAACTGTATTATCTCTACCCGCGTCCGCCGGAGTTTCAGCGCAGACATATTGCGGCGATGACGAATACGCGCCTGATATTGTTTGCACCCGAGGCCACCGTGGACGGGCTCGAACGGCTGAAACTGCACAACACCTACCCACTCCTGATGAAAGACATCACCCGGCATTACTCGGAGTTGAATGTGCCCGGACTTCCACAAGGAATGAAAATGTTCGGTGCGACAGGAGCGCTCCGTTGCCGCGAGGCCATCGAGACCAAATGACATTGCGATATCGCGCGGCGCCGTTCCGCTGTCAGTTGCCGGATCATGTATAAGAACGCCGCGGAACAACAAGGCATGAAACTTGAAGCTACTCTGTTGACTGTCTCGGTCGTGGTGTATAAGCCCGATCGGCAACTTCTCGACCGTACGCTCGGCACGCTGGACGCGTCACTGGGGCACTTGGGCGCGCGTACATCGGATGGCGGCACGCGACTCTTCCTGATCGACAACGGCGGAATGCCGGATACGGAGAGCACGAAGCGTCCCGACATCAAGGTGCTTCGCGGCCAAGGCAACGTCGGCTACGGCCGCGGCCACAACCTCGCGATACAACGCACCTCAAGCCGTTACCATCTGATCCTGAACCCGGACATCGAGCTGGATAGCGACGCGCTCGCCCACGCGATCGCCTTCATGGACGCCCATCCCGAAGTCGGCCTGCTTTCCCCGCTGATCCTGGAAGAAGATGGCAGCCAGCAGTACCTCTGCCGCCGCTACCCCGCGGTCTTCGATCTGTTCATCCGCGGCTTCCTTCCCCGAAGCCTGAGAAAACCGTTCACACAGCGTCTGCAAAGATACGAAATGCGCGACGTCATCAACGATAAAAACATCGTCTGGGACCCGCCCATCGTCAGCGGCTGCTTCATGCTTTTCCGCACCGAAGTCCTGAAAAAGCTCAGCGGCTTCGATCCGCGCTATTTCCTGTACTTCGAAGACTACGACCTGAGCCTGCGCGCGCACGACGTCGCTCGCGTGGCCTACGTGCCGTCCGTGCGCGTGCTGCATCACGGCGGCGACGCAGCCGGCAAGGGCTGGACGCACATCAAGCTGTTCATCGCGTCGGCATACAAGTTCTTCAATCGATTCGGCTGGAAGTGGCTATGAGCGAGCGCATCGGCATCACGGGGGCGAACGGCTTCGTCGGACGCGCGGTGACGCGCGCCTTGCTCGATGCGGGCAAAGAACCGCTCGGCATCGTCCGCCAAGGCGCAGGCGCTTACGAAAAGCAGGTTCCGTCGCTCGATGCAATCACACCCGCCGTCTTCGAAGGCTGCGCATCCGTGATCCATCTGGCCGCACGCGTCCACGTGATGAACGACGCCGCCGCCGATCCGCTCGCCGCCTTCCGCGCAATCAACGTCGATGGCGCGCTCAAAACCGCCGATGCCGCCCGCCGCGCCGGCGCGACGCGCTTCGTCTTCGTGAGCAGCATCAAGGCGCTCGCCGAACTGGACGACGGCCGCCCGCTGACCGAAACCGACGCGCGCCGTCCGCCCGATCCGTACGGCGTATCGAAAGCGGAAGCCGAAGTCATGCTGCAGGAATTCGGCGCACGCACGGGGATGGAAATCGTGATCGTGCGCCCGCCGCTCGTCTACGGTCCCGAAGTGCGCGCGAACTTCCTCGCGCTGATGCGCGCGATCGCCAGAGGCATGCCGCTGCCGATCGGCGCGGTCACGGCGCGCAGGAGTCTCGTCTACGTCGACAACCTGGCGAGCGCGCTCGTCGAATGCGCGACACATCCGCGCGCCGCGAATCAGCTTTTCCACGTCACCGATGGCGAAGATCCCGGCGTCGCGGAACTCGCGCGCCGGCTCGGGCACCATCTGAAGCGGCCGGCGCGCCTCGTGCCCGTGCCGGTCGGCGTGCTGAAAGCGGCGGGGCGGCTCACCGGCAAGGCCGCGCAAATCGAGCGGCTGACGGGCAGCTTGCAAGTTGATTCGTCCTATATTCGCGATGTGCTAGGCTGGCGGCCTCCAAGCTCGCTCGATGCGGGCCTGGCCGCCACCGCCGGCTGGTTCCTCACCCACAAGAACACGACGAGCTAACGTCCCGTAACAACCGAAAGCCGGCAGTAACACGCGGTTGAGCCGGAAACCGGCATCATCCGCCAGGTAAAAGAACACAAACGTAGGCAATACCCGGCAAATGAATGCCCCGCTGTCCCCTTTCGTCGTCGATTCGCCGTGGATCGCCGCTGCGTGCGTCGCGGCGGCATCGCTGGCGATCTGCGCGCTGATTCTGTCTCAGCTCTTGCGCACCGGCCTTGCCTGGAAACTCGCCACCGACATTCCGAACGATCGTTCACTGCACACGCGTCCGACACCGCGCGTCGGCGGATGGGGCATCGTGCCGGTCTCGATCATCGCGATGCTGGCGCTCACGCGCTCGATGTGGCTCGCCGCGCTGCTCGCCGCCGCGCTCGCCGCCGTATCGCAGATCGATGACCGCCGGGGCCTGCCCGCACGCGTCCGCTTCGGCGCGCACGTCGCCGCCGTCGCCGTGCTGATCGCCGCGAACCCCGCGCCCGCGCCGTGGTGGGCGCTCGCGGCCGTCGGCTTCCTGATGGTCTGGCTCGTCAATCTGTACAACTTCATGGACGGTTCGGACGGCCTCGCGGGCGGCATGGCGCTCTTCGGCTTCGGCGGCTACGCGGTGGCGGCGCTGTCGGGGCCGTTGCCGCAAATCGACCTCGGCATCGCCAGCGCGGCCATCGCCGGGGCGGCGGCGGGCTTTCTGCTCTTCAATTTCCATCCGGCACGGATTTTTCTAGGCGATTCAGGGTCGATTCCCCTAGGATTCCTTGCAGGCGCACTCGGCTACTGGGGCTGGCTGAAGGGCACGTGGCCAGTATGGTTCCCGGCGCTCGTTTTCGGGCCGTTCATCGCCGATGCATCCGTCACGCTGCTGCGACGGCTCGCGCGCGGCGAGAAGTTCTGGCAGGCGCATCGCGAGCATTACTACCAGCGCATGGTGCAGATGGGCGCTGGCCACGCGCGGACGGCAATCGTTTGGTACGTGCTGATGCTCGCAAGCGTCGCGCTCGCCAATCTGGCGCTGGCCTGGCCGCCGGCGGCGCAATGGATGGCACTGGCAGGCTGGGCGATCGCCGTCGCGGTGGCGGGACTGGTTGTCGATGCAAGCTGGCGGCGCCATCGGGCGCTCCTATCCGAACAATCTCGAGGTGTACGCGGATGATTCGATTCAAAGCATCGTGGCTTTCCGCTGGCGCCTTCACGTTCGATCTCGTGGCGGTCGCCGCGACCTGGCTCGCCGCCTATCTGATCCGCTTCAACGGCGCGGTGCCGACGCACTTTCAGCACGGCGCGCTCATCGCGCTTATCTGGGTTCTGCCGGTCTACGGCGTCATGTTCCGCGTCTTCGGCCTGTATCGCGGCATGTGGGTGTTCGCAAGCCTGCCGGACCTCATGCGGATTTCGAAATCGGTCGTGGTCGGCGCGCTCGTCGTGATGATCGGCGCAGTGCTGCTTCAGCCGACGCCCGTCATTCCGCGCTCGGTGCTCATCGTCGAGCCGTTGTTTTTGTTTCTGGCGATGGGCGGCGCGCGTGCGCTGTATCGCGCGGCGAAGGAGTTCTATCTGTACGGCGGACTCGTCGGGCAGGGCAAGCCCGTGATCGTGCTCGGCGCGGGCACGGCCGGCGCGATGCTCGCACGGGAACTGGCGCGTTCGTCGGAGTGGCGTCTCGTCGGCCTGCTGGATGACGATCCTTCGAAGCAAGGCCGGGAAGTGCTCGGCCACAAGGTGCTTGGCTCGTTCGGCGATCTTTCGAAGGTCGCGGAGCAGTACAAGACCGAATACGCGATCATCGCGATTCCCTCGGCTTCCGTCGACGAACAGCGCCGCGTCGCCACACTCTGCGTGCGCGCAGGCGTCAAGGTGATGGTCCTGCCAGCGCTCAGTCAGTTGACGCAGGGCGAGGGCGGTTTCCTGTCGCGCGTGCGGCAAATCGACCTGGAAGATCTGCTTGGCCGCGAGCCCGTGAAAATCGACATGCCGCACGTCGAGCAACTGCTGCACGGACGCGTCGTGATGGTGACGGGCGCGGGCGGCTCGATCGGCTCCGAGTTGTGCCGGCAGATTCTGCGCTTCTCGCCTGCGCAACTGATCGCCTACGACCTGAGCGAATACGCGATGTATCGCCTGATCGAAGAGTTGCACGAGAAGTTTCCGGAGCTATCCGTGGTGCCGGTCGTCGGCGACGCGAAGGATTCGCTGCTGCTCGATCAGACCATGGCGCGCTTCACGCCGCACATCGTCTTTCACGCGGCCGCCTACAAGCACGTGCCGCTGATGGAAGAGCAGAACGCGTGGCAAGCCGTGCGCAACAACGTGCTCGGGACGCTGCGCGTCGCGCGCGCGGCGATTCGTCACGACGTGCGCCACTTCGTCCTCATTTCCACCGACAAGGCCGTCAACCCGACCAACGTGATGGGCGCGAGCAAGCGTCTCGCGGAGATGGCGTGTCAGGCGTTGCAGCAAACCGCGCCGCGCACGCAGTTCGAAACCGTGCGCTTCGGCAATGTGCTCGGCAGCGCGGGCAGCGTGATTCCGAAGTTCCAGCAGCAGATCGCGAAGGGCGGTCCCGTCACGGTCACGCATCCCGAAATTACGCGTTTCTTCATGACGATTCCCGAGGCCGCGCAACTCGTGTTGCAGGCATCGAGCATGGGTCGGGGCGGCGAGATTTTCATTCTCGACATGGGGCAGCCGGTGCGGATCGTCGATCTCGCCCGCGATCTGATTCGCCTATACGGCTATAGCGACGAGCAGATTCGCATCGTGTTCACCGGCCTGCGTCCCGGCGAGAAGCTCTACGAAGAACTGCTCGCCGACGATGAAACCACCACGCGCACGCCGCATCCGAAGCTGCGCATCGCGCAGGCGCGGGAAGTGCCGGACGCGTTCATCGACGAATTATTGCCGTGGCTGATGCAGCACCGCGTGTTGTCCGACGATGAAGTGCGCCGCGACTTGCGCCGCTGGGTGCCGGAATATCAGACGGCGGCCGCCCCCGTGCTGCAGAGCGTGGCGAAGGGGCGCGGAGCGGCTGGCTGAGACGCGGCGCGCCTTCAGCTTTCCTGGAAGATCGGCAGCCGCGAATAGAGATCGGCGACCCAGTCGATGAACACACGCACGCGCCGCGGCTGGTGCCGATTCGCCGCGTACAGCACCGACACCACGCGCGGATGCGTCGGATATTCAGCGAGCACGCGCCGCAGCGTACCGCTTCTCAGATACGGATCGAGCGTGTAGCTCGAACTCTGAATGAGCCCGAGGCCCGCGAGCCCGGACGCGATGTATGAATCCGCATCGTTGACCGCGATCTTGTGTTTGAGCGCGATGCTGCGCGTTTCGCCATCGACGACGAATTCCCAGTTGCGCACGCGCCCCGACTTGTTCATCACATAGCCGACGGCCAGATGCTGGTCGAGATCGTCGAGGGTCTGCGGCTCGCCGTATTGCTCGATATATCCCGGCGATGCACACGTGATCTGCGTATAGGCACCGATACGCTTCGCGACCAGCCCGATATCGCCGATCGCGCCGACGCGCACCACGCAATCGACGGCATCTTCCACGAGATCGACCTGCCGGTCCGTCAGCAGCAATTCGACGCCGATATCCGGATACGCCGCGAAGAATTCCGGCAGCGCGGGAATGACGGTGCTCTTCGCCATCACCTGCGGAAGGCTCACCTTGACGTTGCCCTTCGGACTCAGCTTCGAATGCGACAGCGACGCTTCCATGTCGTCGACTTCGCCGAGCACGCGCACGCACCGGTCGAAATAGGCTTCGCCGTCTTCGGTGATGCTGATGCTGCGGGTCGTGCGATTGAGCAGCCGCGCGCCGAGATGCGCTTCGAGCGCCTGCAGCGTGCGGGAGACGCTTGCGGGTGGAAGATGAAGCGCGTCGGCGGCTTTCGAGAAACTGCCCGATTCGACGACGCGCACGAACACTTTCATTGCGAGGAAGCGGTCCATGCTGGAGTCCGGAGTCGTGGCCGCGCCGTCGGATGAATCAGCATCCGGTGCGCGGCGTGTGTGAGTCAGCGATCAGGCCGACATCATACTCACGACAGCCCGAGCCCCCGGCAAAGCGCCCACGAGTATTGCTCGATGAGCGCCTGGAACGGCGCGTGATGCCCATACGCAATCGACGATACCGCGAGCAGCCCGACGCCCGCGACAGCCGCGCGCGGCATCTTGCGCGGCTGCTCGAACACGCGCATGAGCAGCATGCCGGCGATGGCCGCGCCGAGCAGCCATCCCGCGATCACTTCGCTCGGCGTATGCGCGTCCTGAATGATGCGGCTCGCGCCGATCATCGCGGCGAGTCCGAGGCCGCCCGCCGCGCCCAGCCGGTACCACCCGCCGCCGAAGCTGCCGAATATCAGCGCGCCCGCGACCGTGTAGATGGACGCGGCGAGCATCGTATGCCCGCTGATCATGCGGAAGCCCAAGGCCGGAATCTCCAGCCCGCAGCCTGCATAGAGAATCTTGGAGAGGCCGACGAGGCCCATGCCCGCGGCGAGCAGCACGGCCCAGCGCAGCGCGAGCCGCCAGTCCACGGTGCGCAGCCACAAGGCGCAGACGAGTGCCAGTGGCAGCGTGAAAGCTGCATCCCCGAGGTTCGAACAAATCCAGAGTACCTTTGTTTCCATACGTGTCCGTTGTAGGTATCGCGGTTTAGAAATGCCTACGAGCTGTCCGCCTGTTTGCGGCGGCCCGCCATGCGATATTCGGTTGGCGAAATCGAGAGGCGCTTGCGAAAAATCTTCGCGAGGCCGTCGCCGCTGCCCGCGCCGCAACGCCGCGCGATCTTGTCGACTGGCAAGTCGGTGGCGGCGAGCAGCATGCAACTCGCGTCGAGCCGGGCGCGCAACAGATATTCCGATGGCGTCAGGCCGATCTGCGCCTTGAAGCGCCGCAGAAAGTTGCGCTCGCTCATGGCGGCGACGCGTGCGGCATCGGTGATCGAAATCTGCCGCACGTAGTTTTCGCGGATCCAGCGCGCGGCCGCGTCGATCTTTTGACGCACGCCGCCGCCGTCGGTGTCGTCGAGAACCATGGCGAGCTTTTGCCACGCGCCCGGTATCGACCGCTCCGATACTTCGCGTGCGACGGCTGCGCCGTAATCGCGCTTGACCATCGACAGCGCGGCAGCGATGGGACCTTTCGGGTCGTCGAGCGTGAGCGTCTGCTCGGCGATGGACAGCGCGTTCGACAATGCCGGCGACATGGCTTCCGCCGCCGGTTCATCGGCGAAATCGAGCGAGCGGTTCTGCAGCGTGAGATTCGCCGCTGCGAGAAGGTGCGCGCCTTCGCCGATGGCCTTGATGAACGGAATCTTCGGCGCGATGCGGCCAAGCTGCCTGCGCAGCGTGACATCGTGGCGTGCCTGCCGTGCGCCGGGGCCGCCCGCGATGAAAAGCGCATCGCATTCGTTCATCCATCGTGCTTCGAGGCTTTCGGTCCAGATGCGCATGGAGCAACTGCTCGCAACGCTGCCTCCTTCGCTGGACACGAACTGCAGCGAATAGTTCGGCATTTCCGCAAATGATGCGGACGATGCGTGCGGTAGCTCACGCTGCCCGCGCGATTCTTCCGCGTACGGGCTTACCTGATTGGCCAGCGAGAAGACCTCGGAAATCGAACTGACTTCGACGAGAGAGAAGTCCTCGAAGACCAGAATGCCGATCCGCTTTGCCGTGCCGGCAGACCGTACATCGGGCCTGGGCGAGCGCACGACGTGCAGCCGGCCCATACCATTGGCGTATTCCATCGACTATCTCCTGTCGACCGGAGCGGGCGCGCTCAAGCCACTTTGGGGCCACTTTGGGCGCTTTGTCGCGCCTCGCTCGGGTCACATGCCGGACGGTTGCTTTCATCCCCCTTGTTCCGGTGAGGAACGTCGAAAGCGGGAAAACCAAGCTCACATGCGTCGCACTATACGCGGCAGTGAATGCGCATCGGCTTGACAGTCTGAAAATGACGAAGTGTTGGCAGATGATTTCGATATCGCGCGAATAAGCTGACGCTACTCGTGTCGTCTGATGAAATCGGCGACGGCGACAACTAGAAGAGGCGGCCGCGAACGCTCGATGAAGCGTTGCGTTCGCCTATTGCACATTCAACCAACAAGGTGAGCCGATGCTAAAAGTGCGCAAGGCGGTATTTCCGGTGGCGGGACTCGGCACGCGATTCCTTCCCGCAACGAAGGCGAGCCCGAAGGAAATGTTGCCGGTGGTGGACAAGCCGCTGATTCAGTATGCGGTCGAAGAGGCGATGGCGGCGGGCATCACGGAGATGATCTTCGTGACGGGCCGCAGCAAGCGTGCGATCGAGGATCACTTCGACAAGTCGTATGAGATCGAAGCCGAGCTCGAAGCGCGCGGCAAGGCGAAGCTGCTGGAAATGGTGCGTGGCATTTTGCCGAGCCACGTGACGTGCATGTATGTGCGTCAGGCTGAGGCGCTCGGGTTAGGGCATGCGGTGTTGTGTGCCGAGAAACTCGTCGGTGACGAGCCGTTTGCTGTCGTGCTCGCGGATGACTTGCTCGATGGTCAGCCGCCTGTGCTCGCGCAGATGGTCGACGTGTTCGATCATTATCACTCGTCGGTGATTGGCGTCGAAGAGATCGATCGCAAGGATTCGCGCTCGTATGGCGTGATTGAGGGCAAGCCTTGGGACGATGGTCTTTTCAAGCTGTCGCGCGTGGTCGAGAAGCCGGAGCCGGCTTTGGCGCCTTCGAACTTTGGCGTCGTCGGGCGGTATGTTTTGATGCCGCGCATTTTTGAGTTTCTGCGGAATCAGAAACCGGGGACAGGCGGTGAAATTCAGTTGACCGATGGGATCGAGGCGCTGCTCTCGCAGGAGCAGGTGCTGGCTTATCGGTATCGCGGGAAACGGTTCGATTGCGGCAGCAAGCTGGGGTATCTCAAGGCCACTGTCGAGTTCGCGCTCCGGCATCCGGAGGTTCGCGATGAATTCGAGGCGTATTTGAAGGCGCACTTTGCGGTTCCTTTCGTGGAGGATGCCGTTCTGGAGGCCTCTGCCGAAGATGATGCCGATGTTCCCGTTGTTGAGGGTTGAGTTCGGGTTTCGTTGAGTTCGTTACTCGCGTCGGTTTGTTGCTCGCCCCCTTGCCGGGGCGGGGGCGCTTTGTCTTATGCTAAGCCGTAGCCAAGAAAGCAATGAACGATATTTTCGCCATTGCGCGGTTGGCATTCTTTGTTTTGGATTTCTCGCGTCGGTCTATTAGCGCGCCCCGGGGAGGGGCGCGCCAATAGACCGACACGAAAAGAAGAAAGCCCCTCGCGGCATCAGCGAAAATAAGCCTTGGTATTCTCATGCACATCATGAGCAGCCAGCAGATCATCAGCGTGCAACCACTGATACTCGCTGTGCTGATCAAATCGCCCAATGGCCACATTGCCACTCAGAGGCAGAGCATAAGCAAGCACGACATAGTGCGTCCCAAACCCCTCGGACCCAGAAAAATTATCGCAATAGCGATGCTCGAACACCCCATAAAACCGCGCAGAAGACCGCTCGACACTGGCGACGCCTAGCTCACTGCGCACAATGCGCCGAAACGCGGCATCGAGCGATTCGTCCTTGGCGATGCGCCCGCCCGGCACGAACCACGTCCCCTGTGCAGGCCGATTTCGCCGCCGCCCCACCAGCACTCGCCGATTCCCATCGGTGACTATGAGATCGATCGACACGAGCGGCGCAAGCCGAACCACTGTCATGAAATCCGCTTCGCTCAGCATCGCCGTTGCGTTGGTCATTTTCTTTTGATCGTTATGAATGATGGATGCCGGTCCCCGTTTGAACAGACGCAGCGCAAATTCAGTGTAGCGCGCACAGGCATGCGACAGTCCGCCGCAGCACTGGTCTTAAACGACTAATTCAGTCCCTATTGCCCCACATAACCGGCAGGCTTCGTGACGTTCGCGCGCATCGCTGCGGCGTTATCGGACACGACATAGACCGGCGCTTCGCTCAAGACCAGCGGCAAGCGCCCATCGCTGTATTGCATCGCCGATGCATTGCCCATCATGTCGAAAACCGTCACCGTGCCCGACTTGCCGGGCGCATCCACGACGAGGCTGTAGTCGACCCCATGCGTCGAATCGAAACCGTCGCGGCCCGGCCACGATGCATTGCGATGCGTCCACAACGCAGTCACGACCTTGCCGCCATTCAAGCGCTGAAACGCATACGCATAGACGCCCCGCGGCGTGCCATTGAGATAACCGAGCGTCGTCGTGCCATCGACGATGCGCGTCATCGCAGCCACGGCCATCGCAGCGGGCTTCGGGCTGATCTGCGTCTGCCCGAAGCCGCCCTCCGCATTGACGAGATCGAAGAACACGCCATAGCCCACTTCGGGCGGATCGGCGCTATAGAACACGAAGCTCACGTCCGCACCCTCGCCAAGCAGCATCAGATGCGCGCGCGCGACGACCGCGCCTTGCGCATAGAGCACGTTCCAGCCGGGCGTATGCGGACCATACTTGCTGCCGATGTCATAACTCACGCCTGTCTCGGTGACGAAGAGCTTCGCGCCCGGCTTCACGATGTCCGTCATCGCGCGACGCAACTCGCGCATTGCGGCGGGCATCGCTTTGGCCGACGTCGATGGATCGACATCGAAACGCTCCGGCGGATGCGACGGCGACGTGCCCACATCGTAGTAGCCATGCACGCTGACGCCATCCAGATACTTGCCGATGCCAAGCGGCGCGAGACGCCTGAGCCACGTCGTATTCGATGCGAGATTCGACAGCGTCAGTCCCATCACGACGGCGTTCGGATCGCTCGCATGGATGGCTTCGTGCGTGGCCTTGTACATCGCGACGAGGTTCGCATCGGAGTCGCGCCACGGCAGGCCGCCTTCGTAATCCGGCTCCCACGTCACCTGATAGTAGTTTTGCGACTGTCGCGGGAACCACGTCTTGCGCACGGTGTTCGACTCCGCGCCCACGCGCTTCATGTAGTCGCGGTAAGCATCGAGCGATACCGGCGCGTAGCTGTGCGTGCGCTCCTTCGTCGGGCTTGCCCAGGCGGGGATGCCATCGAGCTGAATGAGGCGCAGCAGGTCGCCGGGTTTGAAGAAGGGCGCGAGATTGTCCGCCGCTGCATCGAACGTGTGCGGGCCTTTCTCCTCGGTCACGTACCAGTTGCGATTGTCATTGACCCACGTGAGACCGAGATCGGGATAGAGCGGCCGATAACCATCGCCCGAGCAGCACGACTCGCCCGGCTTCAGATACGCGGCGCCCTGACCGCCGAAGCGATGCTGATCGAGGCGCGCATACGTCACGGCCGGGAGCGCCGCCGATACATCGGGCAGCACGCCGAAGGTCGCGATGCCCGAAGGCCGCGTGCCGCGTGGAGGCAAGGCCGTCTTGTCCGATTCGAGCGATGCGCTCACCGCGAAGTACCCAGCCGCACGCGATGAGCACGCGAGCGTGTAGGTCGCCGGCTTCGCATCGACGGCGAAGCGGCCGCTCGCTTTCACGACGTTCCACGCGTCGCGAATCTCCCAGTTCACCGCGTCGGCAGCCTTCGCGCGAGTCGTGATTGCAACGGAAAGCGGCGCGTTCAGCGCGAACATGCGCGTGCCGTTGCTGCCGGGCGTATCCGCTTCGATCGCGGGACCGCTTTGCGCAGCCGGTACGGGGGTTGCGGGCGCGTCGCAGCGCAGCGGCGGCGTATCGAAGGAGGCGCGCTTGCTGGCCGCGGGCGTGGCGGCTTCGTCGGACGTTGCGTTGTCGCAGGCGGTCATCGTCAAAAGCATGGCGATGGCTGCTGTCGCGCGGCGTGCGGTCGGGAATCGGGTCATCGTGCGAGTGGTCGGACTGTGAGGAGCGAGGCGATTCGCGGCACTACAGGCCGCGTGCAAGCGCCCACGATGACCGCAGCGCCCGCCGCGAACCGTGCGTATCCGCACGCGCGCCGCCCCTTCGTCCGATGAATGCGTCGTCGGAGCCGGCGACGAACTGATCAGACATGAAACACATGCGCCTGCGGCACGGTTACTGGTCGCCGATGGAGACCGGAAAATTTGACCGGCGTCGCGCAACGTTGCGTCTTACGATTTCTTTTGACGGGTCACGCAATTAATCGGGTCAATCCAGTGGTATTCCCCGGACGAATCGCGCTGACTCGGAACCGTTCGTTCGTATTAACCCTAAACGGTGCACCGCCGCAAATGCACTAGGTTTTGGCGGAAATGTCCGGCTGCGGCGGCCTTTGCTCGCGGTGCTTAGCGGGCGTTTAGCCCTCGTGCGGCGCAGCATGTCAATTCATATAAAACGCCTGGATTATGTCCGTGAATAAATAGTCGTGGTGTTATTAAAGAACCGCTGATTCGCATTCGTTGAATTAAATCGACATTAAACGGCGATTAATAAATCAACGGATTTCGGATTTACTCGGCGGTCTGGTAGCGCCGGTGTCTGTATCAAAATCTTACCGGCGATAATCCAAAAATTGCCGATTCAACGCGTGCGAACGCCCAGCTTTGAAGCGGCTGATGTTTCACCGGTGAATCATTTTGAAACGGGCCGTTGAAAAGCGCTGATTGGTTCGTTTGACCGCACAAGGCCGTGCGACAGGGCTTCTGGCGGTTTGAGCGTGGAACCGCACGGAAAAGAAGCCATACGGCATTGGCGAACAGATCGACCGTTCGTATGAAGAAATATTGAAACTCGGGCAATAGGCATTGAAAGACGCTCAAACCGAATGCGGACATGGATATCAATGTGCGGTCAGCCTCATAACCGAACAGATTTTGTGGTTTAAGCGCGAAAATCGAACCCACGGAAAACATTGTCTGCTTATTATTCACACCAGCGGAGACGATTCCGCCAACCTCTCGTTCCCATCGGTCACGGCAACCCGGCGAAGTTCGGGAACGCCTTGATGCAATGCAATGGCCGAGTAACTCTTCCGCACCCTGGAAACAAAGCTGCAGAGGATGACCATGCCTTACGCCACTCTCGAACCCGCAGTGATGGGTTGGATGCCTCCCTCGACGAGACCGTCGCAGGCAGAGGTGAAACGGATTGCGATTTTGCTGTTCGACGGATTCTCGCTACTGGGTGCGGGAATCGTCGCTGAAGTCTTTCACATGGCCAATGAACTGTCGTCGGCCAAGGCGAAAGCCGACTGCACCTATGACGTGCGCTTCCTCTCCGTCGAAGGCGGCAACGTCGCGTGCTCGTCGTCGGTGCGTGTCTGGACCGACGGTCTCGACGCACGCCACTACGGCGGCTTCGATGCGCTCTTCGTCGCTGGCGGACGCGGCGCCGAGGAAGCCGCGAAGGACGATCGCATCGTCGAATGGCTGCGCCGCGTGAACGGCAAGACCACGGCGATCAAGTCGATCTCCGAAGGCCGCAAGGTGCTGGAGGCGGCGGGCATCGGTTACGCACACGATGCGCAGGCCCGCTATGGCAACGCGATCATGCCGCTCGTGCGCGACGAGCAATCGGGCGAAGGCGGCGATCGCTACGAATCGATGAAGGGCGCGTTGATGATCGTGAAGCGAGATCTCGGACTCGACATCTCGCGCAGCGTGGCCGAACGTCTCATGCCCGGCTCTGCCGCGAAGCTCGTGTCGATTCTCGGCGACAGCGGCGCGGCATCGGCGGGCGACAAGATTCGCGCGGCGGCGCGGTGGCTCCAGGACAACTGCGAGCGGCCGATCTCCGTCGTCGATGCGGCGCAAGTCGCCGCGATGAGCGAGCGCAACTTCCTGCGCCGCTTCAAGATCGAGATGGGCATCACGCCATCCGATTATCTGCTGCAGGCACGCCTTGCCGTGACCTGCGCGCTGCTCACCGACTCGGAGTTGCCGGTGGACAAGATCGCGCGCAGAAGCGGCATGGGCAACGGCGACAGGCTCGCCAAGATTTTCCGCAAGCGCCTTCTGATTTCGCCGACCGAATACCGGATGCAAAGCCGGCGCGAGGCAAACGGCTGAGAGCCGGACGCGTCAGAAGGGCCAGGAGACAGCAAGGCCGAAGCACCAGCGTCCCTCTGTGTGGGGTACCGGACAGGGGTGGCGTAAAGCGTCGAACATTTGGCCGGACCATCTTGGTCCGGGGCCCAATCATTCTCGGGCGGCAGTGATGTCACGCAAGCCGCGAACGAACATGCAGGCAGGAGTCCTACGATGAGCAATGAAACACGCACGCAAGGCGAAGTGACGACAAGCAGCGAGGGGCAGGCGGGCGCCGTGACGGCCACGCCGTGCCGCCGGCTGGTTTCCGTCATTTTGGCCGGCGGCTCGGGCACGCGCCTGTGGCCGATGTCCCGTGAACAGTTTCCGAAGCAATTGATCGGCGTCGTCGGTCGCGACTCGCTTTTGCAAGCCACCGTTTCGCGCATGAAAGGCTTTACGGGCGACTTCAACGTGAGCGCCGAGCCGATCATCGTGTGCGGTGAAGAGCATCGCTTCACGACGGAAGAGCAGACGCGCGAAAGCGGCGTCAGCGCGAAGATCATCGTCGAGCCGGCACGCCGCGACACGGCGCCCGCCCTCACGCTGGCCGCGCTCGCCGCATGCAAGGATGGCCGCGACGCGATCATGGTCGCGATGCCCGCCGATCACTCGATCGCCGATATCCCGGCGCTGCATCGCGCGATTGCGATCGCCGCCGAGCACGCGGAACGCGGTGCGATCGCCACGCTCGGCATTCCGCCGACGCGTCCCGACACCGGCTTCGGCTATATCCGCCTCGGCGGCGCGCTCTCCGACGGCGCGCATCAGATCGACCGCTTCGTCGAGAAGCCCGCCGCCGAACTCGCCGCGCAATACGTCGCAGCGGGCACGTACTGGTGGAACAGCGGCATCTTCGTCGTGCGCGCTAGCGTGTGGCTGGCCGCGCTGCAGAAGCTCAATCCCGAGATGTTCGCGGCATGCCGCGCGGCGCTCGGCGAAGGCAAGGACGACGGCAAGTTCTTCCGCCCGAACGCGGCGCAGTTCGGCAGCACGCCGTCGGACTCGATCGACTACGCGGTGATGGAGCACATCGGCACGCCGAACGCACCGTGCGAAGGCGTGGTGGTGCCGCTCGTCGCGGGCTGGTCCGATCTCGGCTCGTGGGACGCCGTCTGGGACGCGATGGACAAGGACGACTCGGGCAACGTCGCGAGCGGCCGCGTGGTGTTCGAAGGCGCGACCTCCAGCTATGCGCGCTCGGAAGGCGGACGCCTCGTCGCATGCGTCGGCACGACCAACATCATCGTCGTCGAAACGGATGACGCGGTGCTCGTCGCCGATCGTTCGCGCGTGCAGGACATCAAGGGTCTCGTCGCGCGCATCCGCGAACAGCATGCGCCCGAAGCCGACACGCATCGCAAGGTGCGCCGTCCGTGGGGCTTCTATGACTCGATCGAGCATGGCGAGCGGTTCCAGGTGAAGCGCATCGTGGTTGCGCCGGGCGCGCAGCTTTCGCTGCAGATGCATCACCATCGCGCGGAGCACTGGATCGTCGTGTGCGGCACGGCGCTCGTCACGCGCGGCGAAGAACAGTTCCTTCTCTCGGAGAACGAATCGACGTTCATTCCGCTGGGCGTGCGGCATCGCCTCGAAAATCCGGGCAAGGTACCGCTCGAGATGATCGAAGTGCAGTCGGGCAGCTACCTCGGCGAGGACGACATCGTTCGTTTCGACGATACGTATGGCCGTAGCTGAGCACCGCGTTTAGCGGATGCACGGCACTGGGTCCCTCGCAGCGGCGCGCGATAGTTCGCCGCCGCATGCGAGGGGTAAATGAAAACTTAGCTGGGCGGGATCGATTTCGTTCGGGGAAAAGACATGCGCGATTTACAAGGATTGCTCGCGCGCCTCTTCGACGTCGCCATGATCGTCGGCGGCGCGGCGGTGGCGTCGCAGATCAGGTTCGAGAACATAGCGGTGCCCGCCTATTCGGCGGTGTTCGTCGCTTTTGCGGCAGCGTTTTCGCTTGCCCTCTTTCCGGGCTTCGGCGTCTACGAATCATGGCGCGGCCGCAGGAAGGTAATGCTCATCTGTCAGGTGTCGCTTGGCTGGCTGGTGGTGCAGGGCTGCGCGCTGGCGCTGATGTTCTCGCTGCATCGGCTCGACTATGTGTCGCGCCTCTGGTTTGCGTACTGGACCGCGATGTCCGGCGTGCTCATGATCGGCGGGCGGCTTCTCACCCATGTCGTGCTTGCACGCATGCGCAATGCGGGCATGAACCTGCATCAGGTGGCTGTCGTCGGTTGCGGCAAGCATTGCAACTCCATCGTCAGAAAGCTCGAACGGGCGAAGAATTCGGGCTTTCGTGCGAGCGCCGTGTTCAACGTGGCTCCCGAATCGGGCCGGCTCAATACGCGCGTTCCCGTGTTCGAAGATCACGATGCCTTCGTGAACTACGTCCGCACGCACAACGTGCATGAAGTGTGGCTCGCGCTGCCGCTGTCCGAGGAACGCACGATCCATCGCTTCGTGAACGAGTTCCGCGAAGAGCTCGTCAACGTGCGCTTCATGCCGGACGTGCGCAGCCTCTCGCTGTTCGAAAGCAGCACGACGGACCTGCTCGGCGAAACCGCGATCAACCTCGTTGCATCGCCGATCTCGCAAAGCGCGCTGTTGCAGAAGGAGATCTTCGACCGCGTGTTCGCGCTCGGCGCGATCATCGCCATCTCGCCGCTGCTGATCGCCATTGCAATCGCAATCAAGCTGACGTCGCGCGGTCCGGTGTTCTTCAGGCAACGTCGCAAGGGCGCGGATGGCCGCGTGTTTCGAATCTACAAGTTCCGTTCGATGCGAATGCACACGGAACAGGCCGGGGTGGTTCGGCAGGCCACGCGCAATGATCCGCGCGTGACCCGTGTCGGGGCATTCCTGCGCCGTACCAGCCTCGATGAGCTGCCGCAGTTCTTCAACGTTCTGCTCGGCGACATGTCGGTCGTGGGCCCGCGTCCCCATGCACTGGAACATGACGATCTTTATCAGAAGGTCGTGTCGGGGTACATCCATCGTTACCGGATCAAGCCGGGTATCACCGGCTGGGCGCAGGTCAACGGCTTTCGGGGAGAGACCGATCTCATCGAAAAAATGGAAGGACGCGTCGCTCACGATTTGTACTACCTGGGTAATTGGTCGTTCGGCCTCGACATGAAAATCATCGCCGCAACGATCTTCAAGGGACTACGCCACACCAACGCTTATTGAATGCAGGGGACGACCATCATGCACAATCAACAACAACCGGGCACCACGACCATGGCCGCCAATACCAACGTGTCGGGCGTCTTCCGGCTTTCGAGCCTGGCGGCTGCAGCTTCTCTCTGCGTGATCTTCGCAGGATGCGCGCTCGCACCGGGCATGCACATGGAAAAGCCGGCCGCGCTCGCCGAAACGTCGAACGACCAGGGCGATACCGCGACCGCCGTGAATATTCCGATCACGCCGATCGACCTCTCGCTCGTGCGCAAGCTGAAGGCCGCGCAGCCGTCGTCGACGGTTGATCCGAACGCGAGCCTCTACGGCAAGCCGACCGCATACGTGCTCGGACCGGGCGACGTGCTCCAGATCACGGTCTGGGATCACCCGGAACTGGTCGCCGCGCTCGGGCAGCCGCCGCAGCAGACGCGTCAAGCCGATGCCGCGCCTGGCTTCGTCGTCGATGCCGACGGCAATCTGCAATTCCCGTATGTGAACCGCGCGCTGCATGTCGCGGGCAAGACCGAATCGCAGGTTCAGCGCGAGCTGTACGCCGAGCTGTCGAAGGTCTTCGTGAAGCCGCAACTGACGGTGCGCGTCGCTTCGTTCCGTGCGTCGCAGGTTTATATCGACGGCGAAGTGCGCACGCCCGGCTCGCTGCAGATCAACGACATTCCGATGACGCTCACCGAAGCCATCGGGCGTGCGGGCGGTTTCGCGACGAGCGCGGATCAAAGCCGCGTCACGCTGATCCGTGACGGCGTCACCTATCACATCAACATGGCGGGCATGACCGCGAAGGGCCGCAGCCCGTCGGAAATCATGCTGAAGCCGGGCGATGCATTGCGCATCGATTCACGCGAAGACAACGGCGTGTACGTGATGGGCGAAGTGACCAAGCCGGCCACGGTGATCCCGATGCGCAACGGCAAGCTGACGCTCTCGGATGCGATCTCGCAGGCCGGCAGCTTCAACGCCGAGACGTCGGATCCGAAGGAGCTGTACGTGATTCGCAATGGCCAGACGGACAACCCCGAGGTGTACAAACTCGACGCGCGTTCGCCTGTGTCCATGCTGCTTGCGAACAGCTTCGAGCTGCAACCGAAGGACGTGGTCTACGTGGATAACAACGGCCTTGTCCGCTTCAGCCGCGTGCTGAACCTGCTGTTGCCCGCCATCAACGCGGGTCTGACGGCAGCGGTCATCACCAAGTAAGACTTCGTTTTTCTGGCTTCAACCGGCGCGCGCGGGGCGCGCCGGCGTTCTGTGCGACTTTTCAAAGAAATAAGCGAGCGAGACCATGGCCATAAACTTTGATGCACGCTACTCGGACGTCTCGACCGGCGACGAGTTGCGATTATCCGACTATCTGGCGGCCGTCTTCGGCAACTGGAAACTCGTGACGGTCGTTATGCTCGCGGTGGTCGCATTGGGCGCCGCGTATGCATTCGTTGCGCCGCCGACCTACAAGGCCGACGCGCTGATCCAGACCGAAGAGACCAACGCCAACAACAACGCGAACGCGAACGTCAACGCGGTGCAAGCCGTGTCGCAGATGTTCGACGCGAAATCCACCACGGCTGCGCAGATCGAACTGCTGCGCTCGCGCCTCGTCGTCGACGATACGGTGCGCCGTCTTCATCTCGACATCAGCGCCGCGCCGCATACGGTGCCGGTCCTCGGCGGCGTGATCGGCAGCGCATTGTCCACGTTCGACGTGAAGGTGCCGGAAGGCTATCTGTCGCGCTTCGCATGGGGCAACGAGCAGATCGACGTGCCGCTCTTCGATACGCCGAAGGAACTGTACGAGCAGAAGTTCACGATCGTGGCGGGCGAGAACGGCGCGTATGTGCTGAACGATCCGAACGGCGTCGCGGTTCTGTCGGGCAAGGTCGGCCAGGAAGCGTCGGGCATGACGCCGCAAGGTCCGATCAGGCTGAAGGTCGAGAAGCTCGTCGGCGCGCCGGGCGTGCACTTCGACGTCCAGCGTTTCTCGACGCTCACGACCATCGACAATCTGCAGCAGCGTCTGTCGGTCGCTGAAACGGCCCTGCAATCGGGCATCATCAGCGTGAGCCTCGAAGGGCGCAACCCGAAAGAGATCTCGCAGATCGTCAACAACATCGCGAACCGCTTCGTGCAGCAGGATTCGGACAAGCGATCGGCCGAAGCGGAGCACACGCTCGCCTTCCTCGATCAGCAATTGCCGGTGCTGAAGAAGCAGCTCGACGAAGCGGAGCAGCGCTACAACACGTTCCGCAATCGCCAGGGCACGGTGGACCTGAGCGAGGAAAGCCGCCTGCTGCTGCAGCAGATCGTCGACAACAAGACCAAGCTCACGGACCTGCAACAGCAACGCGCGGAACTGTCGCAACGCTTCACGCCGCATCATCCTTCGGTGCAAGCGCTGGATGCGCAGATCGCTTCGCTCTCCGGTGCGCAGACGCGCCTCGGCAAGAACGTATCGACGCTGCCGGACACCGAGCAAACGGCACTGCGCTATCTGCGGGATGTCCGCGTGAACACCGAGCTGTACACGAACCTGCTCAACAGCGCGCAACAACTGCGCATTGCGAAGGCCGGGCAGATCGGCAACGTGCGCGTGGTGGACTATGCGCAGCCGGCGGATGATCCGGTGCGCCCGAAGCGCCTCATCGTCATCCTGATCTCGGCTGGCGTGGGCCTCGCGCTCGGCATCCTGTTCGCGTTCGTCCGCAAGTCGCTGTATGGCGGCGTGGAGCGTCCCGAAGAGATCGAGAAGCAGCTCGGCGTGCGCGTGTTCGCCATCGTGCCGCGCAGCGATACGCAGCTTCGCCTGCAACGCAAGGTCGGCATGCGCAGCGAAGGCATGCACGTGCTGGCCGCGCAAGCGCCCGAAGATGCAGCGGTGGAGGGCATTCGCAGCCTGCGCACCTCGCTGCAACTGCAACTCGCCGATGCGCGCAACAACGTCGTGATGATGACGGGCTCGCGTCCGGAAGCCGGCAAGTCGTTCCTGTCGGCGAACCTCGCGACGCTGGTGGCATCGACGAGAAAGCGGGTGCTTCTGATCGACGGCGACATGCGCCGTGGTGACATCCACTCGCACTTCGGCGTGCGCCATTCGCCGGGCTTGTCCGACGTGCTGATGGGCGCGGATGTCGACAGCGCGATCCTGCATGACGTGTTGCCGGGCGTCGACCTGATCACGAAGGGCACGTTGCCGTCGCATCCGTCGGAACTGCTCGCAAGCGAGCGTCTCGGCGAAATGCTCGATCAACTGAAGCAGATGTATGACCTGGTGATCGTCGATACCCCGCCGGTCCTCGCCGTCACCGACGCGACCGTGATCGGCAAGCACGCGGGCACGAGCCTGCTCGTCGTGCGGCACGGCAAGAACCAGGTGCAGGAAATCGGCGAGACGATGAAACGCCTGCAGCACGGCGGCGTGAACATGAAGGGCGTTCTGCTGACCGACGTGCCGCAATCGAAGATGTTGATGGGCAGCACGTACGCGGGCTACTACGGCTACGAGAGCATCGCCGAATAAAAAAACGAGCAAGGCCAGCAATAAAAATAACGCGGCGCGTACGCGCGCCGCATTCAGACCGAAGAATAGGGGTAAAGCATGGACCGCAAAGTTGCTTTGATCACGGGGATCACGGGGCAGGACGGGTCGTATCTGGCCGAACTGCTGCTCAACAAGGGCTATGAAGTACACGGCATCAAGCGCCGCAGCTCGCTTTTCAACACCGACCGCATCGACCATCTTTATCGCGATCCGCACGATCCGGATCAGCGTCTCTTTCTGCATCACGGCGACCTGACCGATTCGACGAGCCTCGTGCGCATCATTCAGCGCGTGATGCCGGACGAAATCTACAACCTGGCTGCGCAAAGCCACGTGGCCGTTTCCTTCGAAGAACCCGAGTACACGGCGAACGCCGATGGCCTCGGCGCACTGCGCATTCTCGAAGCGATCCGCATTCTCGGCCTCGAGAAGAAGACGCGCTTCTATCAGGCATCGACGTCGGAACTGTATGGCCTCGTGCAGGAGATTCCGCAGCGCGAAACCACGCCGTTCTATCCGCGCAGCCCGTATGCGGTCGCGAAGCTCTACGCTTACTGGATCACGGTGAACTACCGCGAAGCGTATGGCATGTACGCATGCAACGGCATTCTGTTCAATCACGAATCGCCGGTGCGCGGCGAGACCTTCGTCACGCGCAAGATCACCCGTGCGATCGCGCGTATCGCCGCGGGACTGCAGGACGATCTGTATCTCGGCAACCTGTCCGCGATGCGCGACTGGGGCCATGCGCGCGACTACGTCGAGATGCAATGGATGATGCTGCAGCAGGAGCAGGCAGAGGACTTCGTCATTGCAACGGGCGTGCAGTACAGCGTGCGCGAATTCGTGCAGCAGGCGGCAGCGGAACTCGGCGTGCACGTGCGCTTCGAGGGCGAGGGCGTCAATGAGATCGGCATCGTCGATCGCGTGGAAGGCCGTGAGACGAAGCTGCGTCCGGGACAGGTCATCGTGCGCGTCGATCCGCGCTACTTCCGCCCGACCGAAGTCGAGACTCTGCTGGGCGATCCGACCAAGGCGCACGAGAAGCTCGGCTGGCGTCCGGTCACGTCGTTCCAGTCGCTCGTCAAGGAGATGGTGCGCGCGGATTACCAGATTGCACGTCGCGACGCACTCGTCACGCTGGCCGGTTTCAAGGCCCTCGAACATCACGAGTAAGCCGCCATGGACAAGCAAGCACGAATCTTCGTCGCGGGGCATCGGGGCATGGTGGGATCGGCGCTGGTGCGCCGTCTCAAGGCCGCCGGTTATCAGAACATCATCACGCGCACGAAGGCGCATCTCGATCTCACCGATCAGGGCGGCGTGAATCTCTTCTTCGAAGAGAATCAGATCGACGTGGTGTTTCTGGCGGCAGCGCGCGTGGGCGGCATCCTCGCCAATTCGACGATGCCCGCCTCGTTCATCTACGAGAACCTCGCGATCGAAACGAACGTGATCCATGCGGCTTGCCGCTGGAACGTGTCGAAGCTGGTTTTCTTCGGGTCGTCGTGCATCTATCCGAAGGCCTGCCCGCAGCCCATCAAGGAGACGTATCTCCTGCAATCGGAGCTGGAGCCGACCAACGAAGCGTATGCCATCGCGAAGATTGCGGGCCTCAAGATGTGCGAGGCCTATAACCGTCAGTACGGCACGCACTTCGTTTCGGTGATGCCGACCAACCTGTACGGCCCGAACGACAACTACGATCTGAAGAGCAGCCATGTGTTGCCCGCGCTGATGCGCAAGGCGCACGAAGCGAAGCTGCGCGGCGATGAATCGCTCCCGGTGTGGGGCACCGGCTCGCCGCGCCGCGAGTTCCTGCATGTCGACGATCTCGCCGATGCCGCGACTTTCCTCATGGAAAGCGACGTGAACGACGGCGTGTTCAACGTGGGCGTCGGCCATGATCTGACCATCCGCGAACTGGCGCAGACGGTGTGCCGCGTCGTGGGTTTCGAAGGCGAACTCGTGTTCGATGCGAGCAAGCCGGACGGTACGCCGCGCAAGCTGCTCGATGTATCGAAACTGGAAAGCATGGGATGGAAGGCGTCGATCGCGCTCGAAGAAGGCATACGCGCGACGTACGGGGACTTCCTTGAACGCTATGCATCGATGCCGCAGACCCTGGTGACTGCCTGAGTCGCGACGCATCCTTTCGCAGGGATAAAACAATAATGTCAGCTTCAGTGACCATCTTTCATAACGTGGTGTGGTCGCGGCACAAAGGGGAAGTCCTGTCCGCGCTGCACAACATTTCGGGGACCGGCTCCATCCGCTATTCGATGGTGCAGATCGCGGATACCGAGCACGACCGCATCGGCTTCTCGGATGTCGATTACTCGTTTCATCGCTATCCGATGAAGAAGCTCTACAACGGATGCTATGAAGACGTGCCCACCTGGCGCATGACCGCGCGCCTCGTCTGGGAAGTGCTGAAGGCGAAGTCGGATCTCGTGGTTTTGCCGGGTTATCACCGTCCCGAATACTGGGCGATGATGGCCGCATGCATCGTGACGGGGAAGCGCCGCGCCGTGTTCTGCGATTCGACCGCACGCGACAATCCGCGCCGCATGCTGACGTCCATTCCGAAGCGCGTGTTCTTTGCGCTGTGCGATGGTTATTTCGCATTCGGCACGCGCAGCCGCGAGTATCTGATGTCGCTCGGAGCGAAGCAGGAGAAGATTTTCATTCCGTGCCAGGCGGCTGCATTGCCGCGCTCGTTTTCGCCGGAAACGGTGGTTCCCGACCGGCTCGCGCATCGGCAAGGCAACAAGCCCGTGTTTCTGTTCGTTGGGCGCTTGTCAGCGGAGAAAGGTATCGATACGCTCGTCGAAGCGTTCAAGATACTGAGGAAGAGCGTGCCGCATGCGGAGCTGCGCATCGTAGGAACGGGGCCGCTCGGCGATGAACTGAAGAAGCAGGTGGCCGATGCGGGCCTGCAAGGCGCGGTGCATTTCCTGGGCAGCCTTCAGGACGCGCCGCTCTCGCGCGAATACTTCGGCGCAAGTTGCATGGTGTTGCCGAGCAAGCGCGAGCCGTGGGGCCTCGTGACGAACGAAGCATTGAATCACGGCTGTCCTGTGATCGTGAGCGAGAGCTGCGGCTGCGTGCCGGAGCTGGTCGTGGAAGGTGTATCGGGCTATGCGTTCCCTGCGGGCGATGTCGCGAGCCTGCATCGAACCATGCTCAAATCGCTGGAAGCGTTCGCCGATACGGCGGGCGTCGCGAAGCGCTGCACCGAAGTCATTCAGCGCTTCGATCCGCCATCGGCTGCGGCCAGCATAGCTCGGGGCTGTGCGCTGCTGCTGACGAACTGATGAGTCGATCGACACGGGGAAGGAGGGCGCAACACACGCAGTGATCGAGGGTTGGCGCTTTGCGGGCGACGAGGACACGCCCGGGATTCGAAGCGCGATTGTCGGGCGAGGGACCACATGAAAATACTGATATACGGGCTGAATTACGCGCCCGAGTTGACGGGAACCGGCAAATACACGGCGGAAATGGCGGAAGCGCTGGCGCAGAGCGGGCACGACGTGCGCGTCGTCTGCGCGCCGCCGTACTATCCGGAATGGAAGGTCGGCAAGGGCTATGCAAGCTGGCGGCCTCGCTTCGAGACGCGCAAGGGTGTGCGCCTGTCGCGCGCGCCGTTGTGGGTGCCGAAGAAGCCGAGCGGAGCGAAGCGCATGCTGCATCTGGGCTCGTTCGCGGCCCTGTCTCTGCCTGCGCTGATGCTGCACGCGCTCTGGCGTCCGCATGTCGTGATGACCATCGCACCGAGCCTGGCGAACGCCCCCGGCGCGCTCGCATTGGCGCGAATCACCGGCGCGCGGTCATGGCTGCATATTCAGGATTTCGAAGTAGATGCGGCCTTCGATCTCGGCCTGCTGAAGAACGCACGCGCGGCGCGTGGCGCGCTTGCATTCGAACGCTGGCTGATGCGCCGCTTCGACGTCGTGTCCTCGATCTCCGACAAGATGGTCGAGCGCGCGGTGAAGAAGGGCGTCGCGCCCGCCGATGCCTTCCATCTCCCGAACTGGGTCGATACCACCGCGATCTATCCGCTCGACGGGCCGAACGCGTTCCGGCGCGAACTCGGCATTGGCGAGCATACGAAAGTGGTGCTTTACTCGGGCAACATGGGCGCGAAGCAAGGCCTCGAAGTGCTGGCGGCCGCCGCCGCTCAATTCGCCTCGCGCGACGACGTGGTGTTCGTCTTCTGCGGCAACGGTGCGACCAAGGCCGAGCTGCAGAAGCGTTGCGCCGATCTGCCGAACACGCGCTTTCTGTCGCTGCAACCGGTCGAGCGTCTCAACGAGCTATTGAATCTCGCGGACATCCACGTGCTGCCGCAACGCGGCGATGTCGCGGACCTCGTCATGCCCTCGAAGCTCACCGGCATGTTCGCGAGTGGGCGCGCTGTTGTCGCGATGGCCCATCCGGGCACCGAGTTATATGAAGCGGTATCGGGGCGCGGTGTCGTGATCGAGCCGGAAAGCGTCGACGCATTGACCGACGCCATCGAGATGCTCGTGCGCAATCCGGTGCTGCGTGCGCGCTACGGTGAGGAAGGGCGCCTCTTCGCGCAGGAACGGCTTTCGCCGCAATCGGTGTTCGCGCGGCTCGAAGAGCGCCTGAAGTCGCTCGCCGGCGATGCGGCCGCAGTCCGTGGCGGCGACGCCGTCGAACTGCCCATCGTTCGCATGAAGGAACGCGCACCGATCATGCCGCAAGTCGAAAAGATCGAGTGAGCAGTATCGTCGGCCGTTCGGTGATCTGAACGGCCGATCATCCACCGTCAATACGGCGACTTGTAGATCTCTCTCGCCCGCACGGCTTTCGCCGGCGGCTTCAGCCCTTCGGGCGTGCGATAAAGCGTCGCTGCCGCAGCTTGGGGCATCATCATCGCCTTCGCATCCGCATTGCGTCCGACGCGCCGCAATTGCGCGCCCGCGCCAGGATTTCCCGCATAGCCATTCTGTTGCGCGAGCAGCTTGTCCGTTGGCGATATGCCCTGCGCAGTCTGCGCATTCGTGATCGGCCCGCGCTGTCCGCCTTTGCCGTTGACCGGCGCGCCGTAGGGATCGGCATATCGATCCGGACTGCCTAGCAAATCCATTTCCGACGGCACGCCGCCGCCCGCCGGCTTCGCGATCGCCGCATCGGCGAAATTGCCCGCATGCGCAAGCGGCGATGCGATCAGCGTAGCCAGCACAAGCGGCATGAGCGCCGCGCGTAGCTCGTGTTTCATTCGATCCTCCGGGACTTTGTTGCAGTGATCGGCATGCATTCCTGAATGCTCTGTCATGCGTTGTACAGAGATTGCATCGGTGCATCGGTACGCTACTCCACGCGGCGTGATGAATCGCATACGCATGGCCGGGAGCTTACGGCCAGGCTCCGACTAGTGCCGCCAAAAGTCTTGCCGATGCGGCCAAGCGTGTCATAGCGCACGTGGCGCATTTTGACGTTCGCTGATAATCGGTTCACCGTATGCGGTCCAGCGCCATGGCGCGATCGATACGAATAACAAGCAACAAAGACTGCACATCACCTTGTATTCGAAGAATCAATGCGCGCGACCACGCGCAGCAAGCGCACAGCGAACAAGGCCGGGGATTTCATGGACAGAGCGATCGACGAGCGATGCATCGGCGCGCCCAGCGATGGGCGCAGCGACGACAAACACGACGCGCGGATCAAACGCGGCAATGTAATCGATCTTTCGCTCGCGGGTCCGGGCAACTTCGTCGCGCAGCGCAGCTTTCTCATCGAGCTCGTGTGGTTCTTCGTCGAAGCATGCTTCATCAATAACAAGCTGATTCCGGTTTCGTTCGTGCGTGTTGCGCTATTGCGGGCGTTCGGCGCGCGCATCGGCAAGAACTGTCGCATGCCGCATCCCATTCGCGTGAAGGCGCCGTGGAATCTCGAAGTCGGCGATAACTGCTGGTTTGGCGTCGATGCGTGGATCTATAACCAGACCGATATCCGCATCGGCTCGAACGTGTGCATTTCGCAGGGCACGTTTCTCACGACCGGATCGCACGATGCGGCCGGCAGCATGGATTTGCAGGTCGCGCCGATCGTGATCGAAGACGGCGTATGGATCACATCGAAATGCGTCGTGCAGATGGGCGTCACCATCGGACGATCGGCGCTCGTTACGCCGCTTTCCGTGGTGCATCGCTCGCTCGAAGCCGAGGGCGTGTACGGCGGCAATCCGGTGCGATTCATCAGGAAGCGCTTTCCTGCATGACAGACGGGCAAGGCATCACGAGGGCGCTGCATGAAGGCCGCAGCGCGGCATCGCTTAAAGCATGAAAATAAGAGGGAGCACGGGGCATGTTCATTGACAGCCGGAGCGTGGACGAAGGCGCAGTCATCGAGACCACGGTATGCATCGTCGGCGCGGGTGTCGCCGGCATTACGCTGGCGCTGGAGCTGGAGAAGCAGGGCATCAGCGCGTGTCTGCTGGAAAGCGGCGGATATAAGGCGGACAACGACACGCGCGATCTCTATCGCGGCGAGAACGTTGGCGTTCCTTACGAATTCGCCGATGGATGCCGCAGCCGCTTTCTCGGCGGCAGCAGCAATTGCTGGGGCGGATGGTGCCGCCCGCTCGATCCGTGGGACTTCGAGAAGCGCGACTGGGTGGCCGACAGCGGCTGGCCCTTCGGCCTCGAAGAACTGCGCCCGTATTACGAGCGCACGCATGCGCTGCTGCAACTCGGCGAAAACAATTTCGATCCCGCGCATTGGGAAGCGGCCATCAACCGGCCCGACGTGCGGCGCCATCCGTTCCTGAGCGGCAACGTGCGCGACACGATCTCGCAGTTCAGCCCGCCCGTGCGCTTCGGCAAGGTGTATCGCAAGGAACTGCTGGCGGCGAAGAACGTGCGCGTGTTCCTGTACGCGAACGCGTTGAATATCGACACCGATGCCGATGCGCGCTCCGTCACGAAGATCGATGTCGGCACGCTGTCCGGCCGCCGCTTCGCAATTCGCGCAAAGGTGTTCGTGCTCGCGACGGGCGGCATCGAGAATGCGCGGCTGCTGCTTTCGTCGAACAAGGTGCAGGCAGCAGGTCTCGGCAACGGCAACGATCTGGTTGGCCGCTATTTCATGGACCATCCGCGCATCATGTCGGCGAGCGTGCACTTCAAGAAGGAGTGGGCGCGCAACAAGCTCTACGACATCAAGTATCACTATCAGAACAAGGCGGTCTCCGCGAACGGCACGTTCATCTCGTCGCAGTTTGCGCTGACGCAAAAGACTCTGAAGCGCGAGAAGCTGCTCAATGCGCGTGCGTGGTTCTATTCGGTGTTCCGTGGCGAGAACACGAAGGGCTCCGAGGCGCTCATTCGCGCGAAGCAGGCCATGCTCAAGAAAGACCAGCCGGGCTACAGCATGGCGGCGGACCTCGTCACGATGATGACGCATCCCGTCGATACCGCCTGCTTCGGTCTTGCGCGTCTGTTGCAGCCGCGTCCGCTCATCACGGAAGTGAAGATTCAGACCATCGTGGAAGCGGAGCCGAATCGCGATAGCCGCGTGACATTGTCCGCGCAGAAAGACGCGCTCGGCATGAATCGCGTGAAGGTGGACTGGCAGGTGACCGAGCTCGTGAAGCGCACGTTCGATCGCACTGTCGCGCATATCGCGACGGAACTGCGGCGCGGCGGCGTGGCCGATGTCACGCTCGACGAGCCGCTGCAAGGCAAGCCGTGGCCGGCGCAGCTCGAAGGCACGTGGCATCACATGGGCACGACGCGCATGCACGATTCGCCGAAGAACGGCGTCGTGGACCGCAATCTGAAGGTCCACGGCATGAGCAATCTGTACGTGGCGGGAAGCTCGGTGTTCCCGACCGTCGGCGCGAATTTCCCGACGATCACCATCGCCGCGCTGACCTTGCGGCTGGCGGGGCATCTTCAGCGCGTCATCAAGAGCGACGATGCAGCGCCGACAATCGTCACGGCGTCCGGCAAGCCGATGCGTCACGAGAAACAAGCCGAATCGCTGCCGATGGCGGCATCGGCCATGCATATGCGGGGAGACCTGGCGTAAAGCCTGGCATGTAGGGGAAGGGGGCGCCGCCGGTTCGGAAGACCGGCGGCGTTTTCTTTGGTGGCTATAATCGGCATCCGTTCATCGCTTCGAATTGGATCGCCTGTGAAAAAGCTCACCGTCATCGCTTTTGCTTCCGTATTGCTCGCAGCATGTTCCTCGCCCGAGAAGGACGCGCTGAAGGCTCAGGGTTTCACGCGCTCGGAACAGGCGCTCGAGACGGCGCAGCGAAACGCGACGGTCGCGTGTCGCGACGCCGCGCAATGCAGTGCGATGTGGGATATGACGAAGCGCTATATCGAGCAGAACTCGAATCAGCCGGTGATTCGCGCCGATGCCGACGCTATCGAGAGCGACTTGCCTTCGCGCTCCGGCAAGCCGGTTTATTCGGCCACGCGCGTGGCGAAGGGCAATGGCGCGACCATCTCGCTCTATGCGCAATGCCGGGGCATGTATGGCCCCGAGCGCGCGAAGGGCTCGGATTACGACGACTGCGCGAGCAAGATCATCGCGGTGCAAAACCGCTTTGCGAGCGCTATCCAGCCGCCTCGCTAACCAGGCCGCGCGTCACGCCGCCATCGCGCCGGTTCGCCGTTTCGCGCAGCACGCGCACGAGGTCTTTCGACATCGCATCGACATGAAAGCGCTGCATGAAGGTCGCAAGCGCCTGCTCGCGCATCGCGGCTGCCGCGTCGGCGTCCATGCGCAGCCAGGTCGATAGCGCTTCGATGGCGCCGTCGACCGTATCGCTCGTGACGATGCCCGCGCCGTCTTCCTTCACTTCGCGCCAGATGTTGACCTTGTCGGAGATCAGTACCGGCAGTTTCGAACCCAGCGCTTCGGCAACCGCAATGCCGAAGTTTTCCTGATGCGACGGCAACGCGAATACATCGCTCGTGCGGAAAGCGCCCCACTTGAGATCGCCGGTGAGCATGCCCGTCCACGTCGTGCGGTCCTCGATGCCGAGTTCCTTCGCAAGGGTGCGCAGCTGCCTCGCCCATTCGCTATCGTCGGGACCGGCCATCACCAGATGCGCGCGGGGGTCGATATCGCGCACGGCGGCGAAGGCCTTCAGCAATAGATCGCATCCTTTCTTCTCGTGAATGCGGCCGAGGAAGAGAATCGCGCGCTTGCCCGCGAGTTGCGGAAACTTCGACAGAAACGCGTTGCGCAATGTCGTCGAATCAGCGGGCGGCTGGCGCGTGCCGAACGACACGACTTCTTCGTTCGCACGATAAAGCCTGAACGATTCGCGGGCGAGCAAGCGTTCTTCTTGCGTCGTGAAGAGCACGCGCCTTGCATCGCGCAACACGCGATACTCAGCCCAGGGCCAGTACAGGCACTTCTTCAGATGCTTGAGCGGATACGTGCGCTTGAACCACGGATCGAGCATGCCATGAGGGAATACGTAATACGGCACCTTGCTGCCGCGCAGCGCCTTCCACGCGCCGAAGCTATGGTATTGCCAGAGTCCGTTGACGATGATCGCGTCGAAGCGAACCGCATGCTCGGCGAGCCACGGCACGAGCCGCGGACATAGCCCATAGAAGCCGCGTGACGGACCGAGCGCATGCAGACGCAACGGAAACGCCTTGAGATAGGGCGCATCCGGTGCATCGAGCGATACGACTTCGATTTGATGGCCCATCGCGCGCATGCTGAGGCCGCTTTGCAGCACGCCCTCTGTGGGACCGCCTGCACGCGGATCGACGGTGGACAGCAGATGCAGAATCTTCATGAAGCAACGAGCCCCGGAATCGTTGGCATTGACATATGCGATGGCACTGGCGATCGCATCACGCGGACGGTGCGAGCGAACCCGCACCCGATGGCGGGTCGTGTCGGTCCTGTCCGTGATGATCGTGCGCGATGGCTGCTGCGTGCGATGGCAGCATGTCCGGCATCGGCCCGTAAAACGGATCGTAGTTCGGATGAACGTCCGGTCGCGTGCCGCCATAGCGCCTTCTCATCGATGCCTGATGCGCCGAAGCATGTTCCGCGCGCATCCGCATGTTTTGAGCGATGCGTGCGAACGCCGCGACGAGCAAGCCGAGCGCGACGCCGAACACGATGCCGGAGAAGCGGTTGCCAAGCGGATTGCCGCCTACCGATGTCGCAGGCAGCGCGGCGACGACGAGCAGCGCGCGGCCAAGCACGGGCAGATAGACGGCATCCGGCGAGCGGCGCCGCCATGCACGATACGCCATCGAGCCGCGATACAGCGCCCACAGCACGGCGATCGGCAGCGCGATGCCGAACAGCACGCCGCCCGCGAAGAACTGATAGACCCAGAAGTTGTGTCCCGCCGCCCATTCCTTGATCGCGTAGAAATCTTTCGGCGTGAACTGACCGGCGAGGTCCGGCAGATAATCCGGCGAATAGCGGTAGTCGTGGCCGTATCCCTTGCCGACGATAACGGACAGCGTGTCCGACATCGTTTGATCGTACTGGTCCTTCATTTCTGCAAGACGCGTGATGGTCGTCGGATCGCGGCCCGATTCCGTGGCCTTCGCAAACGACATACGCTGCGACCAGTGTTCGGCCACCGCAGGGAAGAATGCAGCGGAAGCGGCGACCATCGCGCCGAGCAAGGCGGCGATCATGACTGCGCGCAGTCCCGCCTTGAAGAGATGCCTGGCCGAAGGCGCGGCGAGCCACGTCGCGAAGGCGAAGAGCAGCATCGTGCCGACGAGCAGACTGCGCGTGACGCTCAGCAGCTCGATCACGACCGTCGCGAGAAACAGCAGCACGGTCAGCTTCGTCATGCGCTTGGCGACGACGAACTCATGCAGCAAGAGACCTTGCAGGCAAAGGAACGTGACCGATACGATGCGAAAGCGCACGTTCTCCAGTCCGCCGCCGGTCGCCATGCCATAGGCGAAGCTGAATACCAGCGATGCGACCATCGACCAGAACATCGCGCGTTCGATCTGTTCGAGCCGCTGCGAATCCCACGGACGGCAAGCGACGAAATAGCCGAGCAGCATGAGCGCGAACGGCAGGATCACGCGCATGTAGTTGCCCGAATCGTTTCCCTGCAGCACTTGCGTCGCGACACTGCCGAGTATCGTGACGAGAAAGAGCGACGTGATGATCGTGCGCAGCCGCGAGCGCTGTGCGAATCGCGGCGCGATCATTAGCAGGGCGCAGGCCGCGCCTATCGCGGGAATGGTGAGCAGAATCTGTATGGCCTTGCTGGCGGTTTCTGCGGCCTTGAAGTCGAAAGCGAGCGGCAGCAGAAAAAGCCAGATCCAGACGACGGCGAACTTGTTGCGCATGGCGTTCTCTTTAGATGGCTTCGCGGCATTGAGCCGGTGCGTGCCCTGGAAGCCTGAAGTCGCGTGTCGGATGCTTGGTCAAAGCTCGAGCGACGGTCCCCGGGTACCCCGTATTTGTGCGTCGAATATATCAGCGGGTAGAAGCGCGATCCGCCGACGCGGCGTTTAGCAACTAGTCTTCGGCGCGAATCGACGGATGGCCATGTGCGCCGTACCACGCTCGTCAGGTTCGCATCGTTCGTGTGTTGGCGAGGTCACGTAGTGCGCGACGCGCTGTCGGCTAACAACGCGATTCTGGCCGATTGCACCGCCCTTCTCGAACGAACATTGCACTGCCGGAATACCGGTGTGAGACCACGATAATCGCGATGCGCGTGCGTGCGCCGATATGAGGACCCGGGCGGCGAGGCATCCAATACAAACAAGACCTTCGCAGACAGGGGGAAGGCCATGAGCCTTTTCGGCGCCACACGCATGTCAGGACCCAATCGATCGATCGAGCTCGATTTCATCCGGGGCCTTGCCATCATCGCAGTCATGGGGTTTCACTTTCATTCGTATCCGACTGGCAGTGCGTTGATTGCCGCGATCGAATATCCGCTCAAGAGCTTCGGCCATGAAGGCGTGAACCTTTTCTTCACGCTGAGCGGCTTTCTCGTCGGCGGCTTGCTGTTAAAGCAATACGCGCAGGAAGGGCGCATCGATGCAGGGCGCTTTATCGTGCGGCGCATCTTCAAGATATGGCCCGCGTACTACGCGCTGATTATCTTCCATGTGATCGTGGGGCGGCATCCGGCCGATACGTTCCTCGTGCAGAACCTCACGCACATGCAGAACTACTTCGGCTCGTCGGTGGCGCAGACGTGGAGCCTCGCGGTCGAGGAGCATTTCTATCTGTTCCTGCCGCTGCTGCTGATCGTGTTCGCGCGCTGGCAAACCCGCATCAATACGATACTGACCGTGCTCGCCGGCATCTGCGTCGCCGTGCTGATTGCGCGCAGCATCGCGGTCTATAACGGCGATCTTCAGGGCACGTTCTTCTATACGCAATACCGCATCGACAGCCTGCTGTTCGGCGTGATGCTCGCCGCGATCTACTGGCTCAAGCCCGCGGTGTATCGCGGGATCGCCGAGAGAAAGGGCGTGTTGATTGCGCTCGTCGCGGGCCTCGCGCTGTGGCTCGTGCTCGGCACGCGCAACGCGGCGGTGGATCAAAGCATCGGTTATACGGTTCAGGCGTTCGGCTATTGCGCGCTCATCGTGCTGACGCTCGAGTATTCCGGGCGCGTGCGCGAGACGCTCATCTATCGCGTGATCGGGTGGATCGGCGTGTATTCGTATGGCATCTATCTGTGGCATTCGCTGGCGCTTGCGCCGGGCGACATGCTCATCCGCAAGGCGGCGGCGCTGAATCTGCCGGCGATACCCGCGTGGGGCGTCATCATGGCGGCGCAATTCGCCATCGCAATCATCGTGGGCTATGTAACGACGCGTGCTGTCGAGTTTCCGTTCCTCCGCATTCGCGATGCGCTGTTCCCGGCGAAGCGGAAAGTCGAAGTGTCCGAAGTGGTGGGCCGTCAGGCTTGAGATGAAAAAAAACCGGTGCTTGCGGTTATCGCAAGCACCGGTTTTTCATTTGCAACGGATCAGGCCATCGCCTGACGCAGCGTTTCCTTGAATTGCGCAAGCGTATTGCGTTCGAGCAGATGTCCTTGAACGACAGGCCGAGTGCGTCGCGCGAGCACATCGTCGAGCGCACGGTTGATCGATGCAGGCGACAGATCATCGATGACCGGTCCCAGATCCCCCGTGCGGCAGAACCAGCCGATCAGTCCATCGGCCGTCGCGACCACCGGCTTGCCGAAGCGGAACGCCTGCACGAGCACGCCGCTCATGCCGTAGTGGCCTTTATAGCCGAGCCACACCACATCGCACGCGGAGAAAAGGTCCAGCTCCATCTCGCTCGGGATGAAGCGATCGATCACGACCGGCGCGGGCGTAAGCCTGGCGACCGCGGCTGTCAGCAGGGCGCGGGCATCGTCGTCCTGCTTTCCGGCGATGACGAGCGTCGGCGCATGTGCATCGCCGTTGCGCGCGGCCAGCGCATCGATCAGTTCAAAGAGGCCCTTGCGATCGTTGATCGCGCCATACACGAGCACATGCTTGCCGCCCGAAAGCCCGAGCCTTTGCTTCGCCGCCGATGGCTCGGCTGCGCGCGCATCCGGAAACGGATCGGCGAGATATTCGATCGCCGTGCGCCCGCTATGGCCCGCGTTGCGCTTCCACCAGTCGGGCAAAGTCGGGTCGATGGTCAGCAGCGTCTTCATGCCGCCCACGCGAACCGCACGCGCAAAGAGCTTCGATTTCACCGCATTGACGAGCGGCCGGCGCGGCGCGCGCACGCCGACGAGATGATGATGAAAGTTCGAGCGCATCGTGACGCCGACCCACGGCGTCTTGCCGAACGGCGAGCGCAGAAACGGCAGCGCGAGCAGGAAGTAATCGACATAAGGCACGACGACGAGCGCGACCTTGCGCTCGCGGCTGGCCATTGCATACGCATGCCGGAATTCTTCGTGCGAGCGCATATAGCTGATCGAGGAAAGACCCTTGCGCCCGCGATGCTCCGGCGGCGCAACGAGCGTGATGTCGAGCGCACCGCCGCCTTGCTCGCGAATCTTCCTGACGAGCGGATGCTCGGCGTTACGCGGCTGCGTCACGATGAGGCAGCGATAACCCGCTTCCATATACGCGTTCGCGGCCCATTCTGCATAGCGCCAGCGATGGCCGCTGAAATCGGGCTCGATGATGAGGACGGTCTCGTTCGCCATGATGTTGGTATCCGGCATGGTAATGGTGGAGTGAGGCACGCTGCATTTTGAGGCGTCACCGGCATCACGGGATGTGGTCGAGGACACGCAACGTGATCCGTCAATCCTCACTAACACCACGCAGGGCCGATTAGCACTACGCGTTGTCGTCCGCAACGGATGCGGTCACGATACTTTGCGTCAGTCGCCTGAAAACAAGCGTCGTCGTGCGCGCACCCGTCGTCCGGACATGGTGCGTCGGCGTGGCGCGCAAGGTGGATCGCGCGCGATACCGACATATCGCCGCGCCACGAATCGAATAAACATCAGCAGCGCGGGGAAATTGAGTGAGATCTGTCCGGCTACCTTTTATGCCAGCACGCGCGCGATTCGGGCACGATGCCGCGTTCTGGGTGCTCCTGCAACAAGTGGTGGTGCGCGGCCTCGTTGCCGTGAAGTTCCTGGCCATCGGCCGCATACTCGGGCCGGAAGCGATCGGCGCGGTGAGCATTGCGCTGCTTGCAGTGGCTATCGCCGAGTCCTTGTCCGATACCGGGCTTGCACAGGCCGTCGTGCAAGGACGGGATGCGCCCACGCACGATGAACTCGGCGCGGTATGGGCCACGCTCGCAATGCGCGGCGTGTTGATCGGCCTCCTGCTTGCCGCGCTCGCGCCGCTGATGACGAGCCAGTTCCACATGAGCGGCTCCATCGGGCTGATTCTGCTTGCGGCCGTGTTGCCCATCATGCGCGGCGTTGCCTCGCCAGCGTATTTCATCGTCACGCGGCAGCGCGGCTTTCAGACGCTGGCGGGCGTGGAGACATCGGCGGCGTTCACCGATTGCGCAGTGGGACTCGTATGCGCGCTATCGGGCGCGGGCGCCTATTCGGTGCTCATCGGCCTCGTTGCGGGCGAACTGCTGAAGACTACGCTGACCTGGACCGCCATGTCGCCGCGTCCGCCGATTCGCTTTTCGTTCGCGGGCATCTCGCACTACGTCAACTTCAGCCGATGGATCTGGGCGGGCAGCGTCGTCAATCTGCTGCTCAATCAGTTCGACAAGGTGGTCGTCGCGAAGCTGCTCGGACCGATGCAGCTGGGCGCGTATCAGATGTCGTCGAAGCTCGCGCAGATGCTGCTCGCCGATGCCGCCATCGCGATGTCGCAGTATCTGTTTCCGACGTTCTCCGAGCATCTCCGGCGCGACGTTGCAGGCGCACGCAAGCTGTTTCGCCGCTATCTGCTGCTCGCGGGCGTCGGCCTGACGGTGCTCGTGATCGTGCTGCGCATCGCCGCCGAACCGCTCTTCAATTTCGTGCTGGGACCGGCGTGGCTGTCGGCGGTGCCGCTCTTCAGGATCTTCGTCATCAACATGGCGATCGGCGCGGTCATCGCGGTGCTCGTGTCGTGGCTGCGTGCGGCGGGCATGCCGAAGGTCGCGACGCACGCGTCGATCATTCAGGCGATCGTGCTGTGCGTGACCGTGCCTGTCGCGATGCATCTGTGGGGTGTGACGGGCATCGCATGGGCGATGACAGCGGGCCTCGGTTCGGCTGCTGCATGGATGCTCTATCGAAGCGTGAAGGAGGCTTAATGCGGATCATCCATCTCGTGCTCGCGCCGCGTCTTTCCGGTGCGGAAGTGCTGGCGAAAGACCTGGCGATACATCAGCAACGCGGCGGGCAGACGGTCGCGATCGCATCGCTGACGCCTGCACATGACGACTTCACCGCGTTGCAGGCGGAACTGGTGGCGAACGGCGTGCAGTGTCTCTTTCCGCAGCACGCGCAAGGACGCTTCGGCAAGCTGTGGAATCTGTATCGGACCATGAGCGGGTATCGCGCGGACGTGATCTTCGCGCACGCGACGATCCCCGCGTTCTATGCGCGCATGCTGCCGCTCGGCGTGCCGGTCGTCTACGTGATGCACTCGGCCACCAACGACTTCGAGAGCGCGATGTTCCGGCGTGTCGAACGCATGCTGTCGCGGCGGGCGCGCGCGGTGATCGCCGTATCGCCGGCGAATATCGACGATTACGTGCGCGCCGTCGGCCGTCATCCGTCGATGACGCTGATCCCGAACGGCGTCGACATGTCGCGCTTTTCGATGCGAGCGGCGCATGTTCCGTCGAACGCATCGCAACAGATCGTGCAGATCGGACGTTATACGTCGGTGAAGAATCAGCTCTCGACGGTGCATGCGTTCCAGCGGGTCGTCGAACGCGTGCCCGATGCGCGGCTGCTTCTGTGCGGCGTGATCGAAGATCCGGCGTATCACGCAGCCGTGGGCGATCTCATCGACAAGCTAGGCCTCTCCGCTAACGTGACGCTGCAGGGGCCGCGTTCGGACATCGCGGAACTGCTGTTTTCGTCGAGCGTGTTCGCGATGCCTTCGCGCTCCGAAGGACACAGCATCGCGTTTCTGGAGGCGCTGGCGTCAGGCGTGCCGGTGGTCGCGAGCACGATCCGGCCGTTTGCATTCGCGGCGGATTTTCCCGGCGTGCGTCTTTGCGATCCCGACGATACCGCCGCCTACGCCGATGCGCTCGTTGCGGCGCTGACGCAGCCGCGTTCTCACAGGCCGCTCAACGGCCTCACGCTCGCCGATACCGCTGCGCAATATCTGGCCGTCGCACGCGGCGTCGCCCGTGGCCTGCCGGGTGCAGCGCCCGCCTGAAGGATTGGACGGCGATCGCGCCAGCGAATCGTTCTGGCGCATCCGTCGTTTTTCGCGTATCAAAGAGATGCCGCAGCTCTCATGGAAGGAGAACCCATGTCCGACATGCTCAGCATCTCTACACCCGATGGCGATTTCGACGCCTACGTGGCCTTTCCCGCGCAGACGCCCGCGCCCGCCGTCGTCGTTCTTCAGGAGATTTTCGGTATCAACGGCGACATGCGCGAAACCACCGACGAATACGCACGACAGGGTTACGTCGCGTTATGCCCGGACCTGTTCTGGCGGATCGAGCCGAACGTGAATCTCACGGATCGCACCGAAGCCGAATGGCAGCAGGCGATGAAGTACTACAACGCATTCGACCTGAACACCGGCGTCGAGGATATCGCGGCGACCATCGGCTTCGCGCGCGGGTTATCGCAGGTGCAGGGAAAGATCGGCTCGGTCGGCTTTTGTCTAGGCGGGCTGCTGTCGTTTCTCAGCGCCGCGCGCACGGATGTCGATGCATCGGTGTCGTACTACGGCGGCGGCATGGACCAGCACCTGGATGAAGTGCCGAACATCAAGATTCCGTTGCTCATTCATCTGGCGGAAGAAGACGAGTTCATCAATGCCGAAGCGCGCAATCGTGTGCTCGCGGCTGTGCAGGGGCGCGAGAATATCGAGGCGTACACCTATCCCGGCTGTCATCATGCGTTCGCACGCAATCAGGGCGCACATTACGATGCCGCCGCAGCGAAACTCGCGAATGGCCGGACCGCCGATTTCTTCAAAAAGCACTTGAAACAGGGCGTGTAATCAAACGCCGCCCGAAGAGGGCGGCGTCGGCTCGTGCAAAGGCGGGCGCTATTTCTTCACCGTATGCGGCCTCCGAAACACCATCCAACGCGGCGCCTTGAAGCGGACGATGCTCACGTACAGCCACACGTAAGTCACCGCGAATACGACGACGAAGCAGAACAGATGCACCGTATGCCGCCAGAAGAGCGTCGCGGGAATCACGGCGATCAGACACAGCAGCCACAGATAAGGTGAGGTCAGCGAATTGCGCCGCGTGATTTCGCGTGCGTTCTGCGCGCCGACGGCCCAGCGCATCAGCCGCTTGTAGACGAGCATATGCAGGTGCACGCCATCCGGAATGCCGGGGGACATGCCGCGAATGAACTTCTTGCGATAGATCGAGAAGCACGTCTCGAAGATCGGGTACATGAAAAGCAGCACCGGATACCAGGCGGAGACATCGCGGTTGCGCATCACGAGCATGATCGACAGTTCGCCCAGCATGAAGCCGACGAAGTACGCGCCGCCATCGCCGAGAAAGATCAGGCCCGCCGGAAAATTCCAGATGAAGAAGCCCATCACCGCGCCCATCATGATGAGCGAGCCCGACAGCACGATCGGGTCATGCACCTGGAACGCGACGTAGGCGAGCGACGCGAACATCATGAACGTGACCATCGATGCAAGGCCGTTGAAGCCATCGATGATGTTCACCGCATTGGCCAGCGCCGCGACGGCAAGCACCGTCACCGCGCATGAAATGACCGCGTAGGAGAGCAGGAAATCGAGCGGCGGCACGCTGATGCGCGTTACCGCGATATTCAGGACCGCATAAGCGAGACCGGCTGCAGCCATCGTGCAGAGAAGGCGCACGAGGGGCGTCACGCGTTTGGTCAGGTCTTCGAGCAGCCCGGACAAAAACGCGGGCATGCCGCACGCAATGATGCCGAGAATGCCGGCCGATACGAGCGGATAGCTCCATCGCAACTGCACCGCCGATGCGGTCAGCCCGCACAGGATGCCAACGCCGCCGATGCGCGGCACCGGACGCGCGTGAAACTTCTGCACGCCGGCGAGATCGGTGTCGCCGAGCACGCCTTCCTGCAAGTGTGCAAAGCGCACGATCAACAAGGTCACGAACAGCGAGACCAGAAAAGCAAGCGCGAAACTAAGCATGAAAAATAGACCGGTTGATGACAGCGCCCCGCATCGAACCAACGAAGGTGCGATGCAGGGCGCGGCGCGACTTTAAGCGAACCCTTGCGGATTCTGCGACTGCCAGCGCCAGTGATCTGCGCACATGCGTTCGATGCCGTGCTCCGCGCGCCAGCCGATCAGCGCCAGCGCGGCGCCGGGGTCGGCATAGCAGGCGGCGACATCGCCCGGACGGCGCGGCACGAGTTCATAAGGCACGGGCTTGCCCGAAGCACGCTCGAACGCCTTCACGACATCCAGCACGCTATAGCCTTGCCCCGTGCCGAGATTGACGACGAAGCTGCGGTCGAGCCGCTTCAGCGCGTCGATCGCGGCAATGTGTCCGCGTGCGAGATCGACCACATGGATGTAATCGCGCACGCCGGTGCCATCGTGAGTATCGTAATCGCTGCCGAACACGCGCAGCCGTTCGAGCTTGCCGACCGCCACTTGCGCGACATAAGGCATCAGGTTGTTCGGCACGCCCGCCGGATCTTCACCGATGAGGCCGCTTTCGTGCGCGCCGACCGGATTGAAATAGCGCAGCGTCGCGATGCGCCACGACGGATCGGAGACTTCGAGATCGCGCAAAATCTGCTCGGCGATCAGCTTCGACTGGCCGTAGGGATTCGTCGCGGACAGCGGAAACGATTCGTCGATCGGCACGGACTGCGGCACGCCGTACACCGTTGCCGACGAACTGAACACGAAGTTGCGCACGTTGCGCTCGCCCATCACCTTCAGCACCGCGAGCAGGCTGCCGATGTTGTTGCTGTAGTAGTCGATCGGCTTCGCCACCGATTCGCCCACGGCCTTCAGCGCGGCGAAGTGGATCGCGGCGGTGATCGCATGGGCGTCGAAGATGCGGTTCAGCGCGGCTTCATCGCGGGCGTCTTCCTGATAGAAGGTCACGCGCTTGCCCGCGATGCGCTCCACGCGCTGCAACGATTTCGCGCGGCTGTTGACGAGGTTGTCGATGACCACGACGCCGTAGCCCGCGTCGAGCAGTTCGACGCACGTGTGCGAGCCGATAAAGCCCGCACCGCCCGTCACGAGGATGGTGCCTTTGATGCCGCTGGCGCTTGGGTTCGTGCCATTCATCGTGATGCTCTCCAGGAAGCGCGGTTCAGAGTGAAATGCCGGTAATGGCGTGTATTGTGCTCTTGTATCGTTCGACGACCTTTTTCTCGTCGAATTCGCGGGCGACTTTCTCGCGGCCACGCAGCGCCATCGCTTCGCGTTCTTCGAAGGGCAGCGTCAGCATGCGTTCGAGTTGCTCGGCCAGGCTGTCGGCGCTTTTTACTTCGCACAGAAAGCCGTTGACGCCGTGCTCGACCACTTCGCGGCAGCCGGGCACATCGGTCGCGACGATCGGGCGGCCCATCGCGGAGGCTTCCATCAGCGTGCGCGGCACGCCTTCGCGATACGACGGCAGCACGACGCAATCCGCTGCGGCGACGAGCGGACGCACGTCGTTCGCTTCGCCCAGATACTCGACGATATTCTCATGCTCCCACGCCTCTACGTCCGTGCGGCTGATCGCGCTGGGATTATCGACGCCGACCGGCCCGAGCAATTGAAAGCGCGCTTGGGGGTAGCGCCGCCGCAAACGCCGCGCCGCTTCCACGTATTCCGCCACGCCTTTGTCCCACAGTAGGCGCCCGATCAGGATGAACACGAAGTCTTCGCGGCGCGGCAGGGGTGCGAGCGCGAAGTCATCGAGATCGACGCCTTCGCCATGCAGACGCCGCGCGCGATCCGGATGCGCGAGCAGGTTTTCATCGACGAACGCCTGATGATCGTCGCGATTCAGGAACCAGATTTCGCGCGGAAAGCGAAACGCGAACCGATAGAGCCGCTTCGCGATCCGCGCCGTGCGGCTCTTCTGAATGAACACGTAACCGAGACCGGTGGTCACCGCGATGGACGGCACGCGCGCGAGCATGGCGGCAAGCGAGCCGTAGATGTTCGGCTTGATGGTGTAGTGAAAGACGAGATGCGGACGCGTTGCGCGATATTCGCGGTAGAGCGCGATCATCGTCTTCAGGTCCTGGCGCGGATCGGTGCCCTTCGAGGCCACCGGCAGTTCGACGCAGCGGCAGCCCATTTCGACGAGCGGCTCGAACGTGCGATCGCGCGGCGCGATGATCGTCACTTCCGCGCCGCGTTCGGTCAGCATGCGCAATACGCCGCGCCGATACGTATAAATGGCCCAGGCCGTGTTGCACACGAGGGCGATGCGTAGGCTGGACTTGTTTTCGTTCATCCGGAAGTTTTGGTTTTAGCGCGATGCGGCTTTGAACAGCCGGGCCTTGATCGCACGCAGCGCGCGATACGGCAGCAGCAGATGCGCGATGCTTTTCACGACGCCGATCCAGTCGAACGGATTCGCCGCACGGAAGTAACGCAGTTGCAGCCGCAGCGTTGACAGGGTCTGCGTTCGCCGCTTCGTCGCGCTGATGCCGCCTTCGTTCAGCTCGTAGTAAAGCCCGAATTCGGGCAGGTTCGCACCGTCGTAGCGCGCCATCAGACGCAGCACCAAATCGAGGTCTTCAGCGGCGCGGTACTTCGCCTGATAGTTGCCGACTTCGCGTACCGCATCGACACGCAGCATCAGCGACGGATGCGCGAAGCAGGAACGCGCGAGCATCGTGCGGCGAATCGAGGCGGGGTCGGTGGGCGGCGTGAGATCGAAGAGCGGGGCGCCGTTCGTCGCGACGACATGCGTCCACATGCCGACGACCGCAACATGCGGATGCGCTTCGAGATACGCGCGTTGTGCTGCAAGACGGCCAGGCGTCGCGAGGTCGCCAGCGTCGATGCGCGCCGCGTAACGCATGCCGTGTTCAGCGAGCGCGTCGATGCCCGCTTGCAGCGCGCGCTCGATGCCGCCGTTCCGCGCCATGCGCACGATTTCAATGTCGATGCCGTCGATCGAAGGCGCGACGATGGGCGGCGTGCTGCCGTCGTCGACGATCAAGACGCGCACACGCGACGCTTCCTTGAACGAGGCAAGCGTGCGTTCGACATCGGCCTGGCCGTGATAGGCCGGAATCAGGACGGCTACGTCGGAAAGATCGGTCATGCGCGCAGCCGGAAACGAATGTAGTAGAAGTTCACCGATGCCGCTGCCACGTAACCCGCTGCCAGTCCGATCAACGCGCCGTAGCCGTTGAAACGCGGAATGGCGTACGCATTGACCGCGAACGCAACGGCAAGCGCAAGCAGCCACTTCGCAAGCAGCACGTACTTCGCCTGATACTTGAGCAACACGAGATTGCCGATCGCTTCGATGCCCGCGGGCACCGAAAGCCACACGGCCCAGCGGAAGATATCCGCCGCGCTCGCATAGTTCGGCCCGAACACGCGCGCGATGATGAAGCCCGCGAGCGCATCCAGCACGGCGGCGCCCGCGATCATCAGCACGGCGGTCATTGCGAAGAGGCGCAGCAGGTTGCGCTTCAGCCGCGCCGTTTCCGTCACGCCATACACGAACGCCGGCGCGATGGTTTGCGAGAGCATCAGCGCAAGCGCAATCCAGTTTTCATTCAGTTGTTGCGCGGCGGAATAAAGCCCGAGTTCGGCGAACGAGACTTGATGCGCGAGCATCAGGCGGTCGAGCTTCAAAAACAGATACATGCAGATGAGGCCGATCCAGAACACCGTGCCCGCGCTTGCGAAATGACGAAAGAGCGCGCGGTCGAAACGCCAGCCGAGCGTGCCGCCGTGACGGCGCATGTAATAGAACACGAGCGCGCCGGCGATGGCCGCCGCTTCGAGCGCCCATAGCCAGCCGAACGTCGCGGCACCCTCCGCCATGCGCACGAGCGCGTAGACCAGCGCGGCTTTCACGATGGCCGTCGTCATGCTCGCGATCAGTTGCGGCTTGCTGTACGTCATGCTTTGCAGCCACGCGTTGATCACGCCGATGAACGGTTCGCGAAAAAGCAGCGTGACGGCAAGGCCCGTGAGCATCGCCCCGACGAGCGGATCGGCGCCGCCCGCTGCAATCCACGCCCATGTCAGAAGCAGCGCGACGATCGACACGCCCATGCGCAACACGAACGCGCTGCCGAGCACTGCGCCGGTTTCCGCGGGCGGTTTATCGACGATGGTGGGGACGAGAATCTCCGCGCCGCATACCCATGTGATCGGTGCAATGACGAGCAGCAGCGTGTTCGCGTATTGCCACTTGCCGAACGCGTCGGGGCCGAGATAGCGCGCGAGCAGCCCCGAGATAACGATGGCTACCGCGATCTGCGTGAGCCGCTCGAGGCCAAGCCAGACGATGTTCGCGAGCGCGCGGGCGACGTCCGGATTGCCCGAGCGCGTCAGCACCTTCATGCGCGGCATCCTTGAATGATGGCGGGCACGCGCCGTGCTATCGAAGCCCGCTTGACGTGCTGCGCATCACGTAATAAAACCGCATCAAGGATCAACTTATGTGCGGTTGCGCGCGAAGGCGACTCATTCGTCGGCCTGAAGGCCAAAGAGCGTTTGGGCATTGGATTAGAATGAATGCGCAGGCTTGAACCGCGACGCGCAACATCGAAAGCGCTGAAAGACAGCGATTATAAGTGCGAACCGAAGCCCGCCCTCGCGTGGCGCTTGCAACGTTTCGTCGGCAGGCTCGCGATGGTCCGACGCTCGACACATGAGCTTCGCAGTCGTTCGCGCGCATATTGGCGGAGTCGGCGCGCACCTGTCGCCACTACTTGCCACGCCCTTATGGCTGCATCGCCGAGAATTCATCAATTAATACAGAAGAGGTAGCCATCTTATGAGCCAGGTATCCCAATCCATTTTCAAGGCGTATGACATTCGCGGCATCGTCGGCAAGACGGTGGACACGGATGTCGCGAAGAACATCGGCCGTGCGTTCGGCAGCGAGATTCGCAAGCAGGGCGGCGATTCCGTCGTCGTGGCCCGCGATGGCCGCCTGTCCGGTCCGGAACTCGTCGGCGCGCTGGCGGACGGCCTGCGCGCGGCGGGCGTCGATGTCATCGATATCGGCATGGTGCCGACGCCTGTCGGTTACTTCGCGGCGAGCGTGCCGCTGCCGCTGCCCTCGGGCGAGCGCCGCGTGGATTCGTGCATCGTCGTGACGGGCAGCCATAACCCGCCCGACTACAACGGCTTCAAGATGGTGCTGCGCGGCGCGGCCATCTACGGCGAGCAGATTCAAAGCCTGTATCAGCGCATCGTCAACGACGACTTCGAGTCGGGCGAAGGCAGCTATACGGAGTTCGACGTATCGCAGATCTATCTCGATCGCATCGTGTCGGACATCAAGCCGGCGCGCCCGATGAAGATCGTCGTCGATGCGGGCAACGGCGTCGCGGGCGATCTCGCGCCGCGTCTGTTCAAGGCGCTTGGCTGCGAGTGCGTCGAACTGTTCACGGACATCGACGGCAACTTCCCGAACCATCACCCGGACCCGGCGCATCCCGAGAATCTGCAGGACGTCATCAAGGCGCTGAAGGAAACGGATGCGGAAATCGGCTTCGCGTTCGATGGCGACGGCGACCGTCTCGGCGTCGTCACGAAGGACGGACAAGTGATTTATCCGGACCGTCAGTTGATGTTGTTCGCGCAGGAAGTGCTGTCGCGCAACAAGGGCGGCCAGATCATTTACGACGTGAAGTGCACGCGAAATCTCGCCAAGTGGGTGCGTGAGCAGGGCGGCGAACCGGTGATGTGGAAGACGGGCCACTCGCTCGTGAAGGCGAAGCTGCGTGAAACGGGCGCGCCGCTCGCGGGCGAGATGAGCGGTCACGTGTTCTTCAAGGACCGCTGGTACGGTTTCGACGACGGCCTTTACACCGGCGCGCGCATGCTCGAAATCCTGTCGCGCGTGGACGATCCGAGCAAGCTGCTGAACGATCTGCCGAACTCGCTATCGACGCCGGAACTGCAACTGAAGCTGCAGGAAGGCGAGAACTTCGAACTGATCGGGCGTCTGCAGAAGTCGGCGAAGTTCGAAGGCGCGGACGACGTGCTGACGATCGACGGACTGCGTGTGGAGTATCCGGACGGGTTCGGCCTTGCGCGCTCGTCGAACACGACGCCGGTTGTCGTGATGCGTTTCGAGGCGGACAGTGAGGAAGCGCTGAAGCGCATTCAGGAAGATTTCCGCCGGGTGATTCTGGCGGAGAAGCCGGACGCGCAGTTGCCGTTCTGAGGCAAAGGCAAATTTTCTAGCAAGTTTCTCCGTGGCGCAAAAGCAGGACGTCTCACTCGATGTCGAGGCGTCGTAGCTGGAAGCCTCAAACGCATAACGGCGCGGTCTTTACCGCGCCGTTTTTTTTGGGGTGCCTCGACCTCGCACGAGGCGTCCTTTTCAACTGAACTGGCTATCTCCAGACGCAGTGAGTCTTTCGCCATCTCCGTTTTCAAGCAATATTAATCTTCGTATTTCGCTTTTCCTGCTTGGGAATTCCCTACTAAACCCTTGAATTTAGGAATAATCGCGCTGTCGCGAAAAGGCGAAATATTTCATAATTCGTACGGCCCACAGAAATCGATCGGCTGCAGTAAACAATCCGACTGGTAAAGGGAGGCCTCTGCCGGTCGCGAGATGTGTGTCGAAGTTCGAGTCTCGCTGGCTGGTCCGTAACCGTGCAGTCACATTCGTGATGCAAAAAATAAGGATATCGAAATGAAGAAGATTGCGTTTCCCATTATCGCGGCAATGTGCGTGGCTGCGTCTGCAGCTCACGCCGCCGGTTCGAGCAACGGCGGAGTGCTGACCGTCAACGGTCAATTGACGGCGAACACCTGCGACGTGAGCGGCGAAGGCCAAGGCAGAAACTTCACGGTAACGCTGCCGACGCTGTCCGCGTCCGAGTTCTCCGACGCCGGTTCGTTCGGCGGCGCCACCGGGTTCTCGATCGCCCTGTCGAACTGCACGCCGGCGACGGGCAACGTTCACACGTTCTGGGAAAGCGGCGCGACGACGCTGGCCAATGGTCACCTGCTGAACAACGGTACGGCTACCAAAGTCGAGGTTCAACTGCTCGACAAGAACAACGGTGTCAAGAGTATCGACGTCAGCAAGCCGGATGGCTCGCAGAACTCGCAGTCAGTCGCAATCGCGAGCGGCACCGCCAATCTGAACTATGCCGCGCAATACATCTCGCCGACTGGCGGCGCGGGCGTCGGCACGGTGACGACCAGCGTCACCTACTCGTTGGCTTACCAGTAATCGCTGGCACACGGACGGGAGCGCAGCCGGTTCCCGTCCGGTGACGGAATCGAGCGCCGTTCGCCGCCATTCACGGCGCTTCATATCGGGCATGCGCATGCATTCGCCTGCGTGCGGTCTGCCCTTGACGGTGAAGTGGTTGCTGCCGTCGAGCGCTGCCGTTCTCTCGGGCAATACGCATGCATCCATGCATATCGCCCGTTCCCTCCAGTTCCTGTTTTTATGCCGAGCTTCATGAATATCCGAAAAATCGTTGGCTACGCAATTGCCGCGAGCATGCTCACCTTGAGCGCGATGTTGCCTTTCGCCGCGCGAGCATCCGTTGTTATCGCCGGCACTCGCGTGCTTTATAACGCTACGGACAGTGAAGTGACGCTCAAGCTTTCCAATAGCAGCAAGTCGCCGTCGCTCATTCAGGTCTGGCTGGACAGGGGCGATCCTGCGGCCGACCCAAGCAAGCTGGATTTGCCGTTCATTCTGACTCCGCCGCTGGCGCGCATCGAGCCGGGCAAATCGCAGACCATCCGCATTTCATATACGGGTGAAGCGCTTCCCAAAGACCGCGAAACGCTGTTCTTCTTCAACCTGCTGGATGTTCCGCCCAAGCCATCGGCTGAAGAAGCAGGCGCGAATTATGTCCAGCTTGCATTTCGTTCCCGCCTGAAGTTTTTCTTCCGTCCCGCAGGACTGGAAGGCAAGCCGGAAGACGCGCCGGCCAGGCTGACATGGCGCCTGGGCACGGCACAGGGCAAGCCAGCACTGCTCGTCTCGAATCCTACCCCGTATCACGTCACGATCATCAAGGCTCAGGTGGGCGATGGCCCGCATGCGCCGGCCTACGAAGACGGGAACATGGTTCTCCCCGGCGGTCAACTGGCGCTGCCGCTTTCCGCTGCTCCCACTGCGGGCGGCAAGGTCTCCTTCACCACGCTGAACGACTACGGCGGCCCCGCCAAGCACGAGGCGGCACTGCAGTAAACGCGTCGCGCATCGGGCGAACGGTGGACCTCAGAGTATTTGTGATGCATTCCTAAACGAGTGCAAGCAAGACTCTCCGGCCAGAAGGTGCGCAAACGGGCGCGAAACCACGTCCCGATGCGCATAAGTCACAACGAAGATCGTCGCAAACAGATTGCGCGTAAACCGATGATCCGACGATTTTGCACGGCGTAACACGCCTGCAATCGGGCCTACCATGAATGACCGTAACTCGAAATTCAATTCCCGGGAAAGTCACGCCGACGTCCTTCTGATGGGACAGGTCAGCGTGGCAGTGCTGCTCGCTTTCGCCGCTGCGCAGGCCCGGGCCGACGCCCCGCAGGATGCCGCCCAAACGATCGAGCCGGAAACCGCGGCATCGGCTGATGCCCATCGTGCCGCGCCGCCTCCGTCCGCCAATGCCGCGAGTGCGGCGAGTGCGGCGAGTGCGGCGAGTGCGCCGAATGCCCCGACGGCAAATGCGAACGCGGACGCGCAGGGTGCGCCGGTCGTCGAGTTCAACCGGAGCTTCCTGGTCGGCAGCGGCGCCGCGCGGGTGGACATCTCGCGTTTCGACAAGGGTAATGTGGCGCTGCCCGGTCACTATCGCGCAACGCTCCATGTCAACGGAATCTGGATCGGCGTAGTCGACGTCGATCTTGTCGAAGTCGACGGGAATCGCGCGAACGTGCAACCGACGTTCACCCGTGATTTGCTCATGCGGGCGGGCGTGGACCTGACCCGTCTGTCCGAAACGGCGCGCGCCCAACTCAACGCCACCACCGGCGGCGGTGCGGTCTTGCTGCCGAAGCTGATTCCGGAGGCGAGCGCGACGTTCGACGTGGGCGAGCAGCGGCTCGACCTGAGCGTTCCGCAGGCGGCGATGAGCCGCAACGCGCGCGGCTGGGTCGATCCACAGTTCTGGGACGACGGTGCGACTGCCTCGCTGCTCCAGTACAACGCCAACGTCTTCAACACCAGGGGCCACGGACGTTCGGACACGCAAGGCTATGTTGGCGTGAACGCGGGCCTGAACGTGGGTGCCTGGCGGTTCCGCTATAACGGCAACGTCACGACCAACTCGGGGTCGGGCGCGCACGTCCAGAGTCTGGAGACGTATCTGCAGCGCTCGTTCGCGCCGATCAAGAGCCAGTTCACGCTAGGCGATTCCTACACCGACGGCAGCATATTCGACAGCTTCGGCTTGCGCGGCGTGCGACTCGGCACGGACGACCGCATGTACCCGGATTCGCAGCGCGGCTACGCGCCGACGGTGCGCGGGATCGCCAATTCGAACGCGAAGGTCGAGGTCAGGCAGAGCGGCAACATCATCTACACGACGACGGTCGCGCCCGGTCCGTTCCAGATCGACGACCTGTATCCGACTGGCTATGGCGGCGATCTTCGGGTCATCGTGACGGAAGCCGACGGCAGCCAGCACACGTATCTCGTCCCTTACGCGTCGCCGGTGAACGCCTTGCGCGAGGGCCGGTGGCGCTATGAGGTCGCCGCTGGGCAGTATCGCAATACGTTCATGCACAAGCAGCCGTTCGTGTTCGAAGCGAGCGTGCAGCACGGCATCAAGAACTTCATCACGCTGTACGGCGGCGCCGTGCTGGCGGAGGACTACATGTCGGGCGCCGTCGGTGCGTCGCTCAACACGCCCATCGGTGCATTCGCTGCGGACGTGACGCAAGCGAACACCACGCTCGCAAATCAAGGGAGCCGCAGCGGGCAAAGCTTGCGTATCTCCTATTCGCGCATCTTCTCGCCCACGGAAACCAGCCTGACGCTGGCGGCGTATCGCTATTCGACCAGCGGCTTCCTGAACGTACAGGACGCGATGCTGATCGGCGATCTGGCCAAGCGGGGCATCGCGAATTCGAACATCGGCATTCAGAAGGGCCGGCTCCAGCTGACGATCAACCAGAGTCTGAAAGGGGGCGGTTCCGTCTATCTTTCCGGCTATACGCAGAACTACTGGAACAGGTCCGGGCGCGATACGACCTTCCAGATCGGCTACAACACCAACTTCCGCCGTGTAGGCGTGGGTGTTTCGGCCGCGCGTCAATACGACGTGGCATCGTCGCGGTGGGACAACCGCCTGATGCTGAGCGTGAACGTTCCGCTCGATCTCGGCGCCAGGATCGCCAACAGCACGACGAGCTGGCTCCACGATTCGCGTGACCACACGAATCAGATTCAGGAAACCTTCACGGGTACGGCGGGCACGGACAACCAGTTCAACTACGGCGTCACTGCCGGCTACACCAACGGCTCGGCCAACCACACGAGCATCAACGCGAACGCCGGCTACCTTTCGCCCGTCACGCAGGTGCGCGTCAACGCGAGCCATGCGAACGGTTACACGCAGGTGGGCGGCGGTCTTACCGGTTCGGTGGTGGCCTATCAGGGCGGCATGGTGTTCTCGCCGCAGACCGGCGACACCCTCGCCGTCATCGAGGCGAAGGACGCCGTCGGTGCACGCGTGGCGAGCGCGCCGGGCGTCCACATCGATCCGCATGGGCTTGCGCTTGTCGCGGGCGTGCAGCCGTACTCGCAGAACAGGGTCGAAATCGACACGGCCGGTTTGCCGCTGGGCATTCAGCTCAAAAGCACCGAGCAGCAATTCGCGCCGACGGCAGGCGCGTTGGTGCGCGTGAAGTTCGAGACCGAGGATCGCGGACGTGCCGTGTTGATGCGCGTGCGTCGCCCTACCGGCGAAGCGGCGCCATTCGGCGCGGACGTGCAGGACGAAAAGGGCAACAGCGTCGGTACGGTCAGTCAGGGCAGCCGCGCCATGTTTTACGCGCGCGCGGCCAGCGGTGAACTCTCGGTGAAATGGGGTGAAAGCGCCCAACAGAGCTGCAAAGCGCGTTATGCGCTGCCTGCTGTCGAGAAGGGCACGTCGGCAGCGACCACCTTCGTCGACGCGGTCTGCCGGTGAGTACCCACGAATTACATGGCGATCAACAAATGAAAGCATTGACAGTCCTCCATTCACGCCATTCCTGGCTCAAGCGGGTCAGTCTCGGCCTGCTTGCCTCTATCGGCCTGCTCGGGCAAAGAAGATTGAAGAGCAGGTGGCTTGCAGCCGCAGCGGGCCTGCTTTTGTTGATGACGTCGCAGACGTCCTTCGCGCTGTCTTGCTTGCAGTCCGGCACGTCCAATCCAGTCATCAATCAACAGATTCCAAGCAATATCGCCGTGCCAGCCGATGCGGCCAACGGCACGATCATCTGGGAGTCGCCGCAGTACTCCATCACGATCTATTGCTACAAGGACTTTGGCGCAGACGTCTATGACGAAGTCCGGATGTACATCAATCCCGCCAACCAGCAGCCGGCGGCCGGAGCCATCATCGGCGTGAAATGGAACGGAACGCTGTACCAGCAGTCCTCGGGGTCGGTTTCGGTCAATCAGGCGCTGCCGAACGGGGTGCAGTCGCTTACGTTTTCGCTGACGTTTTCGGTCGTGCTGATCAAAAGCGGTGCTTCGCCTGCGTCGGGTAGTTCGTCGTTTTCCAATTTCCGCGTATTCCAGCTGGACGGCAGCGGGGGGCTCAACATCAATCCGAATGCCAACCTGAACTTCGACCTCACGGGAACGGTGCGCTTCATCGGCTGCTTCGCTGATCTGACGTTCTCGCCGAGTTCGACGGTCGATTTCGGCTCTTTGCCGGCGACAGGCAATGTCGGGGCAGTTGCCGGTTCGAGATCCGTCGCGTTGACCGGGTCTCGTGCATGTACCAGTCCCTATAAATTGGGAATCGCATTCGTGCCATCCTCGCCCGCGACGCTCGCCGATACGCGCACGTGGGACCTCGGCAACGGCATGGGCGTGAACATAGTGGATCAGCAGTCGAACGCAGTCTTGCTGCTGGACGGCACGTCGACCGATTTCGTCGATCTGATGTCGGTGGTCAGCCGCAGCCACTCGTACACGGTGCAGTTGAAGCGTCTGCTCACCAACGGAACGGTCGGGCCATTCTCGGGTGCGCTGGCCATCACGCTGACTTATATGTAGGAGCGCGGCCGTCGCCTGATTGCTGCAAGTGCGCTCCGCGGTTGCGCGAACTTCACTCATCGCCCCGAGTGCAAGTGCGCGCGGCCGCTGGCCTTCCTTGCTGGATCGCCGGCCACGTCGGCGCATCGAATCCCCCGCATGTCCCCTGAATTCCGCCTCGCCAGGCGGAATCGTCCCTTCGTCATATCGCTCGACTGACGCGATCCTTTCGCGCCGCGCGTGCCGCTCGCGCTAAAATCCTCCCTTCGCATCCATCTCCATCGCGCGAGCCGCGCCTTCCTTCACAGCGTGCAAAAGATCCTGATCGTCCGCGTGTCGTCGCTTGGCGACGTCGTGCATAACATGCCGGCCATCGCCGACATTCGCCGCCGTTATCCCGATGCGCAGATCGACTGGCTCGTCGAAGAGAGCTTTGCGAGCCTCGTCGAACTGGTCGATGGCGTACGCCGCGCGATCCCGTTTTCGCTGCGCCGCTGGCGCAAGGGCTTCGCATCGGCGGCGAACTGGCGCGAGATCGGCAAGTTCAGGCGTGAGCTTGCCGCCGAGAAATACGATCTCGTCATCGATTGTCAGGGGCTTATCAAGACCGCGTGGGTCGCGAGCTGGGCGCGCGGGCCGCTGGTCGGACTCGGCAATCGCACGGACGGCGCGGGCTATGAATGGCCTGTGCGCTTCTTCTATGACCGGCGCGTGCCCATCGAGCCGCGCACGCACGTCGTCGAGCGCACGCGTCAACTCGTGGCGGCCGCGCTCGATCTGCCTCGCCCGCAGATGACCGATGACATTGACTTCGGCATCGACACGCGCCGCGCGACGCTCGCGCTGTCCGCGCTCGGGCTGAATCTGCCGGTGCCGTATGTGGTGTTCGTTCATGCGACGTCCCGCGCCGACAAGCAATGGCCCGAAGCCGCGTGGATCGAACTGGGGCAGGCGCTCGTGACGCGCGGGGCATCCATCGTGCTGCCGTGGGGAAGCGACGCCGAACGCGCGACGAGCGAGAAGCTCGCGAAGGAATTCGGCGCGGCCGCGATCGTGCCGCCGAAGCTGTCGCTGCCGGCGGTCGTCGGTCTGGTCGATGGCGCCGCGGCGACGGTCGGCGTCGATACCGGACTCGTTCATATTGCCGCAGCGCTGAAGCGGCCTACCGTCGAGTTGTACAATTTCTCGACCGCATGGCGCACCGGCGGCTACTGGTCGCCCAACGTGATCAATCTCGGCGACGCGAGCCGGCATCCGACGCTCTCCGAAGTGAAGGCCGCGCTCGCGGGTTTCGGCCTGCTGTGATGCCGTAAGACGCAGCGCCGTGCGCGAGCTTAATCAAGTTGGAAGGCACATGACGGAATCTCAGATCATCGAAGTCGCATCCTGCGACTGGCAGGGCAAGAACCTGTCCGTACCGCGCGAGGCGTTGCTGGCCGGCGTGGAAGACGGCAAGGTCCTCTACTTTCCCAACCTGCGTTTTGCGATCGAAGGCGGCGAACAGGCGCTGCTCGACCCGGAAATCGCGGACCCGAAGCGCAAGAACATCAGCCTCGCGCCGAACGGCGGCGCGCTCAACGGCGTCGTCGGAGACAACGTGATGCAGTCGGCGGTGCGCTCGCTCATCGCCCGGTATCAGACGAACGCGCGCACGCTCGTCGACGGGCTCTTCCCCGAATACGACGGCAAGCTGCGCGTCGCACCGACGAGTCTGCGGCTGCATCAGGTCGAGACGCGCGAGACATCGTGGCGCAAGGACGATAGCCGCCTGCACGTCGATGCATTCCCGTCGCGTCCGAATTACGGCGAGCGCATTTTGCGCGTCTTCACCAACGTCAATCCGGCAGGCGCGCCGCGCGTGTGGCGGGTGGGCGAGCCGTTCGAAGACATGGCGAAGCGGTTTCTGCCCGGCATCAAGCCGCAGGCGCCGGGTTCCGCATGGCTGATGAATCTGCTGCACATCACGAAGAGCAAGCGCAGCGAGTATGACCATCTGATGCTGCATTTGCATGACGCGATGAAGGCCGACCTCGCTTACCAGAAATCCTCGCCGCAGGAGACGATGCCGTTTCCGCCCGGATCGGTGTGGGTCTGCTTTTCGGATCAGACGTCGCATGCGGTGATGTCCGGCCAGTTCATGATGGAGCAGACGTTCTTCCTCCCCGTCAAGGCAATGGCGCGGCCCGATCATGCGCCGCTTGGCATTCTCGAGCGCCTGAAGGGCAGGGCGCTCGTTTGAGCGGCGCTGCATCCGCGCCGGCGGCGCCGTTATCGGCGACTGTGCTTAGGGCGATCTATCGCGCGATGTGGTGGATCGTGGCGCCGCTCGCCGTGCTGCGTCTTCTGATTCGTTCGCGCAAGGAGCGGGGTTATCGCGAGCATATCGGCGAGCGATTCGGACGCGGCCCCGCACGCCGCTCCGACGATTTCGCGCCGCTGATCTGGGTGCATGCGGTATCGGTCGGCGAGACGCGCGCTGCGCAGCCGCTGATCGAAGCGCTGATGAAGGCGCACCCCGAAGCGCGCTTGCTCATCACGCACATGACGCCGAGCGGCCGCGCGACGGGCATCGACCTGTTCGGCGATCGCGTCTTGCGCAGCTATCTTCCCTACGATCTGCCGCATCTCGTGCGGCGTTTTCTGCGCGCGTGGCGGCCGTCGATCGGCATCGTGATGGAGACGGAAGTCTGGCCGACGCTGATCGACGAATGCAAGCGCGCGGACGTGCCGCTCGTGTTGACGAACGCGCGCATGTCGGAGCGGTCGTTCCGGCGCGCGGCGCGCTTCGGGCGAGCGGTGCGAGAAGTGTTCGGCGGGTTCTCGCGCGTGCTTGCGCAGACGCCTTCCGATGCGGAACGTCTGACCGCGCTCGGCGCGCGCAACATCGCGGTGCTCGGCAACCTCAAGTTCGACATGAGCGCGCCTCCCGAGTTGATCGCGCGTGGACAGGCGTGGCGCGCGGCCATCGGCGATCGGCCCGTGTGGGTCGCGGCGAGCACGCGCGAAGGCGAGGAGACATTGGTGCTGCGGGCGTTTGCTGCGCTGAACGTGCCGGATGCGCTGCTGATTCTGGTGCCGCGTCATCCGCAGCGCTTCGATGAAGTGTCGGCGTTGATCGCGGCTGCCGGGATGACGGGCGCGCGGCGATCGGTGTGGGCGCCGAAGCCCGTCGCGGTGGGATCGGGCGCGGATGTGCCGGCGCGATTGCCGTCGAACGTGCAGGTGTTGCTCGGCGATTCGATGGGCGAGCTGGGCGCGTATTACGCGGCGGCGGATCTGGCGTTCATCGGCGGGAGCCTGTTGCCGCTTGGCGGGCAGAATTTGATCGAGGCGTGTGCGGCGGGCGTGCCCGTGCTGATCGGGCCGCACACGTTCAATTTTACGCAGGCGACCAACGATGCCATCGCGGCGGGCGCGGCGTTGCGTATCGAGGACCCGCACGGCCTCGCGGATGCGTTGCGCGAATTGTTCGCAGACAAGCCGCGCCGAATCGCGATGAGCGAGGCTGCGGCGGCGTTCGCGGCGAGGCATCGCGGGGCGACGGAACGGACGGTTAAAGTGCTAGGCGCGTTGCTGGAGGATCGCGAGGCGTAAGGCCGCGATCTGACCGGATTGCACCCCGGAGGATCGCCCCATGCATCCCCCTTTCGAGACGTCCGTCCGCCAAGCGAGGCCGTGCATGCAGACGATCGCCCTGATTGTCGCGACCAATCGGGGTCACGCTCGTCGTCGTGCTGGTCATCGCGAACCTGTCGAGCGGCGAGAAGAATACCGAGCACAAGATCGAACGGCTCTATCCGCGCGACGATCCGCAATTTCTCCGTTCGATGGGACTGCCGCTCGGGCCGCCCATCGTCGGCGGAAATCGCTTCGACATGCTAATTAACGGAGAGCAGATCTTTTCATCGATATCGGAAGGCATCCGCTCCGCGCGTCGTACCATCAGTCTCGAAACTTCATTTACCGGGATCGGCGGAACTGGCGAGCAGATCGCGAGTGCGCTGCCGGACATCGAAGATGGACAAGCGCTATTTGCGCATGCTGCGCGAAAAGATCGTGCGTCGCGTTGCTGGATTCGTCCGTTGTAAAGGTCAATGACACGCTGGCGCGTGTCGCGCATCGTTCCAGATGATCACTTCCTGCTGCAAGTCAGGCCCATAGCCGATTTCACTGGGCGCGTACGGCGTGTTGAACGAGGCTTGCCGCGCGAGCATCGGCGACTGGTCGTACACATGAGCGCACGTCGGATAAATGTAGACGATAGTGAGGCGTTCGATCGTGTGATCGGCGAGGGCAGCTTCGAACTTCTGCCGCATGATGGCCATGAGTTCCGCGCCGAACGGGTTGAAGAAAAATGCGACGATGTCTTTGGAGGGAAGGGGCATTCGGGTCGCATCGTCGACGAACGCGCGCATGGCCGTTCGCCCGGGAAAGCGGCGCGCGACAATCTCTGCGTTGCGGTTCGCGATATCGACGAGCGGCGCCGCAATGTCGTAGCCCAGCACGGCATCGAAGGGAAATTCCGTCGCGACGATCATCGGGCGGCCCTTGCCGCAGCCTATGTCGATGAACGTGCGTCCGCTTACGTCGCCGAGCTGACTCAGCGCATGCCGGACAATGCTCGGCTGGCAGCCCATATAGGGAAGGTTGCCGTTTTCCGGACCATTAGTGCCTGTCACGGATTCGGGCGGATAGATGCCGCCGGTATCGGTGCCGAGCGTGCGGTCGATCGGATGAGTCCTGTAACAGCCGCTGTAGACGACCCGCAGGATGGGCACGCGTTTGCCGTACTTGCGGACGCTTGAAACGAAAAGCAAGGTTTGTACGGAATCCGGAAGTCTGGCGACTGCGCCGATCAGAGACCATTTCACCCGCCGCTTAATTTCCGCCTTCAAGGTTGCGCTCGTATTCATGAATCTCTCCGCTGTAAAAGGAAGCGAACGACCATTCGTTATGCTGAATAAAGCGAAGCTCGTTGGGCGGGGGGTGAAGATGCGGCACCGGAAGAACGATTCTAAACACCTTGCTATCGACGGATGCGTGATGCGGCTAACACATGCGAATTTATTTCCGTCTTGCATTGACGTGATTCTGTCGTCCAGCGGCCCGTACGTCACTCCGGAAATGCCAGAGGGATGCGAAAGAGCTATAGCTGGTAAATGACGCCTATGTTTTATTAGAATAGCTACATAAAAACGGCGCAGACGATAGACGAATGCGCCCGGGAATCGCTTCGATCTTTGAATGTCGAGCGGGCCACCTCCAGCAGCCGCACGCGATCAATCGTCCCCCTTACACCGCCAGCAACCCTTTCTTCTCGATGAACGACACCACTGCATCCAACCCGTCTAGTTCCTTGAGATTGCACATCACGAACGGCCTTTCCCCACGCATTTTCGTAGCGTCGCTCGCCATCACATCCAGATTTGCGCCGACATAAGGCGCAAGGTCCGTCTTGTTGATCACAAGCAAATCTGACTTGGTAATCCCGGGCCCGCCTTTACGCGGAATTTTCTCGCCACTGGCGACATCGATCACATAGATGGTCAGATCGGAAAGCTCGGGGCTGAACGTAGCCGCCAGATTATCGCCACCTGACTCGATGAAAACGATATCGACGTCCGGAAAGCGCGACACCATCCTGTCCACCGCTTCGAGATTGATCGATGCATCCTCGCGGATCGCCGTATGCGGACAGCCGCCCGTTTCCACGCCCATGATGCGCTCGGCCGGCAACGCGCCCGCCACGGTCAACAGACGTTGATCCTCTTTCGTATAGATATCGTTGGTGATGGCGACGAGATCGTACTTGTCGCGCATCGCCTTGCAGAGCATTTCGAGCAGCGTCGTTTTACCGGAACCAACAGGCCCGCCGACGCCCACGCGCAACGGCGGCAGTTTCTTCGTTCGACGAGCGGCGGCGGAATAAGCAGGAGCGTTCATGCGATATCGATTCGATGTTTGAAGCAAGTTAAGAACGGAAGAGCCGCGAGTATTGCGACTCATGCCGCGCCGACAAGATGCCAAGCTGCGGCGCGAAGGTATTGACCTGATCGGGCGATGTAGCGAGCGCACGACTCACGGCATTGTCGATCGGCGCGCGCAATGCCACGATGATCCGCTGCCCCGCAAGCTGACCCAGAGGCACAGCTTTGAGCGCGGCGGCGGCCTGATTCTCGACCCAACTGAACGCATAAGCGGCGAGCGCCGCATCGGTTGAAGCATCGTGGGCATACGCCGCGAACGCGAAGGCCGTCGGTTGCGCGATGGGCTTCATCGCAGCGAGCGTCGCGCGACGCGCTTCGTCGCCCCATTCGAGCGATGCGCACAGTTGCGCGAGCGACCACCCCATCTGCTCGGTCTCACGGCGCAATTCAGCGGACTCGCGGCTCGCGATGTATTCGTCGTTTGCATCGGCAAGCGCAGCACTGTCATGCGTCCGCCAGCGCTCCATCTGATGCGCGATGAACGGCAACTCCCCACGCGCGAGCACATGCGAGAGGCCGTTTGCAATCCACTCGCGCGTGCTATCGGCATCGTGTATGAAGCCGTGTTCGATCGCCGCTTCGAGCCCTTGCGAATAGCTGAACGCGCCGATAGGCAGCGCAGGCGACGCGAGATGCAGCAGCGCCGTGAGTTCAGTCGTGCGCATGACCGTGATGATGGTGATGATGCTCGTGCGAATGGTTGTGCCCGCACTGCGAATGATCGTGCCCGTGATGCTCGTGATAGACCTTCTGCGCGAGCGCGTAGTCCTCACTGAACGTCTCGTCATGGCCATGCTTGTGCCCGCCGCCATATGCGCCCGTTTCCGGCTGAAACGGCTGCGATTCGCGCGTGACGGTCGTGCCGAGACGCTTGAGCATGTCTTCGAGAACGGAGTCGGCTTCGAGCTTGAGATGATCCGCGTGAATCTCGACGGGCGTATGCCGATTGCCGAGATGGTAGGCCGCGCGCATCAGCACGAGCGGATTCACCGCACGCACGACGAGCACGTCTTCGGCTGCGGCGACCACGCGCACGAAGCCGCCATCGTCGGCGACGAGCATGTCGCCATCGGCGAGCACGGTCCCGCGGGGCATCACGAGCGCGGCTTCCTCGCCGTTATCGAGCGTGACCGCAAGGCGGCTCTTGCAGCGCGCATCGAATGCGAGGGTTATCGTTGGCGCGCGTTTGACGAGAACCGGGGCGAGCTTCGCTGTAAGACGTTTGTCGATAGTGCGCATAAGGCTTTAGAACAAAAAATAGCGTTGCGCCATCGGCAGCACGGTGGCGGGATCGCAGGTGAGCAATTGACCATCGGCGATCACCTGATAGGTCTGCGGATCGACGCTGATGGACGGCTGCCATGCATTGTGAATCATGTCGGCCTTCGTCACATTGCGGCAGTTCTTCACCGCCACCACCTGCTTTTTCAAGCCATACCGTTCCGTGATGCGCGACTCCAGCGCCAGTTGGGACACGAATGTCAGCGATGTCTTGCCGAGCGCGCCGCCGCGCGTCGCGAACATCTCGCGGTAGTGCACGGGCTGCGGCGTCGGTATGGATGCGTTCGGATCGCCCATTTGCGCCACGGCGATCATGCCGCCCTTGACGATCATCGCGGGCTTCACGCCAAAGAACGCCGGCTCCCAGAACACGAGATCGGCCCATTTTCCCGGTTCGATCGATCCCACTTCATGCGCGATGCCATGCGTGATCGCGGGATTGATCGTGTACTTCGCGACGTACCGTTTCGCGCGGAAGTTGTCATTGCGGGCGTTGTCTTCTGCGAGCGCGCCGCGTTGCACCTTCATCTTGTGCGCCGTCTGCCATGTACGGATGATGACTTCGCCGACACGGCCCATCGCCTGCGAATCGGAAGAGAGCATAGACAGCGCGCCGAGGTCATGCAGGATGTCTTCCGCCGCGATGGTCTCCCGGCGGATGCGCGATTCCGCGAATGCAATGTCTTCCGCAATCGACGGGTCCAGGTGATGGCAGACCATCAGCATGTCTAAATGTTCGTCGAGCGTGTTGACCGTGTACGGTCGCGTCGGATTCGTGGAAGAGGGCAGCACGTTGGATTCGCCCGCCACCTTGATGATGTCGGGCGCGTGGCCGCCGCCCGCGCCTTCCGTGTGATACGTGTGAATCGTGCGGCCCTTGAACGCGGCGATCGTCGCTTCGACGAAGCCCGCTTCGTTGAGCGTGTCCGTGTGAATGGCGACTTGCGTGTCCGTATCGTCGGCGACGGAGAGACAGTTGTCGATGGCGGCCGGCGTCGTGCCCCAGTCCTCGTGCAGCTTCAGGCCGATCGCGCCCGCCTTGATCTGCTCGACGAGCGGCTCCGGCAAGCTCGCGTTGCCCTTGCCGAGAAATCCGAGATTGACCGGCCAGCCATCGGCGGCTTGCAGCATGCGTTCCATATGCCACGGACCGGGCGTGCATGTCGTCGCGTTGGTGCCGGTCGCCGGGCCGGTGCCGCCGCCGAGCATCGTCGTGACGCCGCTTGCAAGCGCCTCGTCGATCTGCTGCGGGCTGATGAAGTGGATATGCGTATCGACGCCGCCCGCCGTCACGATCATCCCTTCGCCCGCGATGACTTCGGTGGCCGCGCCGATCGCAATGGTCACGTTCGGCTGAATGTCGGGATTGCCCGCCTTGCCGATGGCGAAAATTCGGCCGCCCTTGATGCCGATATCCGCCTTCACGATGCCCCAGTGATCGAGAATCAGCGCGTTGGTCACCACGGTATCGACCACATCGGCGGCGGTGCGTTGCGACTGGCCCATGCCGTCGCGTATCACTTTGCCGCCGCCGAACTTCACTTCTTCGCCGTAGGTGGTGAAGTCGCGTTCGACTTCGATGATGAGATCGGTGTCGGCGAGGCGCACGCGGTCGCCGGTGGTCGGGCCGAACATCTCTGCATAAGCGCGGCGGCCGATGCGTAGCGTCATGTCGTTATGTCCTGATCAGAGTGGGCCCATGATGAGGCCGTTGAAGCCGTACACGTGACGATCGCCTGCCAGCGCGACGAGCTCGACCGTGCGCTCCTGTCCCGGCTCAAAGCGCACCGCGGTGCCGGCCGCGATGTTGAGCCGGAAGCCGCGCGCCTTCTCGCGATCGAATACGAGCGCCGTGTTGACCTCATAAAAGTGATAGTGCGAGCCGACTTGCACGGGCCGGTCGCCGCTGTTGGCCACGACGACCGATACGGTCTCGCGTCCGGCGTTGAGCTCGTGCTCGCCGACATCGATCAGATATTCGCCGGGAATCATCGCGCGTCTCAAGGGATGGGATGGTGGACGGTGACGAGCTTCGTGCCGTCCGGGAAGGTGGCTTCGATCTGAATGTCGGGGATCATTTCCGGCACGCCTTCCATCACGTCGTCACGCGTGAGGAGTGTGGTGCCGTAATGCATGACTTCAGCGACGGTCTTGCCATCGCGGGCGGCCTCCATCAATGCAGCCGAAATGAAAGCGACGGCTTCGGGATGATTCAGCTTGAGACCGCGTGCGCGACGGCGTTCCGCGAGCAGCGCCGCCGTAAAGATCAGGAGCTTGTCCTTTTCGCGAGGCGTGAGTTTCATGGACTTGTTCTAATGAGCGTTGGGCTTCTTCATTATGTTTCTTTAGAACCGACGCTTCAAGCGAGAGCCGTGCCATCGATGCACTGGCCTTGTGCCATGTGCGTTCGCGCGTCTGATGCAAACGGCTTGCACACGAATGGAGCGTCGCTGTGCGCCATCGTGGTGCGCAATCAGGTGGTCCAAAGCCTGAGCGGCCGCGCTTCGACGCCATGCACGAGCGGGCGAAGCCGCAGCCAGCATTCGGTGAGCGCGCGTTGCAGCGGCTCCATCGACTGGCTTACTGCACGCACGATCAGCACGCCGGGCGCAACGCACGATGCCCCTGCGCGTAGAACGTCGTCGAAGGGCAACTGTGCGGTGATGGCTTCGGCGAGCGCGTCGTCGCATGCCGGGCCTATCGCCCATAACGTGCCGTAAGCGGGATGACCTGCGAGTCCTTGCAAGGCATCGCGCAATGGGTCGCCTGCTTCGATCAGACTGCGTTCGAACCAGAGCGTGCGTCCATCGCGATGCATGATGCGCGAAACCGCCTTGATATGTCCTTTCGTCCATCGTTCGCCGGCGGCGGCGCGGCCTAGCAGCATTGCATCCCAGCCGATGGCCGTTGCGCCTTCGTCGATCGTGAGCCGGAAGTCCAGCTCGATGTTCGACGATTCGAACACGATGTTGTTCTGCGGAAGCCAGTCGAGCTTCGCGTGCGCCGCGACGTCGATAGCGATGTGCTGCGTCGCGAGCTTGCCGTTGGCCTTGTACCACTTCGTCGCGCCGGGTGTCGTGATGACGGCGTGCGAGCCGTCGCCGAGCTTGACGTCGATGTTCAGACGATCGCCGCCTGCGACGCCGCCGGGCGGATGCACGATCACCGCATGGCAGATATCGCCTTCGGGATAGAGCGGCCGTTGCAGGCGCAGCGGCCCTTCATGCTTGCGATGCGTGCAAACGGTGCGGTCGTGCTGACGTGCGAAGCCGAGTTCGAGCGAGCCGCGCCAGATGTCGGGATCGGCGAGCGCCGCGTGGGATTCGTGATGCATGGAGACGATGCTATCGGGAATGATGCGTCATCATACGGCGATCAGCTCGCGCACTCCATGCGCATCCATTTGCGATCCCTCGCCGCCCGCGACGATTTCGCCTCGGCTCATGACCCAGTATTGATCCGCGAGTTCGCGTGCGAAGTCGTAGTACTGCTCGACGAGCAGCACGGTCATGCCCATTTCATCGACGAGCTGACGCAGCGTGCGGCCGATGTCGCGAATGATCGAAGGCTGGATGCCTTCTGTCGGTTCATCGAGGATCAGCAGTTGCGGTTCGCTCATCAATGCGCGGCCTATCGCGAGTTGCTGTTGTTGGCCTCCCGACAGATCGCCGCCGCGACGATGCTTCATGTCGCGCAGAACGGGAAAGAGTTCGTAGATGCGATCGGGGATTTTCGAAGGGGCGTTGCGGCTTGCGGCGCCGACGAGCAGGTTCTCTTCGACGGTCAAACGGCCGAAGATGTCGCGGCCTTGCGGGACATAGGCGAGGCCGTTCGAGACGCGCGTATGCGTTGGCATCGATGAGATCTTGGCGCCGCGCCAGGTGATGGTGCCGCTTTTGGTCGGTACGACGCCCATCAGGCAGCGGAGGAGCGTCGTTTTGCCTACGCCGTTGCGGCCTAGCAGCACGGTTAGCTTGCCGTCGGGGGCCGTCAGTCGCACATTTCTTAGGATGTGGCTGCCGCCGTAGTATTGGTTCAGGTTTTCTACTTCTAGCATGGACGTTGTCTCTCGATTTTTTATACGGGTGACTTCGGTTATTCGTGTCGGTCTATTAGTGCGCCCCTCCCCGGGGCGGGGGTCACTTTCTTTGCTGCTGCAAAGAAAGTAACCAAAGAAAGCAGCTTTTCTAGCCCGAAGCACAGATTGGTGTGGCCACTCCGTAGAAGGTCAGTGGCACTCAGCTTGAAACAGCCTTGAATCACCTTCCACGCCCGCTGAGCGCCACGTCCTCCGAGCCCCTTGGCTCGACAAAACCATCGGTGAACAACCGTCACGCGAGTAAGTTTTAGACAGCACTAAACCAAAGCAGGGTTGCCAACTTCTTGTTCATTGGCGTTTGCAGTGCATTGAAGCAACCCGTGACTGTTTTCTCCTCACGGACCTAAGTGCCCGATCGGTGTTAACGAGCCAAGGGGCTCGCATGGGGTGAGCGCTCAGTGGGCGCGGAAAGTGATTCAAGGCTCTTTCAAGCTGAGTGCCACCGATGTTCTACGAAGTAACCCCGCGTACTGTGCTTCGGGCCTAAACGAAGCTGCTTTCTTTAGTGACCCCCGCCCCGGGGAGGGGCGCACCAATAAACCGACACGAATACAAGCTCAACGAAAAATCAAAAGAAAGACCCCTACCGTCCAAGATAAGACTCAACAACAGCGTCATCCCGCTTGACGGAATCAAGCGTGCCTTCTGCAAGAACACTGCCCTCGGCCATGACAGTAACCTTCCCACTATCACCGCTGAGTGCAGCAACAAACTCCATATCATGCTCGACGACCATCATCGAGCAAGAACCGCGGAGCGTATTGAGCAACTCAGCAAGCTCCATCGTCTCGTGATCGGTCATGCCAGCAGCGGGCTCATCGAGCAAAAGCAGCGCCGGTTGCTGCATCAGCAACATGCCGATCTCAAGCCGCTGCTTCTGTCCATGCGATAACTCGCCCGCCAGCCGCGTCGCATGATGCTGCAAGCGAATCAGTTCGAGCGTCTCCTCGATGCGCGCCTGCGCCGCCCGATCCAGCCGCGCCCGCAACGATGCGAACCACCGCTTGTCCGTCTTCATCGCGAGTTCGAGGTTCTCCCACACAGGATGATTCTCGAACACAGTCGGCTTCTGAAACTTGCGGCCGATGCCCGTGCGCGCAATCACAGGCTCCGACATGCGCGTGAGATCGAACGTCTGGCCCAGAAAGACCTTGCCGTCATCAGGCCGCGTCTTGCCGGTGATCACGTCCATCATCGTCGTCTTGCCCGCACCGTTCGGGCCGATCACACACCGCAATTCGCCCACGTCGATCGACAGCGTAAGCTTGTTGAGCGCGCGAAAGCCATCGAAGCTCACCGTCACGTCTTCGAGATAAAGAATCGTGCCGTGCGATACGTCGATCTCACCGGGCGCAGGCACATGCCCGAGGCCGGCCACGCCGTTGAGGTTCGAGTCGTCGTAGACAGGCGTAATCGGCGGCAAGTCGACAATCAATGCGTTGTGAGCGGTCATTCCGCAGTGTCTCCCGCAGTCTTCTTGCGACGCGCAAGGTCGATGAGTCCCATGATTCCGTTAGGCAATAGCAAGGGCACGAGCGTGAAGATCAGGCCAAGAAAAAAGAGCCAATACTCGGCGAAATAGGCGGTGAAGAAGCTCTTCGCGCCATTGACCGCGAATGCGCCGATGATCGGCCCGATCAGCGTGCCGCGTCCGCCGACCGCGACCCAGATCGCCATTTCAATCGAATTGGCAGGCGACATCTCGCTCGGATTGATAATGCCGACCTGCGGCACATACAGCGCACCCGCAATGCCGCACAGCACCGCCGACACCGTCCATACGAAGAGCTTGTAGGCGAGCGGGCTATAGCCGAGGAACATCAGGCGCGCTTCGCCATCGCGCACGCCAGTGACGACGCGGCCCAGCTTCGATGTCACGATCCAGCGCGCTGCCAGGAACGCCAGCACGAGCACGGCGAACGTGATGAGAAAGAGGGCAGTGCGCGTGCCGGGATGCGTGACGGAGAAGCCCGCGATGCGCTTGAAATCGGTGAAGCCGTTGTTTCCACCAAAGCCCGTTTCGTTGCGATAGAAGAGCAGCATCGCCGCAAACGTCATCGCCTGCGTGATGATCGACAGATACACGCCCTTCACGCGCGAACGAAACGTAAAGAAGCCGAAGACCCACGCAAGCACGCCCGGCACCAGCACGACGAGCAGCAGCGCATACCAGAGATGCTCCGTGCCTTGCCAGTACCACGGCAACTCGCGCCAGTCGAGAAACACCATGAAGTCGGGCAGATCGCTTTGATACGTGCCTTCGCGACCGATCGACCGCATCAGATACATGCCGATCGCATAGCCGCCCAGCGCGAAGAAAAGCGCATGCCCGAGGCTCAGAATGCCGCAGTAACCCCACACGAGATCGAGCGCGAGTGCGCCGATTGCATAGCACATGAGCTTGCCGACGAGCGTCATCGCATAAGCGGACAGATGAAACGTGCTCGTTTCCGGCAGTGCGAGCGCGGAGAGCGGCACGCAGACGCCCATCGCGATGACGAGCGCGATCAGCGCGATCCATCCGTTGCGTGGCAATAGCGCGGCGCGCGGCGGCAAGCCGAGCGCGAAGCCTGCGCGTGCGGCGCTCGGATCGGGTTGCGGCGCGACGTCGAGATTCGCGCCGATATTCGTCGAGGCGGTCATGGGTCAAGCCTCCGCGCTGCGGCCCTTGAGGGCGAACATGCCCTGCGGACGCTTCTGAATGAAGAGGACGATGAGCACGAGCACCGCGATCTTCGCGAGCACCGCGCCCCAGAACGGCTCGATGGTCTTGCTGACGAGTCCCAGCCCGAAGCCGCCGATCACCGTGCCCGCCAGTTGACCGACGCCGCCGAGCACGACCGCCATGAACGAATCGATGATGTAGCTCTGCCCGAGATCGGGGCCGACGTTGCCGATCTGCGATAGCGCACATCCGCCAAGCCCTGCAATGCCCGCGCCGAACGCGAACGCATAGGAATCGACACGCGCGGTCTTCACGCCGACACACGCGGCCATGCGCCGATTCTGCGTGACAGCGCGTACGAACAAGCCTAGCCGCGTGCGCGTCAACACGGCCCACGCGATGAAGACGACGGCAATCGAGAAAGCGAGGATCGTCAGGCGGTTGTACGGCAGGATCAGGTTCTGCATGACCGCGACGCCGCCGCTCATCCACGAAGGGTTCGTCACTTGCACGTTCTGCGCGCCGAAGGTCGTGCGCGTGGCCTGAATCAAGATCAGGCTGATGCCAAACGTGGTCAGCAGCGTTTCGAGCGGACGTCCATAAAGATGCTTCAAAACGAGCCTTTCGAGCACGATGCCGACGAGCGCCGCCGCCATGAACGACGCAGGCACCGCAAGCAGCGGATACCAGTTGAAAGCGGCGGGCGCGTAGTGCTGCACGAAGTTTTGAACGACGTAAGTGGCGTACGCGCCGATCATCAGGAACTCGCCATGCGCCATGTTGATGACGCCGATCAGGCCATAAGTGATCGCGAGCCCGAGCGCCGCAAGCAGCAGCACGCTGCCGAGCGACAGACCCGCGAAGATCGTCCCGGCGATCTCGCTGCGGCGCTGGATCGAATCGAGTTCCTCGATGCCCGCTTGCGCAGCGGCGCGCACGCGTTCATCGGATTCGTTATAGCTGCCGTCGCCTTTCTTGACGACGATGGGGCGCAGCAACTCATACATGTCGAGGTCATGGCGAGCCGCGACGAGTTGCGCTGCTGCGAGACGCTTGCTCGCGTCGGGATCGTGCAGCGCGGTCATCGCCCAGAGGGTGTCGAGGCGCTTCTTCAATTCGGAGTCGGTTTCGGCGGCGCGGGCGCGATCGATCAGCGGCTTCATCGATGCATCCGGGTTCTTCAGCAACGCAGCGACGGCTTCGCGGCGCTTTGCGACATCGGGCGAGGCGAGTTGCAGGCCCGATAACGCGCCCGCGACCTTCGTTCGCAGCGAATTGTTCAGCGTGATCGCTTGCGCGTCGGGGGCATCGACGATCTTGCTGGTGATCGGGTCCTTGTTGCCATCGTCGGTTTGCATCATGACGTGGCCGTCGTCGGTCGCGACGAGCGAGCCGTCAGCGAGCGCGTGCAGCACCGCGACGGAAGGGGCATCGGCGTTGGCGATCAGTTTGTCGATGGCGGCGGACTTCGCCTGGAAATCGTCGCCGGCGAGCGGGGCGAGCTCATCGGCGGTGAGTGCATGAGCCGCGAATGGCGCGAGCGCCAGGAAGCACGCGAGCACTACGCGCAGGAAAGGGGAGGCGAGCGAGCCGGTCATGGTGGCCTTTCTGATCGAACTGAAACGGCCGCGCGTGCGATGACGCCGTGACGTCATGCACGAACGCGCGGCCTTGCATCAAGCCATCAATGCAACGGACTTATGCCGTGCGCACGCGCGAGCGGCGCAGGAATGACGGAATTGAACTCACGACATCCGGCTTCCCTTCGTTGCCCGCGATGAACGGACTCCACGGTTGCGCGCGCACGGCGGTCTTCGTTTTCCAGACGACGTTGAACTGGCCGTCGCCGCGAATCTCGCCGATCATCACCGGCTTGTGCAGATGGTGATTGCCGTCCATCGTGAGCGTGAAGCCCGAGGGTGCGGCGACACTCTGTCCGATCATCGCGACGCGCACCTTGTCGACATCGGTGCTCTTCGCTTTCTCGACGGCCTGCTTCCACATGTGAATGCCGACGAAGGTCGCTTCCATCGGATCGTTCGTCACGCGCTTGTTTCCGCCGGGCAGATTCTGCGTCTTGACCCATTCGGCGAATTGGGCTTCGAACTTCTTGTTGGCGGGGTTCTTCACCGACATGAAGTAGTTCCACGCGGCGAGATGGCCGACGAGCGGCTTGGTATCGATGCCGCGCAGCTCTTCTTCGCCGACCGAGAACGCGACGACGGGCACGTCGGTGGCTTTCAGCCCCTGGTTGCCGAGTTCCTTGTAGAACGGAACGTTCGAGTCGCCGTTGATCGTCGAGATGACCGTGGTCTTTCCCCCTTGCGCAAAGGTCTTGATGTTCGCGACGATGGTTTGATAGTCGCTATGTCCGAACGGTGTGTAGACCTCCTGAATATCCGCATCCTTGACTCCTTTCGAGTGGAGGAAGGCGCGCAGGATCTTGTTGGTCGTGCGCGGGTACACATAGTCGGTGCCGAGCAGGAAGAAGCGTTTGGCGCTGCCGCCTTCCGGTCCCATCAGGTATTCGACGGCGGGGATGGCCTGCTGATTCGGCGCGGCGCCGGTATAGAAGACGTTGCGGGACATCTCTTCGCCTTCGTATTGGACGGGATAGAAGAGCAGGCCGTTGAGTTCTTCGAACACGGGCAGCACTGATTTGCGCGATACCGATGTCCAGCACCCGAACACGCACGCGACCTTGTCTTGCGTGAGCAGCTGGCGGGCTTTTTCGGCGAAGAGCGGCCAATTGGAAGCGGGATCGACGACGACGGGTTGAAGCTGCCGCCCCATGACGCCGCCGCTCTTGTTGATATCGGCGATGGTCATGAGGGCGGTGTCCTTGAGCGATGTTTCGGAGATCGCCATGGTGCCGGACAGCGAATGCAGAATGCCGACCTTGATCGGACCGGTCGTGTCGGCGGCGTGCGCCCTTGACATGGGCAGTTGGCCGGCGAGGGCCAGCGCGCCCGACATGGAGCCGAGTTTCAGCAGACTGCGTCGTTTCATTTTTGGTTTCCCCCTTGGCGGATGTGGCTTTGGTTTCGCTGCTTTTGGAAAGCTGCCGAAATTTGGCGTTGTGGGTTCTTTTGCAAGGGGTATGCCAATTAGGGCCGTTCGCACGGCTGGCTTGGGTTTGCTGGGGGTTTGTGCTTCGTTCTTCGCTTGCGGCCTTGCTGTTGCTCGAATTGTTTTGGTGCACCAGACGGTGAGCTTGCATCGTTGCGGTGCGGGTCGTTCGGTTTGCGTGTTTGTTTTCGGTGGTTGGGTTTATTAGTGTCGGTCTATTAGTGCGCCCCTCCCCGGGGCGGGGGTCACTTTCTTGGCTGTCGACCAGAGTTGGCTCTTTAGCGCCTTACTCTGGTCCCATGCAAAGAGAGAAACCAAAGAAAGCAGCTTTTCTGGCCCGAAGCACAGACTTGCGTTGCCACTCCGTAGAACATCGGTGGCACTCGAATTAATTAGCAGCCTTGAACCACCTCCCACGCTCCCTGAGCGCGACCCCATACGAGCCCCTTGGCTCGACAAAACCAATCCGGACACATCACACCACGCACGAACATTTCGAACGGGAAATAAGCCTTGAAACCCTCGCCGCAAGCCGCGAGCGTTAAGTCGCAAGTCGCAAGTCGCAAGTCGCAAGTCGCGAGTCGCGAGTCGCGAGTCGCGAGTAGCGAGCCGTGGCCGCAGCGCGCAGCCCGCCACTCCGCAAGCGACTACAAGCATAAGCACGGACGGACCACGACCACGGACGGACCGTGACTACGGACCACGACCGGCTCACCGACTTTGACGGCGAGTGATGGCCGGAAGTAGTGTTCTGCGAGCGAAGTCGATGATGCACTAAGGCACTTGTTGAAAGCGGAAGGTGCTTATGAAATGCCTTGTTGTAGCGAGGCGGCAGGCGTCCCGATGGTGTTAACGAGCCAAGGGGCTCGGAGGACGTTAGTAGTCAGCGGGCGCGGAAGGTGATTCAAGGCTCTATCAAGCTGAGTTCCACTGATGTTCTACGGAGTGGCCACGCAAGTTATTGGATTGGGCGGTTCGAGAAAAAGCTGCTTCCTTTGGTTACTTTCTTTGCAGCGGCAAAGAAAGTGACCCCCGCCCCGGGGAGGGGCGAGCTAATAGACCGACACGAATAACCGAAGAAAAAATAACCTACCCGCACAAGAGTAAGAATCCTTCATCGATCCCGGCCCCGGGAAGGGGCAAGCGGCCACGCCGACATAAAAAAAGCAACGCCCGCCCAAGGGCAAACCAAATCACCGATTGACCATCCGCGCAGGAACACTGAGCACAAGCAGAGCCCCAACCACGAGAAACCCGGCAAGCATATACATCCCACTGGAATTAGCCCCGGTGACCTGCTTAAGCCAGCCAACCAGATAAGGACTAAGAAACCCGGCAAGGTTGCCAAGAGAGTTGATCATCGCGATTCCGGCCGCCGCCCCAGTGCCGGCAAGAAACGCCGTAGGCAAACTCCAGAACAACGGCAGCGTAGTGAGAATGCCCATCGTGCCAAGCGTGAGTCCGAGCATCGCGAGCGGCGTATTCCCGGCCCAGATAACCGACAGCACAAGCCCGATAGCTCCAACGAACGCCGGCACGGCAATATGCCACCGACGCTCACCGCGCTTGTCTGCACTGCGCGCCACGAGCAGCATGCCAACCACCGCCGCGCCATAAGGAATCGCCGACAGCAGCCCGATGGTCAAAGCATCGGTGACGCCTGTCGCCTTGATGATCGTCGGCAGCCAGAAACTCACGCCATAAAGTCCCATCACGAACGAGAAGTAGATCAGGCTCATCAGCCACACCTTCGGGCTCGACAAGATACGGCTGATCGGCAGATCCTCCTTCTCGACGTTATCCGCCGCGATGTTCCGCTCCAGCAAATCGCGCTCTTCCTGCGTGAGCCACTTCGCCTTCGAAATGCGATCGTCCATCATCAACAACACGACGATGCCCACGATCACCGACGGAATGCCCTCCAGCAGCAACAGCCATTGCCAGCCGTGCCAGTTGTTCGCGCCGTCGAAGGTCTTCATGATCCAGCCCGACACCGGCCCGCCGATCAATCCCGACAGCGCAATCGCCGTCATGAACAGCGTGGTCATCCGCCCGCGCCGATGCGCCGGATACCAGTACGTCAGATAAAGAATGATGCCGGGAAAGAAGCCCGCCTCCGCGACGCCGAGCAAAAAGCGCATCACGTAGAACATCGTGGGCGTGGTGACGAACATCGTGAGCGCGGAAATGATGCCCCACGAAATCATGATCCGCGCGATCCACACGCGCGCACCGACTCTATGCAGAATGACGTTGCTCGGGATCTCGAAGATGAAATAGCCGAAGAAGAAAATGCCCGCGCCGAAGCCATACACGGCATCCGACAAACCGAGATCGGTGGACATCTGCAGCTTGGCAAAGCCGACGTTCACGCGGTCCAGATACGCCACCACGTAACAGATCAGCAGCAGCGGCGAGAGCCGCCACGCGACCTTGCGATACGTCGCTTCCTCAAAGCTCGAAGGCGCGCCCGCGCCCGGGCGCTGCATGGGATTGGCAGTGCTCGACATCTCGTCTCCTTACGCTCGTGCAAACGCGAGCATCGTTATATTCGCGTAAGGATTCTAGCCGCTCGGCTGCACGCCAAGCGGCTGTTTTAGATGGGGAAAACACCGATAAAGCCGACGCGGGCGCGCGTCGGCCCCGCGTCAGACGCAGCGTCCGCCGTCCACTTCGAGCGCCACGCCCGTGATGAACTCGGCATCGTCGGAAGCGAGATAGAGCGCCGCATTCGCGATGTCCTGCGGCGTCGACAGGCGGCCGAGCGGAATCGTCGCGAGGAACTTCTGACGGTTCGCGGGCGTGTCCTCCATGCCCATGAACTCGGAGAGCAAGCCCGTTTCGCCCATCACCGGATTGATGCAGTTCACGCGGATGCGATCCGGGCCCAGCTCCACGGCCAGCGCCTTGCTCGCGACGATCACCGCCGCCTTGCTGCCGTTGTACCAGACGAGGCCAGGGCGCGGCCGCACGCCCGCCGTCGATGCAATGTTGATGAACGCGCCGCCGCCTTGCTGACGAAAATACGGCACGAACTGCTCGACGCTCCAGTAAATGCTCTTGACGTTCACCGCATAGACGCGATCGAACTCGGCCTCGGTTACATCGAGCACGGGCTTGTTACGGTGTGTCGTTCCCGCGTTGTTGACGACCACCTGCACGCTGCCGAAGTCGTCGATGGTCGCATCGAAGAGACGCTGCCAGTCTTCCCGTTTGGTGACATCGCCCTGAACGGCGATCGCGCGTCCGTGCTTCGTTTCCGGCGACGAAGCCAGCGCAATTTCACTGGCGACGCGCTCGGCCGCCGCGCCGTTCAGATCGTTGACGACGACGTTCGCGCCTTCGCGTGCGAACGTCTTGGCGATGCCTTCGCCGAAACCCGAGCCCGCGCCCGTCACGATTACCGTTTTGCCTTGCAGTCGCATGTTGTCTCCTGTTGATGGCTATGCGTCAGCCGTGCTTGATTGCAATGGTCTTGAGCGTCGTGAAGCCATAAAGCGCCTCGAAGCCCTTCTCGCGTCCGTGTCCCGAATGCTTGACGCCGCCGAACGGCAATTCGACGCCGCCGCCCGCGCCATAGTTGTTGATGAACACCTGGCCCGAACGCACGCGCCGCGCAAGCCGCATCTGCCGCGCGCCGTCGCGCGTCCAGATGCCCGCGACGAGGCCGTAGTTGGTGTCGTTGGCGAGCTTCAATGCGTCGGCTTCATCGTCGAAGGGCATCACGGCGAGCACCGGGCCGAACACTTCCTCGCGCGCGAGCCGATGCGTGCGCGGCACGTCGCGCAAGAGCGTCGGCGCCTGATAGAAGCCCGCTTCCGGCGCTTCGGTGACGACTTCGCCATGCGCGGCCATCGCGATGCCGTCGTGCTGCGCATCGGAGAGAAAGTCCCACACGCGCTGCTGCTGCTTCGCGCTGATGAGCGGGCCGCAGTCCAGATCGAGTCTGCTCGGGCCGACCTTCAGCGCCGCGAACGCCTCCGACAGCCGCTCGATGAGCGGCTCGTAAGCCGCACGCTCGATCAGCACGCGGCTGCCCGCCGAACACGTCTGCCCCGCGTTCTGCACGATCGCCGCGACGAGCACGGGCAGCGCGGCGTCGAAGTCGGCATCGGCGAACACGATTTGCGGGGACTTGCCGCCCAGTTCGAGCGTGACGGGCACGTGATTGTCGGCGGCCATCTTCGTGACGGCGGCGCCCGTCATCGGTGAGCCGGTGAACGAAATGTGATCGATGCCAGGATGACGCGCGAGCGCCGCGCCCGCTTCGTATCCGTAGCCGGTGACGATGTTTAGCGCGCCTTCCGGCAATCCCGCCTCGGCGGCCAGTTCCGCGATGCGCAGCAGCGAAAGGCACGCGTCCTCCGCCGGCTTGACGACGCACGCGTTGCCCGCGGCCAGCGCCGCGCCGACGCTGCGCCCGAAGATTTGCAGCGGATAGTTCCACGGCACGATATGCCCGGTCACGCCATGCGGCTCGCGGATCGTGAGCACGGTGAAGCCGGACTGGTACGGCAGCGTCTCGCCGTGCAGCTTGTCGGCGGCGCCCGCATAGAACTCGAAGTATCGTGCGATGCCCGCCGCGTCGGCGCGCGCCTGCGTGAGCGGCTTGCCGGTGTCGCGCGCCTCGATCTGCGCGATGTCCTCGTGACACGCGGCGATCAGCATCGAAAGCCGCGCGAGGATGCGCCCGCGGTCGGCGGCGCTCGTCGCGCCCCATGCGCCGTCATAAGCGGCGCGGGCGGCGCTCACGGCGCGGTCGATATCGGCGCTCGTGCCGCGTGCGATCTGCGAGAACACCTGCCCATCCGATGGATCGACGACCGGAATCGTTTCTCCGCTCGACGGCGCGGTCCACCGGTTGCCGATGAAATGCTTGCCTTCTTCCATGCGTGTCTCCTGGGTCTGTTCGAACATAAAACAGCCATGCGATGCCGCGTAAGGGGCCGGTCGCACGGAATGCGACGTCGACGTGTCTGCAAGGCGCATGACGCGGCCAGCGGTCTTTGCGCAGCAGCCCCTGACTATAATTGCATTCCGGCGAACGCCTGAAACGCGCCGCATCGCCGCGCCGCGCGCCGTTGTTCGGGGAAGGCCAAACGGCGCGCCGCGTTCCGGACGCTGCGGGGCCGATCGGTCATGCAAACGGCCCTTGCGATCGTCCGCCATCGTCCAGCACGGCGCGCCACGCAGCCCCGGTCCGGCAGGCTCCTTTGGCTATAATGCCTGAAGTGTTTCACCTCGCTGCGCCGGCGTTTCACGCGTCGCCTGCTTCCCGTACCAACTTCTCCAGAGAGCGCTCATGAGCTTCAACAACGTACCTCCCGGTAAGGACCTTCCGCAGGATTTCAACGTCATTATCGAAATTCCCGCACAGAGCGATCCGGTCAAATACGAAGCGGACAAGGACATGGGCCTGCTCGTCGTCGATCGCTTCATCGGCACCGGCATGCGCTATCCGGCGAACTACGGCTTCATCCCGCAGACGCTGTCGGGCGACGGCGATCCTGTCGACGTGCTCGTCATCACGCCGTTCCCGCTGCTCGCAGGCTCGGTCGTGCGCGCACGTGCGCTCGGCATGCTGCAGATGACCGATGAATCCGGCGTCGACGCTAAGCTGATCGCCGTGCCGCACGACAAAATCTGCCCGATGACGGCGAACATCAAGTCGATCGACGACGTGCCCGAATACCTGAAGGATCAGATCAAGCACTTCTTCGAGCAATACAAGGCGCTCGAAAAGGGCAAGTGGGTGAAGGTGGAAGGCTGGGCGGGCATCGACGCCGCGCACAAGGAAATCACCGAAGGCGTCGCAAACTACAAGAAGTAAGCGCGCTTCATCGTTAAGAGACGCCGCCGCGTGCTTCGACGCGGCGGCGTTTTATTTTTCTTCGCTTGCTTCGGCTTCTGTCCGGGGCAGCACGGATGCAAGCGTTCGTTCGCCCGCAATCAACGCGCGCTTTTGCTGTACCGGCAGGCGCTTGACCCAATACTCGGCGCGCGACGCCTCGGAGCGCCCGGACACTTCGAACGACGCCATCACTCTGACCGGCTTTCTCGTGCGCGTATAACGCGCGCCCTTGCCGCTTGCGTGCGCGGCGAAACGCGCATCGACATCGGTGGCGATGCCGGTGTACAGACTTCCGTCGGCACATTCGATCAGATAGAGAAACCACGGCATCGCGTCGTATCGGCAAGGGCAAGGAATTGCCGCGCATTATCGCCGATGACCGCGCCGTCGGCCCATGCCGACGCCTTTTATCGACTTGCGCGAGAATAGCCGCTTCGCGCATGACGCGCTCATCGGTCACACAGCGAGGTAGCCTGTTGAATCGCGAAGTCGAAATTCACGTGGTCGATACGCTCGACGATATCCCGGCGGACGACTGGAATCGCCTCGCCGGCGACAATCCTTTCGTGCGGCACGGCTTTCTTCGGGCGTTGCAGGACACGCATTGCGCGGTCAAGCGCACAGGCTGGCGCGCGCATCATCTCGTTCTGCGGCGCGGCGGCGATTTTGCGGGCGCGATGCCGCTCTATCTCAAGTCGCATTCGCGCGGGGAATACGTCTTCGATCACGCCTGGGCCGACGCCTTCGAGCGCCATGGCTTGCGCTATTACCCGAAGGCCGTGTCCGCAGTGCCGTTTTCGCCGGTGACGGGACCGCGCCTCATTGCGGCGGAGCATGAGGATCGCGTGCTGCTCGCGCGGGGGGCGATCGAACTGACGCGCCGGCTCGATATCTCCTCGCTGCACGTGCTGTTTCCGCACGCCCAGGACATCGATGCGCTGACGGACGCCGGCTACATGCTGCGCGAAGGCGTGCAGTTCCACTGGGAGAACCTGCCCGGCGACGGCTACGCGAACTTCGACGCCTTCCTCGCAACGATGAGCCACGACAAGCGCAAGAAGGTAAAGCAGGACCGGCGTCGCGTGATGGAAGCGGGCGTGAGCTACACGTGGCTGCGTGGCGCGGACATAGACCAGAGCGCGCTCGACTTCTTCTACAACTGCTACGACAACACGTATCGCGAGCACTGGAATGCGCCGTATCTGTCGCGCGAGTTCTTCGGCCAGATTCACGCCGATGCCCCCGACAGCATGCTGCTCGTGATCGCCGAAGCGGACGGCGAGCGGCTCGCGTGCGCGCTCAACATGATCGGCGGCGACACGATGTATGGCCGCTACTGGGGCACGCGCGAGTTCATCTCGGGGCTGCACTTCGAGACGTGCTACATGCAGGGCATCGCGTATTGCATCGAACACAAGCTCGCACGTTTCGAAGGCGGCGCGCAGGGCGTGCACAAGATGTCGCGCGGTCTTCTGCCAACGCCGACATGGTCCGCGCACTGGATCGCGGATCAACGCTTCGCGCACGCAATCAGCGAGTTTCTGGATGCCGAAACCACCGCGATGAACGAGCATATCGAAGAACTGGAAGCGCATACGCCGTTCAGAAAAAAGGCTTAGGGTCACATGCGATAATCGTTTCGACGCTTCGCTTTTCGTCCGACACACCCCGCGCAGGCAACGATGAACATGAGCAAGAACTTCTTCAATTTATACAGTCATGATTTCGCGCGCGTCGCTGTCGCCATTCCGAACTGCAAGGTGGCCGATCCCGCGTTCAACGCCGAAGAGACCATCAAGCTCGCAAGGCAGGCAGCCGCCCGCGGTGCGGTGCTCGTCGCGTTTCCTGAGCTCGGCCTGTCCGCCTATACGTGCGACGATCTCTTCCATCAGAGAGCCTTGCTCGATGCCTGCGAGGATGCGCTCGGCAGCATCGTCGAGGCGTCGAAGGGATTGAAGATCGCGATGATCGTCGGCCTGCCGGTGCGCGCGGAGCACAAGCTCTTCAATTGCGCGGTGGTGGTGGCCGATGGCGTGATTCGCGGCGTCGTGCCGAAGAGCTATCTGCCGAACTACGGCGAGTTCTACGAAGCGCGTCAATTCAGCCCCGCCGATGCGGCCACCACGAACACGCTCGCGCTCTGCGGCCAGCAAGTGCCGTTCGGCGCATCGCTGCTGTTCCAGTTCAAGGACCTGCCGCTCTTCCGGTTCCATGTCGAAATATGCGAGGACGTGTGGGTGCCGATCCCGCCTTCGTCGTTCGCGGCGCTCGCGGGTGCGACAGTGCTCGTGAATCTGTCGGCGTCGAATATCGTCGTGGGGAAGTCGGCGTATCGGCATCAGCTCGTCGGGCAGCAGTCCGCGCGTTGCGTGGCCGCGTATCTCTACACGTCGGCGGGCGAGGGTGAGTCGACCACCGATCTCGCATGGGACGGGCAGGGCCTCATCTACGAGAACGGCGAGATGCTCGCGGAGTCCGAGCGGTTCGCGGGCGAATCGCATGTGATCTATGCCGATGTCGATCTCGAACGCCTCTCGCGCGAGCGCATGAAGCAGACCACCTTCGGGCGATCCACCGCGCGCCATGCCGATGAAGTCGCGAAGTTCACCGTCGTCGAGTTTTCGCTGGCGGCGCCGGTCGAAGGCGCTTTGCCGCTGGAGCGTCGCGTCGCGCGCTTCCCGTACGTTCCGGCCGATCGCACGCGCCGCGACGCACGATGCAACGAGGTCTACAACATTCAGGTCCAGGCGCTGTTGCAGCGGCTGCGGTCGTCGGGGATATCGAAGGTCGTGATTGGCGTATCGGGCGGGCTCGATTCGACGCATGCACTTCTTGTGTGCGCCAAGGCGATGGACCGGCTCGGCTTGCCGCGCGCCAACATCCTCGCCTATACGATGCCCGGCTTCGCCACCAGCGACCGCACGCTTCGACAGGCGCGCGAACTGATGCAGGTGATCGGCTGCACCGCGGAGGAAATCGACATTCGGCCGAGCTGCACGCAGATGCTCGCGGACATCGGCCATCCGCACAGCGAAGACAACGAGCAATACGACATCACGTATGAGAACGTGCAGGCTGGCGAGCGCACGAGTCATCTCTTCAGGCTGGCCAATCTTCATAACGCGATTGTCATCGGCACCGGCGATCTGAGCGAACTTGCGCTCGGATGGTGCACGTATGGCGTCGGCGATCACATGTCGCACTACAACGTGAACGCCAGCGTGCCGAAGACGCTCATCACGCATCTGGTGCGCTGGGTCGCGGAGTCGGGCGCAATCGGCGATGCCGGTACCGACGTGCTCGAACATATCCTGAGCACCGATATCAGCCCGGAGCTCATCCCCGGCAAGGCGAGCGGGGCGCTGGAACAGAAGACGGAAAGCGTCATCGGGCCGTACGAGCTTCAGGACTTCAACCTGTACTACACGATCCGCTTCGGCTTCGCGCCGTCGAAGGTTGCGTTCCTTGCGCATGCGGCCTGGCGCGACCGCGATGCCGGCGACTGGCCGGAAGACCCGAACGTCGCGCGCAATCAATACGGGCTCGTGGATATCCGCAAGAACCTGCGCATCTTTCTGGACCGGTTTTTCCGCACGAGTCAGTTCAAGCGTTCCTGCATCCCGAATGCACCGAAGGTGGGATCGGGCGGCTCACTGTCGCCGCGTGGCGACTGGCGCGCCCCGAGCGATTCGCAAGCCACCGTGTGGCTCAAGGATCTGGAACGGATTCCCGAGACGGAGTGACGTTCATCTCGCGGTTTACCGAACCGCCGGCACCATCAAACGCGACTAGAATCGAAAGCATCCGTCACGAGAGTGACGCCCCTTCTCTGAACTCCTGACTCCGAAGCGAGGCACGCCATGAAACGCATCACCGCCATCATCAAACCGTTCAAGCTCGACGAAGTTCGCGAAGCGCTCGCCGAAGTCGGTCTGACGGGGCTCACGGTCACGGAAGTGAAGGGCTTCGGCCGCCAGAAAGGGCATACCGAACTCTATCGTGGTGCAGAATATGTGGTGGACTTCCTGCCGAAGGTGAAGATCGAAGTGGTCGTCGCGAACGATCAGACCGATCAGGTCATCGACGCGATCATCGGCGCGGCGCGCACCGGCAAGATCGGCGACGGCAAGATTTTCGTCGCGGACGTGGAGCGCGTCATCCGCATTCGCACCGGCGAGGAAAACGAAGCAGCGGTCTGATCGCCGCGCGTCGACCTTCGCCGCATCGCAGCCCGCTCGCCCGAGCGGGCTTGTTCTTTCCGCTTCCGCATCGCATGCACCGGTTCGATGCGCGTCTCGCCGTTCCGTATTCCTCCAGGCCGCAACGGATCATCGTGCTGTAACATCGGCTCGAATAATATTTTTGTAAGGAAACTGTCGATGCACCACGCGATAGGCTTCATTCAGGATCTCGCCGTCATCATGGCCATCGCGGGCGTCGTGACGGTGCTGTTTCATCGCTTGCGGCAGCCGGTCGTGCTGGGCTATATCGTGGCGGGCGTCATCATCGGGCCGTACACGCCGCCGTTTCAACTCATCAACGACGAAGCGACCATCCAGACGCTCGGCGAAATAGGCGTCGTCTTCTTGATGTTCTCGCTCGGGCTCGAATTCAGTCTGCGCAAGCTGTTTCGCGTCGGCGCGACGGCGCTGGTCGCGGCGCTCTCCGAAATCGTGCTGATGATCTGGATCGGCTTCGAGATCGGCCGATGGTTCGGCTGGAACGCGATGGACTCGCTCTTTCTCGGCGCGATGCTCGCCATCTCGTCGACGACGATCATCGTGAAGGCGCTGTCCGAGCTCGGCATGAAGCGCGAGAGCTTCGCGCAACTCGTGTTCGGCATGCTGATCGTCGAAGATATTCTCGCCATCGCGATGCTCGTGCTGCTGTCGGGCATCGCGCAGACGGGCTCGGTGAGCGCGGGCATCGCCGTCGTGACGCTCGGCAAGCTGCTGCTCTTCATGACGGTATCGCTCGTCGTCGGCATTCTGACCGTGCCGCGCGCGCTCAATTACGTCGCGCGCGCAAAGAGCGACGAGATGCTGCTCGTCACGGTGCTCGGCTTTTGCTTCGGCTTCTGCCTGCTCGTCGTGAAGCTCGATTATTCGATCGCGCTCGGGGCGTTCCTGATCGGTGCGATCATGGCGGAATCGAAGCATCTTGCGCGCATCGAACATCTGATCGCGCCGTTGCGCGACATGTTCTCCGCGATCTTCTTCGTAACGATCGGGCTGCTGCTCAATCCGACGGTCCTCGTCGATTACGCATGGCCGATCGCGGTCATCACGGTCGCGGTGGTGCTCGGCAAGATCGTGTCGTGCGGGCTCGGCACCTTCCTCGCGGGCAAGGATGGACGCACGTCGATGCGCGTCGGCATGAGCGTCGCGCAGATCGGCGAGTTCTCGTTCATCATCGCGTCGCTCGGCTTGTCGCTGAAAGTGACGAGCGGCTTTCTCTATCCGATCGCGGTCGCCGTCTCCGCGCTGACCACGCTGTTCACGCCGTATCTGATGCGCGCCGCCGATCCGCTGACGCTGCGCCTCGCCCGCGCCATGCCCGCGCCGCTCGCGAACACGTTCGGGCTCTATTCGCAATGGCTCGCGAGCCTGACGCCGGCCACGGGCGGCGCGACGCTCTTCTCGATGACGCGGCGCATCGTGCTGCAGATCGCCGTCAATCTCGCGCTCGTCGCCGCGATCTTCCTCGGAGCGTCGTATTCGGCGCCGTTCGCATCGCAGTATCTGTCGCGCTGGCTCGACACCGACAATGCGCAACGCGTCGTGCTGTGGAGCGCCGCGCTTGTCGTCGCGCTGCCGTTTCTGGTGGCGGTGTATCGCAAGCTCGAGTCGCTCGCGCTGTTGCTCGCGGAAGTCAGCGTGCAGCCCGCGAAAGCAGGGCGCTTCACAAGGGCGATCCGCACGGCGATTTCCGGCCTGATTCCGATCGTCGCGATGTTCGGCGTCTTCCTGCTCGTCGCGGCGCTGTCGGGCGGCATCCTTCCGCCGTTCGGCCTGATGATCGGCGTGCTGCTGTGCGCGGCGCTGCTGCTGACGGTGTTATGGCGCTGGTGCGTGAAAATCCACGCGACGATGCAGATCGCGTTGCGCGAGACGATGGAGGAAACGCGCGATCATTGAGGCGCGCGCATTGATGCAGATGTGAGCAAATGTGTGCTGGTTTGCGTCGTGCGGTTCGATGGGCGGATAATCGACTTCTCTTTTTCTTTCGTGGCGCCGCGCGCGCCTGAAATCGGGATGAGCGAAAACAAAACGTCCAACGACTCAGGCAACACCGCCAATAACGAGACCCGCGCAGGCAATGCCGCCGGGGACGCCGCCAGTCGCGCCGCCGAAGCCCGGCGCGGCGGCGCGGATGCTTCCGCCGCCGGCGGCTCGCGCGACAGCGCATCGCCCGCGGCTTCGACATCGCCTCCGGTCAGCGCGACGCAGCGCGCATCGACGGATTCGCCTGCGAGCGCATCGGCCGTCGAACCCGTCGATACCGCCGCCGCGCGCCGCGACGACGCGCAGCAGTCCGCTCGCGAAGCCCGCTCCAATGCGGCAAGCGCGACCGCCTCCCAAGAGGCCGCCGTCCGCGCCAGACATCCGGCGCGCGTCGAGCCGGTCGACGCGAAGGCAAGCCTCGCGCAGAACCTCGAAGCCGCCACCGAAGCCGAGGCCGAAGCCGAAGCGGAAGCTGCCACCGAAGCTCAAGGCTCGGCTGCGGCGGACGTGGACACGCAGGTCAACGCCCACGTTCTGCCGCCCGATTTCAGCAAGCTCAATCCGCCGCAGCACATGGCGGACGCGCCTTCCGCGCCGCCGGCCTATCTCAAGAATTCCGATTCGGCGTGGTCCGTGTTCGGGCGGATCATCGCGGCGCGCGCGCGGCAGATCTTCGACCGGGCGGGGCAGCGCATCACGCAGCGGACCTTGCGCATCGGTGTGTCGGCGCGGATCTTTCATCCGGAGCCGGGCGCGCGGGGCTTGCGCGGCAAGACGCTGCAGTATCTGGAGGAATCGATCGCGCACTGGGTCATGTCGCGCGACGTGCTCGTGTTCATGATCCCGACGGTCGGTCATCAGGGGATGCTGCATCCGAGCAACATCCGTCTGCGCGATTACGCGAAGCATCTGGACGGGCTGCTGCTGCAAGGCGGCGCGGACGTGTCGCCGCAGTCCTACGAGGAAGCGACGACCCGTCCCGAATGGCCCGGCGACCGCGTGCGCGACATGTACGAACTGGAACTGCTGCACGAGTTCGTCGAGTCGGGCAAGCCGGTGCTCGGCGTGTGCCGTGGCTGCCAGCTCATCAACGTGGCGTTCGGCGGCACGCTTTACGGCGATATCGCCACCGATGTGCCCACGGCCGGCCTGCACGTCAGCGAGCACTACGACCAGCATCGCCATTCGATCCGCTTCCCGGATGGCTCGTCGCTCGTCAACATGTTCCCGCATCAGCGTGAGGCGATCGTCAACTCGATCCACCATCAGGCGGTGAAAACGCTCGGGCGCGATCTGAACATCGAGGCGGTGTCGTCGTCGGACGGGATCATCGAGGCGGTGCGGTATCGCAAGGCGCCGTTCGTCGTCGGCGTGCAGTGGCATCCGGAGTTTCATCGCGCGGGCGGCGAGGAGTTGCTCGATTGCACGCCCTTGCTCGATACGTTCCTGCGTGTCGCGCGGGAGACGCGTTTCTAGGCGCGCGTGAGCGGTGAGCCACAAACGAAAAGGCCCGCTTCGAGCGGGCCTTGTGCTTTCCGGCGATCTGCTTTGCGCGGGCCTTAGCGCGCTGGCGTCACCGTCACCGGCGTGATGCCGGCTTCCGTTGCGCGCTGAAGCTGATCGACCTGCTGCTGCAATGCGTGCAGCTTGCGTTCCGCTTCGAGCTTGTCGCCCTGGAGCGAAGCCGACTCGGCTTGCAGCTTCTGTTGACGCTCGGAGACCTGGCTGTCCTGCTGCTGCGCAAGCGCGAGATCGGCGGACAGGCGGCTTGCCCGATTCGACGATACCGCGATCACACGTTCCAGCAGCGCCGTCTGCGCCTGCAAGCGCGTGCGGCGAATCTCACCGTCCGCGAGTTCGAAGGTCTTGCGGGCGAACTGCGAATACACCGATTCGGCGCGCGTTTCGTCCTGTGTCTTGACTACACGCCACAAGCGCGTCTCCTGCTGAAGCGCGACGTAGTAGAGCATCTCTTGCGGCAGGAAATAGAGCTTTGCGCCATAGCTCGCGTTGCGGGTCGCGCGCAGTTCGTTCACGCGCCCGGCCTGGATCATGTCCTGGAGTTCCGCGAGATTGCCGGAGACGTTCGACGATCCATCGGCCTGCAGGCCGGACAAGTCCTCCACGGGCGGGGCCGACGGCGCGGCCTGTTCCGCCTTCGCGGCAGGCGCGGCGGACGCATTCGTGAAAGCCGCGACGAATGACAGAGCGACGGCGAGCGTCGCGATAAGGATAAGACGTGAGTGCTTCATTGTTGGCGTCATGCCGATAAGGTTGAACGGGCGTCGAAGGCGGGCCACGGCTTGTTTCGCGCGGGCGTCGTGCGCCTACCGCCTGGGTGCCGGGGCGTTGCTGTCGAGCGTCGGGTTGTGCTGAAGGAGCGAGTAGAGCGCTTCGACGTTCATCGCGACGGGCGGCTGCGGGCGCGGACGGGCGCTTTCCTGTGCGACTTGTCCGGAATAGGCCCGCCGCGCTGCCGAGACCTTCGGCGCCGGGTTAGCGACGACGGCGTAATCCTCGCCGACGGTGCTCCTGCGCGCGCCTCGGGCGACGGTCGTGTGTGATGCGCGTTTCTCCGGTTTCGCCGCCGCGCCGCGCGTTGGCGCGTGCATCTGCGCCCGCGTGGAAACCGCCGACGACGGCGCGCGAGCTTCGTGCACAGTGCTCGCGCCGTTTCGTGGCTTGGTGCTGGCGTGATCCGGCGATGCTGCCTTCGGCGGCTTGGCGCGATGGACGGTCACGCTGCTGACGCTGGCCTGCGCTTCGGGGTTCGCAGCCTTGGCCTGGCGGGTCGTCCGGATATGCGTCTCGGTTCGAGCCTGCGCCGGGGTTGCCGCCGGCTGTGGCGCGCTCTCAGCCTCAACTCGCGCCGGGCTCGGGATCGCGCTCGCTTCGGCGTGCGATGTCGACGAGTCCGAGCTTGCAGCGACGCTTACAGGCACGGTGACTTGCGATGCCGCCATCGGCTTCGGCGTATCGATCGCCCGGACTGCCGCGATGGTGCCTTCGGGTTCCTCGTTCACCGGATGATGCCCGCGACCGAACAACAGCCACACGATCAGCGCAGCGCACGCGAGCGCAATGGCTCCCGTCATCGGCTTCGCGAGGAACGCGTAACGGTCGTGCACAGCCGACGCAGCCGCAGGTGCGCTCACGGCAAGCGGAACGCGGACCGGCTCTGCGGGTTGTTGAACGGCGGGGTTCGCCGGCGCGTCCGCCGCCTGCATCAGATGCAGCATCTTTTGACGAATGCGGCCTTCAGTCAGCATGCCCCAGATGTTGGCGGCGCGGTAAGGCGCGTTGCCATCGCGAAGGCCCAGCGCGTCGACGTAAGCCGTCCGAAAGAGCGCTGCCGCGATCGCGAATTCGGACTCCGAGCGAATAGGGCGCGACCGCCAGGGCGACCATTCGCGACCGAACATCAGTGACGGACCGGCGAGTGCGCGAAGCGCCGGCAGGCGCAGCTTGCCTTCGATATCGATCAGAGGTTCGGTCATGAAGATTCCAGATGCATGGGTCCAGGCGCGAGACCGGAGCCGCGCCCAAAGCCCCGTCACGGGTCGCGGGCCGCGGTGCGCGGCATGGGCGGCGTGACGGGGCGTCGAGCGAGAAGCCAAAGTTGAGCCGCGATGATACGGAACGCCCGGACGCCCCGCGACCGGATTTCTCCGAAAGAAAGATTTTTATAGGATCACTGATTGACGAAACCGCGCTCGTATGCTGGTCGGGCGTTTGCGCGGTTTTCGCCGTTTGGCCGGCTGGCGGCTAGCTTCGCTGTTTGACAGTCCGAAAGTACAACGTATGCGAAAGGACAGTATAAAGAAAGCGTAATTTAATGTTAATTGAGCGGAGTTGAGCGAGGTTGCGTGCAATGTTTCGCCGGCAGGCGGTAATATTCCGATTGCCCACATTCATGAACAAATGTAAAGGGTAAACCCTAGGAAAACCGCGCCGGCTCTTGCGTCCTTTTGTCCCGTACCGCAACGGACGCCATGAGCCCCGCTTAGAGAAAGTCTCATGTCCACGACCCACCTGGCACCTGCCAACGAATCCAAGGCCAAGACCGTATTTCGCGTCGTCAGCGGAAACTTTCTTGAGATGTACGACTTCATGGTCTACGGCTACTACGCTTCGGCGATCGCCAAGACCTATTTCCCGAGCGACAACGACTTCGCCTCGCTGATGCTCGCGTTGTCCGTGTTCGGCGCGGGCTTTCTGATGCGGCCAGTCGGCGCGATCGTGCTCGGTGCGTACATCGATCATCACGGCCGGCGCAAGGGGCTGATCCTCACGCTCGCGCTGATGGCGGTCGGCACTGCGCTCGTCGCGCTCGTGCCGGGCTACGCGACCATCGGCGCGCTCGCACCGATCATCGTGTTGTCGGGGCGGCTGCTGCAGGGCTTTTCGGCGGGTGTCGAACTGGGCGGAGTATCGGTCTATCTCTCCGAAATCGCGACGCGCGGCAACAAGGGCTTCTATTGCGCGTGGCAGTCGGGCAGCCAGCAGGTGGCCGTCGTGTTCGCGGCGCTCATCGGCGTGATGATGAACCGCCTGCTGCCGCCCGAGCAGATGACCGCGTGGGGCTGGCGCGTGCCGTTCCTGATCGGCTGCCTGATCGTACCGTTCCTGTTCATCGTCCGCCGCTCGCTGCGCGAGACGGACGAGTTCCTCGCCAGGAAGCATCGCCCGAGCATGGGTGAGATCGCGCGCTCCATCGCTCAGAACTGGGGCGTCGTGCTGGCGGGCATGGGGATGGTCATCATGACGACCGTCTCGTTTTACATGATTACCGCCTACACGCCGACCTTCGGCAAGGAAGTGCTGAAGCTCAGCGCCATCGATGCGCTCGTCGTGACGGTCTGCGTCGGCCTCTCGAATCTGGTCTGGCTGCCGGTGATGGGCGCGGTGTCGGATCGCATCGGCCGCCGTCCGGTGCTGCTGTTTTTCACCATCCTGACGATTCTCACGTCGTATCCGGCGGTGCAGTGGCTCGTCGCGGAACCGTCGTTCGGGCGTCTGCTGATGGTCGAACTGTGGCTGTCGTTCCTGTACGGCAGCTATAACGGCGCGATGGTCGTGGCGCTGACCGAAGTCATGCCGGTCGATGTCCGCACCACCGGTTTCTCGATGGCCTATAGCCTCGCGACGACCATCGGCGGTTTCACGCCCGCCATCTCGACTGCGCTGATCCACGGGACCGGCAACAAGGCCGCGCCCGGCCTCTGGATGGGCCTCGCGGCGATCTGCGGGTTGATCGCCACGCTCGTGCTATACCGTTCACCGGAAGCGCGGAACCAGTACAAGACCGCCTGAGTTCACACCGCATCGCATGGATTTGCATGCGGATGCGAATGCAAAAAGCCCCTCGCGTCAGTCTGAGCGAGGGGCTTTTCAGTATCGGCGTTCAGGCGCGCAAGGCGTCGGCGACTTCTTCCACGACGCTCGCCCAGTCGCCCGGCGCGCGCTGCCGCACGAGGCGCGCGCTCGGATACCACGCCGTTCGTCGACTATCGACGCCCCAGCGCCAGTCGGCCGCGAAGGGCAGCATCACCCAGACGGGTTTGTTGAGCGCGCCGGCCAGGTGCGCGACGGAGGTATCGACCGATACGACCGCATCCAGCCGATCGACGATCGCGCCGGTATCCGCGAAATTCTCGAGCCGCCCTTCGAGGCGATGAATGGTGCGCGCACGCGGATGCGCGACGAGCGCAGAGCGTTCGTCGTCGGTGAGGAAGGGCTGCAGCACGATCCAGTCGATGCCCTCGAGCGCGAACAGCTGCGCGAGCGCGTCGAGCGGCGCGGAGCGTGTTTCGCCCGGCTGCAGCCGCCCGGACCACGCGATGCCGATCTTGCGCTTCTGCTGACCGCCGAGCGAGCCGCGCCATTTTCGGCGATAGTCGGCCGGCACGACGATATACGGCGCGCGCGCCGGAATCGTCTCCAGCGATGTCATGCCGAGCGCAAGCGGCAGACTCAGCAGCGGACAGAAAGCATCGGCGCCGGTCGCGGGTTCGTCGGTCCGGCGTTTCAGTTCGATGCGAGCCGCGCGCGCCGCCGGCGCGAGCAGCGGCACGAGCGCCGGCTGCACTTCGAGCACGAGCTTGCCGACGCGCTTCGCCGCAAAAGCCGCGAAGCGCATGAACTGCAGCGTATCGCCGAAACCCTGTTCCGCGCGCACGCGCAGCGTTCGGCCCGGCAGCGGCTCGCCCGACCAGCGCGGCAGCGGCGGCGCGGGTTCGCTGCCGGGCGTCTGCAAACGCCATTCGTAGGCGGGGAGGCCGCGCTCGTAGTCGCCCGTCGCGAGCAGCGCAAGACCGCGATTGAGATGCGCGGCGGGCATTTGCGGATCGAGACGCAACGCTTCGTCGAATGCGCGGATGGCGGCGGCGTGGGCGGTGAGCGCGAGATGCGAATTGCCGAGACACAGCCACGCGACGCCGTATTTCGGATCGAGCCCGACTGCCCGTTCATACGACAGCACGGCTTCCTCATGGCGATTCAGCCTGGCGAGCGCATGGCCGAGGCCGAAGTGCCCCGGCGCGAAACGCGGCTGCAGGCTGATCACCTTGTGGAAGCGGGGCAGCGCTTCTTCCGCTTGCGCGCGGGCATCTAGCAGATTGCCGAGGTTGAAGTGCGCGGCGACGTAGTCCGGTTCCGCGTCGATCGCGGCGCGAAAATGCGCGATCGCGCCCATCGGGTCGCCGAGCGCGTTCAGCGCCATGCCGAGGTTGTTGTGCGCGCCCGCGTGACGCGGCCGCAGCGCGATCGCGCGGCGAAAGGCGCGGGCGGCGTCCTCGTAGCGGGAAAGCGAAGAGAGCGCGTTGCCGAAGTTGTTCCAGGCGGCGGCATCGTTCGGCTGGGCGCGAAGGGCTTTCTCGAAGGCGTCGGCGGCGTCTTCGTGCCGGCCTATCGCCGTGTAGGCGTTGCCGAGGTTGTACTGCGCGAGCGCGAAGCCGGGCGCGAGCGTGAGCGCGTTGCGGAAACGCTCGATGGCGTCGTCGATACGGCCGAGCGCCTTCAGCGCGTTACCGAGGTTCAGTTGCAGGGCGGCATCGGTGGGGCGCAGATCGACGGCGCGGCCGACGAGCGCAGCCGCTTCCTCGTGCTGCCCCTGTTGATGGCGCAGCACGCCGAGGTAGTGCAGCGCTTCGACGTGGGCGGGTTCGGCGGCGAGCGCGGCTTGATAGTCGCGTTCCGCATCGGTCAGGCGGCCGTCACGATGGGCCGCGAAGCCGCGGGCAAATACGGTGTCCATGACGGAGGAATGTTGCAAACCACGCATTTTCCCACATCGGCAGGCAGGGCTTCCGAATCTACGGTTGACACGTTGTCCCGATGATACTTAACATGTGAACACCTATTCATATGTTAATGATATCCGTGGCGTCCTCTGTTCCTGTCTCCGATTCGGCGACTTCCGATGATCGCGTGGTGCCGCTTGCGGACCTGTTCCGTTTGCTTGGCGATCCGACGCGGCTGCGCATCGTGCTGGCCTGCGTCGAGCGCAGGCGCGCGGTCGGGGCGATTGCGGAATCGCTGGGTTTGTCGGGATCGCTCGTGAGCCATCACTTGCGCCTGTTGCGCGCGGCGCGCATCGTGCGGGCGGAGCGGCAGGGCAAGCAGGTCTTCTACGTCGCGGCGGACCGCCATATCAGTTCGATGCTGGGAGAACTGCTGGAGCACGTGGCCGAGCCGCACCACGACGCCACCGATATCGACTCGACCGACTGAAACAAGAGCAAGCCGATGAGTACGCATTCGCATCACGATCATTCCCACGCGCACGATCACGCCGATCATGCGGGCCACGCGGATCATGCCGGGCACGCCCATGGTCATGAGGCCGGCGGGCATCACCACCATCATCATCATCATGCGCCGCAGGCGGGGCAGGGGCGCACCTTCGCGATTGCCGTCGGGCTCAATGTGGTGATCGTGATCGTGCAGGCCGTTTATGGCGTGATTGCGCATTCGACTGCCTTGCTCGCGGATGCGGGCCACAATCTTTCGGATGTCCTCGGTCTTCTGCTTGCGTGGGGCGCGGTGTGGCTCGGCGCGCGGCGGCCGAGTGCGCGTTATACGTTCGGCCTCGGGAGTTCGTCGATACTCGCGTCGCTTGCCAATGCCGCGCTGCTGCTTTTTGCGTGCGGTGCGATCGTGCTCGAAGCGGTGCAGCGTCTTTTGAATCCCGCGCCGGTTGCGGGATTCGATGTGTTCATCGTCGCGATGCTGGGCCTTGTCGGCAACGGATTTTCCGCATGGCTTTTCATGCGGGGGAGCAAGGAGGACCTCAACGTTCGCGGTGCGTTCCTGCATATGGCCGCGGATGCGGCGATTTCCGCGGCCGTCGCGGTGAGCGGGCTCGTCATTCTTTACACGGGATGGTACTGGATCGATCCGGCGATGAGCATCATCGTGGTGGGCGTCATTCTTTACGGCACGTGGGGGCTGGGGCGCGATGCGATGCGGCTCGCGATGGCCGCCGTGCCGCCGGGGGTCGATACTGCGGTTATTCAGGATTATCTAACTGCGTTGCCCGGGGTGCGGGCGGTGCATGATCTTCATGTCTGGGCGCTTTCTACTACCGAAAATGCGCTTACCGTGCATTTGGTCATGCCGCAAGGGCATCCGGGGGATGCGTTCCTGCAAGGCGTCGTTGCGACGCTTCGGCGCGAGTATTCCATGCATCACGCTACTTTGCAGGTCGATTTTGGGGATGCTTTTACGGGGTGTAGTCTGGATCGGCGGTGAACGGTCTTTTTGCCCTTGCGCGGGCGGGCGGTTTTTTTATTCTTCGGTTTTTCGTGTCGGTTTATTAGTGCGCCCCTCCCCGGGGCGGGGGTCACTTTCTTTGCCGCTGCAAAGAAAGTAACCAAAGAAAGCAGCTTTTTTTCGAACCGCACGATGGACTAAGTTGTGTGGTCACTTCGTAGAACATCGGTGGCACTCAGCTTGAAAGAGCCTTGAATCACCTTCCGCGCCCGCTGACAACTAACGTCCTCCGAGCCCCTTGGCTCGACAAAACCATCGCTAGGCACAGCGTCACGCTACAACTTGAAGGCCGACCCGATCCCTTCGAGAGCCGCTTACTAGGCTTCTGCCGTTCAAGTTCCGCTCAGTTGCTGATTGCACCGCTTCAGTCGCGCGACGCTCGCGATAAGCGCACTGCGCTGCCGAACGGCGCTCGATCCTGCGAGTTCTTACAAGGCTATTCCCGCGTTCTAGACGGTGTTCGCTGCGTGACCCTGCCGCCGTGCCTATTACTGTTCTAAGTTCAAACGTTCGATCAGCTTTGATTGCGCGCGGCGCTGGTTGCCCTACTGGTGTTGACGAGCCAAGGGGCTCGGAGGACGTTAGTAGTCAGCGGGCGCGGAAGGTGATTCAGGGCTCTTTCAAGCTGAGTGCCACCGATGTTCTACGAAGTGGCCACGCAAGTTAGTGCTTCGTGCGGTTCGAAAAAAAGCTGCTTTCTTTGGTTACTTTCTTTGCATGGGACTAGTAAGGCGCTAAAGCGCCAACTCTGGTCGACAGCCAAGAAAGTGACCCCCGCCCCGGGGAGGGGCGCACTAACAGACCGACACGAAAACAAGCTCCACGCAACAAGAAACGCCCCGTGCGAACCACAAAGACCAACCAGCGTACACTAACCCGAACGCAGGGAAAGCGGAGCCACCAGCATGTACGCGTACAAGCTGAACCCCAACGACAAACTCGACGTTGCGCCGGTCCTGATCGTCGGCGCGGGCCCGACCGGTCTCGCCGCCGCGATGAGCCTCACACGGGCGCACATCCCCGTTCGCATCATCGACAAAGCGCGTCAGCCTTCGCCCTATTCACGCGCCATCGGCATCCAGGCCCGCACGCTCGAACTGTTCGAACAGCATCGCATCGTCAATGGGTTTCTCGAAGCCGGACACCGCGCCCGCGTCGCCAATCTGTACTCCAACGGTCAGCGCCTCGCGCGGCTCGACTTCGATCCGCTCCAGACACGCTATCCCTATCTGCTCTTTCTCGCGCAATCGGAAACCGAACGCCTCCTCGCCGAACATCTGCACGAAGCAGGCGTGAACATCGAACGCGGCATCGAACTGACCGACTTCACGCAAGGCTCCGCCGGCATACAAGCGACGCTGCGGCATCCCAACGGCCGCGACGAAACCCTGCGCCCCTCGTACATGATCGCAGCCGACGGCGCGCACAGTTCCGTGCGGCACCGGCTCGACGTCGGCTTCGATGGCAAGACCTTCGATCAAACCTTTCTGCTCGCCGACCTGCAAGCCGATTCCGACTGGCCCGACGACGAGTTCCACATCTTCGCGTCCGGCGAAGGCCTCGCCGCGCTCTTTCCGATGGGCGATGGCCGCGCACGCCTGATCGCGGACCTGCCCGCCGCCGGCGTCGCAACGAAAGCCGATGAGCTGAAGCCCGGTCCGACACTCGACGAATGCCGGGCGCTCGTCGAGCGGCGCGTGCATCATCGCGTGATGCTCTCGAGTCTCACGTGGTCATCGACATTTCACGTGAACAGCCGCATGGTCGACCGCCTGCGCGTCGAACGCATCTTCCTCGCGGGCGATGCCGCGCATGTCCACAGCCCCGCAGGCGCGCAGGGCATGAACACGGGCATTCAGGAAGCGCTCAACCTCGGCTGGAAAATCGCGCGCGCGCTGGCCGGCGGCGCGTCGGACCGTTTGCTCGATACCTACCACGCCGAACGGCATCCGATCGAACGCGACGTGCTGCGCCAGACCAGTATCCTGACGCAGATGGCCGAAGCCGAGCACGGTCCGATGAAGCTGATGCGCGACCACGTGATGCCCGCGCTCGCGGCAATCGGACCCTTGCGCGACGCGATGCGGCGCACCGTCAGCGAACTGTCGATCAACTATCGCAAGAGCCCGCTCACGCTGGAGCGTCTGCTCGATGGCGGCCCGCGCGCCGGCGAGCGCGCGCCCGATGCGCGCGTGCATGTCGTCGACGGGCCGCTCGGCCGCTTGCCCGGCGTCGGCTGCCTCTACGATCTGCACGATCCCGGCTGCTTCTCGCTGTTCCTGCTCGTGAATCCGACCGGTGACGACGACATCGCGCTCGTTCCCGCGACGCTCACTCCGGCCCACGCGATGCGCGATCCCGATCTCGACGGTCTCGCGCAATCCATCGAAGCGATCCTGGCGAACGCGGTGCGCATCTGGCGCATCACCGATACGAGCGGCGACGATGCGCACTCGCTCACCGACAACTACGGCCGCACGCGCCCCGCGTTCTATCTGGTGCGACCGGACGGCTACATCGCCGCACGCGGACGCGTGCCGTCCGATGTCAACGCGCTGCTGCGTCATTGCGAAATTTGGTTCGGACAGGAGCGCCCGAGCAGCCCGCAACGTAGCGTGAGCGAGTATCCCGAAGACTGAGGCGTCCCCGCTCAGGCCGTGGCGACTTTCGGTTGCAGATCGGCCCGGTGCAGCGTCAGCGCCTCGCGCAGGATCGGCTCCATCGTTGCGATCGCCCGTTCGTCATCGAGCGCCGCGAGAATCGCAAGCCGCATGCGCGGCTCCCAGAAGCGGCGGATGTGATCGGCGATGCTATCGACGGCTTCGGCGCGATCCGGCATCGAATCGAAAAATTGCCCGATGCGGTTCGCCATCTCGATCAGGTTATCGACGTCCATAGATCACTTCCCCGAAGTAGTCGCAACGTCGCGCATGTTGAGCAGTTCGAGCTGCTGCGTGTTGAAGCGCGAATAATCCTTCTGCCATTGCGACGGTTGTTCCACCGGCATGACCTGCACGGCGGTCACCTTGTACTCCGGACAATTGGTGGCCCAGTCGGACGAGTCCGTCGTGATCACGTTCGCGCCCGATTCCGGGAAATGGAACGTGGTGTAGACGACGCCTGGCTGCATGCGCTCGGTGATCTTCGCGCGCAGCACGGTCTGCCCCGCACGCGATTCGATGCCGACCCAGTCGCCCGTCCGGATGCCGCGCTCTTCCGCGTCATGCGGATGAATCTCCAGCCGGTCCTCGTCGTGCCAGCGCGAGTTCTCCGTGCGCCGTGTCTGCGCGCCGACGTTGTATTGCGACAGGATGCGCCCCGTCGTCAGCAGGAGCGGATACTTGCGCGTGACCTTTTCCGGCGTCGCGACGAACTTCGTGATGACGAAGCGTCCCTTGCCGCGCACGAATTCGTCGATGTGCATCGTCGGCGTGCCGTCGGGCGCCTTCTCGTTGCACGGCCACTGGATGCTGCCGAGTTCGTCGAGCTTCTCGAAAGAGACGCCGTGGAAGGTCGGCGTGAGACGCGCGATTTCGTCCATGATTTCGGACGGATGCGCATAGTTCATCTCGTAACCGAGCGCACGGGAAAGCTTGATCGTCACTTCCCAGTCGGCGTAGCCGGCAAGCGGCGGCATCACCTTGCGCACGCGCGAAATGCGGCGCTCGGCGTTCGTGAACGTGCCGTCCTTCTCGAGGAAGGTCGAGCCCGGCAGCAGCACGTGCGCGTACTTCGCCGTCTCGTTCAGGAAGATGTCCTGCACGACGATGCATTCCATCGCCGACAGCGCGCCCGCGACATGCTGCGTGTTCGGGTCCGACTGAACGATGTCCTCGCCCTGGCAATAGAGGCCCATGAAGGTGCCGTGCGTGGCGGCATCGAACATGTTCGGAATGCGCAGGCCCGGCTCCGGCTGCAGCTTCACGTCCCACGCTTCTTCGAAGAGGGCGCGCGTCGCGGCGTCGCCGATATGGCGATACCCCGGCAACTCGTGCGGGAACGAGCCCATGTCGCACGAGCCCTGCACGTTGTTCTGCCCGCGCAGCGGATTCACGCCGACGCCTTCGCGGCCGACGTTGGCCGTCGCCATCGCGAGGTTCGCGATGCCCATTACCATCGTCGAGCCCTGCGCGTGTTCGGTCACGCCGAGGCCGTAGTAGATCGCCGCGTTGCCGCCCGTCGCGTAGATGCGCGCGGCTTCGCGGACCAGGTGCGCGGGCACGCCGGTGATCGCTTCCATCGCTTCCGGCGAGTTGTCCGCTTGCGAGACGAAGTCGCGCCATTGCTGGAACGCTCGCGGCTCGCATCGGTCGGCGACGAACTGTTCGTCGACGAGCCCCTCGGTCACGATCACATGCGCGAGCGCATTGATCATCGCGACGTTCGTGCCGGGCCGCAGCGCCAGATGATGCGACGCCTTCACGTGCGGCGTATCGACGATATCGATGCGGCGCGGATCGATCACGATCAGCGTCGCGCCTTCACGCACGCGGCGCTTCAGGCGCGATGCGAAGACCGGGTGGCCGTCCGTCGGATTCGCGCCGATCACGACGATGACATCCGCCTGCTCGACCGATGCGAACGTCTGCGTGCCCGCCGATTCGCCGAGCGTGGCCTTCAGGCCGTAGCCGGTCGGCGAATGGCAGACGCGGGCGCACGTGTCCACGTTGTTGTTGCCGAACGCGGCGCGCACGAGCTTCTGCACGAGATAGGTTTCCTCGTTCGTGCAGCGCGACGACGTGATGCCGCCGATCGAATCGCGTCCGTACTTCTCCTGAATGCGGCGGAATTCGCTCGCCGCATAGTTGATCGCTTCGTCCCACGACACTTCGCGCCACGGATCGGTAATCTTCGCGCGGATCATCGGCTTGGTGATGCGGTCCTTGTGCGTCGCATAGCCCCATGCGAAGCGGCCCTTCACGCACGCATGGCCTTCGTTCGCCTGGCCGTTCTTGTTCGGCACCATGCGCACGACGGTGTTGCCCTTCATCTCGGCTTTCAGCGAGCAGCCGACGCCGCAGTACGCGCACGTCGTCACGACCGAATGCTCCGGCTGGCCGAGCATGATGACGCTCTTTTCCTGCAGCGTCGCGGTCGGGCACGCGGCGACGCACGCGCCGCACGACACGCACTCCGATTCCATGAACGGCACGCTTTCGCTCGCCGCCACACGCGATTCGAAGCCGCGCCCGGTGATGGTCAGCGCGAACGTGCCTTGCGTTTCCTCGCAGGCGCGCACGCAGCGATTGCAGACGATGCACTTCGAAGGATCGTAGGTGAAGTACGGATTCGACTCGTCCTTCTTGTCCTTCAGATGGTTCGCGCCTTCGTAGCCGTAACGTACTTCGCGCAGGCCCACGACGCCCGCCATGTCCTGCAATTCGCAGTCGCCGTTGGCGGGGCAGGTGAGGCAGTCGAGCGGGTGATCGGAGATATAAAGCTCCATCACGTTGCGGCGCAGGGATTGCAGCTTGTCGCTTTGCGTGCGTACTTTCATGCCCGCTTCGACGGGCGTCGTGCACGATGCCGGATAGCCGCGCTTGCCTTCGATCTCGACGAGGCACAGACGGCACGAGCCCCACGGTTCGAGCAAATCGGTGGCGCAGAGCTTCGGCACGTTGACGCCGGCTTCGATCGCCGCGCGCATCACCGACGTGCCCGCCGGCACCGTCACGTTTTGCCCGTCGATTTCGAGCGTGACGTCGACATCGGCGTGACGCAGCGGCGTGCCGTAGTCGGTTTCGTCGAAGGGATCGCGGCGCTGCACGGAAGCCGCGCTCTTGCAGGCGCAATTGCCGGAGCCGCAGCCGTTGATGGTGTTGGACATAGCGTTATCCTCAGGCAGCTTTTTGCGCCGGCGTATGCGGCAGGCCAAAGTCTTCGGGGAAATGATCGAGCGCGGACAGCACCGGGAACGGGGTCATGCCGCCCATCGCGCAGAGGGAGCCTGCGACCATCGTGTCGCAGAGTTCGCGCAGCAGCGTGATCTGTCTCACCGATGTATCGCCGTCGCGAATCTTCGCGATGACTTCCTCGCCGCGCGTGGAACCGATGCGGCAGGGCGTGCACTTGCCGCACGATTCGATGGCGCAGAAGTGCATCGCGTATTGCGCGAGTTCGGCGAGGTTCGAGGTGTCGTCGTGAATCACGAGACCGCCGTGGCCCACCACCGCGCCGACCTTCGCGTAGGCTTCGTAGTCGAGCGGAATGTCCCACTGGCTTTCCGGCAGGTACGTGCCGAGCGGACCGCCCACCTGCACCGCGCGCGCGGGACGGCCGCTTGCCGTGCCGCCGCCGTAGTCGTAGATGAGTTCGCGCAGCGTCACGCCGAACGCGAGTTCGACGAGACCGCCTTGCTTCACGTTGCCCGCGAGCTGGAACGGCAGCGTGCCGCGCGAACGGCCCATGCCGTAATCGCGATAGAAGGCCGCGCCCTTCGCGAAGATGATCGGAACCGTCGCGAGCGTAATGACGTTGTTGATGACCGTCGGCTTGCCGTACAAACCGACGAGCGCCGGCACCGGCGGCTTCGCGCGCACGATGCCGCGCTTGCCCTCGAGCGATTCGAGCAGCGCGGTTTCCTCGCCGCATACATACGAGCCCGCGCCTTTCGCCACGTAGAGATCGAACGCATGCGACGTGCCGAGGACGCTCGCGCCGAGCCATCCCGCTTCGCGCGCCTTGTCGATCGCGCGATTGAGCGTCGTGATCGAATGCGGATACTCGCTGCGCACGTAGATATAACCCTTGGTCGCACCCGTCGCCACGCCCGCGATGATCATGCCTTCGATCAGCATGTACGGATCGCTCTCCATCACGAGGCGGTCGGAGAACGTGCCGGAATCGCCTTCATCCGCGTTGCAGACGATGTACTTCTGACCGGCCAGCGCCGCGCGCACGGTCTTCCACTTGATGCCCGCCGGAAACGCCGCGCCGCCGCGCCCGCGCAGCCCCGAGTCGACGAGCGCTTCGCAGACGGCGTCGCCGTTCATGTCGAGCACGTTGCGCAAGCCTTGCAGGCCGCCGAGCGCGGTGTAATCGTCAATCGAAAGCGGGTCCGTGATGCCGATGCGCGCGAACGTCAGACGCTGCTGGTTTTTCAGATACGGAATCTCGTCGACGATGCCGACGTTCTTCGCATGGGCCGCGCCTTCGTAAAAGCGTGCATCGAAGAGGGCGGCGATTTCGTCTTCATCGACGTTCGCGTAACCGACGCGTCCCTGCTCCGTTTCGACTTCGACGAGCGGCTCCAGATAGAACAGCCCGCGCGATCCGTTACGCACGATCTGCACGTCGATGCCGCGTGTCTGCGCTTCATTCGCGATTGCCTGCGCGATGCGATCGGCGCCGAGCGCGAGCGCGGCGGAATCGCAGGGGACATAGATGCGCGTCATGCCGTCACCTCGGTCTTGTCCTTGGCCGCGCTGAACAAGCGATCGAATTTCTGCGGCGTCATCCTGGCGTGAATCTCGCCGTTGATCGTCATCGACGGCGACAGCGCGCACTGACCGAGGCAGTAGACCGATTCGAGTTCGGTGTCTTCGGCGTGACCGCTATCGAAGCGGCAGCCCGTATGGCCTTCGATGTGATCCTTCAGCGCCTCGGTGCCCATGCTGCGGCACGCCTCGGCGCGGCACAATTGCACGGTAACGCGCGCGGGCGGCTCGGAACGGAAGTGGTGGTAGTACGTGATCGTGCCGTGAACTTCGGCGCGCGACAGCGACAAGGCGCGCGCGAGCGGCTCGACAGTCTCCGGCGGCACGAAGCCGGTTTCGTCCTGGATGGCGTGCAGGATGGACATCAGGGTCGCGCCTTGCACGGCATGGCGACGCACGAGTTCCTCTGCGGCGACGGCGGATAGCGGTTGTCTCATGGGGCTCCTCCACACTCGGCATATGTTTTCTTGATGCATATTTCGATCATATAATCAGGGTCGCCGAGCCTGTGAAAGAACAATAGGCGTCGTGATATATCTTGGCAATAGGAAGGGGCAATGCATATGGTCGACATCGAATGCCGCGCCGAGCTCATCTTGCGGGACGTCGATGGCCGGGAAACCAGTCTCAGCGCGGTTGTGCCGCTTTTGCAGCTCGTCGCGCAGACAGGAAGCATTGCCAATGCGGCGAGCGCTAGGGGTTTGTCCTATCGTCATGCGTGGGGCCTGCTGCGCGAAATCGAGGCGCGGCTGGGCGGCGCGCTGATCACGAAGTCGCGCGGGCGCGGTTCCGTGCTGTCGGAACTGGGCGAATCGGTGCTGCGCGCGCAGCGCATGTGCGGCGACCGGCTCGAAGCGCCATTGCAGGCGGTCGCTAACGAGGTCGCCAAGGAACTGAACCGGCGGCTCGCGGGCGAGGTATCGGAGGTGCGCATTCACGCGTCGCACGGCTATGCGGTCGCGACGCTCGTGCGCGCGCTCGGCGAGCGGCGCGTGCCGGTGGACATCAAGTATCGGGAAAGCGCGGAGGCGGTGAGGGCGCTCGCGCGCAGCGAGTGCGAGCTGGCCGGTTTCCATCTGCCGATCGGCGAATTCCGCTCGGTCTGCGCGGATATCTATCGGCCCTATCTGGATACCAGGAAGCATCAGTTGATTCGCCTCACCCGGCGCACGCAGGGCCTCTTTCTCGCGAAGGGCAATCCGAAGCGCGTCTCCGGCCTGCGCGATCTCGCGCGCGACGACGTGCGCTTCGTGAACCGTCAGCCGGGCTCTGGCACGCGCATGCTGCTCGATCTGGCGCTGCGCGGCGTCGGCGTCGATCCGGACCAGATCAACGGCTATGCGTCGACCGAGCTCACGCACTCGGCGATCGCCGCGTTCGTCGCGAGCGGCATGGCGGATCTCGGCTTCGGCGTGCAGCCGGCCGCGCAGCACTTCGGGCTCGATTTCATTCCGATCATCGACGAGGATTATTTCTTCGCATGCGAGCGTGCGCGGCTCGACGAAGCGCGTCTCTCGACCGTGCTCGGCGTGTTGCGCAGCGAGGCGTTCAACCGCAGCGTCGCGCATCTCGGAGGCTACGATCCCGAGCAATGCGGCACGCTCGTCGATATCGACGAAGGCTTGCGCGGCTGAACGCGAAACGATCCGTAAGAGGAACGCGGGCAGCAAAGCGGGCTTGCGGCGGCGAATTGGGTTAACCTAACGGCTTGCTGTCGAGTTCCACTTTGTTGAGACGCGCGTTGCCGCGCGAATACCGCCATGAAATTCTCGTTGCTCGCTTCATTGTCGGCGTCGCTCGTCGCCGGCGCCATCTGTCTCGCGCCCGTTGCTTTTGCCCAGAATTCGCCGGGTCTGCCGGGCGGCGTGCTGCAGGAACAGTTCCGCCTCAACGAGCATCCGCAGATGCCGTTTGCCGCGTCCGCGCCGTCGGACAAGTATCAGCAAGGCACGTCCGCGATGCGTCGACGCGCCGATAACGGCGACCCCAACGGCTGCAACCTGAAGTGCCCGAAAGACGGCACGAACTAAAGCCCGGATGAATCGCGGCGCGTGCAATGCGCGCCGTCATCGGCTTCCATTCTTTCCCCTCGCTTTCTTCCGTTCCGTATGGCCATCCGCACGCAGCGTGTGCGCGTCACCTCATTGCGCGCGCAATGATTCAGGCGCGGACCGAAAAGCACTACGAGATGGCGGATGTGCGGCATGGCCTCGGCAGTACCTTAATCCGGGCGTGTCATTGCGGCTTTTGGCGGTGCGCGCGGTCGTTTTTCTTGCCGTCGAAAAATCACAAAAACACGAGTGCGCCGGCTGCCCGAAGACGCGGATATCGCGCGCGGGCGAGGCACGGGGGACGCGATGCCTTGGGCACGGCGCGTGGCTTCGAGCGCACTACGGACCATCCGAGGGACTGCAACCATGCGAATTCTGCAGGTCATACTTGCGCCCCGCCTGTCGGGGGCGGAGGTTCTTGCAAAGGGCGTCGCGATCGGGCATCAGCGCGACGGACACGATGTCTCCATCGCCTCGCTGATGCCGGAGCACGATGACTTCGCGCACATCAGCGCCGAGCTTCGCGCGCACGGCGTGTCGTGCATTTTCCCGGACAAGACGCCGGGCAAGCTCGGCCGCCTGCTGTTTCTCCATCGGGCGATCCGCACGTTCCGGCCGGACATCATCTTCGCGCACGCGACGATTCCCGCGCTCTACGTGCGTGCCTTGCCGACGCGCGTGCCGATCGTGTGGGTCATGCACTCCGGTGCGAACGACTTCGCCAACGCCGCGCTGATGCGTGCCGAGCGATTGCTGTCGAATCGGGCGAAGGCGGTGATCGGCGTGTCGCAGAAGAATATCGACGAGTACGTGAAGGAGATCGGCCTGCATCCGTCGATGATCGTCGTGCCCAACGGCGTCGACGTCTCCCGCTTCGCCGACGATGCCGGTCCGCGCGTGCCGGTCGCGTACAAGCAGATTGTGCAGGTGGGCCGCTACATTCCTGAGAAGAACCAGTTGCAGACGGTCGAAGCGTTCGCCCGCGTCGCGCGCGCCGATCCCGATGCGCGGCTCCTGCTGTGCGGCGTGATCGAAAACCTCGACTATCACAAGGCGGTCGTCGAACGCGTCGCGCAACTCGGACTGAACGATCGCGTGACGATCGACGGGCCGCAGACCAACGTCGCGCAGATTCTGCGTGCATCGGCCGTCTTCGCGATGCCTTCGAGCTTCGAGGCGCACAGCATCGGCTTTCTGGAGGCGCTCGCGTCCGGGATTCCGGTGGTGGGCAACGAGATCGCGTCGTTCGCATTCGCGGGCGGTTTCCCCGGCGTGCAACTGCTCGATACGAAGGATGCGGACGCTTACGGCCGGGCGCTGCTCCACGCGCTGACGCAGCCGCGCGCCAAGCGTCCGCTGCAAGGATTGACGTTGCAGAGTACCGCCGACCGTTACCTCGCGATTGCCCGCGATGTGCTGAACATGCGAGTGGGATTGAGCTAAACGGCGAGAGCTGGAAAGCCTGAACGCCGCCTTGATCGGGCGGCGTTTTGCTTTAGCGGCTCCAGTAAGCGAGCGTCTTCGTCCAGAGCGATTCCGAGAACAAGCCCGGCAGGTCGCCCCAGATTTGCACCGGCCCGAGACGGAACGACGTGTCGATGTCGTAGCCCGCCAGGCTCGGCGCGCCGCCCGTGAAATAGAACTCCTTGAGCAGCGCGTTCGCACGCCGGAACAGCATCAGCGTGGCGTGATTGTCGTGCTCGTTGCGGCGGATCAACGCGGGCATCGAATCGGCGTAGGACGTGTCGCGCAGCGTCGCCGTTTTCTGCGCGGGGCCGAAAACGCGACCGCCCTTGATCGTGAAGACGCGCGTACCCGAGGCATCGCCGCGCGGTTCGAGCACGGCGAGATCGTCGACGCCGTCGCCGTCGATATCGCCCGCCGCGACTTTCACCGATGCCGCGCGCAACTGCGGATACACATTCGTGCGATAGCGGGCGGTAAACGCGCTTCCCGTGCTCGCGAGCGGCGAGAGCGCGAGCGCGCCATCGACGTTCTCCATCGCGATGAGGCCCGCTTTCGGCGAGCCCGCCACGCGCGCCGGAAGAAAGCGCGCGCCGGCATCGAGTTCGCGGGCTTCGAGCCATAGCGCAGGCGGCGCGGCAGAATCGAGCATCCAGAGATCGAGGCCCGCGTCCTTGCGCTTCTGCGCGATGACGACATCGGCGCGGCCGTCGCCGTTGAAATCGCCCGCGATGTATTGCTGCGCGATGTCGGGCGTCCATGCGGCGCTCGTCTGCCGCCACAGGCGCGGCGCTTCGAAGTGCGTGCCCGCGCTTCGCAAGAGCCAGAACGCGGTGCCGCCATTGCGCGGCGTGACGACCATCAGATCGGCGCGGCCGTCGCCATCGAAATCGGCAAGCAGGAAGCGGGCGCTGTCGAAGCACAGCGTATCGCCCTGGCACGTGGGCGCGGTCGCTTTGGGATCGAACGGCACGGCATTCAGATACCAGGGCGCGGCCTGATCGATGCGCGACATCTCCGCGACCCAAACATTGAAGCCGGGGCCGTCCTTGCGGCGCTGGACGTAGACGGTGCTGTCGCGGCCCGCGCCGCGCACGTCGCCATAAAGCGCGCCTTCCTGGCGCGTATCGGTCCACACGGTCTGCGGCGACGGCGACCAGCGGTATTCGGCGGTCAGGAGCGAGCATCGGCCCGCGGTGAGCGTGCCGTTCTTCTCGCCAAGGCAATGGTTGAGCGGCGTGTAGACGAAGCCGAAGTCCCACGGCGTCCATCGTTGCGCTGCGCTTTTTGCGTCGCATGCTTCTTCGACAAGCCCCGAGTCGCGCTCGGCGATGCACGCTCGCGTCGATGCGTTGACGAGCAGCGCATCGTTCTTCTCGCCGGGCGTCGCGGGCAATTGCTTCCAGAACCAGTTCTGCGATGCATCGCCCGAACATGCGCCAAGGCGCGGCGCGTTGCCCGCGCCGCCGGACGCGAGGCATCGGCTGGAATACTCGTTGACGAGCTGGAACGGGCGCAACTGGAAGTCGGGGCCTGCGTCGCTGGTGCGGGCGGCGCTCCAGTAGCGGCGCGCGACCCAGTTGCCGTCCCACATGTATTCACCGAAGACGTGGCCCGCGTCGTTGCCATCGACCGCGAAATAGCTGCCGACGACATCGCGCTTGCGCAGCGTGTCGGCGGCGTCGAGGTTCTTCGGCAGGCCGCCGGTCGGATAGGTCACGTGGTAGCCGATCGGCAGGCTGCGCTTGAGGCCCTGTGCCGCCGTGCGGGTCATGCGCGCGGCGTAGATGTGGTCCGGATGCTCCATGAACGCGACGGTGTCGGGATTCAGCGTGTAGATCTCCGTGGCGTCGGCGAGGATCGCGCGCAGCGTCGCGATGAGCGATGCGCGATCGTAGCTGGTCGGGGCGGTGCCGTCCGCGTTCAGCGGGTAGGTGGTGAGCGTCTGGCCGCGATCCCATAGCAGGCCGAGCGGCACCTTGCCGCCGCGCACGCCGCCGCCGGGCAGGCGCAATTCGAGCAGCTTGACGCGCGGTTGCTGTGCAAGCACGAGTTGATGCACGGGCTTGCCGGCAAACGTGACCGTCGATTCGCGCCATTCGTCGGGAACGCCGGCCATGCGCGCATAGGCCAGTTTGGTGCCGGTCTCGCGCAGCAGCACGTAGTCGAACTTCGCGCCATTCGCGCCGCCGACGATGTGAACCGTCGTGATGCACCAGCCGGCGTCGAGCTTGTCGCTGATGCCGGGGTCCACGAAGAGGAGGTCGTCGTCGAGATGCGCGACCACGGTGATGAGCGTGCCGGCGTGGCAATCCGGCGATGCCGCTGCGGCGTGGGCCTGCACAGGAACGAAGAGGCTGAAGAAGGCGCACATCAACAACAAGCACGCCGATTCTAACCATGTAGTCCTGATGCCTCTGCGCATGCTTTCCCCGTGTTTGCGCGACCGCGCAAGCTGATTCGAACGATAAAGCAGAAGATTGCCGCGCGTTGGCCGATCGGGTCGGTGCCCGAGCGAACATGTATGAAGGATGCGCGGGAGGCTCGATCGACGGGGGGCGCGACGGGCGAAAAAAAGCCTCGCCCGAAGGCGAGGCCAAGTACTTGGAATGACTCTTCGTCCGCAGAAGGTCAAAGGGTTAGCCGCTCAGCGGACGAACAGCGAGGGAAGGGTAGGCGGGATGCCGGAGCGCGGATGTAGGACGCATCCGAGAAACCGGTTTCCAGCCAGAAATGGTTGACTGCGGTCAACAAAGAAATGTTGGCGTCCGCTTGACCGAACGCAAGAGCAGATAGTTGGCGGAAGGCAATTATCGGATCGGTCCGATTCGAGCGACGCGCCGGAGCCTCTATTCTCTCGCCGTAGTTCACGTCGTCTCTGCCGTGACTATGTCTCTAAAGGATGTTTGCCCCGCCCCGTGCGGGGCTTTTTTTCGCGCCTTGCAAACGTCCGGCCCACAGCAGTGCAGGACGACAAAAAGAAAAAACCCGCGACGCTTGCGCTGTCGCGGGTTTTGAAACGGGGTGGTGGAGGCGGCGGGAATCGAACCCGCGTCCAGAAGCGATCTACGACCAGTTCTACATACTTAGTTCTGTCTTTTGATTTAGCCGCAACGACGCGGACGAACACGCTGCGTTACGGCGATTCACTAAATTTTCGACTTTGGCGTCGTGACGCCACCAAAGCTTAACTGACGTATATGACCTCTCGCGGTATTGCTACCCTAGCCCGTCAGTGAACTAGTGAGAGGACGGCGGCCCTTAGGCTGCCAGTGCGAACGTATCGTCGTTTGCAGTTACGATTTTCCCATTGATTAACGAGGTGACGGGTCCTCGGTATGCCCTGACCGCTTCACAACCCCTGTCGAAACCAGGTCGCCCCCAAAGCGGAACTTTCATTATCCCACGAAAAGCCATATGAGGCGAACGGCCCCGTTTTCAAGAGGCGGCCGTGCCTGCGTTACGCGATGTCGCGCAGCAGATGCTGCAACTCCGCAGGGGTATCGACGACATGGTTCGCGTGCCACCGGCGCGGCGGGATATCGTCGCCGCAATAGCCGTAGGCGGCCGCCACCGTGATCATTCCCGCCGCGAACCCCGCCTGTACGTCGCGCAGGTCATCGCCTACATAGACGATGCGTTCCGGCGCGACATCGAGCAGCTCGGCCGCATGCAGCAGCGGCGCGGGATGCGGCTTCGAATGGGGCGTCGTGTCCCCGCAGACGAGGCAGGCTGCCCGCGTGTCGAGACCCAGCAGCGCGACGAGCGGCGCCGCGAGCCGCGTCACCTTGTTCGTCACGATGCCCCAGCGCACCCCGCGCGCGTCGAGCTGATCCAGCAATTCCGCGATGCCCGGAAACAGCGTCGTTTCGATGCACAGATCGGCTTCGTAGTTGGCGAGAAACTCCTCGCGCATCGATGGAAACTCGTGATGTTCCGGCCCGATATCAAACGCGCCGCCAAGCAGCCCGCGCGCGCCCGCCGACGCATACGGCCGCAGCATTTCCAGCGGACGCATTTCCAGTCCGCGGTCGTGCCGCATCTTGTTGACCGCCGCCACGAGGTCGGGCGCGGTATCGGCGATGGTGCCGTCGAGGTCGAACAGCACCGCCTGGCAAAGACCGAGCGAGTTGCCTTCGGCGGCCCGCTGGGGCAGGGGAGTCGGATCGTCGGGCAAGGGCTTCGTCTGCACGACGCCCGTTTCGTCCTGGTCTTCTTGATTCATCGTGTCACGCTTCCCGGCGGCAAGCCATCATGTAGTTGATGCTCGTGTCGTTGGACAGGCCAAAGTGCCTCGAGATCGGCCGGTAGGTGATGCCCTTGATGTCGACGGGCAAGAGCGAAGCCATGCGCGCGTACGACGCCAGTTCGGACGGCTTGATGAAGCGCGCGTAATCGTGCGTGCCGCGCGGCAGCATCCGCGCGATGTATTCCGCGCCGATTACCGCGAACAGATACGCCTTCGCGTTGCGGTTGAGGGTGGAGAAAAACACCCAGCCGCCCGGCTTCACGAGCGCCGCGCACGCGGCAACGGTGCCCGCCGGATTCGGTACGTGCTCGAGCATTTCCGTGCAGGTCACGACGTCATACGAGGCCGGCTCGCGCGCCGCCAGCGCTTCGGCGGAAATCTCTTCGTAGGCGACTTCGACGCCGCTCTCCAGACTATGCAAATCCGCGACGCCCAATGCGTTCGACGACAGATCGATGCCCTTTACCGTCGCGCCGCGCGTGGCCATCGACTCCGACAGGATGCCGCCCCCGCAACCGATGTCCAGGACACGCTTGCCCATGAGGTGCGCGTGATCGTCGATCCACGCGAGCCGCACCGGGTTGAGTTCGTGCAGCGGTTTGAACTCCGCGTTCGGGTCCCACCAGCGATGCGCCAACTCGCTGAATTTCTGTAGTTCGTGGGGATCGACATTGGTCATGAGAGAAAACCTTTGCTAAGTCGTGAATCAGTTAGACCGAGTATATAGGCGCTCATTGAGGCGGGCAAAAGGCGCAACGGGCGATGCGACCGGCATTTGGCACGAAATTCGGTCGATCCGGGCGATTCAGGCATAAAAAAACCCCCGCCGAGGCGGGGGTTCGATCTGCGGCAATCCGACAGCTTACTGCTGCGGCTGACGCGTCGTGCCAACAACTTCGACTTCCACGCGACGATCCGGTGCGAGGCAGGCGATGAGTTGCTTGCGATTCTTCTGGTTGCACGAACCCTTCGTGACCGGGTCGCGCTTGCCCTTGCCTTCCGTGTAGATACGGTTGGCTTCGATGCCCTTGCTGACCAGGTAAGCCTTCACAGCTTGCGCACGGCGCAGCGACAGACGATCGTTGTACTTGTCCGAACCGATGCGGTCGGTGTAGCCGGTAGCGACCACGACTTCCAGGTTCAGCGCGCCGATCTTCGATGCGAGATCGTCCAGCGCGGTCTTGCCAGCCGGCTTCAGAACTGCCTTGTCGAAGTCGAACAGAGCGTCGGCCTGATACGTGACCTTCTGCGTCGTGATTTGCGGAGCCGGTGCGACCGGCGGAGCGACTGCCGGAGCCGGCGCTTGCGCGACCAGTGCACCGTCGCACTTTGCGTTAGCCGTTGCCGGCGTCCAGAACGCATCGCGCCAGCACAGCTCGTTCGTGCCGTTCATCCACACATACTCGCCCGTGCCATTCACCCAGTTGTCATTGACGGCTTGTCGCGAGGCCGGCACCGACTGTGCCGAGGCCGATGCAGCCATAACTGCGGTAGCTGCAATGAACGCGAGCTTTGAAAGTTTATTCATATTTCTCCTCTCGAAATTGAGATTACCGCAGGTTTACTGCGAGCCTGTAGACAAAGACAAGTCATACATTGCTCGAAGTATAACATTCCCCGCGGAGCCAAACGCTGTGTGTAGACTTCGAGCAGTGTCTAACTTTGTGCGTTGGCATTTTGCCATATCGTTCCCTTGCAACGATAAAAATATCCCCGCACCCAGCCCGCTCGCAACCTTATGTGGTGCCTCCGCAACAAGAAAGGGACAGGAAGCTGCAGCCATCGGACAAGGCGCTGCGGTTGCGCATTCGGCGTGCCCGAAACGCGTTTTCCATCCCCGTCGTTGCGGCTGACTCTGCAGGCAGAAACAGTTGAGGCGGCATGATAGCCCGCGCGCGTGACGAAATGCCTGAAAACGTTCCGCGGTTTTTGTAAGTAATTGGTACGAAGCGGCGCACCTTTCGTGCAGGAGCAGGGCGCTGCCGGGCAACTGTATGTATACGCGACGCGCCGGGCGCAAATTTCCCGCATGGTAGAATCTGCTGATGCGCTGCGTTCGCGGCGCCGCAGCGTACGTCGGCTGCGCGCCTGCCCGGCGTGCGCCGCGCGGCCGGCGGATGGGTGTCGTGAGGTCGACGAGCGCGCTGCCGTGTCGCTGCTGCACAGTTCAAGACACGGATAATGGATCAATTCGCCAAAGAGACTCTGCCAATCTCCCTCGAGGAGGAAATGCGCCGTTCGTATCTCGATTACGCGATGAGCGTAATCGTCGGGCGTGCGCTTCCCGATGTCCGCGATGGCCTGAAACCGGTGCATCGCCGGGCGCTGTACTCGATGCACGAACTGAACAACGACTGGAATCGCCCGTACAAGAAGTCGGCGCGTATCGTCGGGGACGTGATCGGTAAGTACCATCCCCATGGCGACGCGTCGGTGTACGAGACGATCGTTCGCATGGCGCAGCCGTTCTCGCTGCGCTACATGCTGGTGGACGGTCAGGGCAACTTCGGTTCCGTCGACGGCGACAACGCCGCGGCCATGCGTTACACCGAAATCCGCATGGCGAAGATCGGCCACGAACTGCTGGCCGACATCGACAAGGAAACCGTCGACTTCGGCCCGAACTACGACGGCAGCGAAAGCGAGCCGCTCGTCATGCCGGCGCGTATTCCCAACCTGCTCATCAATGGCTCGGCTGGTATCGCGGTCGGCATGGCGACGAACATTCCGCCGCACAACCTGCGCGAAATCGTCGATGCCTGCCTGCATCTGCTGAACACCCCTGACGCGACAGTCGACGAACTGATCGAAATCGTCCCCGCGCCGGACTTTCCGACGGCCGGCATCATTTATGGCGTCGCGGGCGTGCGCGACGGCTATCGCACCGGGCGCGGGCGCGTCGTCATGCGCGCGGCCACGCACTTCGAAGAGATCGATCGCGGGCAGCGCATGGCGATCATCGTCGACGAGATTCCGTATCAGGTGAACAAGCGCACGCTGCTCGAGCGCATCGCCGAACTCGTCAACGAGAAGAAGATCGAGGGCATCTCCGACATTCGCGACGAATCCGACAAGAGCGGCATGCGCGTCGTGATCGAGCTAAAGCGCGGGGAAGTGCCGGAAGTCGTGCTGAACAATCTGTACAAGCAGACGCAGCTTCAGGACACCTTCGGCATGAATCTGGTCGCGCTCGTCGACGGCCAGCCCAAGCTGCTGAATCTGAAGGAAATGCTGGAGTGCTTCCTGTCGCACCGGCGGGAAGTGCTGACGCGGCGCACCGTGTTCGAACTGCGCAAGGCGCGCGACCGCGGGCACGTGCTCGAAGGTCTGGCCGTGGCGCTTGCGAACATCGACGAATTCATCGCGATCATCAAGGCCGCGCCGACGCCGCCTATCGCCAAGCAGGAATTGATGAACCGTCCGTGGGACTCGTCGCTCGTGCGCGAAATGCTCACGCGTGCGGAAACCGAGGCTTCGGGCGGGCGTATCGCGTATCGGCCGGAAGGGCTGAATCCGGCGTACGGTCTGCAGGAAGACGGCCTCTACAAGCTGTCCGACGTCCAGGCGCAGGAAATTCTCCAGATGCGCCTGCAACGCCTGACCGGTCTCGAACAGGACAAGATCGTCGGCGAGTATCGCGACGTGATGGCGCAGATCGCCGACCTGCTCGACATCCTCGCGCGGCCTGAGCGTATCCGTCAGATGATTGTCGACGAACTCGGCCAGATCCGCACGGAATTCGGCGACGAACGCCGCTCGCGTATCGAGATGAACGCGACCGAGCTGAACACCGAAGACCTGATTACGCCGCAGGAAATGGTCGTGACCATGTCGCACGCGGGCTACGTGAAGTCGCAGCCGCTGTCCGAATATCGCGCGCAAAAACGCGGCGGTCGCGGCAAGCAGGCCACGCAGATGAAGGAAGACGACCTGATCGACACGCTGTTCATCGCGAACACGCACGATCACATGCTGTGCTTCTCGAACCGTGGCCGCGTCTACTGGATCAAGGTCTACGAAGTGCCGCAGGGTTCCCGTAACTCGCGCGGCCGGCCGATCGTCAACATGTTCCCGCTGCAGGACGGCGAGAAGATCAACGTCGTGCTGCCGATCAAGGAATTCTCGGCGGACAAGTACGTGTTCATGGCGACGTCGCTCGGCACCGTCAAGAAGACGCCGCTCGAAGCGTTCAGCCGTCCGTTGAAGAAGGGCATCATTGCGGTCGATCTCGACGAGGGCGATTACCTCGTCGGCGCGGCGATCACCGATGGCGCGCACGACGTCATGCTGTTCTCGGATGCAGGCAAGGCCGTCCGCTTTGACGAAAACGATGTCCGTGCGATGGGCCGCGGCGCGCGCGGCGTGCGCGGCATGCAGCTCGAGGACGGGCAGCAGGTCATCGCGCTGCTGGTCGCGGGCGGCGAAACGCAGTCGGTGCTGACCGCAACGGAGAACGGCTTCGGCAAGCGCACGCCGATTCACGAGTACACGCGCCATGGCCGCGGCACGAAGGGCATGATCGCGATCCAGACTTCCGAGCGCAACGGCAGGGTCGTCGCGGCGACGCTCGTCGAACCAGAAAGCGAGATCATGCTGATCACCACGGCGGGGGTTCTCATCCGCACGCGCGTGTCCGAGATCCGCGAAATGGGCCGCGCAACCCAAGGTGTTACACTCATCAGCCTTGACGAAGGGACGAAGTTGTCGGGACTGCAGCATATCGCCGAGGCCGAAGCTGATGCCGAACTCGACGAAGCGGATGCAGCCGCGAACGGCTCCACGTCCACGCCGGACGATGCGGAAAACGGAGAAGGCGGCGAAAGTGGTGAAAGCGCCTGATATTTTTTGTGTCGCCGGTTTCTCGTTATCGCTTTTGAAAGCCTGAATTGGTTAAGCTGCGCGACGTGAGCTTCATGCCGGCGCTGCGCTTCGTTTCTTTTCGAAGCGAGCGCCGAGCGCATAGGGATGTGCAAAGCTCGTCGCCGGTGCTGAACTGAATATTTTTTACAGGGAGTAATGATGCAAGGACGTTTCAAGCAGTGGATGTTGCTGGCCGCTTTCGTGCCGACTTTCGCGATGGCTCAGTCGCTTCAGAACCAGGCGCCGAACCAGACGGCGGCGCCGGCTGCCGCAGCAGCACCGGTTGATCCGGCCAAGCAAGCCGCGATCAAGGAGCTGCTCGACGCAATCGACGCACAGAAGCTCGTCGGCGCGATCGGCAACAGCGCGCAAATGCAGGCAAAGCAACTGGTTCCGGCGATCCTGTCGGACGCACTGTCGGAAAACAAGTCGCTGAACGACAAGCAGAAGCAAGCTGCTGTTCCGACGCTGCAGAAGAACGCAGTGCCGAAGCTGGTTGATTCGGCAGGTCAGGTTTTCGCAACGGATAACTTCCGCCAGGACGCCATGAAGGCTCAGTACGACGCGTATGCGAAGTACTACTCGACGGACGAAATCAAGGACCTGACGAACTTCTACAAGAGCACGACGGGCCGCAAGTTCATCCAGGTGCAGGATCAAGTTGGCCGCGACGTGGTCAACGGCCTGATGCAGAAGTACATGCCGCAAGCGATCAAGGCAACGCGTACGCAAGCCGATTCGGAAGTGGCAAGCGTCAAGCCCGCCAAGTAAGCACGGGCACGCAGTCCGCATAGATTCGCCAGCGAGGCATGCCGCCTCGCGCGTTGGCGGGTTTTCAGGACAATGCGATAATGGCTGTTTGCGTGAGAGCGCAAGCAGCCATTTCTTTTTCAGGCGCGACGAACGAGACCACGTCTCTTCGCCAGTCCGTATTCTCGGCAGCGCCTGCCAATCGGGACCCTTAGATGCGCGTGTTCAATTTCTCCGCCGGCCCGGCCGCGATGCCAGAAGAAGTGTTGAGGCAAGCCGCCGACGAAATGCTCGACTGGCAAGGCAGCGGCATGAGCGTGATGGAAATGAGCCACCGTGGCGCCGAATTCATGTCGATTCACGAGGCGGCGCTTACTGACCTGCGTGAATTGCTGAACGTGCCGGCCTCGCATCGCATTCTGTTTTTGCAGGGCGGCGGCATTGGCGAAAACGCCATCGTGCCGATGAACATGCTCGGCGCGAAGAAGACTGCCGACTTCCTCGTGACCGGTTCGTGGTCGACGAAATCGCTCAAGGAAGCGCACAAGTACTGCACGCCTCACATGGCCGCCACCGGCAAGACGGAGCAGGGCTTCACGCGCGTGCCGGGCATCGACGAATGGAAGCTGTCGGACGATCCCGCCTACGTGCATCTCTGCACGAACGAAACCATCGATGGCGTCGAAGCGTTCGATATCCCCGATCTCGGCGATATCCCGCTCGTCGCGGATGCGTCGTCGCATATTCTCTCGCGCCCGATGGACGTCGCCAAATACGGCGTGTTGTTCGGCGGCGCGCAGAAGAACATCGGCATGGCGGGGGTGACGGTGGTCATCGTGCGTGAGGACCTGCTGGACCGCGCGCTGGCCATCTGCCCGTCCGCCTTCGAATGGAAGACGGTCGCCGAAAACAATTCGATGTACAACACGCCGCCCACGTATGCGATCTACATCGCCGGGCTCGTCTTCAAGTGGCTGAAGAAGCAGGGCGGCTTGCAGGCGATCGAAGCGCGCAACGTCGAAAAGGCGAAGCTGCTCTACGACACCATCGATTCCAGCGATTTTTACGTCAACAAAGTCGAGCGGCAGAATCGCTCGCGCATGAATGTGCCGTTCTTCCTCGCCGATGAATCCCGCAACACAGACTTCCTGGCCGGCGCAAAGGCGCGCGGCCTTCTGCAACTGAAGGGCCACAAGTCCGTCGGCGGCATGCGGGCATCGATCTACAACGCGGTGCCGGTCGAGGGCGTACGGGCTCTCGTCGAATACATGAAGGAATTCGAGCGCGAATGCGCTTAACCCGCATCCGGACATCACAGCACCGCATGGACGACGACCTCAATACAAGACTCAAGCCACTGCGCGAGCGCATCGACGCGCTCGACGCGCAACTCATCGCTTTGCTGAATCAGCGCGCTTCGGTGGCGCTCGAAGTCGGCGAGGTGAAGAAGCATTTCAACGCGCCGGTGTTTCGTCCCGAGCGCGAGATGCAAGTGATCGCGCGGCTTCAGGAGATGAGCGACGGCCCGCTCGCGGCCGAGCACATCAGCGCCATCTGGCGCGAGATCATGGCGGCGAGCCGCTCGCTCGAGCAGACCATCCGCGCCGCCTTCCTCGGACCGGTCGGCACCTATAGCGAACAGGCGATGTTCGAGTACTTCGGTCATTCGATCGAAGGCTTGGCGTGTCCGTCGATCGACGAAGTGTTTCGCGCGGTCGAAGCGGGCGCGGCGCAGTACGGCGTGGTGCCGGTCGAGAATTCGGCGGAAGGCGCGGTGTCGCGCACGCTTGACTTGTTGCTGCAAACGCAATTGATGATCGGCGGCGAACTCGCCTTGCCGATCCATCACAACCTGCTGACCGCGTCCGGCACGCTCGACGGCGTGACGCGCGTCTGCGCGCATCCGCAGGCGATCGCGCAGTGCCAGCGCTGGCTGTCGACGAACGCACCGCGTCTCGAGCGGCAAGCCGTGTCGAGCAACGCGGAAGCGGCGCGCATCGCGGTGAATGATCCGACCGTCGCGGCCATCGCCGGCGATCGCGCGGCCACGCATTACGGGCTCGGCGTCGTCGCTCCGATGATCCAGGACGATCCGCACAATCGCACGCGCTTCGTCATCATCGGCAAGCAGCCGACCGATTCGAGCGGTCACGATCAGACTTCGCTCATCGTGTCGGTGGCGAACGAGCCGGGCGCCGTGTTCAAGCTGCTCGAACCGCTCGCGAAGCACGGCGTCTCGATGACGCGCTTCGAGTCGCGGCCCGCCCGCATCGGCACGTGGGAGTATTACTTCTATATCGATGTCGAAGGCCATCGCGACGATACCGCCGTGGCCGCCGCGCTCGATGAACTCGGACGCAAGGCTGCGTTCCTGAAGATTCTCGGGTCCTATCCGCGCGCCCGGTAAAATCCGCGCTTTCCGCCGTCCGATTGTCCCGCGTCCCCGCGACGCGTTTTCTCCGGTGTTCCGTGACCGAGTTCGCTTTCAACAAACTGGTTATCTTCGGTGTCGGCCTGATCGGCGGCTCGCTCGCGCGCGCGCTGCGTGAACGGGCGGGGCTTCACGGGCGCATCGTCGGCGTCGGGCGCTCGGCGCAGTCCGTCGCGCGCGCGCTCGAACTGGGCGTAATCGATGTAGCCGCCGCCTGCGACGACGCCGCCGCGCTCGCACGCGCCCTCGAAGGCGCAGACGTCGTCTTGCTTGCCGCGCCTGTCGCGCAGACGGAGCCGCTGCTCGCGCGCATCGCGCCGTTTCTCGACGCGCGGACCATCGTGACGGACGCCGGCAGCACGAAAAGCGATGTCGTCGCCGCGGCGCGCTCGGCGCTCGGCGCACGCGTCGCGCAATTCGTGCCGGGCCATCCGATCGCCGGACGCGAGTCGAGCGGTGTCGATGCCGCGCTGCCCGAGCTATACGTCGATCGCAATGTCGTGCTTTGTCCGCTCGATGAGAACGCGCCGGAAGCGGTCGAACGGATTGCGGCGATGTGGCGCGCGACCGGCGCCGCCGTGCACCGGATGAGCGAGTCCCAGCACGATCGCGTGTTCGCATCGGTGAGCCATCTGCCGCATGTGCTGTCGTTTGCGCTCGTCGAGCAGATTCTCGAAGCGCCGGACGCGCAGTTGAAGTTCTCGTTCGCGGCGGGCGGCTTCCGCGATTTCACGCGTATCGCGGCGTCCAGCCCCGAAATGTGGCGCGACGTCTGCATCGCCAACCGCACCGCACTGCTCGCCGAACTGGATGCCTATACCGATGTCCTTGCGCGTTTCCGCGCGGCCATCGACGCATCGGATGGCGCCGCGCTCGAAGCGGCGTTTGCGCGCTCGCGCGTCGCGCGACAGGAATGGCAGGAACGCGGCGGCACGCGGATTCCCGGCGATCCCGCGGCAAAGTAATCACACAGCAATCACACAGCAACGACATAGCGGCACACCCAGGACACACCATGGAACATCTCGATCTCGGACCTTTCGCTCGCGCGTCCGGCACGGTGCGGCTGCCCGGCTCGAAGAGCATTTCGAACCGCGTGCTGCTGCTGGCGGCACTGTCGGCGGACGACACCACGATCACCAATCTGCTCGATTCGGACGACACGCGCGTGATGCTCGCCGCGCTGGAGGCGCTCGGCGTCGTGCTGAAGCGCGATGGCGACCGCGTCATCGTGACCGGCACGGGCGGCGCGTTCCCGTCGAAGTCGGCGGAGCTGTTTCTCGGCAACGCGGGCACGGCGGTGCGCCCGCTCACGGCGGCGTTGGCGGTTAACGGCGGCGAATATCGCGTGCACGGCGTGCCGCGCATGCACGAGCGGCCCATCGGCGATCTCGTCGACGGCTTGCGTCAGATCGGCGCGTCGATCGACTACGAGCAGAACGACGGCTTTCCGCCGCTCAAGATTCACGCGTCGAAGATTGCCGTCGACAAGCCGATCCGCGTGCGCGGCGACGTATCGAGCCAGTTCCTCACCGCGCTCCTGATGAGCCTGCCCGTGATCGAAGGCCGCAGCGGGCCGGTCACCATCGAAGTGGAAGGCGAAGTGATTTCGAAGCCGTACATCGACATCACGATCCGGCTGATGGAACGCTTCGGCGTGGCGGTCGAACGCGACGGCTGGGCGCGCTTCACCGTGCCGGCCGGCGCGGGCTACCGGTCGCCGGGCGCGATCATGGTCGAGGGCGATGCGTCGTCGGCGTCGTACTTTCTGGCGGCTGGCGCGATCGGGCACGGGCCGGTGCGCGTCGAAGGCGTCGGACGGTCCAGCATTCAGGGCGACGTCGGGTTCGCGGATGCGCTCAATCGCATGGGCGCGAACGTGATGATGGGCGACGACTGGATCGAAGTGCGCGGCGTCGAATCGGAAGACGGCAAGCTCGCGCCCATCGACATGGACTTCAACCTGATCCCCGATGCAGCGATGACCATCGCGGTGGCCGCGCTGTTTGCGAGCGGCACGACGACGCTGCGCAACATCGCAAGCTGGCGCGTAAAGGAAACGGACCGCATCGCCGCGATGGCGACGGAGTTGCGCAAGGTCGGCGCGACGGTCGAAGAGGGCGCGGATTACCTCGTCGTCACGCCGCCCGCACGGCTCACGCCGAACGCCGCAATCGACACCTACGACGATCACCGCATGGCGATGTGCTTCTCGCTGGTCAGCCTCGGCGGCGTGCCGGTGCGGATCAACGATCCGAAGTGCGTCAACAAGACCTTCCCCGACTATTTCGACCGTTTCGCGACGCTCATCCGGACGTGAGCCGCGCAATGCATTCGACTCACTCCGCAACGACCGGCCGCAACGGCCACACGCAATGAAACCGACTCGCCCATTCGACCCCACTCCAGTTATCACCATCGACGGGCCGACGGCGTCGGGCAAAGGCACCGTCGCGGCGCTCGTCGCGGCCACGCTCGGCTTCCACCTGCTCGACAGCGGCGCGCTTTACCGGCTCGCGGCGCTGGCGAGCATCCGTTATGGCATTCACCAGGGCGACGCAGCCGCGCTTGCAAAACTGGTCGACGACCTGCACATCACCTTCCGCGAGGGCTGCGCACAGCTCGACGGCGTCGACGTATCGAGCGAAATCCGGGCGGAAGCGGTCGGCAATCGCGCGTCCGCGATCGCGGTTCATCCCGAAGTGCGGCAGGCGCTCGTCTCGCGCCAGCGGGCCTTCCGCAAGCGTCCCGGCCTCGTCGCGGACGGCCGCGACATGGGCACCGTGATCTTCCCGGACGGCACGCTTAAGGTCTTTCTTACCGCGAGCGTCGAGGCACGCGCGGCCAGGCGCTATAAGCAATTGATGCAAAAAGGCTTTTCTGCTAATATAGATGACTTGCTGCGCGATTTGCGCGAACGCGACGCCCGGGACACCAACCGTGCGGCCGCGCCGCTCAAGCCCGCAGCGGACGCGAAGACGCTGGATACGTCGAGTCTCTCCATCGACCAGGCGGTCGAGCAGATCATCGGCTGGTACAGCGAAATTCGCGTCTGATGGTGTCGTAACGAATCAGCAGTAACCGGTGGCGAGCAACGGCTGCCGGATAGCAAGGTGTTTCGCCGTGAGGCGGAGCGTGTGTTAACCCCTTAACCCCGTGCGGCTTCGCGCACTTACCGGTCTAGTGTCCGGCTTTTCCGGGCCATTCAGGACCACCGCGCCAAGGCTGTGCAAATTCCGATTTTTATGTCCGACCTGCAAACCTCCACCCCGAATACCGAATCTTTCGCGGCTCTGTTCGAAGAGTCGCTGACCAAGCAGGACATGCGCGCCGGCGAAGTGATCTCCGCCGAAGTCGTGCGTGTCGACCACAACTTCGTGGTCGTCAACGCTGGTCTCAAGTCCGAAGCCTATATTCCGCTCGAAGAATTCCTGAACGACGCGGGTGAAGTGGAAGTGCAGGCGGGCGACTTCGTTTCCGTCGCGATCGACGCGCTGGAAAACGGCTATGGCGACACCATCCTGTCGCGCGACAAGGCGAAGCGCCTCGCTTCGTGGCTGTCGCTGGAAAAGGCGCTGGACAACAACGAACTTGTCACCGGCACCATCACCGGCAAGGTGAAGGGCGGCATGACCGTGATGGTCAACGGCATCCGCGCGTTCCTGCCGGGTTCGCTCGTCGACACGCGTCCGGTCAAGGACACGACGCCGTACGAAGGCAAGACGCTCGAATTCCGCGTCATCAAGCTGGACCGCAAGCGTAACAACGTCGTGCTGTCGCGCCGTGCCGTGATCGAAGCTACCCAAGGCGAAGAGCGCGCAAAGCTGCTCGAAACGCTGAAGGAAGGCGCGATCGTCGAAGGCGTGGTCAAGAACATCACCGACTACGGCGCGTTCGTGGACCTCGGCGGCATCGACGGCCTGCTGCACATCACCGACATCGCATGGCGTCGCGTGCGTCACCCGTCGGAAGTGCTGTCGGTCGGCCAGGAAGTCACGGCCAAGATCCTCAAGTTCGACCAAGAAAAGAACCGCGTTTCGCTCGGCATCAAGCAACTGGGCGACGATCCGTGGGAAGGCATTTCGCGCCGTTACCCGTCGGGCACGCGCCTGTTCGGCAAGGTCACGAACATCACCGACTACGGCGCATTCGTCGAAGTGGAATCGGGCATCGAAGGCCTTGTCCACGTTTCGGAAATGGACTGGACCAACAAGAACGTTGCGCCGTCGAAGGTCGTTCAGCTCGGTGACGAAGTCGAAGTCATGGTTCTCGAAATCGACGAAGACCGCCGCCGTATCTCCCTCGGCATGAAGCAGTGCAAGCCGAATCCGTGGGATGACTTCAGCCGCAACTTCAAGAAGGGCGACAAGATCAGCGGCGCCATCAAGTCGATCACCGACTTCGGCGTGTTCATCGGTCTGCCTGGCGGCATCGACGGTCTGGTTCACCTGTCGGACCTGTCGTGGTCGGAAACCGGCGAAGAAGCCGTGCGCAAGTACAAGAAGGGCGACGAAGTCGAAGCCGTGGTTCTGGGCATCGACGTCGAGAAGGAACGCATCTCGCTCGGCATCAAGCAGCTCGAAGGCGATCCGTTCAGCAACTTCGTCGCGATCAACGACAAGGGCGCTATCGTTGACGGCGTCGTGAAGTCGGTCGATCCGAAGGGTGCGGTTGTTACCCTGTCCGGCGAAATCGAAGGCTACCTGCGCGCTTCGGAAATCGCACAGGACCGCGTGGAAGATGCGCGCAACGTGCTGAAGGAAGGCGACAAGGTCAACGCGATGATCATCAACATCGATCGCAAGTCGCGCGGCATCAACCTGTCGATCAAGGCGAAGGATTCGGCGGAGCAGCAGGAAGCCATGCGCGGCCTGCAGTCTTCGGATTCGAACGCCGCCGCGACCGGCACGACCAACCTCGGCGCGCTGCTCAAGGCCAAGCTCGACGGCCAGAACAGCTAAGCCTTAAAGGCATTGCTGCAGTATGACCAAAAGTGAATTGGTCGCCCAGTTGGCGCTGCGATTTCCGCAACTTGTCCTCAAGGACGCGGATTTCGCAGTGAAGACGATGCTCGATGCGATGTCCGAGGCGCTTGCCAACGGTCATCGCATTGAGATTCGCGGCTTCGGCAGCTTCGGGCTCAACCGTCGTCCGTCGCGCGTCGGGCGCAATCCCAAGTCGGGTGAAAAAGTGCTGGTGCCGGAGAAATTCGTGCCGCACTTCAAGCCGGGCAAAGAATTGCGCGAACGCGTCGATGGCCGCGCGGGCGAGCCGCTGAAGGCGTCGAATGACGACGATGCGGACGATCTCTGATCGGCGCGCATCGGCGCCGGCCGGCTCCCGCCATGCGGGCAGACCGGTCGTCGCGACGTCCGGCCATGAGGCAATCGACCAGAAAAGCACCCCTCGGGGTGCTTTTTTTACGTCTCGAGCAGGCGAGCGCGTCTGTGACACTGTCCGGACGTTCGGTAGCGCACACAGATGCTTACATTCCTACTAAAGCCTTGCCCGTGCTTCGGTGTCCCCGGCCAGATGCATCCATTACAATACCGGTCACTTTGACTCGGGTAATCACGTAGGCCGACCACGACGGGAAGGCTGCGGGATGCGACCGCTTTTGCGAGACCGTACATGAAATTCATCGTCTGGCTGATCCGCGTTCTGGTCTTCGTGCTGCTGCTCGTGCTGGCGCTCGCCAATACCCAGACGGCCACGCTGAATTTCCTTGCAGGCTACGCCTGGGACGCGCCGCTGATTCTCATCGGTCTGGCTTTCTTCGTCGTCGGCCTGCTGGCCGGGCTGGTGTCGGCCGTTCCGGCGATGCTGCGCGTGCGGATGGAGAACGGGCGTCTGAAGCGGGAACTGCGCGTTGCGCGCGAAACGCCGGTCGTCAAGGAAGAACCGCCGATGCCGCCGCTCATTTGAGCGCACCCGTCGCTGCGATACGTGGCGGGACCCCGCAACAGCAGACACCTAACCGACTCAACCACACATTCGCATGGATCTAGACTTCTGGTGGCTGCTCGTGATTCCCGTAGCCTTCGCGCTCGGATGGATGGCGTCGCGCTACGATCTCAAAACGCTGCTGTCCGAGAATGCGAATCTGCCACGCTCCTATTTTCGCGGCTTAAACTTCCTGCTCAACGAGCAACACGACAAGGCGATCGACGCGTTCGTCGAAGTCGCCAAACTGGACCCCGAAACCATCGAATTGCACTTCGCGCTCGGCAACCTGTTTCGCCGGCGCGGGGAAACGGATCGCGCGATCCGCGTGCATCAGAATCTGTTGAGCCGGGCGGATTTGCCCGTCGCCGAACGCGATCACGCGCTGTATGAACTGGGTCAGGACTTCCTGAAAGCCGGCCTGCTTGACCGCGCCGAAGAAACCTTCCGCTCGCTGGAAGCAGGCGAATACTCGCTTGGCGCACAGCGCGCGCTGCTGACCATCTACGAGATCGAGAAGGACTGGCCGAAGTCGATCGTGACGGCGGAACGCATCGAGAAGATGGGCGCGCCGTCGCTGCACATGGAAATTGCGCACTTTCATTGCGAACTCGCGCAGGAAGCGTTGCAACGCAAGAATCTCGACGAAGCACGCGCCGAACTGAAGCTCGCGCTGGCATCGAACCCGGACAACGTGCGCGCGACGATCCTCGCGGGCGATGTCGAAGCCGCCGCCGGCAACGTCGAAGCTGCGATTGCCGTGTGGAAGCGCGTGGAAGCGCAGAACGAGGCGTATCTGCCGCTCGTCGCCGAGAAGCTGATGAAGGCGTACGCGGCGCTCGGGCGCAAGGACGAGGGCGTCGATCTGCTGACCGATTACGCAAGCCGCTATCCGTCGAACGACCTGCTCGATGTCGCGTACAAGCATGTTCAGGAACTGCGCGGTCTCGATGCAGCGCACGCGCTCGCACGCAAGCAGATGCAGATCGCGCCGAATCTCGCCGGCATGACGCGACTGCTCGAAGCGCAGGAAGCGACCGCCGAGGAGCCGCGCCGCGGCGAACTGGAACTCATGCGCACGCTCGTCAAGCAGCGCACCAAGAATCTGCCGCGGTACACGTGCCAAACGTGTGGATTCCGCGCCCGTCTTTTTTATTGGCAATGCCCCGGATGCAGCGGCTGGGAAACTTACGCGCCGCGACGCGTCGAACCCATCACGAGCTCGGCCTGAATTGCAGCACGGCGGGCGTGTTCATTCGAACGCCCGCCACGGCCGGCACCTTTGAAACCAACGGAGCGTTATGAAAGTTACTATCGTGGGTACGGGTTATGTCGGTCTGGTGACCGGCGCATGTCTCGCTGAAATCGGCAATGACGTATTTTGTGTCGACGTCGATGCGCGCAAGATCGATATCCTGAATAGTGGCGGCGTACCGATTCACGAGCCCGGCCTGCAGGAAATGCTCCGGCGCTGCCGCGCGGCAGGGCGCATCCAGTTCTCCACCGACGTCAAGGCGAGCGTGGAGCACGGCGACATTCAATTCATCGCGGTCGGCACCCCGCCCGACGAAGACGGCTCCGCAGACCTGCAGTACGTGCTCGCGGCGGCGCGCAACATCGGACGCTATTCGAACGGCTTCAAGGTGATCGTCGATAAGTCGACGGTGCCGGTCGGCACGGCGCTGCAAGTGAAGCGCGTCGTCGACGAAGAGCTGAAGGCGCGCGGGCTCGAAGGCGCGGACAAGCACGGCTTCTCCGTCGTTTCGAACCCCGAGTTCCTGAAGGAAGGCGCGGCGGTGGACGACTTCATGCGTCCGGACCGCATCGTGATCGGCATCGACGACGATCAGGCCGGCAATCGCGCGCGCGAAATGATGAAGCGCCTCTACGCGCCGTTCAACCGCAATCACGAACGCACGCTGTACATGGATGTGCGCTCCGCCGAGTTCACGAAATACGCGGCCAACGCGATGCTCGCGACGCGCATCTCGTTCATGAACGATCTCTCGAATCTCGCCGATGTCGTCAACGCCGATATCGAATCGGTGCGGCGCGGTATTGGCTCGGACCCGCGCATCGGCTATCACTTCCTGTATGCGGGCTGCGGTTACGGCGGCTCCTGTTTCCCGAAGGACGTGCAGGCGCTCGTGCAGACGGCGCGCGAGAACGGGCATCGGCTGCGGATCCTGGAAGCCGTGGAAGAGGTCAACGACGCGCAGAAGGAAGTGCTCGTCAACAAGATCGTCAAGCGCATGGGCGAAGACCTGCGTGGCCGCACGTTCGCCGTGTGGGGACTCGCATTCAAGCCGAACACGGACGACATGCGCGAGGCGTCGAGCCGTCGTCTTATTGCGTCGCTGCTCGAACGCGGCGCGACCGTGCGCGCGTATGATCCGGTAGCGATGCAGGAAGCGCAGCGCGTGTTCGCACTCGATCTGGCCGATCGCAAGAGCGACATGGACCGTCTGCATTTCGTGAACACGCAGCAGGAAGCGTTGACGGGCTCGGATGCGCTCGTCATCGTGACGGAATGGAAGGAATTCAAGAGCCCCGACTTCGGGCATTTGAAGAGCGAGCTGAAGATGCCGGTCATCTTCGATGGCCGCAATCTGTATGAACCGGAAACGATGGCTGAACTAGGCATTGATTATTTTGCAATAGGACGTCCCCATGTCGAACTCGACGGCAATGGCAGCCGGCAGTAAGCCGGCAAATATCCCTGTGGTGTCGCGCGCCCGCATTTCGGCGGCGCGCGTGCTGGTGGTCGGCGATGTCATGCTCGACCGGTACTGGTTCGGCGATGTGAACCGCATATCGCCGGAAGCGCCCGTGCCGGTCGTGCATGTGCAGAAGAAGGAAGATCGCTTGGGCGGCGCGGCGAACGTCGCACGCAACGCGGCGGCGCTCGGCGCGCAGGCGGGCCTGCTCTGCGTCGTGGGGCATGACGAACCCGGCGAGCGCATCGTCGAATTGCTCGGCGAAAGCCGGGTGACGGGCCACCTCGCCCGCGATGCCGAACTGCTCACGACCATCAAGCTGCGCGTGTTGTCGCGCCAGCAACAACTGCTGCGCGTCGACTTCGAGAACACGCCGAATCACGAAGTGCTGCGTGCATGCCTCGCACGCTTCACCGAACTGCTGCCGCAGCACGACGTCATCCTGATGTCCGATTACGCGAAGGGCGGCCTCACGCACGTCACGCAAATGATCAGCGACGCGCGCGCCGCCGGCAAACCCGTGCTCGTCGATCCAAAGGGCGACGACTGGGAACGCTATCGCGGCGCAACGCTGATCACGCCGAATCGCGCGGAGCTGCGCGAAGTGATCGGCCAGTGGAAGTCCGAAGAAGACCTGCACGAGCGCGTGACGAAACTCCGCGCCGACCTCGACCTGAGCGCGCTGCTGCTGACGCGTTCGGAAGAAGGCATGACGCTCTTCACCGAGAACGAAGTGCTGCACAATTCGGCCGAAGCGCGCGAAGTGTATGATGTATCGGGCGCGGGCGACACCGTCATTGCAACGGTTGCAACGATGCTCGGCGCGGGCGTGCCCCTCGTCGACTCCATCGTCTATGCGAATCGCGCGGCGGGCATCGTCGTCGGCAAGCTCGGCACGGCGACCGTCGATTACAACGAACTCTTCGCCTGATCCTACCTGATTACTTCGCCATGACCTTTATCGTTACCGGGGCGGCCGGCTTCATCGGCAGCAACATCGTCAAGGCGCTCAACGAGCGCGGCGAAAACCGCGTGATTGCGGTCGACAATCTCACGCGCGCGGACAAGTTCAAGAATCTGGTCGACTGCGAGATCGACGATTACCTCGACAAGACCGAATTCGTCGAGCGTTTTCGCCGTGGCGATTTCGGCCGGGTGCGTGCAGTGTTCCATGAAGGCGCGTGCTCGGACACGATGGAAACCGACGGCCGCTACATGATGGACAACAACTTCCGCTATAGCCGGGACGTGATGGACATCTGTCTCGAGCAGGGCGCGCAGTTTCTGTATGCGTCGTCGGCTGCGACCTATGGCGGTTCGAGCCGCTTTGTCGAAGAGCGCGAAGTCGAAAAGCCGCTCAACGTCTACGGCTACTCGAAGTTCCTGTTCGACCAGGTCGTGCGTCAGGTCTTGCCGAAGGCGGGCAGTCAGATTGTCGGCTTCCGGTACTTCAACGTGTACGGCCCGCGTGAGACGCACAAGGGGCGCATGGCGTCGGTCGCGTTCCACAACTTCAACCAGTTCCGCTCCGAGGGCAAGGTCAAGCTCTTCGGCGAGTACAACGGCTACGGCGCGGGCGAGCAGACGCGCGACTTCGTGTCCGTCGAAGACGTGGTGAAGGTCAATCTGCACTTCCTCGATCATCCGGAGAAGTCGGGCATCTTCAACCTCGGCACGGGACGCGCGCAGCCGTTTAACGACATCGCGTCGACGGTGGTGAACTCGCTGCGGTCGATGAATGGCGAAGCGCCGCTCTCGCTCGCGGAGCTGGTGCAGCGGGGGCTGATCGAGTACATTCCGTTCCCCGACGCCCTGCGCGGCAAGTACCAGTGCTTCACGCAAGCCGACCAGACGCGCCTGCGCGCTGCCGGCTACGACGCGCCGTTCCTCACGGTTCAGGAAGGCGTCGATCGCTACGTGCGTTGGCTATTCGGCCAGCTTTAAACGCCTTTCAAGTCTCTCTACACTGGGTCTCGCGGTCGGCACTGTTCGCCGGCCGGTTCTTCTGGAGACCAGTATGTTCAAGCAAGCACTCTCAACGATCGTCGCCCTGGCGCTGACCCTTTCCATCGGTTCGGCGTTCGCGGCGGTCGATGTCAACACCGCCAATACCGATGCGCTGCGCGGCATCAAGGGCATTGGTCCGGCAAAGGCGAAAGCCATTCTCGACGAGCGACAGGCGCACGGCCCGTTCAAGGACGCGGCCGATCTTAGTTCGCGCGTGAAGGGCATGGGCGGCAAGACGGTGCAGCGTCTGGAGGCAGAGGGCCTGAGCATCGGCAACGCGCCCAAGACGGCTGCCGCAAGCGCGGGCGGCGCGAATCATGTCAGCGCGACGCCGGTGGCTTCGTCGGCGGGCTCGAAGCCTGTCGTCGTGAAGAAGTAAGCAGCGCGGCATGCCGGCGGAGCCTCGCCGCCGGTATGCCGAATCGGTCACGCTCCTTCAGCCTTCGGATGTTTTGGGCTCCCCGCGGTTTGCCTCACCGCGGGTTTTTTGCGTGAGCGAGGAAGCCATTGGCGCATGAGGGGCGCGACGCATCGGAAAGACCGGTGGGCTACAATCGTTTCATTCCCTCATCACAATCTCTGAACGCGGTCCAAGCATTCGCCGCGGGATTCGACATCCGGTTCGCTATGGCTTACATGACTATCGAAGACACGATCGGCAACACGCCGCTCGTGCAACTCGTCCGCGTCGTGGACGATGAAATCCGCAGCCGCAACAACGTCGTGTTGGGCAAGCTCGAAGGCAACAACCCGGCGGGCTCCGTGAAAGACCGGCCAGCTTTGTCGATGATCAGGAAAGCTGAAGAGCGCGGCCGCATCAAGCCGGGCGACACGCTGATCGAAGCGACGAGCGGCAACACGGGCATCGCGCTCGCAATGGCCGCCGCTGTGCGCGGCTACAAGATGGTGCTGATTCTGCCGGAGGATCTGTCGATCGAGCGCCGTCAGAGCATGGGCGCGTACGGCGCGCAGATCATTCTGACGCCGGTAACGGGCGGCATGGAATACGCCCGCGATCTCGCGGACCAGATGCAACGCGACGGCAAGGGCATCATCCTCGACCAGTTCGCCAATCCGGACAATCCGCTCGCGCACTACGAGACCACCGGCCCGGAACTCTGGCAGCAGACCGAAGGCCGCATCACGCATTTCGTCTCGTCGATGGGCACGACGGGCACGATCATGGGCGTGTCGCGGTATCTGAAAGAGAAGAACGAGAAGATCGAGATCGTCGGGGCGCAGCCGGAAGAAGGCTCGCGTATTCCGGGCATCCGTAAATGGCCGGAAGCGTATATGCCGAAGATTTTCGATCGCAGCCGCGTCGATCGTGTGGAAAACGTGAGTCAGGCCGCGTCGGAAGCGATGGCCCGCCGGCTCGCATCGGTCGAAGGCATCTTCGCCGGTATTTCGTCGGGCGGCGCGTGTGAAGTGGCGCTGCGTGTCGCGCGTCAGGTCGAGAACGCGACCATCGTGTTCGTCGTTTGCGATCGCGGCGATCGCTATCTGTCGACGGGCGTGTTTCCTGCCTGACCGATGACGACGCGCGGACCAACCGCGCGTCGCACTTGAGCTTACTGGTCGGCGCCCGTGGCCGCCATGCGCGCCTTCACCGCCTCGCCGAGCTGATACACGGCGAGCGCATAGAAGAAGCTGCGGTTATAGCGCGTGAGCACATAGAAGTTCTTCAGTCCGAGCGTGTACTCGGTGGCGCGCCCGGGCGTCGGCAGATCGACGACGGTCAGCGGCGTCGCCGCCTCGGCCGCAACATTCAGCCCCGGCTCGGCCATCAGCATGCCGGCCTTCGTCAGTTGCGAGAGCGACCAGTGCGGCTCCGCCTGTCCATCGGCGGCGGCTTGGGCGATGCCCTGGCTGCCTTCATCTCCCGCGATGCGCCACACGACCGGACGGCCCGGTTCCCAGCCGTTCTGCTTCAGATAATTCGCGACGCTGCCGATCGCATCGGCCTGGCTCGTGCGCAGATCGATGCGGCTGTTGCCGTCGAAATCGACCGCGTATTGCACGATGCTGCTCGGCAGGAACTGCGGAATGCCGATCGCGCCGGTGTACGAACCGAGCACGGTGGTCGGATCGATCTGCGAATCGCGCGTCCACACCAGCAGGTCTTCCAGGTTCTTGCGGAACGTCGCCTGACGTTCGAGCCGGTTCGGCGTATTCGGATAGTCGAACGTGAGCGTGGTCAGCGCGTCGAGCGCGCGGAAGTTGCCCATGTATCGCCCGTAGATGGTTTCCACGCCGATGATCCCGACGATCACCTCGGGCGGCACGCCGAACTGCGCGGACGCGCGCTGCAGCGTCGCCTGATTCGCGCGCCAGAATTTCACGCCCGCGTCGATGCGAATCGGCTCGATGAAGCGCGACTGGTACACACGCCAGTTTTTCGTCGATGGCGTCGGCGAGGGCAGCACGAGCTTCACTGCTGTCGCGGAATAGCTGACGCGATTGAACAGGTCGTGCAGCTTCGCGGCATCGAAGTCGTAACGCGCGACCATGTCGTTGATGAAAGCATCGACATTCGCGTTGTTCGCATAACGCTGCGGCACGATCTCTTCTTCGAACACTTGCCCTTGCGCGGTGCTCTGCGGCTGCTGCGATTGCGCGACGGCACTGTTGCCGGACATGACGCCGATCGCGCAGAAAAGAGATGCGATGAACGCGCGCGTCAGCGGCCTGAAGGTGGAGTCGAGCGGGGCAAACTGAAAAGTCATAGTGTGCGTGATGAGGCGATATGGGGCGATGCCGGATGTTCGAGCGCGCTTGGAGCGACGCGTCGCTATTCCCGATGCAAGAATGCTCAACCGGACGCAACGTCCTGCGACGAACCATCGACGATGCTTGCCTGTCGAGGCGTCGGGGCAGTATAACCGACGCCCCTTGCGCGCAAGGCCGATGCCCGCCCGGAAGGCGGCCGTTTGAAACGGTGTGGTAACTTAACGCCAAATACGCGGCGCGGGAATCGCGTATGACGAAAAAACACGAGACGAGAGCCGACGACAACGGCACTGCGAGACATCATGGCCACCGGCTTCTATACCCATCCCGACTGCCTCCAGCATGACAACGGCCAGTGGCATCCCGAGTGCCCGGCGCGGCTGCAGGCCATCGAAGACCAGCTCATCGCGAGCCGGATCGATTCCCTGATCGAGCGCGAGGAAGCGCCGCTCGCCGAGGAAACCGACCTCGCGCGCGTGCATACGCAGGCGCATATCGACTACATCAAGAGCCGCACGCCCGAGCAGGGACGAAGCGAACTGGACCCCGATACGTCGATGTGTCCGGCTTCCTACCGCGCGGCGTTGCGTGCTGCGGGCGCGGCCATCGCGGCTACCGACGCCGTCATGGAAGGGCGATACGACAACGCATTCTGCAGCGTGCGTCCGCCGGGGCACCACGCGGAGCCCGCCCGCGCGATGGGCTTTTGCCTCTTTAACAACGTCGCCATCGCGGCGCGTCACGCGCTCGAAGTGCATGGCCTGGAGCGCGTCGCGGTCATCGATTTCGATGTGCATCACGGCAACGGCACCGAGGCCGCCTTCACCGGCGATCCGCGCGTGCTGATGTGCAGCTTCTTCCAGCATCCGTTTTATCCGTTCAGTGGCGCGGACAATCACGCATCGAACATGGTGAACGTGCCGCTGCCGGCGCGCACCAAGGGCATGGCCGTGCGCGAAGTCGTCGATCTCATGTGGCTGCCGCGTCTGAACGAATTCAAGCCGCAAATGCTGTTCGTCTCGGCCGGCTTCGACGCGCATCGCGAAGACGATCTGGGCAACATGGGCCTCGTCGAGGACGACTACGCGTGGATCACCGAGCAGATTCGCGCCGTGGCGAAGCGGCACGCGCAAGGGCGCATCGTCAGCTGTCTCGAAGGCGGTTACAACCTGTCGGCGCTTGGGCGCAGCGTCGTCGCGCACTTGCGGGCGCTGGCCGAAATTTAAGCCGAGCGGCTGCGCGCATAGTCGGCGCGCACGAGCGTCCAGTCGATCAGTGCGCGAATCACGCGGTCGCGATCCAGATCGTTGAGCGTCTCGTGATAGCTGCCTTCGTAGATTGCGAGGGTGGCGTCGGTCGAACCGGCGCTGGCTTCGAATTCGCGGCTGCCCGCGGGATCGCAGATCGCGTCGGCGCCGCCATGAAAGATCAAGTAGGGCACCGTGATGTTCGCGCGCTTCGCCGCAATGCGTTCCATCGCTGCAAGAATCTGCGCAGCGGTGCGCGCGGTCACGGGTCCGTGATGCACGAGCGGGTCGCGCCGATAAGCCTCCACGACGCCGGGCGCACGCGATAGCAACGCGGCATCGATTTGGAACGCGCGCCAGCGTGGCAACACCGTGCCGACGATTCGCGCCAGCTTCGCCTTCCAGCCCGGCATGTCCTTGCCGGGCCGGAGCGCGGGGCTCGACAGGATCATGCCCGCAAGCGTTCCTTCTTCCGCCCGCTCGGCCGCATGCAACGCGGCGACGGTCCCGCCCATGCTGTGGCCCATGAGGAAAAGCGGCGTATCGGCGGGAGGCGTGGCGGCGCATGCTTCGAGCAGGACGGCGGCATCGCTCAGATAGTCGTCGAAAACGCGCACATACGCGCGCTCACCCGACGACTTGCCGTGGCCGCGCAAGTCCAGCGCGATCACTTCGATGCCGGCCGCATTCAACGTCTGTGCGAGCGCGTCATAGCGTCCGGCATGCTCGCCCAGTCCGTGCAGCAACGCAATGCGCGCCTGCGGCTCCATAGGCGGCGACGGCTGCCAGCGGTGCAGAAACAGTTCGACGCCCTGTCGCGTAGTGATGGTGCTCGTCGAATAGACGTTTCGTGCCATGAGCGCTTAAATATCCAGCGGTAATTAGTCGATCGGAATTCATTATTAAACAGAATGATGTGCGTCCTGTAAAATCGCTTCTCTCATAAAACAGCAGAAAACCAGCGGCGGCCGGCTGCGCGGGTGCGTTCACCCGGCGAAGCCTTCCGCCGTTTGTGTTTTCATGACCGGCGCATGATCGAAATACGTAACCTCTCGCAGCGCTTTGCGGGACCCCGGGGCTGGGTGGAAGCGCTGCATAACGTCAATCTGGCGATTCCCGCCGGCGAGATCTTCGGCATCATCGGACGCAGCGGGGCCGGGAAGAGCACGCTGGTGCGCACCATCAACCTGCTGACGCGGCCGAGCGAAGGCAGCGTCGTCGTCGATGGGCGCGATCTCACCACGCTCGGCAAGGATGACCTGCGTGCCGCGCGCCGCGACATCGGCATGATCTTCCAGCACTTCAACCTGCTGTCGTCGCGCACGGTGTTCGGCAACGTCGCGCTGCCGCTCGAACTCGCGGGCAAGACGCGCGCACAGATCGAAGAGACGGTGCTGCCGCTGCTCGAACTCGTCGGCCTTACGCAGCACAAGGACAAGTATCCCGCGCAGATCAGCGGTGGACAGAAGCAGCGCGTGGGCATCGCGCGGGCGCTCGCGAGCAAGCCGAGCGTGCTGCTCTCCGACGAAGCCACGTCCGCGCTCGATCCCGAAACCACGCGCGCCATTCTGGACCTGCTGCGCAAGATCAATCGCGAGCTGGGGCTGACCATCGTGCTCATCACGCACCAGATGGAAGTGATCAAGCAGGTCTGCGATCGCGTGGCCGTGCTCGATGCCGGGCGCGTCGTCGAAGAAGGGAAGGTGGTCGATGTCTTCATGCAGCCGCGTCACGAAGTCACGCGCGCGCTGATCGGCGACGTCATCGCGCACGAGTTGCCGCCCGCGTTGAAGGCGCGCGTCGCCGAGCGTCTTTCGACCGGCAGCGGGCACTTGCTGCGGCTCGCGTTCAGGGGCTCGGGCGTCGATCAGCCGATTCTCTCGGAGACGATTCGCCGCTACGAACTCGATTTCAACATCCTGCATGGCCAGATCGACGAGATCCAGGGCCAGGCGTTCGGCTCGCTCGCGGTGCTCGCGGGCGGACAGCCGGTAAAGGTCGCGGAAGCGATCGCTTATTTGCGCTCGCAAGGCGTCGTGGTGGAGGAGCTTTCCCATGTTGAGTGAAATGTTCGACATGTTCGTGCAGTCGTTCTGGGAGACGCTGGTCATGGTCGGCATCTCGGGACTCATCGGCGCGGCGCTCGGCCTGCCGCTCGGCGTGCTGCTCTATCTGACCGATCGCGACGGCGTGCTGCAGAACATCGGCGTGAATCGCGTGCTCGGCGGCGTCGTGAATGCCGTGCGCTCGACGCCCTTCATCATCCTGCTCGTCGCGGTTATTCCATTCACGCGGCTCGTCGTCGGATCGTCGATCGGCACGGCGGCGGCGGTTGTGCCGCTGACCATCGCGTCGGCGCCGTTCATCGCGCGTCTCGTCGAAACGGCGCTGCGCGAAGTCGATCGCGGCCTGATCGAAGCCGCCCAGGCGATGGGCGCGACCACGAGCCAGATCGTGTTCAAGGTGCTGCTGCCGGAATCGCTGCCGGGCGTCGTCGCGGGACTGACGATCACGTTCGTGTCGCTCGTCGGCTATTCGGCGATGGCCGGCGCGATCGGCGGCGGCGGCCTCGGCGATCTCGGCATCCGCTACGGCTATCAACGCTTTCTCCCTGAAGTGATGCTCACGGTCGTCGTGATCCTGATCGTGTTCGTGCAGCTCGTGCAGTCGTTCGGCGACTGGCTCGTGCGCCGTCTGAGCCATAAATAACCACATCGAAAAGAAAGGTCAGCACATGCAACGTCGATTCATTCTGAAGTTCGCCGCCGCTCTGGGTGCGGCATCGCTGTTCAGCGCAGCGCACGCGGATGACAACGCGATCAAGGTCGGCGTGACGGGCGGCCCGCACGCGCAGATGATGGAAGTGGTGAAGCAGGTCGCCGCGAAGAACGGGCTCAAGATCACGGTCATCGAATTCTCGGATTACGTGCAGCCGAACGCCGCGCTCGCCGCCGGCGATCTCGACGCGAACAGCTATCAGCATCAGCCGTATCTGGACGCGCAGGTGCGCGATCGCGGCTACAAGCTCATCAAGGTGGCCGATACCGTCACGTTCCCGATGGGCATCTATTCGAAGAAGCTGAAGTCGCTCGCGCAATTGCAGAACGGCGCGCGCATCGCGGTCCCGAACGATCCGACCAACGGCGGCCGTGCGTTGCTGCTCCTGCAGAAGCAGGGCTTGCTGAAGCTGCGCGCCGACGCCGGTCTGAAGGCGACGCCGCTCGATATCGTCGAGAATCCGAAGAAGCTGAAGATCGTCGAACTGGACGCGGCGCAGATTCCGCGCTCGCTCGCCGACGTCGACGCCGCCGCTATCAACACCAACTTCGCAATGGAAGCGGGCCTGAAGCCGAAGTCCGATGCGATCGCGATTGAAGATCCGCATGGCCCGTACGCGAACATCATCGCGATTCGCGCGGCCGACAAGGACAAGCCGTGGGTCGGGAAGCTGGTCGCCGCGTATCACTCGGCCGAAGTGAAGCAGTTCATCGAAGGCAAGTATGCAGGCGCGGTGATCGCAGCCTGGTAAGCCTTGGAGACGGTCGTCCGGGTTTTTCGGGATGGAAAACGAACGACCGTTCCATAAAAATGGGCGCAAAGCTCGAAATCCCTATCCAATCTGATGCACGCTAACCCGGCCCTCCCGTCTGGAGGGGGAAAACGCGATCGTGTCGCTCGTATAATGAGCCTGGGTTGACGTAATCGTAACTTTGGAGCGTGTGCATGAAAATTCTGGTGCCAGTCAAGCGCGTGGTCGACTACAACGTCAAGGTGCGCGTGAAGTCGGACAACACGGGCGTCGATATCGCCAACGTGAAGATGTCGATGAACCCGTTCGATGAAATCGCCGTGGAAGAGGCGGTTCGTCTGAAGGAAGCAGGCGTGGCGACCGAAGTGATCGCCGTATCGTGCGGCGTGACGCAGTGTCAGGAAACGCTGCGCACGGCGCTGGCAATCGGTGCGGATCGTGCGATTCTGGTCGAGTCCACGGAAGACCTGCAGCCGCTCGCGGTCGCCAAGATCCTGAAGGCCTTGGTCGATCAGGAAAAGCCCGAGCTGGTCATTCTCGGCAAGCAGGCCATCGACGACGATTCGAATCAGACCGGTCAGATGCTCGCTGCACTGGCGGGCCTGCCGCAAGCGACGTTCGCATCGAAGGTGACGATCGCCGATGGCAAGGCCACGGTGTCGCGCGAAGTCGATGGCGGCGCGGAAACGCTTTCGCTGAAGCTGCCGGCGGTGGTCACCACCGACCTGCGCCTGAACGAGCCGCGTTATGTGACGCTGCCGAACATCATGAAGGCGAAGAAGAAGCCGCTGACGACGGTGAAGCCCGCCGACCTCGGCGTGGACGTGACGCCGCGTCTGAAGACGCTGAAGGTCGTCGAGCCGCCGAAGCGTAGCGCGGGCGTCATGGTGCCCGACGTGAAGACGCTGGTCGAGAAGCTCAAGACCGAAGCCAAGGTGCTGTGAGGGAGACGCGAGAAAATGACGATTCTGGTTATTGCAGAGCATGACAACGCGTCGATCAAGGCGGCGACGTTGAACACGGTCGCGGCAGCGGCCAAGATAGGCGGCGACGTGCACGTGCTGGTCGCGGGCTCGAACGCGCAAGGCGCGGCGGATGCGGCGGCAAAGATCGCGGGCGTGAGCAAGGTGCTCCTCGCCGATGCGCCTCAACTGGCCGAAGGCCTCGCTGAGAACGTCGAAGGCACGGTGCTGAATATCGCGACGGATTATTCGCATATCGTTGCGCCCGCTACCGCATACGGCAAGAACGTGGCCCCGCGCATCGCGGCGCATCTCGATGTCGCGCAAATCAGCGACATCACCGCTGTCGTCAGCGCCGATACCTTCGAGCGCCCGATCTACGCCGGCAACGCAGTCGCGACGGTGCAGTCGAGCGATCCGATCAAGGTCATCACGGTGCGCGGCACGGGCTTCGACGCGGTCGCGGCGGAAGGCGGAAGCGCGTCAGTCGAGAAAATCGACGCGGCGGCGGATGCCGGCATCTCGCAGTTCGTAAGCCGCGAGATCACGAAGCTGGATCGCCCGGAACTGACGAGCGCGCAGACCATCGTGTCGGGCGGTCGCGGTCTCGGCAGCGGCGAGAACTACACGCACGTGCTCGAACCGCTCGCGGACAAGCTCGGCGCGGCGCTGGGCGCATCGCGTGCGGCGGTCGACGCCGGCTATGTGCCGAACGATTATCAGGTCGGCCAGACGGGCAAGATCGTTGCGCCGCAGTTGTACGTGGCGGTCGGCATCTCGGGTGCAATTCAGCATTTGGCCGGCATGAAGGACAGCAAGGTCATCGTTGCGATCAACAAGGACGCCGAAGCGCCGATCTTCAGCGTGGCCGACTACGGCCTCGTCGGCGATCTGTTCTCGGTTGTGCCGGAGCTGGTCAAGGAACTCGGCTAAAACGCGCGGCGGTAATCGCTGCACGAAGAGCGAAAGGGCGCGACGACCGTTGCGCCCTTTTTTGTATCCGCTGGACGAGAGAAACATCACAGGAGGAGACACGACAATGAGCTACCGCGCCCCCGTCAAGGACATGCTGTTCGTGATGAAGGAACTGGCGGACCTGGACAGCATCGCCGCGTTGCCCGGCTTCGAAGACGGCAACTTCGATACCGCGCAGGCCGTCCTCGACGAGGCCGCGCGCTTCTGTGGCGAAGTGATTGCGCCGCTGAACGTCGCGGGCGACCGCGATCCGAGTGCATGGTCGGACGGTCAAGTGCGGACGACGCCGGGCTTCAAGGACGCGTTCCGCCAGTTCGGGCAAGGCGGGTGGCAAGGCGTCGTGCATCCGTCGGAGTTCGGCGGACAGAATCTGCCGAAGCTGATCGCGACGGCGTGCATGGAAATGCTCAACTCGGCGAATCTCTCGTTTGCGTTGTGCCCGCTGCTGACCGACGGCGCGATCGAAGCGTTGCTCACGGCCGGCACCGACGAACAAAAGGCGCGCTATCTGCCGAAGTTCATCGCCGGCGAATGGACCGGCACGATGAATCTCACCGAGCCGCAGGCCGGTTCTGATCTCGCGCTGGTGCGTACGCGCGCCGAACCGCAGGGCGACGGCACGTACAAGCTCTTCGGCACGAAGATATTCATCACGTATGGCGAGCACGATATGGCCGAGAACATCGTGCATCTCGTGCTCGCGCGCACGCCCGATGCGCCCGAAGGCGTGAAGGGCATTTCGCTCTTTATCGTGCCCAAGTTTCTCGTCAACGATGACGGTTCACTCGGCGCGCGCAACGACGTGCATTGCGTGTCGATCGAGCACAAGCTCGGCATCAAGGCGAGCCCGACGGCGGTGCTGCAGTTCGGCGATCACGGCGGCGCGGTCGGTTATCTGATCGGCGAGGAGAATCACGGCCTCGAGTACATGTTCATCATGATGAACGCGGCGCGCTTCGCGGTGGGGATGCAGGGCGTCGGCGTATCGGAGCGCGCGTATCAGCAGGCGGTCGCGTACGCGAAAGAGCGCGTGCAAAGCCGTCCCGTCGATGGCAGCGCGAGGGAAGCGGTAACGATCATCCATCATCCCGATGTGCGCCGCATGCTCGCAACGATGCGCGCCTATACCGAGGGCGCGCGCGCACTGGCGTATGTCGCCGCCGCGCACAGCGATGTCGCGCACGCGCATCCGGACGAAGCGCAGCGCAAGAAACATCAAGCGGTGTACGAGTATCTCGTGCCGATCGTCAAAGGCTTCAGCACCGAGATTGCCGTCGATGTCGCTAGCATCGGCGTGCAGGTTCACGGCGGCATGGGTTTCATCGAGGAGACGGGCGCGGCGCAGTACTACCGCGATGCGCGCATTCTGCCGATTTACGAAGGCACGACCGCGATCCAGGCGAACGATCTGATCGGCCGCAAGACCGTGCGCGACGGCGGCGCGGCGGCGCAACTGCTGCTCGCACACATCGATCAGACGATCGCCGCGCTTGCAGAAGTCGATGGCCAGCCGTTCAAGTCGATGCATCGGCATCTGAGCGCGGGCAGTTTGTCGCTCGGGCGGTCGGTGGAATTCATCGTCGCCAGGATCAAGAGCGATCCGAACGCGGTGTTCCTGGGGAGCGTGCCGTATCTGCGGCTGGCGGGCATCGTGCTGTGCGGATGGCAAATGGCGCGCGCGATGCTGGTTTCGCACGCAAGACGCGCGGAGGACGAGCCGTTCCACACGGCGAAGATCGCGACGGCGCAGTTCTATGCGGAGCACATTCTGTCGCTCGCACCAGGACTCGAGACCGCGATCGTCAGCGCGAACGGCAGCGAAGGCGTGCTCGCGCTCAGCGAAGATCAGTTCTGAAACGACAACGGCGCCTTTCTTTCGAGAGGCGCCGTTCTGTTATGCGTACTCAGATCAGACTTCAGCGTAAGCCGGACGCGTATTCACGCCGACATCGCCGAAGTAGCGATGCACCGACAAGTCATCCGAGCGGATTGCCGGCTGCTTGCCGGACATCAGATCGGCGAGCAACTGACCGGAGCCGCACGACATCGTCCAGCCCAGCGTGCCATGCCCCGTGTTGAGGAACAGGTTCGGCACCGGCGTGCGGCCGACGATCGGCGTGCCGTCCGGCGTCATCGGGCGCAGGCCGGTCCAGAACGTGGCGCTCGTGGTATCGCCGCCGCCGGGGAACAGGTCGTTCACGCACATTTCCAGCGTCTCGCGGCGCGCCTTCTTCAGCGTCTTGTCGTAGCCGACGATTTCCGCCATGCCGCCCACGCGGATGCGATCGTTGAAGCGCGTGATCGCGATTTTGTACGTCTCGTCGAGCACCGTCGACACCGGCGCGCGGTTCGCATCGACGATCGGCGCGGTGATCGAATAGCCCTTCAGCGGATACACCGGAATGTTGATGAGATCGCCCAGCAGCTTCGGCGAATACGAGCCGAGCGCGACGACATAGGAATCGCCCGTCACGAGTTCATCGCCGCATTTCACGCCCGCGATGCGGCCGTTGCTGACAGCGAGCGAATCGATCGGCGTGTTGTAGCGGAACTTGACGCCCAGCGATTCGGCCATCGCGGCGAGGCGCGTGGTGAACATCTGACAGTCGCCGGTTTCGTCGTTCGGCAGACGCAGCCCGCCCGTCAGCTTGTGCGAAACGGCGGCCAGCGCCGGTTCCGCCTGCGCCAGCTCCGCCGACGACAAGAGCTCGAACGGCACGTTTGCATCCTTCAGCACGTCGATGTCCTTTGCCGCGCCGTCAAGCTGCTGCTGCGTGCGGAAAAGCTGGAGCGTCCCGCCCGTGCGGCCTTCGTACTGGATGCCGGTGTCGGCACGCAGCGCCTGCAGGCAATCGCGGCTGTATTCGGCGAGGCGCACCATGCGGCCCTTGTTCACCGTGTAGCGGTCCTGCGTGCAGTTGCGCAGCATTTGCCACATCCACTGCAACTGGTCCATCGTGCCGTCGAGCCGGATCGCGAGCGGCGCGTGCTTTTCGAACATCCATTTGACGGCCTTCAGCGGCACGCCCGGTGCGGCCCACGGCGACGCGTAGCCCGGGGAGATCTGCCCCGCGTTGGCGAAACTCGTTTCGAGAGCAGGGCCGGCTTCGCGGTCGATGACCGTCACTTCGTGCCCGGCGCGCGCCAGATAGTACGCACTCGTCACGCCGACCACGCCGCTTCCGAGAATAACGATTCGCATGAAATCTCCAGGTTTTCGATCCGGCCGGACACTGTCGCTTCGCATGAACCGCGGCGGATTGTCCGTCTAGTGTTATCGCCTATACTATTGAGATCAAGGCAGTTTTAGTTAATGTATTTGGCGGATTTTTAGCAAAAAACACATGAGAACGCAGCGAAATCCGGTCCGGGCGCTCGACAAGCTCGATCACAAGATCCTGAACATCCTTCAGCAGGACGGGCGCATTGCGATGAAGGATCTTGCGGAGCGCGTCGGGCTCTCGGTGACGCCGTGCATCGAGCGCGTGAAGCGCATGGAGCGCGATGGCGTCATCACGGGCTACTACGCCCGCGTGAACCCGACGCAACTGGGCGCGGCGCTGCTGGTTTTCGTCGAAATCACGCTCGATCATAAGAGCGGGAACATGTTCGAGCAGTTTCGTCGTGAGGTGCAGCGCATTCCCGAAGTGCTCGAATGCCATCTCGTTTCGGGCGACTTCGACTATCTGATCAAGGCGCGCATCGGCGAAATGGCCGATTACCGGAAGCTGCTCGGCGACATCCTTCTGCAACTGCCGGGGGCGGTGCAATCGAAGAGCTACGTCGTGATGGAGGAGATCAAGGAGACGCTGACGATCCCCGTCGATGTGTGAAATTTCCGCTTGCGGCGACGCGGCGATACTGTATATTTGTACAGGTATCTCGACGACAAGCTCTCACCGAAATGCCCACGCCGGACCGCGAATTTCCTGTTGCACCGCCTTCGCCGCTCAAGGGGCGAGGCGCGGTCACGAACATTCAGGGGCGATACGAGCGGGACGAGCGCGAGTCCGTCGATGACGGCTGGATGCACGAATCGGCCGAAGAAGAAGGCGCGCCGGTGCTGCGCACGCAAGTGTTCGAGGAGCGCGCCAAAAGCATCCTCACGCGCAACAACTCGCCGGACATTCCTTTCACGGTTTCGCTCAATCCGTACCGCGGTTGCGAGCACGGCTGTATCTACTGCTTCGCGCGGCCGACGCACAGCTATCTGGGGCTGTCGCCGGGGCTCGATTTCGAAAGCCGCATTTATGCGAAGGTCAATGCCGGCGACTTGCTCGAACGCGAGCTTGCCAAGCCGAACTATCAGCCGGATCCCATCGCGCTAGGCGTCAATACCGACGCGTATCAGCCGGTCGAGCGCGACCTGAAGCTCACGCGGCGCGTGACGGAAGTCCTGCACGACTGCGGGCATCCGTTTGCGGCGATTACGAAGTCATCGCTGATCGAGCGGGATATCGACTTGCTCGCGCCGATGGCCGAGCGCGGGCAGTTCATGGCCGCGATCACCGTCACGACGCTCGATGCCGACATCGCCCGCACGCTGGAACCACGCGCCGCCACGCCGTCACGCCGGCTGCGCACGATCCGCACGCTTGCCGACGCCGGAATTCCGGTGGGCGTCAGCATCGCGCCGGTAATCCCGTTCGTCACCGAGCCGGATCTCGAGCGAGTGCTGGAAGCGTGCGCGGAGGCGGGCGCGACGACGGCGAGTTACATCGTGCTGCGCTTGCCGTGGGAAGTCGCGCCGCTTTTCAAGGATTGGCTGACTGCGCACTTTCCGGCGCGGGCGGACCGCGTGATGAGCCGCGTGCGCGACATGCGCGGCGGCAAGGACTACGACTCCGATTTCGCCACGCGCATGAAGGGCGAAGGTCTATGGGCCGATATGCTGAAACAGCGCTTTCACCAGGCGACGAAGCGGCTCGGGCTGAACCAGCGCAATCGCGGCATCCTGGATATGTCGGATTTCAAGCGCCCGGCGCTTACCCGGACGCCGCCGCGCACGGGTCAACTCGATCTGTTCTGAGCGCGGCGCTCACTGGGACAAGGCCTTCGCGGCCTCGACCTGGCCTTCGAAGTAAGTCTGGAACGTCAGCGCGAGTCCCGTCAGGAGCAGGAACGCGCCGATCAGCAGCGAAAAGATCACGACGAAGATCACGGTCCAGCCGGAGTCGCTCTCGCGATTCGTGTGGGCATTGAACTGCGCGTCCCACTTTGCGTCCGGGCGCAAGCCGTACACGATCGCTGAAAGAAACGCCGCCAGCAACGAGACCGCGCCCGGAAAGGCGAGCGCCCAGCCGAGCACGGAGGTGCGCTCGCTCGCCGCGAGCATCAGATAGCCGAACGCGCCCATCACGATCCCGACGATATGCGCCCAGCCGTACTTGTCGCGCATGCCATACAGATAGAAGCGGTGCAACCCAATGCTGCCGAACAGAAAGGCGAGCGCCGCAGTCAGCGTCTTCGAGCGAAAGTAGGTCGGGGCGGACTTCGGAGCAGCGGGCGTGGCGACGGACGGGGAGGTCATCAGCGAAAGCAGTGGTAAGGTATTGGCGCGCCCGTGCGATAGCAGCGCAATCCGTTATTTTACGATGCGCCCGGCGCGCGCAACAGAACGCTGCAAGCGCGGGTTCCAGCGATTGCACACAGGTCAAAATTCTTCCGAAGCACGCGCTGCTCGCGAAAAATGCGTTAAGTGTTTGTTCGTGCTTTGGATTCCCGCTATAATCGCGTGTTCTGGTAGTTCCGAACCCCGGTTTTCAAGGATTTCAGCATGGTCATCATCCGTCTGGCTCGTGGCGGCTCGAAGAAGCGCCCGTTCTACAACATCGTCGCAACCGACTCGCGTAGCCGCCGTGACGGCCGCTTCATCGAGCGCGTGGGTTTCTACAACCCGGTCGCTACGAAGGGCGAATCGCTGCGTATCTCGCAAGATCGCCTGACCTACTGGCAAGGCGTTGGCGCGCAACTGTCGCCGACCGTCGAGCGTCTGGTCAAGCAGTCGCAACAAGCTCAGCCGGCTGCTTAAGCCGTCTGATCGATTGAAGCGATGGAAACGATTGTGCGCGCCGCGAGGCGCGGCTCAGTCGCCGAATCGTTCGAAATTTGCCCAAAGGTTCGCTGATGCCCGCGCGTGATCCCAGAAACGGCCACGAATCCGGCGCTGTCAGTCAACCGAAGCCGGGGCAGGAAGAAGGCGCCGCCACGTTTGGTGCGTTTGTCCGCAAGCCGGGCACGCGCCGCGTGGCGGCCGGCGCTTCTGCGGCAGTCAAGCCGGAAGAGCAGGCGGGCGGTATCGAGCCCGTCGAGCAAATGCCGGAAGACGCGGTGGAAGTCGGTTTCATCGCGGATGCCTATGGCCTGAAGGGCTGGGTCAAGGTTACGCCGCATGCAAACGGCAAGTCGGGCGGCGATGCATTGCTCGCGGCCAAGCGTTGGTGGCTCGTCAAGAATCGCGACCGCAAGCTCGCGCGTTGTATCCAGTCGAAGGTGCACAGCGATTCCATCGTCGCGCGCCTGTCGGGCTGCGACGACCGCGACGCCGCGCTCGCGCTGAAAGGCCACACGGTGCATATTGCCCGTAGCGACTTTCCGAAGCTCGACGACGAAGACGAGTTCTACTGGGTCGACCTGATCGGCATGGCAGTCGAAAACGAGGCGGGCGTCGCGCTCGGCCACGTCGCCGACATGATCGACAACGGCGCGCATTCCATCCTGCGGATCGAGTATCCGAGCGAAACGAAGGATGGCAAGCCCGTCACCGGCGAGCGGCTCGTTCCGTTCGTCGGCGTGTATGTGAAGACGGTGGATCGGGCGGCGAAGCGCATCATCGTCGACTGGGACGCCGACTATTAATCCGGTGCTCTCGTCAGCAACACGCGACACCGGCAGAATACGGAGAGGGCGATGCAGTTCGATGTCGTGACGCTCTTTCCAGAGATGTTTCGCGCACTGACCGACTGGGGCATTACCAGCCGGGCGGTGAAGCAGGCGCGCTTCGGTCTGCGCACGTGGAATCCGCGCGATTTCACCACGGACAACTATCGCACTGTGGATGATCGGCCTTACGGCGGCGGTCCCGGCATGGTCATGCTGGCGCGTCCGCTGGAAGACGCGATCGCCGCGGCGAAAGCGACGCAGCGCGAGCAGGGCATCGAAGGCACGCGCGTCGTGATGATGTCCCCTCAAGGCGCCAAGCTCGACCACGATCGCGTCATGCGTTACGCGCAGGAGCCCGGCCTCGTGCTGTTGTGCGGCCGTTATGAAGCGATCGACCAGCGTTTGATCGATCGCGTCGTGGACGAGGAAGTCAGCCTCGGCGACTTCGTACTGTCCGGCGGCGAATTGCCCGCGATGGCGCTGATGGACGCCGTGGTGCGCCATCTTCCCGGGGTGCTGAACGACGCGCAATCGGCGGTGCAGGACAGTTTCGTCGATGTATTGCTCGATTGTCCGCACTACACGCGCCCCGAGGAATACGAAGGCGTGCGCGTGCCGGACGTGCTGCTTGGCGGGCATCACAAGGAAATCGACGCCTGGCGCAGGCGCGAAGCATTACGCAATACCCTATTCAAGCGGCCCGATCTAATCGCACGGGCGCGCAAGCAGAAGATGTTGAGCCGCGCCGATGAAGCGTGGCTCGCAGAACTCGCAAAGGGCGCGTCGAAGTCTGAATAGACCGGCGCGAACGAGCGGGACAAGGGGGCGTCGTGAAAACGGCGTCTGAAGCAAACCCATCCTCTACCGGGGCCTCATCGACAGCAGTGCGAGGCACGCAACTTCGGCAAGATGGCACAAGGAGTCAGTAATGAATCTGATTGAACAACTCGAGAAGGAAGAGATCGCACGCGTGCTGGGCGAGAAGACCATCCCCGACTTCGGTCCGGGCGACACGGTCATCGTCAACGTGAACGTCGTCGAAGGTACGCGTAAGCGCGTTCAGGCTTACGAAGGCGTCGTGATCGCAAAGCGCAATCGTGGCCTGAACTCGAACTTCATCGTCCGCAAGATTTCGTCGGGCGAAGGCGTCGAGCGTACGTTCCAGACCTACTCGCCGCTGCTCGCGAGCATCGTCGTGAAGCGCCGCGGTGACGTTCGTCGCGCGAAGCTCTACTACCTGCGCGAGCGTTCGGGCAAGTCGGCTCGAATCAAGGAAAAGCTGGTCTCGAAGGACCGCGCTGCTTCCGCCGCCGAGTAAGTGGCTCAGTAGTTCGTTGCACCGGAAAAAGCACCCCTCGCGGGTGCTTTTTTCTTTGATGTGTTCCAATCGTATCTTCGACATTCAGGCTTGAGACCGTGTCCACTGGCAAGACATCGACTCCGCGCATTCTCGAACCCGAACTCATGCCGGTTCTTTCGACCGGCGAAAACATGCCGCCGATCCCGCCCGAGCGCCTGACGCCGGACGGACTCCGCGCGCATTTCGCGAAGGAATTCGAATGGACGCAGGAGCCGCCTGAACAACGCATCAAGGCAATTGGCGGCGATCCGCGGGTGGCATCCGTGCTGGTGGCGCTTGTGGTGCGCGAAGGCGGGCTGACCGTGCTGCTGACTCAGCGTGCGGATCATCTGTCGGACCATGCCGGTCAGATCAGCTTCCCCGGCGGGCGGCGCGAGCCCGAAGACATCGACGCCGCCGCGACCGCGCTGCGTGAAGCGCACGAGGAGGTGGGCCTGAGCGCGGAGCATTGCGAAGTAATCGGCGCGATGCCCGATTATCTGACCGGCACCGGTTTTCGTGTGACGCCGGTCGTCGCGCTGGTGTATCCGCCGTTTTCGCTGCAGGCGGATACGCGCGAAGTCGCCGATATCTTCGAAGTGCCGCTCGTGTGGCTCATGAATCCGGCGAATCACGAAGTCCGCATATTTCGATGGGAAGGCGGCGAGCGCCGTTTCTTCGCGATGCCCTACACGCCGGCCGCCGGCAAAGCGCCGTACTTCATCTGGGGCGCAACAGCCGGCATGTTGCGCAATTTCTATCGCTTCCTCGCCGCGTGAGCGGGACGGCGCAAGCACCATGCGTGATGCGCGCGCGCCACGCGCCCGGCCGGGGTGATGCACGCACGAGGTGCTGTGCTATCGTTACGCGAAACTCGAATTAACCGACTGTTTCGGCGCCTCGCATGACTTTTTTCTCCGTATTGCTGGCTCTCATCATCGAGCAAGTGCGCGCGCTCAGGCCGCACAATCCCGTTTCGGCGCTGCTTCACTATCATGCGGAATCCACCGCGCATGGCTTCGACGCCGGCAAGCAGAAGCACGGCATCGTCGCGTGGCTCGTCGTCGTGCTGCCGTGGACGCTGGCAGTCGGGCTCGTCTATTACGTGCTGTATCGCATCAACTTCGCTCTGGCGTTTCTCTGGAACGTGGTGGTCCTCTACTTCACGCTTGGCTTCCGCCAGTTCAGCCACTATTTCACCGATATCCACCTCGCCCTGAACAACGACGACGTGCCGCGCGCGCGCGAATTGCTCGCGCAGTGGACCGGGCTCGACACCATCGACATGCCCGTCAGCGAAATCGTGCGTCATACGCTGGTTCACGCGGTGATCGCGTCGCATCGGCACGTGTTCGGCGTGTTCTTCTGGTTCCTGATCCCGATTGGTCCGGCGGGCGCGGTGTTCTATCGTATCGCGGAGTATCTGGCGCGTGCGTGGGCCGTGCCGAGCCCTGAACGCACGGCCGAGTTCTCGTCGTTCGCGCAGCGTGCGTTCTTCTTCATCGACTGGATTCCGACGCGCCTCACCGCGATGGGCTTCGCGATCGTCGGCAACTTCGAGGACGCGATCTACGCGTGGCGCAATCATGCGCGCCAGTGGCCCGATGCGAATCAGGGCGTGCTGCTCGCGGCGGGCAGCGGCGCGCTCGGCGCGCGTCTGGCCGGACCGCTTGCGGAGCCGTTGAGCGTGGAGGCGCTGGCCGTCGGCGATGCGAGCCCGCTGCCTGTCGGCGACGACTGCACGCCGCGCACGCTGCAATCGGCGGTGGGTCTCGTGTGGCGCGCGGTCATCCTGTGGATGTTGCTGCTGCTGATGCTGACCATCGCCGTCTGGCTGGCTTGAGGCGAATCAATCGTCGAGCGGATCGCGCTCCGTCTGACACTTCCAGCATACGGTGAACTGCGGTTCGAGCCATTCGCCGCAATGCTTGCACTTCCAGGGCCGGGCGTCGACGTCCGGCCCTTTTTGCGCGCGGTCGAGAAGACGCTGCGCCAGCGTCTCGTCGCGGTCATCGACGATCCAGATTTCCGGCGCGCACTGATCCGCCGGAATTTCGCCCATTGCGCCGTTCAGATAGCGGTTATGGAGTTCGCACGGCACGCCCGCCGTCTTCAGCACGTTCACCCAGTGATGAGCGGTGATGAGATTGGGCGCGCGCGTGAGCCGTTTCATCGCACGATCTGGCTGGCTTCGTGGACCAGTTGCGCATAGAGCGCGTGGCGCTCTGGCCGGATCTTGCCGGCCTCGACCGCTTCCAGCACCGCGCAGCCCGGCTCGTGCAGGTGATGACAGTTATAAAACCGGCAATGCCCGAGATAGGGCCGGAAATCCGCGAACGCGCGCTCGAGCTCGCCTTCGGACAAGTGATGAAGGCCGAACTCCTGAAAGCCGGGTGAATCGATCAGCGAACCGCCGCCCGGAAGCGCATAAAGGCGCGTGAATGTCGTCGTGTGCCGGCCGCTATTGAGCGCGGACGAGATCTCGCGGGTGGCGGCGTCGGCATCGGGGACGAGCAGGTTCACGAGCGTCGACTTGCCCATGCCGGACTGACCGAGCAGGATGGTCGAGCGATCTTTCAGATGGGCGTCGAGTTGAGGATGCACGTCGCCCGGCTGCGTTTTCGCGGATAGCTCGATCACCGTGTAACCGAGCTTGCGATACGGCGCGAGTCGCTCGCGCGCCAGCGTCAACGCGCCTTCGACGTCGATCTTGTTGAGCACGATCAGCGATTCCAGCCCATGCGCTTCGGCCGCGATCAGCGCGCGCCCGAGCAGGTCTTCGCTGAAATGAGGCTCGGTGGCGAGCACGACGAGCAGTTGATCGAGGTTCGCGGCGAACAGCTTCGACTTGAACTGGTCGGATCGATACAGCAGGTTGCGCCGCTCTCCGATCTCGACGATCACTCCCTGATCCGCCGACGACTGCTCGTACACCACATGATCGCCGACTGCGACTTCGCTGCGCTTGCCGCGCGGAAAGCACTGGAGCATCGCGCCGCCATCGCTCGGCCTGACGAGATAATGCCGGCCGTGCGCGGCGATCACCGTGCCCGTGAGCCGTCCGGCCGCTGCCGCGCCGCCCTTGCGCGTCGAACGCGCGGTCATGCGGCGTGCTGCATCAGACGATCGATGCGTTGCGATGCCGGCGGATGCGAATAATAAAACGCTGTGTAGAGCGGATCGGGTGTGAGCGTCGACGCGTTGTCTTCGTAAAGCTTGACGAGCGCGTTGACGAGGTCCTTCGGATCGGTCTGGCTGGCTGCGAAGGCATCCGCTTCGAATTCGTTCTTGCGCGATGTCAGGCTGCCCAGCGGCGTGATGAAGAACATGAACACGGGCAGCACCAGCATGAAGAGCACGAGCGCGAGCCCGTTATTGCTGCCGGCGAGCGAAGGCCGCACGCCGAGTCCTTCGTAGAACCACACGGTCTGTGCGAGCCAGCCGAGCAGCGCGAGCATGACGAGGCTGATGCCGAACATCACGAGCATCAGCTTCAGCACGTGACGGCGCTTGAAGTGGCCGAGTTCGTGCGCGAGCACGGCTTCGATCTCGCTGCCCGACAGGCGCGCGAGGAGCGTATCGAAGAAGACGATGCGCTTGGTCGCGCCGAAACCGGTGAAATACGCGTTGCCGTGTGCCGAGCGGCGGCTGCCGTCCATCACGAAGAGGCCGTTCGCCGCGAAGCCCGTGCGCGACATCAGGTTTTGGATGCGCGCGACCAGCGCCTCGTCCTTCAGCGGCTCGAACTTGTTGAAAAGCGGGGCGATGAAGGTGGGATAGATGATCATCGCGAGCAGTTGGAACGCCACCCAGACCATCCACGTCCAGAGCCACCAGTAGGCGCCCGCGCGATCCATCAGCCACAGCGTCAACAGCAGAAGCGGCGCGCCGACGAGCACGCCGATCAGCGTGCCCTTCACGAGGTCCGCGAAGAACAGCTTCTTCGTCATGCGATTGAAGCCGAACTTCTCTTCGATCACGAACTGGCGGAAGTAGTCGAATGGCAAGTCGATGATGCTCGTGATCGCTACCACCGACGCCACCAGCGCGATCTGCCCGAGATAGCCGCGCCCGAGCCACGCGGTGATCGCGTTGTCGAGCGCCTGCACGCCGCCGAGCAGCGTCAGCGCGACGAGCACGACGGCGCTCGTCACCACTTCGATCATCGTGAGCCGCGTGCGCTCGACGGTGTAATCCGCCGCGCGTTGATGCGCGGTCAGCGGGATCGTGCCGGTGAACTGCGGCGGCACGTCATTGCGATGCGCGGCGACGTGCCGGATCTGGCGTGACGCCAGCCACAGCTTGGTCGAAACCATCGCGACCAGTGCAACGACGAAGATCGTCGAGAAAGCGAGAGTGAGGTTGGTCATCCGGGAATTCCGATTGAACTATGCGAGAATTATAGGTTCTTGGCTCTGCCGCCGTTGTCACATCATGCCATTGCCAACCGGCGCGCACGCGGCCTCACTTCTTCCTCAGGCATCGTCCATGACCGACTCTTCCAACGTTCCCGGCGTCGAACCCGTGCTTGCGCGCAGCGACATGAACCTCGTGTGGCTCGACATGGAGATGACCGGGCTCGATCCCGACAATGACCGCATCATCGAGATCGCGGTGGTCGTCACGAACTCGACGCTCGACAAGATGGTGGAAGGCCCGGTCTTCGCGATTCATCAATCGGACGAGGCGCTCGGACGCATGGACGAGTGGAACCGCAATACGCATGGGCGCTCGGGGCTGACCGAGCGCGTGAAGGCGTCGACGGTGAATGAAGCCGACGCCACGCGGCAGATTCGTGAGTTTCTCGGCCAGTACGTGCCGCCCGGCAAATCACCGATGTGCGGCAACTCCATTTGTCAGGACCGCCGCTTCATGGCGCGCTGGATGCCGGAACTGGAGACGTTCTTCCACTACCGCAACCTCGACGTCAGCACGCTCAAGGAGTTGTGCCGCCGCTGGCAGCCGGCGATCTACAAGGGTTTTCAGAAGCGCGCGATGCACACGGCGCTCGCGGATATTCACGAATCCATCGACGAGCTCAAGTACTACCGCGAGCATTTCCTCATTCCGTCCACGGCCGCCGACGCGTCTTAATCCTTCGGCGGGCGAATCGCGCTTTTCGGGCGGAACGCGGCGACTACTTCCGCCTGCGTTTCGATGTACGGTCCGCCGATCAGATCGATGCAGTACGGCACCGCCGCGAAGATGCCCGGCACGGCGGTCTTGCCCTCGGCGTCCTTCACCCCTTCCAGCGTTTCACGAATCGACTTCGGCTGTCCCGGCAGATTGATGACGAGCGCGGTATGGTCGTTCGTCTCGCGGATGACCGCGACTTGCCGCGACAGGATCGCGGTCGGCACGAAGTTGAGGCTGATCTGGCGCATCTGCTCCCCGAAGCCCGGCATCTCCTTGGTCGCGACGGCGAGCGTGGCTTCCGGCGTCACGTCGCGGCGCGCGGGGCCGGTGCCGCCCGTCGTGAGGACGAGATCGCAGCCGAAGGTATCGACGAGTTCGACGAGCGTCGCGGAGATGGTCGCGGCGTCGTCCTGAATCAGCCGCGTCTCGGCGCGCCACGGCGATTCCAGCGCCTCGCCGAGCCAGGCCTGCAGCGCCGGCAAGCCCTTGTCCTCATAGACGCCTTGCGATGCGCGATCGCTGATCGAAACGAGCCCGACGATCAATTCGTCGGGATGATTACGCTTCGGAATCATCGCCTTCCCCGGTATCGGCGGAATCGTCGTCGTCTTCGACGCCCGCCGCGTTCTTGATCCACTGGAACAGCTCGCGATAGTAGCGCGGCGGTTTCTGCTGCTCGCGCTCCTTACGGGCGTTGCGAATCAGCGTGCGGCCTTCCTGCGCATCGACGCCCGGATGCTGACGGATGAACTCGGTCAGCGCGGCGTCGTCGGCGAGCAGCTTTTCGCGCGTGCGCTCGATCCAGTGCATCCGCGCGGTTTCCGCCTTGTTCACGCCGCGATACGTGTCGAGCGCGGTGCGCAGCGCGGCGATCTGTTCTTCTTCCAGCGAGCGCATGACGCGCCCGACGTACTGCAACTGGCGGCGCTTGCCTTCGTGATCGGTGATGCGGCGTGCTTCGCGCACGGCGTCGTCGAGGCTTTCGGGCATCGGCATGCGCTTGAGCGCGTCTTTCGGCAGCGCAATCAGCGCCTCGCCCAGTTCCTGCAGCGCGTGCATTTCGCGCTTCAGTTGCGATTTGCTGGGGCGATCGTAGCCATGATCGTCGGCCTCGCCGTCGTTGCGGCCGGCTTCGATCGGTTGAATGCGGGTTTTACGGTTCATGGCGTCATTGTAGCTTGCGCCTGCCGGGGACCGGGCGCGGCGGGCGCGTGGCGGGTGAATGCACGCGGTCCTTGCTATGATCGCGTGACGGGCCGATGCGGCACGCGAGCGTTTCGCGCATCGGCCGGCATCGGCACTGAATGACCAGAAGGAGCGCGTCGCGCTCGGCTTTTGCAGTCAACGAAACCAAGGCAACGACAAATGGCAGCAGACATCGACGTCAAGCAACGCTTTTTCCCGCATACGCAAGACGAACTGAAGGAGATCGCCTCCGACATCCTGCGCTACGCGAAGGAGTTGGGCGCGAGCGATGCCGCCACCGAAATCTCCGAAGGCGATGGCCTTTCGGTGAGCGTGCGGCGCGGCGAAGTGGAAACCATCGAGCACAACCGCGACAAGATGGTCGGCGTGACGGTGTTCATCGGCAAGAAGCGCGGCAACGCGAGCACCGCCGACTTCACGCGCGAGGCGCTGCGCGACACGGTCGCGGCGGCGTACAACATCGCCCGCTTCACGGCGGAAGACAGCGCGGCGGGGCTCGCCGAAGAGGACCTGCTCGAGAAGACGCCGCAGGATCTCGACCTCTATCACCCGTGGGAACTCGACGCCGACGAAGCCGCCGACATCGCGCGGCGCGCCGAGGACGCGGCCTTCGCCGTCGACAAGCGCATCACCAACTCGGAAGGCGCGAGCGTGTCCGCGCAGCATTCGCAGTTCGTGCTCGCGACGTCGCGCGGCTTCATGGCCGGCTATCCGTATTCGCGGCATTACATTGCGTGCGCGCCGATCGCGCAAAGCGGCCGCGACATGCAGCGCGACGACTGGTACACGTCGAGGCGCGCCGCATCGGAGCTGGCCGATCCCGAAGCGGTCGGCCGTTATGCGGCCCAACGCGCGCTGGCACGCCTCAATGCGCGCAGCCTCGACACGCGCAAATGCCGCGTGCTGTTCGAAGCGCCGCTCGCAGCGGGCATTCTCGGTGCGTTCGTGCAGTCGGTGAGCGGCGGTGCGCTGTATCGCAAGACCACGTTTCTCGTCGACAGTCTCGGCAAGCCGGTGTTCGCGCCGCATATTCAGATCGTCGAAGATCCGCACGTGAGGGGCGGCATGGGCAGCGCGCCGTTCGACGAGGAAGGCGTGCGCACCCAGAAACGCAACGTGGTCGAAGACGGCGTCGTGCAGGGCTATTTCCTGTCGACGTATTCGGCGCGCAAGCTCGGCATGCAGACGACCGGCAACGCGGGCGGCTCGCACAATCTGACGATGAAGAGCACGCAGACGAAGCCCGAGGACGATTTCGAAGCGATGCTCAAGAAGCTCGGCACCGGCCTGTTGCTGACCGAACTGATGGGGCAGGGCGTGAACTACGTGACGGGCGACTATTCGCGCGGCGCGTCCGGCTTCTGGGTCGAGAACGGCCAGATTCAGTACGCGGTCGAGGAAATCACGGTGGCGAGCACGCTGCAGGAGATGTTCCGTCACATCGAGGCGATCGGCGCGGATACGGTCGTGCGCGGCACCAAGGCGATCGGCTCGGTGCTGATCGAGCGCATGACGGTCGCGGGGCAATAAGACCGCAGAGCGAATAAAAGGCCCCGGACGGTTGCGACCGTCCGGGGCCTTTGTCATTCATGCGCGCCGTTCGTAGGTCACGAAGGCGAAGCCGAAATCGTTCGGCGGCGCGGCGCGATGCGGCTCGCGCGACACTTCCCGCCACTGCGACGCATCCGGCGCTTCGAAGCGCGTGTTGCCGTCGAAGTCCGCGTCGATTTCAGTGACGATCATCTTGCGCGCACGGCCGATCGCGTCGCCGTATAGCTGCGCCCCGCCGATCACAAAGGCTTCCGCGGCGCCATCGGCGGCGGCGAGGGCGAGGGCGTCGTCGATGCTTGTCACCGTATCGCAACCTTCGAAGCGTAGCGTCGAATCGCGGGTCACGACGATATTGCGCCGCCCCGGCAACGGCCGGCCGATCGATTCATGCGTCTTGCGGCCCATGATGATGGGCGCGCCCATCGTCGTGCGTTTGAAAAAGGCGAGGTCTTCGGGCAGGCGCCACGGCAGTTGGTTATCGCGCCCGATCACGCCATTGCGCGCGCGGGCGACGATCAGAGTCAGCGTCGTCATGTGCAGTAGGATTCAGGCCGCGAAAGGCGGGGGCACGATTCTACCCCGCGCACGCGGTCGGGCGTTCCGGCGGCAATTGTCAGGCGTCGGGGAAGTCGTCCGCGGGATTGGCTTTCGTGCTCCGCGTTTCAGGCGAGATTTCGTCCCAGAGCGTAACGCTGGGCTTTGCACTTCTCGGACGTTCGCAAGCGTTCCAGCTGAAACCGTCGACGGTTGCAGCGTCGTTTGCTTCAGGCAACTGCGCCTCGGCCAGTGAATCGCGCGGTAAAAAGTTATCGAGAGCCATCTTTGACCAGGAAAATGCCAGCAATTTATTCCGGGATCGCATTCCGGGAATAAGGTTATTGAACGCCCGGTATGGAAGACAATGCGGGAAATGATTTCGGCGTTATGCGCGGGCGCGCAGAAACCTCCGTCGCCACATTAATTACAGAGCCAAATGCGTGCCATTTGCGTTTGTGCCTTGCGGTGCAAGGCACTGTGAAAGCCGCACCCAGGAAGCCGGCTCTACTAGGCGCGAAAACGTTTCACCGGTGAAACGCTGCACCGGAAAAGCGTGATAGCCCGCGCGATTCGGGTTAGGCTTGAGTGCAATAGAGACGGTCATGCGACGATTTAATAAATCGGCGTTATTACCTGCCGACGCACACCCAGCAAGGACTCTGGGCTAATTCGGCGGCCGTTCGGCATATCTGTTTTCGCCGTTTCTGGGTTATAGTAGTCACTCGACTGCGGCGCAGAATCATACAAAAAGGGTTTCGCGGAAGGGGCGCAGGTGTTACCTGCACCGTGTTCCCGGGGCAACGTATTGAAATTGCAAGTCCGTTCGCAGCACGTGCGAGGACAACGAAGTCTGCATGTAGCGCGAGCCTGAAACACGCGACCTTTTCAACGAACGTTGAACCAAGGATCTGAATAATGGACGTCGCTCGGCGGCAACTCATCTATGTAACTCGCGATCCAAGCGAGACGCTATGCGCGCGATTCGAGGAACGCGGCTGGCAAATTGAAATCGTGGCGAGCGCGCGCGACACGCGTAAAGCCTTGCGCAGCGATCTGGCAATGGGCGGGCTGCTCGACCTGTCGAGTCACTTCGAATCACACGAACTGGCAGCGTTCGAATCGTCGCTGACCATGACCAACGTCGGCTGGGTCGCCGCGACCGTCTCCGGCCAACTCGAAGACGCCGCCGTGCGCCGGCTGATCCGCGACTATTGCTTCGATTACGTGACGCTGCCGACGTCGAATGACCGCATCGTCGATTCCGTCGGCCACGCTTATGGCATGGTCGCCCTGCACGACGCCGCGTCGAACGATCCGCGCACCGAAGGCCGCGCCGAGGGCGAAATGGTCGGCTCGTGCGACGCGATGCTCGCGCTGTTCCGCTCCATCCGCAAGGTCGCGATGACGGACGCGCCCGTGTTCATCTCGGGCGAATCGGGCACCGGCAAGGAACTGACGGCGGTCGCCATTCACGAGCGCTCGGCACGCCGGGATCAGCCGTTCGTCGCGATCAACTGCGGCGCGATTCCCGCGCATCTGCTGCAATCGGAACTTTTCGGCTACGAACGCGGCGCGTTCACGGGCGCGAATCAGCGCAAGATCGGGCGAGTCGAAGCCGCCAACGGCGGCACCTTGTTCCTCGATGAAATCGGCGACTTGCCGCTCGAAAGCCAGGCGAGCCTGCTGCGCTTCCTGCAGGAGCGCAAGGTCGAGCGCCTCGGCGGACACGGCTCCACGCCGGTGGACGTTCGCATCATCTCGGCGACGCACGTCGACATGCAGACCGCGATGATCGAAGGACGATTCCGCGCGGACTTGTATCACCGCCTGTGCGTGTTGCAGATCGACGAGCCGCCGCTGCGGGCGCGCGGCAAGGACATCGAACTGCTCGCGAAGCACATGCTCGATCGCTTCAAGAAAGACGCGAGCCGTCGCCTGCGCGGTTTTTCGCCGTGCGCGATCGCCGCGATCCACAACTACGGCTGGCCGGGCAACGTGCGCGAACTCATCAACCGCGTGCGACGCGCCATCGTGATGTCGGAAGGCCGTCAGATCACCGCGCGTGATCTCGAACTCGGCGAGTACGTCGAAGTCGCGCCGGTGTCGCTCGCGCAGGCGCGGGAAGCGGCGGAGCGGCAGGCGATCGAACTCGCGCTGCTGCGCCATCGCGGACGGCTCGGCGATGCCGCGCATGAACTCGGCATTTCGCGCGTCACGCTGTATCGGCTGCTGAGCGCGCATGGGATGCGTCATATCGAAGTCGACGCCCCGCCGGAGCACGCCACGCGCGGCTGACGCACGCTGCATCGCTGCACGAAACGGGCGCCGCAAGGCGCCCGTTGTCTTCTACGCGACGCAAAGCAGCGCATTGTCCCGCTTGGTAAAATTGCTCTCTTAGCGCGGCTCGTGCCGGCATCCAAGGAACATCAATGAAACAGTATCTCGAGCTCGTCCAGACGATCCTCGATACCGGCACCTGGCAGGAAAACCGCACCGGCATCCGCACGATCAGCATGCCGGGCGCGATGTTGCGCTTCGACTTGCAGCAAGGCTTTCCCGCCGTGACGACGAAGAAGCTCGCGTTCAAATCCGCGATCGGCGAAATGGTGGGCTTCCTGCGCGCGTCGCGCAGCGCCGCGGACTTCCGCGCGCTCGGCTGCAAGGTCTGGGACGCGAACGCGAACGAAAATCCGCAGTGGCTCGAAAATCCGTATCGCCAGGGAACGGACGATCTCGGCGATGTGTACGGCGTGCAATGGCGCCAATGGCCCGCCTACAAGCTGATCGACGCGAGCGCAGGCGACCAGATCGCCGATGCGACGAACCGCGGCTATGAACTGGTGACGAGTTTCGTCGAAAGCGGGCGCGAGAAGGTGCTGCTGTACAAGGCGATCGACCAGTTGCGCCAGTGTCTCGATACGATCATCGAACGCCCGACCGACCGGCGCATTCTGTTTCATGCCTGGAATCCCGCCAAGCTCGACGAGATTGCGCTGCCCGCGTGTCACCTGCTGTATCAGTTCCTTCCGAACGTGACGAAGCGCGAAATCTCGCTGTGCCTGTATATCCGCAGCAACGACGTCGGGCTCGGCACGCCGTTCAATCTGACCGAAGGCGCGGCGCTCCTGCATCTGGTCGGGCGGCTGACGGGCTACACGCCGCGCTGGTTCACGTACTTCATCGGCGACGCGCACATTTACGAGAATCAGCTCGATATGCTGAGCGAGCAGTTGAAGCGCGAGCCGTATCCCGCGCCGCAGCTCATCATCTCCGACCGCGTGCCGGACTACGCGGTCACGAAGAAATACGAACCGGAGTGGCTGGAAAAGGTCGAGCCGACGGACTTCGCGCTCGAAGGGTATCGGCATCACGAACCGATCAGCGCGCCAATGGCGGTCTGATCCGGCGTTGGGCGATGTCACGAAGCGCGGCCACGGCCGCGCTTTTTTACGCCTGCCGCCCGGTGAAGAAGTCGTCGAAATGCCGCTGTCCGGCGGGCGTCACGCGCAGCACGCGACGCTTCGCCGTGCGCTCGATCCAGCCGTGTTCCTCGCACGCGTGGAGCAGCGCCGCGCCCAAAGCGCCGCCCAGATGGGGACGGCGCTCGCTCCAGTCGATGCACGTGCATGCAAAGCGCCGGCGCCGGGCCCGCTGCGCCTTCATGTCGATGCCCAGTTCCGCGAACGCCTGTATGCCGTCGGGTGTGGCGTCGAGCGTGCCGGGGCCGTGGATCGCCGCTGCGAGCCAGTTGCGCGCGATCATGCCGTCGAAGATCCGCACCGCCAGTTCGCCCGCAAGATGGTCGTAGCAGGTGCGGGCGTAGCGCATGTCGAGCGGCACGGCGCTCGGGCGATGCTCCGGCGCGCGTTGCGGCGCGCTCGCGCGAGCCAGATTCGCGAGCGCTTCGATGGCCGCCGCGATATCCGCCGTCGCGATCCTGTAATAGCGATGCCTTCCGCTGACTTCGAGCGCCAGCAGCCCGCCCTCGGTCAGACGCGCGAGATGCCCGCTCGCGGCGGACGGCGAAACGCCCGCGATCATCGTCAGTTCGCCGGCGGGGCGCGCCGCGCCGTCCATCAGCGACCACAGCATGGCGGCGCGGCCCGGATCGGCGAGCAACGCGCCGATGCGCGATAGGCCAGGAAAATGGCGGGCGCGTGAGTCGTCGTCGTTCATGTCGCTGCTGCCACGAAGGGTAGAGGCTTCCATCGTAGCTCGCGCCGGCAACCGACGTTTCACTTTGGGATGAAATGTCGATGCAGCCGCCCCGGCGCTAGAATGGCCGCATTGCCTCGAATGCACGTCGAAAGGGGATTCGCATGTCCAAGCTCATCATCGCCGCCGCGCTCGGCGTTCTGGTTCTCTGCGCGGGATGCGCGGGCGGACCGTCGTCATCGTCGGCGGGGTCGGGTGGCAGCATCACGATGTACGGCACCATCGACCAGGGCATCACCGTTCACGACTAGCCGCACTTTTTGCGGCCCTATAATCGGCGCTTCGTCCATCCGCTTTGCTTCCCGCCATGAACTCGCCGATCCAACCTTCCGCATCACCATTGCCGTCCGCCGTGCGCCAGGGCCGCGCCGAAACCACGTTCCGTTTTCTCGCCGAGCCGACATCGGTCAACTTCGGCGGCAAGGTGCACGGCGGCGCGCTGATGAAATGGATCGACGAAACCGCCTATGCGTGCGCCGCGATGTGGTCGGGGCGCTATGCGGTCACGGTGAGCGTCGGCAATATCCGTTTCAGGCGGCCCATTCTGGTCGGCAATCTCGTGGAACTGCGCGCGCGCGTGGTGACGACGGGCCGCACCAGCATGCACATCCACATTTCCGTCCATGCGGGCGATCCGAAAGTCGGCGAGCTTGCGCAGACCACGGATTGCCTGATGGTGTTCGTCGCCGTCGATGAATCCGGCCAGCCGACGCCCGTGCCCGCATTCGTGCCGGAATCGGACGAAGAGAAACGCCTCGCGCGTTACGCGATGGACGTCAAGGACGCGCTCGACGCGATCGTCGAGCTGAAGCCGGAAGAGGTGGCGGCCGGCAAGGTCTGAGGGCCGCTCTTTCGCGCAGGAAGCCGCTTACTTGCTGCCGACCATGTCCTGCGGCTTCACCCACTCGTTGAACTGCTGCTCGGTCACATACCCGAGCGCGAGCGCGGCGGCTTTCAGTGTCGTGCCTTCCTTGTGCGCTTTCTTCGCGATCTGCGCGGCCTTGTCGTAGCCGATGTGCGGATTGAGCGCCGTCACCAGCATCAGCGATTCGTTCAGCAGGCTTTCGATGCGCGACTCGTTCGCCTCGATGCCCACAGCGCAGTTGTCGTTGAAGCTCCGCGCGCCGTCCGCGAGCAGGCGTACCGACTGCAGTACGTTGTGCGCGATCATCGGGCGGAACACGTTCAGCTCGAAATTGCCGCTCGCCCCGCCGATGTTCACCGCCACGTCGTTGCCGAAAACCTGACAGCAGAGCATCGTCACGGCTTCGGACTGCGTCGGGTTGACCTTGCCCGGCATGATGGAACTGCCCGGCTCGTTTTCCGGAATCGACAATTCGCCAAGCCCGCAGCGCGGCCCGCTCGCGAGCCAGCGGATATCGTTGGCGATCTTCATCAGGCTCGCGGCGACGGTTTTCAATGCGCCGTGCGCGGCGACGAGCGCATCGGCGGCGGCCATCACTTCGAACTTGTTGGGCGCGGTCTCGAAGGGCAGGCCCGTGAGCTTGGAAATCGCCTGCGCGACTTTCACGGCGAATTCGGGATGCGCGTTCAGGCCCGTGCCGACCGCCGTGCCGCCCTGCGCGAGCTGGTAGAGATGCGGCAGCGTCGCTTCGACGTGACGGACGCCCTGATCCAGTTGCGCGACATAACCGGAGAACTCCTGCCCGAGCGTGAGCGGCGTCGCGTCCTGCAAGTGCGTGCGGCCGATTTTCACGATATGGGCGAACTGCTTCGACTTCTTGTCGAGCGTATCGCGCAGCGTTTTCAGCGACGGCACCAGATGCTTGACGATCCCGTAAGCGGCGGCGACGTGCATCGCGGTCGGGAACACGTCGTTCGATGACTGGCCGCGGTTCACGTCGTCGTTCGGATGCACGAGGCGTTCTTCGCCGCGCGGCCCGCCGAGAATCTCGCTCGCGCGATTGGCGATCACCTCGTTCAGATTCATGTTGGTCTGCGTGCCGGAACCCGTCTGCCAGACCGCGAGCGGAAATTCGTCGGGATGCTTGCCGTCGATGATCTCGTCGGCAGCCTGCATGATCGCCTGGGCCTTTTTGGCGTCGAGCTGCTTGAGTTCCGCGTTCACTTCGGCGGCGGCGCGCTTGACGATCGCGAGCGCCGTGATCAGCTCGGGCGACTGCTTCTCCGTCGAAATCTTGAAGTTCTGCAAGGAGCGCTGCGTCTGCGCGCCCCATAGCTTGTCGTTCGGCACGGCGATCTCGCCGAACGTGTCCTTCTCCATGCGTACATCGCCCTGCGCGTTCTGTGTCATGGCCTGAATTTCCGAAAGAGGTTGATCAAAGCTGCTTGTCGACGGGCAGCATCATGAAGAGGCCCGTCATCAAATTGCGATACAGGCCGGCCTCCGGATCGTAGTAATAGGTGACCGTCCCGGTGTCTTCTTGCGTCGTCCACACGAGGCCAGATTGCGGCGAGCCCGTGCGGCGCAGTTCCGCCATCACCGCCGCGCTCGCGAGTTCGACGCGATAGCTCGCTTGCGGCGAGATTCCGCGGTCGAACAGGCCGGCGGCTTCTTCGGCGATTGGCTTGATGTGAATCACGAGCGCCAGTTCGGTGTTGAGCTGCGCCGAGCGCGGATCGAGATTCATCGAACCGATCACGAGGATACTCCGATCGATCACATACGCCTTCGCGTGCAGGCTCGCGCGCGACTTCGATCCGAATAGTCCGGCGGTCGGCCGGCCTTCGCCTTCGGCCTGCATCGGCTTGAATTCGTATAGTTCAACGCCGTTTTGCAGCAGCGGAACGCGATACGGCGCGTAGCCGGCCTGCACCGCGACGGCGTCGGTGGCGGCGAGCGAGTTGGTCAGTACCGCGACGCGGACGTGCCGCCGCGTGAGATCGCCGAGCGCCTTCACGCCGGCGTCGTGCGGCACGAAGTACGGCGACAGGATCAGAAACTCCTTCTGCGCGTTCTTGAGCAGATCGGCAAGGCGCGTCAGCGGCGGGCTTTTGTAGTCGTCACTGGGATGCTCGATCTTCGACGGCGAATCGACATGAAATTCAGTCGGCGCCCAGAAAAGGCCCATCTGCTCGCGTGCGATCTGCTGGTCGAGCGGCGTCGCGTTGAGCGGTTTGGCGTTGAGCGGATCGGCATTGGCGCGCCAGTGTGCGCGGAGCTCTTCGCGCGTCTTGTCGAGATCGGCGGGATCGAATTTTTGCTTGTTCAGCACGCGCAGCGGATACGAGACCGTGCTGTTCCAGTAATCGTCGAAGCTCGCGGATATCTGCTGCGTGACGGGGCCGGCGACGAACGCGTCGAGGTCGCGGAACTGCAGCGTCGGACTGGCGCTGAAGTATTCGTCGCCGAGATTTCGCCCGCCGACGATGGCGATCTGGTTGTCCGCGATCATCGCCTTGTTGTGCATGCGGCGCGTGAAGTGATCGAGGTTCGTGAAGAAGTTGCGCGTGCGCTCGGAGAAGCTCCGCTGCGCGCTGCCATACGGATTGAAGACGCGGATCTCGATGTTGTGATGCGAATCGAGCGCCGCCATGATGCGGTCGATATCCTTGAAGTTCAGATCGTCGACGAGCATACGCACGCGCACGCCGCGATCGGCGGCATGAAGCGCGGCGCCCAGCAACAGCTTCCCGGTGTTGTCTTCCTCGGCGATGTAGTACTGCATGTCGAGGGTTTTCGACGCTGCGCGGGCGAGCGCGACGCGGGCCTGCAGCGCATCGGTGCCGGTCGGCAGGAGGCGCACGGCGGATTCGCCCGGGTGCTGCTTTTCGAGCGGCGTCAGGGCGTTGGCCAGCGGCGTCGCTGCGGTTGCGGCCAGCGCGTGCGTCTGCGGACGATCGAAAGCGGTCGCGGGCGGGCGGGTCGCACAGGCGTTGAGAGTGGCAGTAAGGGCGAGCGCGGCTAACGCTGCGATGGATTTTGCCCGTGTATTTCGCGTTTTAACGTGCGCCGCTTCTGATGCGGCTTTCGACATTCCCCGGCTTTCCGACACTTAGCGTCCTCTCTTTTGATTGTTTAGAGGCGGCTCGGCTGGTTGCGAGCGCGTTGGTGGTGTCATGGTAGCGGAGCAAGAAGTGTGCGCGTGAGAAATCGCCTCAGGAGAAGCAGCTTGGCGGACGTCCGTCGACGAACCGCCGCCCAATTCCGGCATCACTTCGACTTTGGCCTCATGTGCGCGCCTGGCCGCTGCAAGGACGACGTGCTCGGACGGGCGGCGGACAAGCTCGACAGCGCATCGCGTTTCTCGGTGCCGCAACGCGTCGCCCGATCCTGCTGGCGCAAGCGGATGAGAACGAGGGCAAGCAATCGGTTGGCGCGCGCCAGGCGACATCGCGGATTCGCCCGGCGTCACGCGCGAGGCCGTCGCCGCAGCCTTGAGGCGGTTCAGGGATGCGGGACTGATCGAAACGCCCTATCGCAGGATCGACGTGTTGAACATCGAGGAATTGCGTTCGATTGTCGGCTCGCACTGAAAGGTGCATTGAACGCAGCGGGCGGTTTCATCGACGTTTTCAATCTCTTGCTGCCAGTCGCCAGCGTCGTTGACGGCAGCCGACCTTGAAGCTTCTTTCGCAAGCGTCATCCCAGTGAAAAGACGAAAAAAAGCCCGCTCGGCAGAGCGGGCCTATAACCCCTGTTACTGGAGTCTCAAGGAGGAGACGCGTTCATCTTAACGACGACGCCCGCGCGCCCCAACCAAGCATTCCTGCTTTGCATATGCGGTGGCGACCGCAAACCTAAGCCGCGCGACGCGGCGCCGTCTCGACGCCATCGGACCTGAGACTCGCATCGACGAGCCGCTTGCTGATGCGATGAAACCGCAGCGTCATCAACACGGCCACGCTCGCGAGCCCTGCCGCGAGGCCCCACCACAATCCCTTCGCGCCCAGCCCGCAGTGAAACGCGAGCACATAGCCCGTCGGGAAACCCACGCCCCAGTAACCGAACGCGGCCGCGAGCATCGGCACGCGCGTGTCCTTGAGTCCGCGCAGACAGCCGGAGCCGACCGTCTGCATCCCGTCGACGATCTGAAACACCGCCGCCACGCCCAGCAGCGACGCCGCGAGCGACACGGTACGCGCGTTGGCGGGATCGTCCAGATGCAGATACAGCCCGACGATCGCGTGCGGCGCGACGATCAGCACGAGGCCCGAGCACATCATGAATCCGACGCCGAGCGCCAGCGCGACGAAGCCCGCGTGACGCGCCGCCACCGGCACGCCCGCGCCGATCCAGTAGCCGACGCGCACGTTCGCCGCCTGTCCGATCGCGAGCGGCACCATGAACGCCACCGACGCCACGTTGAGCGCGATCTGATGCGCGGCGAGCGGCGATTCGCCGAGCAGGCCGACCATCATGCCGGTCGCGAGAAAGAGCGTCGATTCGACGCCATAGGTGATCGCCACCGGCCAGCCGATGCCGAACAGTTCGCCGAGAAGCGGCAGATGCGGACGCGCGGCCAGCACGAAATGCCGATAGCGCGGCCGCAGATGCAGGAGCGCCACGAGAGCGAACGCCGTCAACCAGACGGTGATGGTCGTCGCCGCCGCCGAGCCGACAAAGCCTTCGCGCGGCAGACCGTACGCGCCGTGAATCAACCCGTAGTTGAGAAAGCCGTTGACGAACACGCCGCCGATCGATACCCACAGAAGCCGCTTCGCCGCACCGATCGCCGGCAGAAATGCGCGCATCATCCCGATGCCGATCAGGCTGCCCGGCGTTCCCCAGCGCAGCATCGCGCAATATTCCCCGACGTTGCGCGCGAGCGTCGCCGGTTCGTGGAACGCGAGCAGGATTTCCTCGGCGTAGCTCAACAGCGCGAACGCGGGCACGGCGAGCAGCACGGAAAGCAGCAGCCCCGTCCAGTAGATGCGAGGCACGCGGTCTTCCGCGTTCGCGCCGCGCGCATGCGCCACCGACACGCTCACCGACGTCAGCACGCCTTGCAGCAGCGTCACGACGACGAAGAACAGGTTCGCGCCGAGCCCGCCCGCAGCGAGCGCGTCGGGGCCGAGCGAGCCGAGGAGAATGGTGTCGGTGACGCCCATCGCCATTTGAGAAAGCTGCGCGATGGCGAGCGGCGCGGCGAGGCGCGCCGTGTCGACGGCATGGCGGGACAGCGTCGGCGGTCCCTGATACGGGTTCGTGGCGCGCGTGGTGTGCGATGGCATGGTCGAAGGAAACGGAACGGAACTGGCCGCGACGCAAACGCGCGGTCAGGCGGTGAACAGCGCAAAGGGCCGACGCTGAAACCAGAACGAAAGACGACTAGCTTATTGCCTCGCGCACGGCATGTCGATGCCGCGCTCCGTTATGGCCGGGTTTTGGCAATCCGGCGGCGCGCCGGCGCAAACACGACGCGACGGATCAGGCAGGCGCGCGCACGCGGATCTTCTGGCCGTCGATCATCACGACCTGGCCCGCGCGGATCTTGCACGTCTTGCGCAGTTCCACTTTGCCGTCGACGGTGACATCGCCCATGGCGACGCGCGCCTTCGCGGCGCCGCCGCTATCGGCAAGGCCCATCAGCTTGAGCAGGTTGTGGAGTTCGACGTGATCGCCCGTGAGGGTGAACTGGAGCTGCGGCATGGCGGGCGGAAGAGTGGAAGGTGCGAAGGAAGCCATCATAAGGCATCGGGTACGCCTCGTGCTCTGTCAACGTCGACCGCGAACGATCGGACGCAAAACGCTTTGTGGCCCATCGTCGGCGAACTCGGCGGCAAATGTAGCCAAGTGAAACGGACGGTAACAGTGACTGATTCCGCGAAACTCCATCGCCAATCGCCGGGTCTGTTAGTTTGATCGATGCAGCTTCGGTCATCTTCTAAACGCCAACGCGTCGCGCACAGCGCTTTCAAAGCGCCAAGCCGCCGGCGCCACTAAAAAGAGGACTAGCTCATGACTAAGGCTCGAATTTTGATGATCGGCACCGCATTCGCCGCCCTCGCAGCCACCGGCGCGCAAGCGCAAACCGCCCAGCCGATGCAGCCCGCACCGGGCGCGGACACTCAGGCGCAACTCGCGCCGCCGCCGCAGAACCTTGTCGCGCCGGCACCGACCGATCCGCTGGTGCAGAAGCGCAACGCCGACGCGCAGGCGAACGCGGAATACCGCGCGTCGAAGAAGGCGTCGAAGGCCGAGTTGAAGGCCGCGGACAAGGAAGCGAAGGCGCAATACAAGCAGGAAGTGCGCAACGCGAAGATCAACAAGAAGGCCGACAAGCAGGCCGCCAAGGACGATCTGAATGCCGCGGCCGACCGCACGCCGAAGGACCAGGGCGAACAGCACTAAACAGGTCGCCCCGACGCCCGCAATAGGGCGTCGCGCGGCGTTCCGTAACCACACCGGGAGAACACCATGACAAGACGTACGAATGCGCTGCTGGCGGCGCTCGTCGCGGGCGCGTTGACGAGCGTGAGCGCGGTATCGATCGCGCAAACGAGCGATGCGCCGATGACGCACGCCGACAAGAAAGCCGCGAAGAAGCAGGCTGAAGCCGACAAGGACGCGGCCGTCGCGCAGGCGAAGGCCGACAAGAAGAAGACGGAGTCGCAATCGGAAGCGAACGAAGCCGCAGCCGATGCTAAGCTGAAGAACGCGAAGAAAGCCGACTAGGGCATCTTCTTCCGTCGATACGGCCCGCGCCTTTCGCGCGGGCCGTTGTCGTTTTAGGGCCAAAAGGCTAGCGTCGACAAAGACTTGCACGCGCGGGTTGTATGGATATACAGTGTCGCGTCACTTCTATCCGCCGCTCAAGTCCTCGTGCTCACGCTTCCCGACACCGCCGCCGATCCATCCCGCACGCAAGATCAGGCCGCAGCGGCGTATCTCGCGAAACTGAACGACGCGCAACGCCGCGCCGTCGAATTCGGCGTGGACGAACCGGGCCGGACCAGCGGGCCGCTGCTTGTCATCGCGGGCGCGGGATCGGGCAAGACCAACACGCTTGCGCATCGCGTCGCGCATCTGCTCGTGAAGGGCGCGGACCCGCATCGCATTCTGCTCTTGACGTTTTCCCGCCGCGCGGCGCTCGAAATGACGCGGCGCGTCTCGCGCATCGCGACGAACGCGCTCGGTAACCGCAGCGCCATCGCGCAAGGTCTCACGTGGTCGGGCACGTTTCACGGCGTCGGCGCGCGGCTGCTGCGCGATTACGCCGATATCGTCGGGCTTGCGCCGTCGTTCACCATCAACGACCGCGAAGATTCCGCCGATCTCATGAACCTCGTGCGGCACGAACTCGGGCTGTCGTCGAAGGAAAAGCGCTTCCCGGCCAAGTCGACGTGCTTCGCGATCTACTCACGCGTGGTCAACACCGGCGCGTCGCTCGCGACGGTGCTCGACCAGTCGTTTCCGTGGTGCCGCGAGTGGGAAGCCGATCTGAAGCGCCTGTTTGCCGCCTACGTCAGCGCGAAGCAATCGCAAAGCGTGCTCGATTACGACGACCTCTTGCTCTACTGGTCGCATCTCGCGGCGGAGCCGGCGATTGCCGCCGATTTGTCGAGCCGCTTCGATCACGTGCTGGTCGACGAGTATCAGGACACCAATCGCTTGCAGGCAAGCATCCTTCTCGCGATGAAACCGGACGGGCGCGGCCTCACCGTCGTCGGCGACGACGCGCAGTCGATCTATTCGTTCCGCGGCGCAACCGTGCGCAATATCCTCGATTTCCCGCAGCACTTCGATCCGCCCGCCGCGACCGTCACGCTCGATCGCAATTACCGCTCGACGCAGCCCATTCTCGAAGCGTCGAACGCGGTCATCGGGCTTGCCGCCGAGCGCTACACGAAGGACTTGTGGACCGACAAGGCATCGGCGCAGAAGCCGCGCGTCGTCTCCGTCGCCGACGAGGCCGATCAGGCGCGCTATGTCGTCGAAAAGGTGCTGGAGGCGCGCGAGGGCGGCATGAAGCTCAAGTCGCAGGCCGTGCTGTTCCGCGCGGCGCATCACAGCGCGACGCTCGAAATCGAGTTGACGCGCAAGAACATCCCGTTCGTGAAGTTCGGCGGGCTCAAGTTTCTGGATTCGGTGCACGTGAAGGACGTGCTCGCGGTGCTGCGCTGGGCCGAGAATCCGCGCGACCGCGTCGCGGGCTTCCGGGTCGCGCAACTGCTGCCGGGCGTCGGGCCGGCGATCGCGGGACGCCTGCTGGACGGCGTCGCCCAGAACGCGCGCGCAGCCGATGCCATCGCAGCCTTCAGCGCGCCCGCACGCGCGAGCGAAGACTGGCCGCGCTTCGTCGCCCTGATGGCCAGGCTTTGCGGACGGGAATCGGGCTGGCCCGCCGAGTTCGAAATGATCCGTCGATGGTACGAGCCGCACCTCGAGCGCAATCACGAGGACGCGGCCATCCGCATCGGCGATGTGATGCAGATGGAAAGCATCGCGTCGACGTATCCGACGCGCGAGCGCTTTCTCACCGAACTGACGCTCGATCCGCCCGACGCGACAAGCGATGAATCGGGCGTGCCGCTCATCGACGAGGATTATCTGATTCTCTCGACCATCCATTCGGCGAAGGGGCAGGAGTGGCGCAACGTGTTCGTGCTCAATGGCGTCGACGGTTGCATTCCGTCCGATCTCGGCACGGGCAGCGAAGAGGAACTCGACGAAGAGCGCCGCCTGCTGTATGTCGCGATGACGCGGGCGAAGGAAGACCTGCACGTCATCACGCCGCAGCGGTTCTACGTGTACAACCAGACGAACCTCGGCGACAGGCACGTGTGGGCGCAGCGCACGCGCTTCATTCCGCCGCATCTGATGCCGCACTTCGAGGCCGCCGCATGGCCGCCCGTGCCGGTCGCCGCCGCGCCGACGGCGGCAGGGCTCGCGGCGGCCGCGAAAGCGAAGATCGATATCGCCGCGCGGCTCAAGGGAATGTGGGAGTAGGGCGCGCCCTCGTTAGCGCGAGGCCCGCGTCGCGCCCGCTGCTCGCGGCGCGTGGCCGAAGATGCTGCGCAGCCACGCGGCGAACCGCGTGAAGCCGTCATACGGCTCTTCGACGAACAATTCCGGCCGCAGCGAGCGCAGATATTCGAGCAACTGCTGCGCTTCCTGCTTCTGCACCGAACCATAGAAGATGCTGAGGCGCAGCAGCGCGCGCAGTTCACCGAGCTTTTCGCGCGCCGTCGAGCCGACGTTGGTTTCCACGGCGACCTTCGCGTCATGCACACGCTGACGAAGCGAATCGGCGAGCCGCCAGGCCGGCGTCTGCATCTTTTCCTCGACCGTGCGGATATCCGCCGCCGCCGACTTGATCTGCGAGGCAAGCACGTCGACTTGCGATACATCGCCCTTCGCCTCGGTGACGATCGCCGCCGCCCATTCGCGCGATGCCTTCAGCAGATCCTCCGCGCTCCAGTCCGAACGAATCGCGAACGCGAAACCGTGCTCCGCCGCCTGACGAATCAGGATTTCGACGACATCCGGAAACTCCTTGTCGAGCGCGCGCTTCGCCCAGGCGTACTGGCCGTGCGTGAGCATGCGCTGCACGGCCTGCTCGGTGAGCGGCGTGGGGTTGTCGAGCAGCTTCGCGCGCAGGAAGTCCTCGAACGACGGCGTGATGAACTGAGGGTCGAGCTTCAGCGAGAGACGCAAGAACGCTTCGAAGTCGCGTTGCAGCGAAGCGATCGTCTCGTCGCGAAGCGAAAGGGTGATTTGCGGCATGTCGGTTTCCGGTTCCGCGCTCGGGGCAGCCCGATGGCCCACTCGCGGGAGATGCTGTCGGCCCGCCGGCAGAGCGGAGGCCATTCGATTCTGATATCGGCGCGGGAGCCGGAAACTTGAGTGGCTTCTGTAAGGCGCGCACTGCGCAACGCCTAACGCAACACGACCAGTTGCCAGAAGAAGAACACCGCGAGCGACACGGCGATCGTCAAAAGCGTGCGCCTCGTCAACGCGCACACGACGACGGCGACCACCGCCGCGACGAGCTGCGGATTACGCCAGGTCAGCTCCGCGCCGTTGCCGTGCGGCGACACGGTCATCGGCACGATGATCGCGGTCAGCACCGTCACCGGGACGAACCCGAGCGCGGTACGCACGACGGGCGCAAACGTGAGCCGCTCGCCGAGCACGAACACGGCGGCGCGGATCACATAGGTGACGAGCGCCATTCCAAGGATCAGCAGCACATAGTTCATCGCACGCGCTCCTTGTCGAGTCCTGCTTTGGCGTCGGTCATCGTCAGCAGCATGCCGACGACGACGCCCACGAGCACCGCCGCGAGCAGGCCGAGCTTGTACGGCCAGCCTTGCCACGCGAACGACAGCACGCCCGACGCCAGCGCCGCCGCCACGAAGCGCGCCGCGACGAGTTGCGGCACGATGATCGCGATGAACGTCGCGACCATCGCGAAGTCGAGCCCGAGTGATTTGAGGCCCGGAAACGCCGCGCCGAAGAACAGGCCGATGAGCGTCCACGCTTGCCAGTTCAGGTACATCGCGACGCCGGAGCCGAAGAAGTAATGCGGCCCGATTTCGCCCGCCGCGCGCTTCTGATAATGCGCGTAGGCCACGGCGAAAACTTCGTCGGTCATCAGGCCGGCCAGCGCCCAGCGCCAGCGCGCGGGCAGATGGGCGACATAGGGCGCGAGCGTCGCCGAATACAGGATGTGCCGCAGATTGACGACGAACGTCGTCGCCCAGATGACGGCGAAGCTCGCGTTCCCGGCGATCATGCCGGCCGCGATGAACTGCGCCGAGCCGGCGAACACCACGAGCGACATGAGCTGGCCGTGCCACAACGCGAGCGGGCTCGCAGTGACGAGCGTGCCGAAGATGACGCCGAAAGGCGCGGCGCCGATCATCATCGGGATGGTGTCGCGCGCGCCGGCGGCGAATTCGCTCAGCGCGTGGGTGGATGATGATGCGGTCAAGGTGGTCCTCCCTCCAGTACGACATGTGCGTGTTGCCAGCTTGCGGAGGATAACCAGTCGTGCCCTGGCCGGCTTGTACGTTCTTGCGGTCGCGACGCGGAAACGGCGGACTCAGCGCCAGCGTCCCGGCGCAACGCCGAACGCGCGCTTGAAGTGCCGCGTGAAATGACTTTGATCGGTGAACCCGCTGGCCGCCGCGACGTGCGCGATGGACGCCCCCGCGCGCAACGCCGGCAACGCCCGCACGATGCGCAGTTGATTGCGCCACGCATGCGGCGCAAGACCCGTTTCGCGGGTGAAGAGCCGCGCCGCATGGAACATCGACAGCCCGACCGTGCGGGCGAGTTCCGCGAGCGTGACGGGTTCGAGAAGATCGTCGGCGAGGCGGGCTTTCATCGTCGCGACGCGGACCGCGTCGGCGGCGAGCGGGGCGGGCGATGGCCGTTCGAGCGCATGGCGCGCGAGCAGCGTGCTGACGGCATCAACGAGGGCGGTTTCGGCGGCGAGCGGGTCCGCGCTGGCCGCTTGTCCGGCGCGCTCCAGCGCCCGATGCGCGGCCACGAGCCGCCTGGCCAGATCGGAATCGCGGATGATGCCTGCGGCGAACCACGGCGACGCCGCCGCGCGTCCCGACATCTCGCGCGCCAGATTTTCGACGAACGGCACCGGCAGATAAAACACGCGATAGCGCCAGCCGGCATCGACGGCCCGCGCGCCGGTATGCAGCTCGCCGGGATTGATCACCGGCACCGAGCCCGCTTCGGCCACGTACCGCGAGCCGCGATAGTCATAGCACTCCGCGCCCGCTTCGATGACCGGCACCGTGTACGCGTCGTGCCAGTGCGGCGCGAATTCGTGATCGTAGTACTCGGCGGTGACCATGTCCGCGTCCGGCACGAGCGGCGAGCGCCAGTAGCGTGCGGCGTTGGAGAAACGTGGCGCGTTCATTGAGCGGATCGTTCGAAGGCGAATCGGTCAGTTTACAACTTCGCCGGCCCGCGAGCCGTGCTCACTTCACCGGAATCGCCGTTCCCTGCGGCACCGGCACGGCCGTCACGCTGTTCTTCGCGCTGCCGCTCGCGATACGGTCGCTATACGTCAGATACACGAGCGTGTTGCGTTTCGCATCGACGATCCGCACGACATGCAGCGTCTTGAAGATGAACGACATGCGATCCGTGAATACATCGCTCTTCTGCCTGAGCGATTCCTTGAACGCAACCGGCCCGACCTGGCGGCACGCGATCGACGCTTCCGTGGGATCTTCGGCGATGCCGAGCGTGCCTTTCACGCCGCCCGTGCGCGCCCGCGACACATAGCACGTCACGCCGCCGACGAGCGGATCGTCGTAGGCCTCGACGCTCACGCGATCCGAGCCGGTGAAGCGGAAGTTCGTGTTGACGCTCGCGATTTCCTCCGCGTGCGCGGCAGTCGCGCCAAGCAGAAAAACGAGCGATGCGGTCGAAGTCATACGGGCGGCGCGGTTCATCACGATCCTTCGGAAAAAAGAAAAGGGCGCCGTATTGTAACGACGCCCTTCGGTGCTTTTGCTGCAGTCTGTTGCTGCCGGTTCAATGGAAGATCAGATACAGAATCACGAGCACGATAACCGGCACGCCGAGCAGCCATCCGAGTAGATAAGGCATCTTGTCCTCCTTGCGCATGTTGTTGACGACGGTTTCAGTATCGCGAGTTCGTTCATCGCGCGTTAGCCGTGTGCGTCCGAAATGCGTGTAGGCGAAGTCCTATCGAATCTTACAAGCGCGTTACGGATTCGTCATGTCATCGTGAGAAACGCGGCTGCGCGCCTTTCTCTTTGCGCCGTCGCGATAGAGCGCGCGCACGTAGTCCAGATGCGCGCCCGCGCACTCCCGGGCGCGCGCCGGATCGCGGGCGATGATGGCGTCGAGCATCGCGCGATGCTGAACGAGCAGGTCGGCTTCGACTTCGTCGTCGTAATCGACCAGACGGTGCGAAGTCAGCATCGATTCGCGCACGAGTTCGTTGAGCCCGTGCATCACGTGGGCGAGCGCGATGTTGTGGGTCGCATCGGCGATGGCGAGGTGAAACGCCGCGTCCTTCTCCGCGATGCGCGCGCTTTTCTGGGCGACGGCGGCTTCGAGCGCATCGAACGCGGCGCGGATACGCACGAGATCGGCTTCGGTCGCGCGCTCTGCGGCGTAAGCCGTGGCGAGCGTTTCGAGGCCGTGACGCAGTTCGAGCACGTCGCCGCTGGCGTCCGGCTGCTGTTGCAGCAGCGCTGCGAGCGGCAGCGAAACCAGCGGCGCGGTCACGTCCGACACGACGAAGCCGCCGCGCGCGACCGCGCGAATGAAGCCATCGGATTCGAGGCGGATCAGCGCTTCGCGTAGCGACGGGCGCGACACGTTCAACTGCTCGGCCAGATCGCGCTCGGCGGGCAGGCGCTGACCGGGCAGCAGCGAGCCGTTCGAAATCAGTTCCCGAATCTGGCCGGACACGACATCGGACAGGCGCACGCGGGCGTAGGAATGCGGGTGTACGGGCTGGAAGGTCATCGGTGGAATGAAATGCACAGGCAAAGACGCTGGATTAACCTAGTTTGACACGAAAGCGCCGGATCCTTAAAGTCTTGGTCAGACCAAGCTGACCAGACACGCGATTTCCTCCCACGATACGCCATGAAAGTTGCCCTGTTCGTCCCCTGTTTCATCGATGCGTTTTATCCGCAGGTCGGCATCGCCACGCTCGAATTGCTGGAGCGCCTGGGCGTCGATGTCGACTATCCGCAAAACCAGACCTGCTGCGGCCAGCCGATGGCCAACAGCGGCGCGCACAAGGAAGCCGCCGGCGCCGAGCGTGTGTTCGCGCGCAACTTCACGGACTACGACTACGTGGTCGGGCCATCGGCGAGTTGCACGCATCATGTGCGCGAGCACTTCACGGCGATCGAGCAGACGAGCGACGTGCAGAAGGTGCGCCGCAACACCTTCGAACTGGTCGAATTCCTGCACGACGTACTGAAGGTCCGCGAGTTTCCGTGGGCCGAGTTTCCACATCGCGTCGGGCTGCATAACAGTTGCAGCGCGGTGCGGCATCTTCGTGAGACATCGAATTCGGAAGTCGCCGGGGCGAGGTATTCGAAGCCGCGCGCGTTGCTCGAGGGCGTGAAGGGCATCGAGTTCGTCTCGCCCGCGCGCCCCGATGAATGCTGCGGCTTCGGCGGCACGTTTTCGGTGACGGAGGAAGCGGTGTCCGTGCGCATGGGCCAAGACAAGGTGCGCGACCACATCGGTGCGGGGGCGGAGTACATCGTCTCGGGCGACATGTCGTGTCTCATGCATCAGCAGGGCTGCGCGGAACGCATGAAGCTCGACGCGCGGTTCATCCACATCGCGCAGGTCCTGAACGGAGCGCGGGCATGAGCAAGACCGTACGAATCGATCACGCCAAGGCGGCCGGTGCGTTCCTGCAAAAGACCGATCACGTCGCGTTCCACGACAAGCGCCTGTGGGATTTGCGCAGCAAGCGCGACGCGCAGGCGCACGGCATCCCCGAATGGGAAGCGATGCGCGAGCTGGCTTCGGGCATCAAGGAACACACGCTGTCGAATCTCGCGGACTACATCGCGCAGTTCGTCGATCAGGCGGAGAAGAACGGCGTCGTCGTGCACTTCGCGGCGAACGCGGAAGAGCACAACGCGCTCGTTCACCAGCTGATGAGCGAACGCGGCATGACGACGCTCGTGAAAAGCAAGTCGATGCTCACCGACGAGTGCTACATGCGCGACTATCTCGAGCCGCGCGGCATCACGGTGATGGAAACCGATCTCGGCGAGCGCATCCAGCAACTCGATCATCAGGACCCGAGCCATATGGTCGTGCCGGCGGTTCACAAGCTGCGCGCGGACGTGGCCGAACTCTTTGGCCGCACCATCGGCACCGATCCCGCCAACAGCGACATTCACTATCTCGCCGAAAGCCAGCGCATGCACACGCGGCCGTACTTCGTGCGCGAGAAGACGGCGGGCATGACAGGCTGCAACTTCGCGGTGGCCGAAAGGGGGACGGTCGTGGTCTGCACGAACGAGGGCAACGCCGATCTGTCCGCGAACGTGCCGCCGCTGCATATCGCGTCGATCGGCATCGAAAAGATCATTCCGACGATCGCCGATCTCGGCGTCTTCGTGCGCATGCTGTCGAGAAGCGCGCTCGGCTCGCCGATCACGCAGTACACGTCGCACTTTCGCGCGCCGCGGCCGGGCACGGAGATGCACTACATCCTCGTCGACAATGGACGCTCGGAGCGGCTTGCGCTCGACGACTTCTGGTATTCGCTGAAGTGCATCCGCTGCGGCGCGTGCATGAACACGTGTCCGGTGTATCGGCGAAGCGGGGGACTGTCGTATGGCGGCACGTATTCCGGGCCGATCGGCGCGATCATCAACCCGACGCACGACCTCAAACGCTACAGCAGCCTGCCGTTCGCCTCGACGATGAACGGCAGTTGCACCAACGTGTGTCCGACGAAGGTCAATATCCACGAGCAGATTTACAAGTGGCGCGAGGTGATCGCGGAGCGTCACGAAGTGCCGTTCGTAAAGAAGGAAGTGCTCAGGATGGCGGGGCGACTGCTCGCGAGTCCGACGCTTTATCGCGCGACGGTCGCCTCGCTTGGCGGCGCGTTGAAGCGGCTGCCCAACTTCGTGCTGTACAACCCGCTCAACATCTGGGGACGCCAGCGCGACCTGCCCGAAGCGCCCGTCCAGACTTTTCACGAGTGGTACAAGAAGAACCGGAAGCAAGCCAAATGACGACTCGCGAAGCATTTCTCTCGAAGATTCGCGCGGCGCAACCCGCGTCGCGCCCGCGCCCCGATCTGCCGGTTTTTCCGTCGCCCGAAGGCGATCTGATGACGCGCTTCATCACCGCGCTAACCACGATGGGCGGAACCTGCGCTCATGCCCACACCCTCGCCGATGTCGACGCGATGATCGCCGCGCGCTTCGGCGAAGGCGCGGTGGTGGCGTCGGCGGTGGAGGGCATCGCGGCCACGCGCAAGCTGTCGCCGGATACGGCGCCCGCATCGCTGCAGGATGTCGATGTGGGCGTCGTGCGCGGACGCTTCGGCGTTGCGGAAACGGGTTCGGTGTGGTTCAGCGAGAAGGAATACGTCGTCAATTCGATCGGCTATCTCGCGCAGCATCTGGTCGTGCTGCTCGATCCCGCGCAACTCGTCGACGGTTTGCAGCAGGTTTATCGACGGCCCGATTTTCAGTCGGCGCGTTATGCGGTGCTGGTCACTGGACCATCCGCGACGGCGGATATTGAAGGCGTGCTGATTCGCGGCGCGCAGGGCGTGAGATCGCTGACGGTTGTATGGATGGCGCAGGGGTGAGGGCGGGGCCTGCGCGCCGACAAAGACGGGCGGGCGTGTTGGCTGACAGAAGGCTATGAATCGAAACAGAAACGCTGGATCGCGCAGCGCGAATGGAAACGTCGCCCTGTCGCATTGCGCAAAGCATCGCGCAAAAACAAAAAGCCCAGTCGAATGACTGGGCTTTTTGATAATGTTTTTTGGCTCCCCGACCTGGGCTCGAACCAGGGACCTACGGATTAACAGTCCGGCGCTCTACCAACTGAGCTATCGGGGAACATCTACCACATGAAACTGATTAAAAAGCCCAGCAATCCGACTGGGCTTTTTGGAAACTGCGTGCTGGTGTTTTTTGGCTCCCCGACCTGGGCTCGAACCAGGGACCTACGGATTAACAGTCCGGCGCTCTACCAACTGAGCTATCGGGGAACATCTACCACATGAAACTGATTAAAAAGCCCAGCAATCCGACTGGGCTTTTTGGAAACTGCGTGCTGGAGTTTTTTGGCTCCCCGACCTGGGCTCGAACCAGGGACCTACGGATTAACAGTCCGGCGCTCTACCAACTGAGCTATCGGGGAACATCTACAGCAGAGAAGCGGAATTATAGGGAGCGTCTTCTACCCTGTCAACGGCCAATCTTCACTCGATACGACTTGTTTCATTGCGTCGAATTTCTCCCAAGACCATTCCCCGGGCCGACGCACAAGCCTTCAACGCTCGAGCAGATTCAGCTTGTCTTTCACGTCCTTGAACTCTTCGGCTTCGGGCAGCGGCGCCTTCGTCTTGGTAATGCTCGGCCAGTTGCGCGCAAGTTCGGCGTTCAGTTCGGTGAAGTGCTGCTGGTCGCCCGGCACGTCTTCCTCGGCGTAGATGGCATTCACCGGGCATTCGGCCACGCACACGGCGCAGTCGATGCACTCGTCCGGATCGATCGCGAGAAAGTTGGGACCTTCACGGAAGCAATCCACCGGGCACACATCCACACAATCGGTGTAGCGGCACTTGATGCAGCTTTCGGTCACAACGTGAGTCATTCAGGCTCCTGCATGCGAAATTCGTGGGGGCGCCGCCGGGCGGGCTGCATAGGCGCGCCGGGTCGTTCGCCGAAACGCATATTGTAGCGTAACGGTAAAAAGCGGCGCGAGGGCCACGGGGTATGGCTTATATCGATTCGCAATGTATGTATGCCCGGTTCATAAAAAGGGCGCGCATTCGGGTAACATGGGCCAAAGGCCCGCGGCGCGTCGTCGCGCGGTCTGCTCGCTTCGATGTGTCCTAGTCAGAACCATGATTATCAATTCGCTGCTCGATACCGATCTCTACAAGTTCACGATGATGCAGGTCGTGCTGCATCACTTCCCGGCCGCGCATGTCGAGTATCGCTTTCGCTGCCGTACGCCCGAGGCCGACCTCGTGCCGTATATCGACGAGATTCGCGACGAAGTGCGCCAGCTCTGCAGCTTGCGCTTCAAGGAAGAAGAGCTCGACTATCTTCGGCGCATGCGCTTCATGAAGAGCGATTTCATCGACTTCCTCGCGCTCTTTCATCTCAACGAGAAGTCCATCCGTATCTCGCCGTCGCCGAAGAACAATGGCGAGATCGACATCATGATCGAAGGGCCGTGGCTGCATACGATTCTCTTCGAGATTCCGGTGCTCGCGATCGTCAACGAAGTGTACTTCCGCAACACGCAGCGCAAGCCGGAGTACGAAACCGGGCGCGAGCGCCTGCGCGACAAGATCAAGCTGCTCGCCACGCCGCCCGAATACTCCGATTGCAAGATCGCCGATTACGGCACCCGCCGCCGCTTCTCGAAGCAGTGGCACGAGGAAGTCGTGCTGACGCTGAAGGAACGGCTCGGCGAACAGTTTGCCGGCACGAGCAACGTCTTCTACGCGATGAAACACGGCCTGCGCCCGCTCGGCACAATGGCCCACGAATATCTGCAGGCGTGTCAGGCGCTCGGCCCGCGCCTGCGAGATTCGCAGATCTTCGGCTTCGAGATGTGGGCGAAGGAGTATCGCGGGGATCTGGGTATCGCGCTGTCCGACGTGTACGGCATGAAGGCGTTTCTGCGCGACTTCGACATGTACTTCTGCAAGCTCTTCGACGGCGCGCGCCACGATTCGGGCGATCCGTTCGACTGGGGCGAGCGCCTCATCAAGCACTACGAGGAAAATCGCTGCGATCCGCGCACGAAGGTGCTCGTGTTCTCGGACGCGCTCGATATCCCCAAGGTGCTGCAACTCTACGAACGCTTTCGCGGGCGCTGCCAGCTTGCGTTCGGCGTCGGCACGAATCTCACGAACGATCTGGGTTATCAGCCGCTGCAGATCGTCATCAAGATGGTTCGCTGCAACGGGCAGCCGGTCGCCAAGCTCTCCGATTCGCCGGGCAAGAACATGTGCGACGACAAGGCGTATCTTGCCTATCTGCGTCAGGTGTTCGGCATCGAGCAGCCCGTCGGGGAAGGCTGACTCGCACGCGGCCTATGCCGTTCGGCCGAGGTCCGCGCGCGCGGACCGGTCGATATAATCGGCTCCTCATCGTGGATTCATCGCCGCGAACGTTTCCCGCACGCAACATGAGGACGGCACCATGGATACATCGGCCGCGCGCAGCAACATTCTCGCGCGCATTCGCAGCGCGCAGGGCAGAAAAGGCGCGCCGACGGACGCCGAACGCGCCGCCGCCGACGACTACGTGCAGCGGCATCCCGCCGGTCCGCGTCCGCCGCTTCCCGCTACCCGAGACGAACTGATCGCGCGTTTTACTCTGGAGGCCGAACGGCTCGCGACGACCGTCGCCGAAGTCGGCACGCTCGACGAAGCACCGGCCGAAGCGGCGCGCTATCTCCACGCGCTCGATCTTTCCTGCGATGCCGTCGCGTGGCCCGCGCTTGGCGGTTTGCCCTGGTCGCAAGCGGGCATCGCGGCGTCGCTGCGCAAGCCGGCGGACGCGGACCTCGTCGGCATCACCGGATGCTTCTGCGCGACCGCCGAGACCGGCTCGCTCGTGTTGCTTTCGGGAGCCGACACGCCCGCCTCCGGCGCGTTGCTGCCGCAGACGCATATCGCCATCGTCCCGGCATCGCGGATCGTCGCATCGCACGAAGATGCGTTCGCGCTGATCCGCGCGGAGCGGGGCGAACTGCCGCGCGCCGTCAACTTCGTGTCGGGACCGTCGCGCACGGGCGATATCGAGCAGACCATCGTGCTTGGCGCGCATGGGCCGTATCGCGTGCATGTGATCGTCGTGCGGGGAGCGTGAGCGGCATGCGGCGTTTCGTTTTCGGCTTGCTGTCGCCGTTGCTCGCGATGTCCGGCGCATCGGCGGCCACGCTCGATGGCGCGTCGCTGTCGGCGGCGTGGGGCATTCCGTTCACCGGCATTCTGCTTTCGATCGCGGTATTTCCGCTCGTCGCGCACCGGTTCTGGCATCACCATTTCGGCAAGATCGCGGCCGCGTGGGCGCTTCTGCTGCTCGTGCCGTTCGCGTTCGCATTCGGCGCCGGCGCGGCGTTCGGCTTGCTCGTCCACGCGATGCTCGAGGAGTACGCGCCGTTCATCATCCTGCTCGCGTCGCTTTATACGGTGGCGGGCGGCATCTGCGTGCGCGGCAATCTGCACGGCTCGGCGCGCGTCAACACGGCGCTGCTCGCGCTCGGCACCGCGCTCGCGAGCGTCATGGGAACGACGGGTGCGGCCATGCTGCTCATCCGTCCGCTTCTGCGCGCGAACGACAATCGCAAGCACGTGGTGCACGTCGTCGTGTTCTTCATCTTTCTGGTGGCGAACGCGGGAGGCTCACTGTCGCCGCTCGGCGATCCGCCGCTCTTTCTCGGATTTCTCAACGGTGTCGGCTTCTTCTGGACGACGCTGCATCTCGTTCTGCCGATGCTCTTCATCTGCGGCATTTTGCTCGCGCTCTTCTATGCGCTGGATAGCTATTACTGGCGCACGAAGGAGGACACGCGATCCGGCTTTCTCGATCCGACGCCCGATACGCGCGGCTTCAGCATCGACGGCAAGGTCAACTTCGTGCTGCTCGCGGCGGTCGTCGCGCTCGTGCTGATGAGCGGCGTGTGGAAGCCGGGCGTCGCTTTCAGCGTGTTCGGCGCGCACGTCGCGCTGCAGAACATCGTGCGTGATGCGGCGCTGGCCGCCGTGCTGGTTGCATCGCTCATGCTGACGCCTCGAAGTGCGCGCGCAGGCAACGCGTTCGACTGGGCGCCGATCCAGGAAGTCGCCAAGCTGTTCGCCGCCATTTTCGTGACGATCGCCCCGGTCATCACCATCCTGCGCGCGGGCGAGGCGGGTGCGCTCGCGAGCATCGCGCACGCGGTATCGGATGCGAACGGCAAGCCCATCGACCTCGCGTACTTCTGGGCGACCGGCCTCTTGTCCTCGTTTCTCGACAACGCGCCGACGTATCTCGTGTTTTTCAATCTCGCCGGCGGCGACGCGCAGACGCTGATGACCTCCGGCGCCACGACGCTCGCCGCAATATCGGCGGGTGCGGTCTTCATGGGCGCGAACACGTATATCGGCAATGCGCCGAATTTCATGGTGAAGGCGATCGCGGAATCGCGCGGCATCCGCATGCCGGGTTTCTTCGGCTATATGGGCTGGTCGTGCGTTGTCCTGTTGCCGCTCTTTGCTGTTTCCGGCTGGCTATTTTTCTAGGAGCAATCGATGAAGAAGGTACTTGTCGCACGTCCCACCTTTCCCGATGTGATCGAGCGCCTGAAGCAGTATTTCGAAGTCGATCTGAACCCGGGCGACGTGCTTGCGCAAGACGAGTTCGCGCGGCGTCTTGCCGACAAGGACGGCGCGTTCACGGCCGGCGAGATGGTTGGCGAGAAGGAACTGGCGGGCGCGCCGGACCTGAAAGTGGTCGCCAACATGGCGGTCGGCTACAACAATTTCGACATGCAGGCGTTCGACGCGCACAAGGTGCTCGGCACCAACACGCCGAACGTGCTGAACGAAACCACGGCCGACTTCGGCTGGGCGCTGATGATGGCGGCGGCTCGCCGCATCACCGAGTCCGAGCACTTTCTGCGCGCGGGCAAGTGGCAGAAGTGGTCGTTCGATTCCTTCCTCGGCGCGGACGTCTACGGCTCGACGCTCGGCGTGATCGGCATGGGCCGCATCGGGCAGGCGCTCGCGCGGCGCGCAAGCGGCTTCAACATGCGCGTGATCTATCACAACCGCTCGCGCGTCGCGCCGGAGATCGAGGCCGAACTGAACGCCGAGTATGCGTCGAAGGAAGACCTGCTGAAGCGCGCGGATAATGTCGTGCTCGTCGTGCCGTATTCGAAGGAAAGCCATCACACGATAGGCGCGGCCGAACTCGCGCTGATGAAGCCGTCGGCGACGCTGACGAACATCGCGCGTGGCGGCATCGTCGATGATGCCGCGCTGATCGAAGCCCTGCGTGAAAAGCGCATCGCGGCGGCGGGCATCGACGTGTTCGAAGGCGAGCCGAATCTGCATCCCGGATTCCTCGCGCTGGAAAACGTCGTGCTGACGCCGCATATCGCGAGCGCGACCGAATCGACGCGCCGCGCGATGGCCAATCTCGCCGCCGACAACCTGATCGCCGCATTGGGCGAAGGGCCGCGCGCCGGCAATCCGCCGAATCCGATCAACCCTGGTGTGCTCGCGAAATGATCGAAGTGCTGTATGGCGCGGTCGCCGTCCTGGCGGTGGCGCTGGTCATCGTGCTGTTCGCGCTGCTATCGATGATGCGGCGCGGATCGAACGTCGATATCGAAGAGGAGTTCGCCGCGCTCACCGATCGCGTCAACGACATGGGCGAAGCGCACACGCGCGCGCAGGAGCGGCTCGAACGCGGCTTGCGCGGCGACATCGCGGAGAGCGCGCGCGTATCGCGGATGGAATCGCAGGGCGGCTTCGCGCAGTTCCATCAGACGCTGGCGACGCAACTGGCGAGCACGTCGAGCGTGCAGAACGCGCAGTTCGACGCGCTCGCGCAGCAACTTGCCCAGCAGAGCCAGCAGGCGCGCGAGGATCAGGGTAACGCGCTCAAACGCTTCGCCGATTCGATGACGCTGCATCTCGCGCAAATGTCCGAGACGAACGATCGCCGGCTCGCCGAAGTTCGCGCGACGCTCGAATCGCGTCTCAAGGACATCGAAGCGAACAACGCCGCGAAGCTCGACGAAATGCGCCGCACCGTCGACGAAAAGCTGCACGCGACGCTTGAGCAGCGGCTCGGCGAATCGTTCAGGCTGGTATCGGAGCGGCTGGAGCAGGTGCATCGCGGACTTGGCGAGATGCAATCGCTGGCAGCGGGCGTCGGCGACCTCAAGAAGGTGCTCACCAACGTCAAGACGCGCGGCATCTGGGGTGAAGTGCAACTCGAATCGTTGCTTGAGCAGTTGCTGACGCCCGACCAGTACGCGAAGAACGTCGCGACGATTCCGAACAGCACCGAGCGCGTCGAGTTCGCGATCAAGCTGCCGGGCCGGCACGACGCGCCCGGTGTAGCGGGTTCATCGGGCGATGTCGCCACGCCCGTGTGGCTGCCGATCGACGCGAAATTTCCGCGGGAGGACTACGAGCGCCTGATCGATGCACAGGAGCGCGCGGACCCGGTTGCGGTGGAAGAGGCGTCGCGTGCGCTGGAAGGGCGCTTGCGCGCCGAGGCGAAAGTCATCGCGCAGAAGTACGTCGCGCCGCCGCATACGACCGACTTCGCCTTGCTCTTCCTGCCGACCGAGGGTCTGTACGCGGAAGTGCTGCGTCGCCCGGGGCTGAGCGACTTTCTACAGCGCGAGCATCGCGTGACGATCGCCGGTCCGACGACGCTGACCGCGTTGCTCAACAGTCTGCAAATGGGCTTCAGGACGCTTGCCATCGAGAAGCGTTCGAGCGAGGTGTGGCAAGTGCTCGGCGCGGTCAAGACGGAATTCGGCAAGTTCGGCGACGTGCTGGCGAAAACGAAGGCCCAGCTGGAAACCGTCACGCGGTCGATCGAGGCGGCGCAGACGCGCACGCGTCAGATGGGCAAGCGCCTGCGCGACGTCGAAGCGTTGCCGCACGAACAGGCGGCGGGGCTGCTTGGGGATGCGTCGTCGCCCGAAAGCGACGACGAAGTGTGAGCGGCGTTCAGTCCGCTGCGTTGGCGAGGCGATTCAGTGAATCGCCCGTCACGCGCACGACGCGCCAGTCGGGCAGCACGGTCGCGCCCATCTTCTCGTAGAAGTCGATCGCGTTCTGATTCCAGTCGAGCACCGACCACTCGAATCGTCCGCACTGCCGTTCGACCGCGAGGGCGGCAAGCTTCTTCAGCAGCTTCGTGCCGAGGCCGCTGCCGCGCAGCGCGGGGCGCACGTACAGGTCTTCCAGATAGAGGCCGCGCTTCGCGAGGAAGGTAGAGAAATTGTGGAAGAAAAGCGCATAGCCGACGACTTCGCCGGCCTGTTCCGCAACGAGCGCTTCCGCTGCGGGCCGGGCGCCGAAGAGCGCGTCGTGCAGGCTGCTTTCGGTCGCGACGAACAGATGCGTGAGCTTCTCGAATTCGGCCAGTTCGTACATCAGCGCGAAGACCGCGCCGACATCGGCGGGCGTGGCCGCGCGGATCGACGCGGCGCTCACGCTTCCTCCGGCGCGTCGGACAACACGATCTCGATGCCGCCGAAGCGCGACGCCACCCAGTTGTACGCGTGGCACGCGATCCACAGCAGGATGAAGCCGAGAATGGCGTTCAGCAGCAGGGCGCTCGTGACCGTGCTGAATTCGACGGAGCCGTATCGCACGAACGCGACCACCACGCCGAGCAGCACGATCGGCACGCTGAACGTGAGGTACACGAGGATCAGCGCCTTCGCGGTCTGCCCCGGCGCGATGAAAGAAATCTGCTTTTTCATGAAAGGAAAGCCCCGTCTGTCGATGATTGGGAGTGAGTGCCGCGGCGGCGTGTGCCAGTCTTGTCCGCCGTCAGATGAGTCCGTCGAAGGGAACGATGTTCACTTCGTCGCCGGCGTCGACGTCGGCGCGGTCGTGTTCGAGCACGATGAAGCAGTTTGCTTCGCTCATCGAACTGAGCACGCCCGACCCTTGCGGGCCAGTGGTGACGACGCGCCAGAGGCCGGCGTCGTCACGCGTCGCGATGCCGCGCTGAAATTCGGTGCGGCCTGAGCGCTTTTTGAGCGGCTCGTCCGAGCGCGCGCGGATGGTCGTCAGCGTTTGCTGCGTCGCGCCCGACATCGCGAGCAGCGCCTCGCGCACGATGAAGTAGAACGTCGCCATGACCGCGACCGGGTTGCCCGGCAGTCCGAAGAACAGCGCCGGCTTGCCCGCACCCGCGCGCTCGCCCGACCACAGGCGGCCGAACGCGAGGGGCCGTCCGGGGCGCATCGCGATCTTCCAGAACGCGACGTCGCCGAGCGAATTCATCAGCTCGCGCGTGAAGTCCGCATCCCCGACCGATACGCCGCCCGAACTGATGACGACATCCGCCGCTTCCGTCGCACGGCGCAGCGCGCTTTCGAGCGACGCACGATCGTCGCGGACGATGCCGAGGTCGACCGTCTCGACGCCGAGGCGGCGGAGCATCGCAAAGAGCGTGTAGCGGTTGCTGTCGTAGAGGCTGCCTGGTGTCAGCGGTTCGCCGACCGAGCGCAATTCATCGCCCGTCGAAAAAAACGCGACGACGACGCGCTTCTTCACCGCCACTTCCGCGATGCCAAGCGATGCGAGCAAGCCGAGATCCGACGCGCGCACGATGCGGCCCGCGCGCAACGCCGGTTTGCCGCGTGCGAGATCTTCTCCCGACAGCCGCCGGTTCTGGCCCGAGCGCACGGCGGCAGCGGCAAAGCGGATCGAATCGCCTTCGCGCGTGACGAGTTCCTGTTGGATGACCGTGTCGCAACCGGGCGGCATCAGCGCGCCCGTCATGATGCGCACGCATTGACCGTCAGTTGGCTGCGCGGTGAAGGGCTGCCCGGCGAACGCGACGCCCGCGACGTTCAGTTCTACGGTCTCCCGCGCGGACGCCAGCGCCGCGCCGGAGAACGCGTAACCGTCCATCGCGGAGTTGTCGAAAGCGGGAACATCGATGGGCGAAATCACGTCTTCCGCAAGCACGCGGTCCAGCGCATCGAACAGGCTGACCCGCTCCACGCGCCCGTCTTGCGCAAGCGGCAACGCCCATTGACGCACGATTTCCTGCGCTGCTTCGACGGGCAACGCGTTCGGATCGTAATGAGCGACGCAACCGGAAAGTGGCTTCAACGTGATCATGAATCGGAGAGAGGCGCGACGAACGCGGGCGAGGGACCGGTTGCGAAGATGCCGGGGCAAGCGGGACAAGCGGGCGCCGATGTCTTCGACTAGCGGCGCTCCAGCTCCGCTAGCTGGCGCAAATCATTGATATTGTAAAACGCACGGTCTTCGTCAAATGGCACTTGCACCGCCTTGTGGCGTGCGTACCACGCGCGCACTTTGCGCTCGCCGGATGCGAGCCAGGCGTCGAGTTCGTCGGCCAGGGACGCGCGCACGAGCGCGAAAACCGGATGCGCGATGCGCTCGCCCGAAGGCTCCGTCGTCGCGGCATAGGCGATGTCGACTTGCGCTTCGTCGAGTGCGCGTGCGAGCAAAAGGCCGAGCCGCTCATCGACGAAAGGCGCATCGCACGGAGCGGTCAGCACGAACTCCGTCTGCGCGGCACGCAAGCCCGCCGCGATACCCGCGAGCGGGCCGGGATAGTCGCTGAGCGTATCGGTGATCACGCGGGCATCGAACGGTGCAACCAGCCGCTCGTACGCCTCGATGTTGCGGTTGGCGCTGACGAGCATCGCGCCGGCTTGCGGCGCGAGCCTGCGCAGCGCGTGCAGCGCGAGCGGCTCATCGCGATACAACTGCATGCCCTTGTCGACGCCGCCCATGCGCGAGCCTCGTCCGCCCGCGAGCACGAGACCGGTGATATCGGAGCGGGAAGTGCCAGCACTCACGAGCGGCGCGTCCGTTCAGCCGCCGATATACGACATTTCGACGCGCGGCCCGTCTTCGCGCACCGCCGCCGAAGCGCTGCCGCGCAACTGCGAGTAGCGGTCGCCGCGCGCTTCCCAGACGCGCGCGATAGCGGTCGCGACGGTCTCGTCGCTTGCGCCGCCGCGGATAAGTCCGCGCAGATCGTGGCCGGCCGTCGCGAAGAGGCAGAGGTACAGCTTGCCTTCGGTCGACAGCCGCGCGCGCGTGCACGAGCCGCAAAACGCACGCGTCACGCTCGAAATGACGCCGATTTCGCCGCCGCCATCGCGATAACCCCAGCGCTGCGCCGTTTCAGCGGCGGTGTGTGCTTCGAGCGGCACGAGCGGAAAATGCTCCGCGATCCGCTCGACGACCTGCGCCGACGCCAGCACTTCGCTCATGTTCCAGCCGTTCGACGCGCCGACATCCATGTATTCGATGTACCGCAGAATCGCGCCGCTTCCCTTGAAGTGCCGCGCCATCGGGACGATTTCCTGATCGTTCGTGCCGCGCTTCACGACCATGTTGACCTTCACAGGCGCGAGTCCCACCGCTTGCGCGGCCGCGATGCCGTCGAGCACGTCGGCGACGGCGAAATCGGCGTCGTTCATGCGGCGAAATAGCGCATCGTCGAGCGCGTCGAGACTGACGGTGACGCGCGACAAGCCCGCATCCTTGAGCGACTGGGCCTTGCGCGCGAGCAGCGAACCGTTGGTGGTCAGCGTGATGTCGAGCGGGCGGCCTTCGGGCGTGTGCAGAAGCGCCAGGGGTTCGATCAGGAATTCAAGGTTCTTGCGCAGCAGCGGTTCGCCGCCCGTGAGCCGGATTTTCTCGACGCCATGCGCGACGAACACCCGCGCGAGCCGCTCGATTTCCTCGAACGACAGCAGCGCCGAATGCGGGAGAAACTGGTAATCCTTGTCGAATACTTCGCGCGGCATGCAGTAGACGCAGCGGAAGTTGCACCGGTCCGTCACCGATATGCGCAAGTCGCGCAAGGGGCGCGCGAGCGTGTCCGTCAGCAGCCCGGAAGGCGACGATGCATCGCCGGAGTAATCCGGAATCGCGCTGACATCGGCGAGAGGGATGATGCGTCGGGACATAAGGCGTTGGAGCTCGGTGGGAACGATGCGGAATTGTTTCATTTTAGCGGAAGCGCGCCTGCCGGGTCGGCGCCGCCCGCGACGCGCCGGCTCGGGCTTTCCACTATCGCTGCGCAATAAAAAACGCCATCGACCGAAATCGATGGCGTTTTCGTTACTGCTCACACAGCCAGCGTTGCCGGCCGCGTGATTGCGCTCAGTGCGCGTCCTTGCCAGTTTCCACTTGCTGCATCGGCGCGGAGTCGAGCGGCGGGAGCGGCTTGCGCTCGCGCGGCACGCGCGCCGGCTGCGGCTCGCTCGCGGCTGCGGCGCTTGCTTCGCGCAGCTTGTTCGCGTCCGTGCCGACCCACACGAGGCCAGCGGTTTCAAGCATCGGCTTCAGGGCGTCCGTTCCCGTCGACGTTGCCGGCGCCGCCGGCTTTTCCGTCGGCGCGGGCGTTGCAGCCGTTGCAGCCGATACCGCCGTGGCCGCCGGCGTCGGTTCGACCGCTTCGGTTTTCACCGGCTCGGCTTCGATCGCCACGGGTTCCGCGCGCTCCGTCGCTGCCGCTCCCGGTTCGGCCTTGATCGGCTCGACTGCGGTCGCCTCCGGCGTGCTGGCGATGGCCGCCGGCTTCAGCGGTTGCGACAGCTCCGCAGCTTCCGGTTCGGCTTCGGCGGCCGCCTGAGCAGGCACGGACGCTTCTGCCGTAGCAGAGGCGAACGGGTCGGCGGGCTTCGTTTCCGACACGTGCGGCGTCGGACCGAACGGGTTTTCGACTGCCACAGCGGGCGCGGGCTTCGCGAAGATGTCCACCGTCGACGCGACGGCTTGCGGCGCTTGCGCCGGTTCCGGCTTCGTCTCAGGCTTCGTTTCGACGTTTGCCTCAGCCGCAGCCTCGGCCTGTGCGGGCGGCACTTCCGCGACGACCGGCGCGGATTCCACCGGCTTCACTTCGCGGCTTTCCGTAACCGGCTTGTCGGCGGCGGCAGGACGCGGTTCGCGACGAGCGGACGCTTCCTGCGCGGCTTCTGCGTCGAACACGCCGGCTTGCGCGGACATGCTGTCGGCTGCGCCTTCGGCTTCCGCGACATCGGCGGCGTGATTCACCGTCGTGCCTTCTTCGTCACGATCGCGGCGGCCGCCACGACGGCCACGTCGACGGCGGCGGCGCTCTTCGCCATCGCGTGCGGCGGCCTGATCGGCGAACGCGTCGACGCCTTGCTCGGCATCGGCGTTGAATTGCGCTGCATCGACGATATCGGAATCAATCGGCTCCGACGGCGTCAGCGCCTCGACGGCTGCTTCGGGCTGAGGCTTGCGGCGCTCGCCGCGCTCCGGACGCTCGGCGCGCTCGGGGCGTTGCGCGCGCTCGGCTCCTTCGGTGCGCTCGGCTCGTTCCGTCCGCTCCGTGCGTTCCGTACGTTCGACGCGCTCACCGCGTTCCGCACGCTCGGGACGCTCCGCACGCTCACGGCGTTCCGGACGCTCGGCGGCTTCCGGACGCGCTGCCCGTTCGGCGTTGCGATCCTGTCCGCGTTCGCGGGTTTCACGCGGCTCGCGCGCCTCACGGGGTTCGCGGGCCTCGCGCGGTTCACGCACTTCGCGCGGTTCGCGTGCTTCGCGCGGTTCACGAGCCTCGCGTGCTTCGCGTGCTTCGCGCGGCTCACGCACTTCACGCAGCTCGCGGCCTTCGCGTCCGCTGCGCACTTCGCGGTCTTCACGACGCGCGCCTTGACGGCCAGCGCCATTGCCGCCGGTCGCGGCGCCAGCGGCGCCCGCCGCCGCGCCTTCGCGTGCGGCGCCGCCACGGCGATTGCGATTGCGGTCGCCGCCGCCCGTGCGCTCGCCACGCTCACCGCGTTCCGTGCGTTCACGTTGCGGACGCGTCGCCGGTTGAGCTTCGACGGGCGCCGGAGCCGGCTTCACTTCCGGCTGAATGCCGAAGAGATTCTTGATCCAGCCGATGAAACCGCCGCTCGCCGCAACCGGGGCCGGCGCAGGCGCGGGGGCCACGGCTTCGACAGGCGCGGGCTTCACCGGCGCGCTCGGCGCCGGCTTTTCGGGCGTGATGCCCTTGACCGCCGCTTCCTGCTTCGGCTTCACTTCCTCGCTGCGCTTGCTGTAGCCGGTTTCCGACTCGAGTTCGCTCGCCGCTGCGACGGCCATCTTCCACGACGAGCGCGGCTCGTCGAGGCGGGCATCGTCGTGACGCAGACGTTCCAGCTTGTAATGCGGCGTCTCCAGATGCTTGTTCGGGATCAGCACGACATTGACCTTGAAGCGCGACTCGATCTTGTTGATCTCCGAGCGCTTCTCGTTGAGCAGGAAGGCGGTCACTTCGACCGGCACCTGGCAGTGAATTGCCGCGGTGTTTTCCTTCATCGCTTCTTCCTGAATGATCCGCAGCACTTGCAGCGCGGACGATTCGGTATCGCGGATGTGGCCCGTTCCGTTGCAGCGCGGGCAGGTCACGTGGCTGCCTTCCGACAGCGCCGGACGCAGGCGCTGGCGCGACAGTTCCATCAGGCCGAAGCGCGAAATCTTGCCCATCTGAACGCGTGCGCGGTCGTGTTTCAGCGCGTCTTTCAGGCGCTGCTCGACTTCGCGCTGGCTCTTCGCCGACTCCATGTCGATGAAGTCGATCACGATCAGACCGCCGAGGTCGCGCAGGCGCAACTGGCGCGCGACTTCGTCGGCGGCTTCGAGATTGGTGCGCGTGGCGGTTTCTTCGATGTCCGCGCCCTTGGTCGCGCGGGCCGAGTTCACGTCGATGGCGACGAGCGCCTCGGTGTGATCGATCACGATCGCGCCGCCCGACGGCAGCGGCACCGTGCGCGAGTACGCCGTTTCGATCTGGTGCTCGATCTGGAAGCGCGAGAAGAGCGGCACGTCGTCGTGATAGCGCTTGACCTTCGAGAGGTTGTCGGGCATCACGATGTCCATGAAGGCGCGCGCCTGGTCATGGATTTCGGTCGTGTCGATGAGAATTTCGCCGATGTCCGGCTGGAAGTAATCGCGAATCGCGCGGATGACGAGGCTCGATTCGAGATAAATCAGCATCGGCTGGCCGGCGACGCCGCTCTGCGACGCGGCTTCGATCGCGCGCCACAGTTGCATCAGGTAGTTCAGGTCCCACTGGAGCTCTTCCGCCGAACGGCCGATACCCGCCGTGCGCGCGATGATGCTCATGCCTTCCGGCAAGTCGAGCTGCGCCATGGTTTCGCGCAGTTCCTGCCGCTCGTCGCCTTCGATCCGGCGCGATACGCCGCCGCCGCGCGGGTTGTTGGGCATCAGGACGAGGTAACGGCCGGCCAGCGAAATGAACGTGGTCAGCGCCGCGCCCTTGTTGCCGCGCTCTTCCTTTTCGACCTGAACGATGAGTTCCTGGCCTTCGCGCAGCGCGTCCTGGATGCGCGCGGAGCGCATGTCGACGCCATCGCGGAAATACTGGCGGGCGACTTCCTTGAACGGCAGAAAGCCGTGGCGATCCTCGCCGTAGTTGACGAAGCAGGCTTCGAGCGACGGCTCGATGCGGGTGACGACTCCCTTGTAGATGTTGCCTTTGCGCTGTTCGCGCCCGGCGGTTTCGATGTCGATATCGATGAGCTTCTGCCCATCGACGATGGCGACGCGGAGTTCTTCCTGCTGCGTCGCATTGAACAGCATGCGTTTCATTGAACGGCTCCAGAGCAGCTCTGCCGTCCCTCGTCTTGCGAATCGCCGCCGGTGAGTCGACATCGGGCGCGCGAAGCGGGAGGGCGTGCATGCCACGCTTTTTGTGTGTTGTCACAAAGCACGCTGGAGCGGAATTTCTGGCGGGAGAATTGCCGAAAGCTGGCTGCGGCGCCGGAAAGCGGCGGCGAAGCCATGGGGCACATGCGACAACAGAGGCGCCGAGGGCGATGCAGCCCGCGCGAGGATGACGGCGGCGCGGAGGTTCCGCGTCTCAAAATGGACGCGCCGAACCCGCTGCGCTCTTGATACAGAGCCTTTCTTCCTCCCGACGGCGGCCACGATGCAAAGAGCGGCCGAGGCAGTCCCGCGCAACCGGCGCGATGCTTCGTTGCCCATCTTCACCATCGCGGCCATGCCGCGCCGGCCGCCGCAGGCCAGGTGCTCCCGGCGGCGTGCCGTGTCTCGCCTCATGCGACGCTTATTTCGCCTCTCGCGCTTCGCCGGAATCAGCGCAGCAGCGGGTTGCGTCGTCAGTTGTTCGCAAACCGGCGAGCCGCGATGTGCCGTTTTCGCCCCATGCGCGATGGCAGGGCTGAATCGGGCGGGCATCCGGGTGTACGTCCGGACGCCAATCGCTTCTCGCCGATGAAATTCTTTTTGACCAGAAATCCGTTACCGTCGGCGATCGACACGACCGAACGCGCCTGTGGGCTCCGTCCCTGCCGGTGATATCGCCGTGCGTGCAACTCGTCGCTCTATTTTCCGGGCGAGCAACCGACCCTGGGCACAAGTAAAATAATGATTTATTGCTTGCACCGGAACAGTCTGAACAATCTCGATTGCGGTATTCGTCTACCGCGCCCGTTTCAGGCTGCTCGCAAATTATATTCAGAATGAATGAGTTAGGCAAAAAATCCCATAAACCGGTCGCAAGTGAGCAGGTGTCGATGATCGAAATCGACGAAAACGCCGCCGGTCAGCGCATCGATAACTTCCTTTTACGCGTCTGCAAAGGCGTCCCGAAAAGCCATATTTATCGCATTCTTCGCAGCGGCGAGGTGCGCGTGAACAAAGGCCGCATCGACGCCGCGTACCGCCTGGAACTGGGCGATCTCGTGCGCGTGCCGCCGATCCGCGTCGCCCAAGCCGACGAAGCGCCGGTGTCGTCCAATGCGCCGGCCGCCGAATTTCCGATTCTTTTCGAAGACGACCATATGATCGTCATCGACAAACCGTCGGGCGTGGCGGTGCACGGCGGCAGCGGCGTCGCGTTCGGCGTCATCGAACAATTACGGAATGCGCGGCCGCACGCGAAGTTTCTGGAACTCGTGCATCGGCTGGACCGGGAAACGTCCGGCGTGCTGATGCTCGCGAAAAAGCGCGCGGCGCTCGTCAATCTGCATGAGCAGATTCGCGAAAACCGCATGGACAAGCGTTATTACGCGCTCGGGCACGGTGACTGGCCGAGCGACTGGGGACGGCGGCGCATCGTGAAGGCGCCGCTGCACAAGTACGTCGCGGCCGACGGCGAGCGGCGCGTGCGCGTTCAGGAAAACGGATTGCCGTCGCACACGGTCTTCAACCTGATCGAGCGATGGGACGATTACGCGTGGGTCGAGGCCGAACTCAAGACCGGGCGCACGCATCAGATTCGCGTGCACATGGCGAGCATCGGGCTGCCGATCGCGGGCGACGCCAAATACGGCGACTTTCCGCTCAACAAGGAACTCGCGCGGCCGAGCGCGAATCCGTCGCTCAAGCGCATGTTTCTGCACGCGTATCGCCTGAAAATCACGCATCCGGCGACGGGTGCGCCGCTGCAATTCGAGGCGCCGCTTCCGGCGGAGTGCCGGCGCTTTATCGAACAACTCAAAAATCGAGAGACATAAATGGCGCGGCAGCAATTCGATCTGATCGTATTCGACTGGGACGGCACGCTGATGGATTCGACCGTCCACATCACGCGCAGCATTCAGGCGGCCTGCCGCGACCTGGGGCTGCCGGTGCCTGCCGATGAGTCCGCGAGCTATGTCATCGGCCTCGGGCTCAAGGACGCGCTGCAAATCTGCGCGCCGATGCTCGACCCGAAGGACTATCCGCGTCTCGCCGAGCGTTACCGCTTTCACTTCCTCACGACCGGCCAGCAAACCGAGCTGTTCAAGGGCGTGCGTGAACTGCTGCAGGAATTGCGCGACGAGGGCTATTTTCTCGCCGTCGCAACGGGCAAGAGCCGCGTCGGTCTGAACCGCGCGCTGGATCAGTCGCGGCTGACGAGCCTGTTCGACGGCACGCGCTGCGCCGACGAAACCTTCTCGAAGCCGCATCCCGCGATGCTCCACGAACTCACGCGCGAACTCGGGCAGGACTTGTCGCGCACGGTGATGATCGGCGACACGACTCACGACCTGCAGATGGCGATCAACGCGGGCGCGGCTGGCGTGGGCGTCGCGTATGGCGCGCACCCGGCGAATTCGCTCACGGCGTTGCAGCCGCGTTTTTGCGCGGATAGCGTCGCGTCGCTGGCGGGCTGGCTGCGGGAGCACGCATGACCGAGTCCCTGCAGCCTGGACATGAAGCGGTGCGCGTCTGCGCATCGGACGAACTGGCCGATGGCGGCGCGGGCGTGCGCGTGGCGGCGAGGGAAGCGAGCGGCGAGGCCGTGGTCTTCTTCGTGCGCTACGACGGCAAGCCGTACGGCTATCTCAATCGTTGCGCGCACGTGCCGATGGAACTGGACTGGAACGAGGGCCAGTTCTTCGAAAGCTCGGGCCTATACTTGATGTGCGCGACGCACGGCGCCATCTACGAGCCCGACAGCGGCAAATGCGTCGGCGGACCGTGTCGCGGCGCGCGCCTTCGGCCCGTGAGCGTGGAAGAGCGCGAAACGCCGGAAGGCCGCGCGGTCTTCTGGCTGCCCGATGACACGCTTCGCCCCGCCTGATTTCCTTCTCTCTTTTTTGACGCGGCTGCACGCCCGGAAGACCACGCATGTCCGATAACCTTTCTCCCAACCCGCGCGGCCACGACCACTGGGAGCGCGACGCGCTCGAGCGAATCGCGCTCGCCGCCATCCGCGAGCAGCGTGCGGCGCGTCGCTGGCGCATCTTTTTTCGCTTCGTGTTTCTCGCGGTCGTTCTGTTCATCGCGTGGGGCGTGTTCGATTTCACCGGCGATCACGTGTCGAAGACAGCGAAGCACACGGCGCTGATCGACCTGCAAGGCGAAATCTCCGCCAACAGCGACGCCAGCGCCGACAACATCGGCGCGGCGCTCGAAAGCGCGTTCGAGGACGAAGGCACGGCCGGCGTGATCCTGCGCATCAATAGCCCGGGCGGCAGTCCGGTGCAGGCGGGCATCGTCAATCGCGAGATCGGGCGGCTGCGCGCGAAATATCCGAAGACGCCGCTTTACGTCGTCGTCGACGACATGTGCGCGTCGGGCGGTTACTTCATCGCGGCGGCGGCGGATCGCATTTATGTGGATCGCGCTAGCATCGTCGGGTCGATCGGCGTGCTGATGGACGGCTTCGGCTTCACCGGCCTGATGGACAAGCTGGGCGTCGAGCGCCGCATGCATACGTCGGGCGCGAACAAGGGCGCGTTCGATCCGTTCTCGCCCGAGACGCCGCAGATGACCGCGCACGCGCAGGACATGCTGAACGCGATCCACAAACAGTTCATCGACGCCGTGAAGCAGGGCCGCGGCAAGCGTCTGAAGGACGATCCGGAGCTCTTCTCCGGCATGTTCTGGACGGGCGAGAAGAGCGTGGAACTCGGTCTCGCCGATGGTTTCGGCGACGCGAATTACGTCGCGCGGGAAGTCATCAAGCAGCCGGATATCGTCGATTACACGCAGAAGGAAAGCATCGGCGAGCGCGTGGTGCGACGCTTCGGGGCTTCCGTCGGCGATGCCGCCGTGCGCGCGCTGACGCTCGGCGGCAAACTGCAACTGCGCTGAGGTTTTACGAAGCCAGCAGCAGGAAGATCGCCGGGCGCTTGTGCAGATCGGGCGCGGCGGCTTTCTTCCAGTCCGCCGCGGTGCGCGTGACGATGGTTTCGCCCGGCAGCGTCAGATCGACCGCCACGGATATCAGCGTCGACGGCGCGCAGGTCGCAATCAGCGTGTCGAGCATCGCGCGATTGCGGTAGGGCGTCTCGATGAATATCTGCGTCTGGTTCGCCTTGCGCGACAGTTGCTCCAGCTCGCGCAGGCGCTTGCCGCGCTCGCTTGCATCGACCGGCAAGTAGCCGTTGAACGCGAAGCTCTGGCCGTTCATGCCCGATGCCATCAGCGCGAGCAGAATCGAACTCGGGCCGACGAACGGCACAACCTTCACGCCACGCTGATGCGCGCGCCGCACGAGCAGCGCGCCGGGATCGGCGACAGCGGGGCAGCCCGCCTCCGAGACGAGGCCGGCGTCCGCGCCTGCGAGAACCGGCGCGAGCAGCTTGTCGATTTCGGCGGGCGGCGTGTTCACATTCAGCTCGCGGATTTCGATTTCCTGAATCGGCCGCTGGGTGCCGACTTTTTTCAGAAAGGCGCGCGTTGTCTTTGCGTTCTCGCCGATGTAATAGCCAAGCGCAGCGGCGCGCGCACGCACCGGCTCCGGCAAGACTTGCGCGAGCGCGTCGGCGTCGCCTTCGCCCAGGGTGTTGGGGATCAAATAGAGGACGCCGCTCATGCCGCCTCCAGCGGTGAGAAACCGGCGGCGCGCAGCATCTTCGTCAGCGCGATGAGCGGCAAGCCGATGAGCGCGGTCGGGTCGTCGGACTCGATTGCATCGAGCAGCGCGATGCCCAGTCCCTCCGATTTCGCGCTTCCCGCGCAGTCGTATGGCGTTTCGGCCCGCAGATAGGCTTCGATCTCGTCGTCGGTGTAGTCGCGAAAGCGCACGCGCGTCACGGTGTCGGCCGATTGCACGCCGCCCGTGCGCGCGTCGAAAACGCAAAGCGCGCTGTGAAAATCGACGGTGCGTGCGCGCATCGCCTGAAGCTGTGCGACGGCGTTCTCGTGCGTGCCGGGCTTGCCGATCTGGCGGCCGTCGAACGTCGCCACCTGATCGGAACCGATCACGATGGCGTCGCGCGTATCGCCGATGCGATCCGCCGCCGCACGCGCCTTCGCGATGGACAGCCGCACGGCCGTCGCCTCGGGCGTTTCGCAGGGAAGCGGCGTTTCGTCGATATCGGGCGATATGACGTCGAAGGGGACTCGAAGGCGTTCGAGCAACTCCCGCCGGTAGGGCGAGCTGGACGCGAGAACGAGGCGCACGGGACGCTTCGGTGAAAGGGGCGGTGAATCGGTAGCCGGCATGAGCGAAATCAGCAAGAAGTCAGCGGGAATGGGAGAAAAAGCGGCGGGACGCCGGTGCAACAGTGGCGCACCCTTAAGTGTTTGACTCGAAAGAACAAAGCCTATATGATTTTGGGCTTTTCATCGGCTGGCGGTTAGTCTCGCTCGATGAAGCGTGCCGGGAAGGCCAAAGCAGGTTCAAGCAGCCCGGAAGCGCACAGCGGAAAAGTCATGCGAGCCTCGCGTTGCCTATCCGGGCAAGCCAGGCCTGCCTTCCGGCTGCGGACGGTGCCATACTGAGCGCCACGGCATGTCCGGCTCACCGGACGCGCAGAAAACGTACGAACCCACGCAAGATTAACGAACGGCATAAGCAGGAGCGCACATGACTCAGAATCCTGGCAAACCTGCGAGCCCCGCCGATCTGCGCGCGCTCGACCTTTACGAGTTTGCCGAGAACAAACGGCAGGCGGCGGGCGCGCTGCGCGTTGCGCAATTGCCGCGCATGTTAGCCGAAGTCCCGGCGGATGCGCCAGATCGCGACACGGTGTTCACCTGGCAGGGCGAGGGTTCGACCCAGCCGGAATTGCAGGACGACGGCACGGAAGCGCCGCAGCCGTACGTGCGCCTCGCGGTGCACGGTTCGGTGTGGCTCATGTGCCAGCGCTGTCTTTCTCCGTATTCGCAGCATCTCGACGTCGATGCGACGTATCGGATCGTCGCGACGGAAGAAGAAGCGGACGAATATCCGCTCGAGGACGATGAAGTCGAAGTGATCGTGGGCTCGCGCCAGTTCGATCTCGTCGACTTGATCGAAGAGGAGTTGTTGTTGTCGTTGCCGCTCGTGCCAAAGCACAACGTCTGTCCCAAAGTCCACGAGAGCTTGATCTCGGGCGGCGAAGAGGGCGAGGCGGCCGAGGGCGGCGAGAACGACGTCGAGAAACCGAATCCGTTTGCCGTGCTGGAGAAGCTCAAAAAGAGCGATCCAGACGACAAGAAGCATTGATGTGGCGGTGTGGCCAGGCAATGGCCGCACGGCGACCTCCCGCTTCAGGCGGTTGGCCAGACGGCCCGGCAGTTCCTTCGCGAACGCGAAATTGGGCCTGTGTTAGAATTCGCAAAATTTTTCTGGAGTAATCATGGCAGTTCAGCAAAACAAGAAGTCGCCGTCGAAGCGCGGCATGCATCGTTCCCACGACTTCCTCCCGTCGGCTCCGCTGGGTGTCGAGCCGAGCACGGGTGAAGTGCATCTGCGTCACCACGTGAGCCCGAACGGCTACTATCGTGGCAAGAAAGTCGTCAAGACGAAGAACGACTAAGCGTTCGTTCTGCGCATTGCTGCAGGCGCGCTGCCGGTCTTCGGCCGTGCGCGCCTGGCACGCTTTGACACTTTCCCGGTACGACAAGAAGGCGGCATTTCACTGCCGCTTTTTTGTGCCTGAAATTCGTCGCTTTCCATGACCGTAAAGATAACCATTGACTGCATGGGAGGCGACCACGGTCCGGCCGTGACCGTTCCCGCCGCCGTCAATTTCGTGCGCTCGCATCCCGACGCGCATCTGATGCTCGTCGGCATCGAGCAAGCAATCCGCGCCCAGCTGAAAAAAGCGAAGGCGGTCGACGAGCCGCGGCTGACGGTCGTTTCCGCGACGGAAGTGGTCGCCATGGACGATCCCGTCGAAGTCGCGCTGCGCAAGAAGAAAGATTCATCGATGCGCGTCGCGTTGAACCTCGTGAAGGACGGCGAGGCGCAGACCTGCATCTCCGCCGGAAATACCGGCGCGCTCATGGCCGTATCGCGCTACGTGCTCAAGACGCTGTCGGGCATCGAGCGCCCGGCCATCGCGTTTGCCATGCCGAGCCAGAAGGGCTACACCACCGTGCTCGATCTCGGCGCGAACGTCGATTGCGAGCCGGAGCATCTGCTGCAATTCGCGGAGATGGGGCACGCACTCGTGTCGGCGATCGAAGGGCGCGAGCGGCCGACCATCGGGCTGCTCAATATCGGCGAAGAAGTCATTAAGGGCAATGAGACGATCAAGCGCGCCGGCGAACTGCTGCGCGCGAGCACGCTCAACTTCTACGGCAACGTGGAAGGCAACGACATCTATAAAGGCACCACGGATGTCGTCGTATGCGATGGTTTTGTCGGCAATGTCGCGCTGAAGACCTCCGAAGGTCTCGCGAAGATGCTCTCCGACATGATCAAGGAAGAGTTCACGCGCTCGCTGTCCAGCAAGCTGATGGCGCTCGTCGCGATGCCGGTGCTCAAGCGTTTCAGAAAACGCGTCGATCCCGCGCAATACAACGGCGCGGCGCTGCTCGGCTTGCGCGGCCTCGTCATCAAGAGTCACGGTTCGGCGGAAGCCTACGGTTTTGAGTGGGCGATCAAACGCGGGTATGATGCGGTAAAAAATGGCGTGCTCGAACGCCTGGTGCGCGCGATGGAAGAGAATGCTCAGCCCGCGCGCGACGCCGGCGCGAGCACAACGGCTGCCCATGCCGCCAGCCCCGCCGATTCAGCGGGCGCCGCCGCGGCGTCTCAGCCAAACTCCCTGCCAAACCCGCCGGACACGTCCGGCACCGCGCTACCCACGAAGGCATAATGGCTCACTCCAATCTTTACGCTCGCGTGCTGGGCACCGGCAGCTATCTGCCGTCCGAGCGCATCACGAATCAGGCATTGGCGGACCGTCTCGCGACGCAAGGTGTCGAGACCAGCGATGAATGGATCGTCGCACGCACCGGCATCCACGCGCGTCATTTCGCGGCGCCCGACCAGACGACGAGCGATCTCGCGCTCATCGCATCGCAGAAAGCGATTCAGGCCGCAGGCATCGATCCTCAGTCGATCGACCTGATCATCGTCGCGACCTCCACGCCCGATTTCGTGTTTCCGAGCACTGCCTGCCTGCTGCAGAACAAGCTCGGCATCAAGAACAACGGCGCGGCGTTCGACGTGCAGGCCGTTTGCTCCGGCTTCGCGTACGGCATGGCGACGGCTGACAGCTTCATCCGCAGCGGGATGCATCGCACGGCGCTGGTCGTCGGCGCGGAAACCTTCTCGCGCATTCTCGATTTCAAGGACCGCACCACCTGCGTGCTGTTCGGCGACGGCGCGGGTGCGGTCGTGCTGCAGGCGTCGGAAGAGCCGGGCGTGCTGGCAAGCGCGTTGCACGCGGACGGCAGTTACGCGGACATTCTCTGCACGCCGGGCAACGTGAACGGCGGCGTGGTCGCGGGCAGCGCGTTCCTGCACATGGACGGCCAGGCGGTGTTCAAGCTCGCGGTGAACGTGCTGGAGAAGGTGGCCATCGAGGCGCTGCAGAAGGCGCAACTGACGCCGCAGGACATCGACTGGCTGATTCCTCATCAGGCCAATATCCGCATCATGCAAAGCACTTGCCGCAAGCTGCATCTGCCGCAGGAGCGCATGGTGGTGACGGTCGGCGAGCACGGCAATACGTCGGCGGCATCGATTCCGCTCGCGCTCGACGTCGCGGTGCGCGACGGCCGCATCAAGCGCGGACAGAACGTGCTGATCGAAGGCGTGGGCGGCGGCTTCACGTGGGGCGCGTCGATCTTCCGCTATTGATTCGTTCAGCAATCCCCTCTACTCATTCGTAACTGATCCCCTTCACGGCAGCCGCCGCGCGCCACACGAGCGCGCGGCCCGTGCGCAAGCCGGGTAGCCATACGGGATCATTCCAATTCAAACGAGGACGACATGAAATTCGCGTTCGTTTTTCCGGGCCAGGGCTCGCAATCGATCGGGATGCTCAACGCATTCGCCGATCACGCCGTGGTGCGCGAAACCGTTCAACAGGCATCCGACGCGCTTGGCCAGGACCTGGGCAAGCTGATCGCCGAAGGCCCGGCGGAAGAACTCAATCTCACGACCAACACGCAGCCCGTCATGCTGACCGCCGCCTACGCGATCTATCGCGTGTGGCAGACGGAAACGGGCCTCACGCCGGCGCTCGTCGCGGGCCATAGTCTCGGCGAATATACGGCGCTGGTGGCGGCGGGCGCGCTCGCTTTCGCCGATGCAGTGCCGCTCGTGCGCTTCCGCGCCCAGGCGATGCAGAACGCGGTGCCGGTCGGCGAGGGCGGCATGGCGGCGATCCTCGGTCTCGACGACGACACGGTGCGTGCGGTGTGCGCCGAAGCCTCGTCGGCGGGCGTGGTCGAAGCGGTCAATTTCAATGCGCCCGCGCAGGTCGTGATCGCCGGCTCGAAGGCCGCTGTCGAGAAAGCGTGCGAAGTGGCGAAGGCGAAGGGCGCGAAGCGTGCATTGCCGCTGCCCGTGTCCGCGCCGTTCCATTCGTCGCTGCTCAAGCCCGCGTCCGACCAGTTGCGCGAGTATCTCGCCAAGGTCGAAATCAGGACGCCGGCCATTCCGCTAATCAATAACGTCGATGTCGCGATCGTCTCCGATCCCGCCGCCATCAAGGACGCGCTCGTGCGTCAGGCTGCCGGTCCGGTGCACTGGGTCGAATGCGTTCAGGAGATGGCGCGCGAAGGCGTCACGCACGTCATCGAATGCGGACCGGGCAAGGTGCTCGCCGGGCTGACGAAGCGTATCGACGGCAATCTGGTCGGCGGCTCCATCTTCGATCCGGTTTCGCTCGAGGAAACGCGCAAACTGATCGCTGGATAAGAGAGAGAACGACATGAACTTGGACAATCAGGTAGCGATCGTCACCGGCGCATCGCGTGGCATCGGACGCGCGATCGCGCTGGAACTGGCGCGTCAGGGTGCGACGGTGATCGGCACGGCCACGAGCGAAAGCGGCGCGGCGGGCATCAGCGACGCGCTGGCGCAAGCGGGCGGCAAGGGCCGCGGCGCGGTGCTGAACGTGAACGACGCCGCAGCCGCCGATGCGTTCATCGACGCAACCGTGAAGGAATTCGGCGGACTCAACGTTCTGGTGAACAACGCTGGCATCACGAAAGATCAGCTCGCGATGCGCATGAAAGACGACGAATTCGACGCCGTCATCGACACGAACCTGCGCGCCGTGTTCCGCCTGTCGCGCGCCGTGCTGCGTCCGATGATGAAGGCGCGCGGCGGCCGCATCATCAACATCACGTCGGTGGTCGGGTCGTCGGGCAATCCCGGTCAGGCCAACTACGCGGCGGCGAAAGCCGGCGTCGCGGGCATGACGCGCGCGCTCGCACGCGAGATCGGCAGCCGCGGCATCACGGTGAACTGCATCGCGCCGGGCTTCATCGATACGGACATGACGAAGGTCCTGCCGGAAGAGCAGCGCACCGCGCTGACCGCACAGATTCCGCTCGGCCGGCTCGGCAGCCCGGACGATATCGCGCATGCGGTGGCCTTCCTGGCGTCGCCTTTCGCCGGTTACATCACGGGCACGACGCTGCACGTGAACGGCGGCATGTACATGTAATAGGCATTTCGCCGAAATTCGCTTAATATCCGCGCGGCAGACGGGCGCGCGAAATGCTCTGACGGCCATGCGCGCACGGTCGACAGCGTGACCGCAACAAACGATGCAACCCGCCACGAGCGCCTTGATGAAGCGCAGCAGGCGGCGGAGCACGGAACAGAAGCGCCGTATTTTGCGGGACCAAACCTGATAAAATGCGCGCACTCGTATTTTTGAACTTTTATTCCCTCGGAGGGTTGCATGGACAACATCGAACAGCGCGTGAAGAAGATCGTCGCGGAACAACTGGGCGTGGCCGAAGCCGAAATCAAGAACGAAGCATCGTTCGTGAACGATCTGGGCGCTGACTCGCTCGATACCGTTGAACTGGTGATGGCGCTGGAAGACGAGTTCGGCATGGAAATTCCCGATGAAGAGGCCGAAAAGATCACCACGGTTCAGCAAGCGATCGACTACGCTCGCGCGAACGTCAAGGCCTAAGGCCGGACGCGCCGGCGACTCGTCGCTTTTCAAGCTTGAAGCACCGTCGCTGCGAAAACCGATTTAACAGCCACAGGGCACACAGGGCGGTTTCCTGTGGCCGCTGTGGCTTTTGCTTTTTGTCATTCTATGGATAAGGGGTTACCGTGAGCCGTCGTCGAGTTGTTGTTACAGGCCTTGGGCTCGTTTCGCCTGTCGGCAATACCGTTGCCGACGGCTGGGCCAATCTGGTGGCGGGCAAGTCCGGCATTGCCAATATCACGAAGTTCGATGCCACGAACTTCTCGACCCGTTTCGCGGGCGAGGTGAAGGGCTTCAACATCGAGGACTACATGCCCGCGAAAGAAGCGCGCCACATGGATACCTTTATCCATTACGGCTTCGCGGCGGGTGTCCAGGCCATGCAGGACAGCGGTCTCGAGATCACCGACGAGAACGCGGAGCGCGTTGGCGTCGTGGTCGGCTCGGGCATCGGCGGGCTGCCGATGATCGAAGTCACCCAGACGGAGCTGCTCAATCGCGGCCCGCGCCGCATTTCGCCGTTCTTCGTGCCGGCGTCGATCATCAACATGATCTCCGGCCATCTGTCGATTCGCTTCGGCCTCAAGGGCCCGAACCTGTCGATGGTCACGGCGTGCACGACCGGCCTGCACTGCATCGGCGAAGCGTCGCGTCTGATCGAATACGGCGACGCGGACGTGATGATCGCTGGCGGTGCGGAAGCGACGGTGTCGCCGCTCGGCATCGGCGGCTTCGCGGCGGCGCGTGCGCTCTCGCAGCGCAACGACGATCCCGCCACCGCCAGCCGCCCCTGGGACACGGACCGCGACGGCTTCGTGCTCGGCGAAGGCGCAGGCGTGATGGTGCTCGAAGAGTACGAACACGCGAAAGCGCGCGGCGCGAAGATTTACGCGGAAGTGCTGGGCTACGGCATGAGCGGCGACGCGTACCACATGACGGCACCGCCCGAGGACGGAGACGGCGGCCGCCGCGCGATGGTCAACGCGCTCAAGAACGCGAAGGTCAACGCGGACGAGGTCAACTACGTGAATGCGCACGGCACGTCGACGCCGCTCGGCGACATCGCGGAAACCATCGGCATCAAGCGTGCCCTCGGCGACCATGCGAAAAACGCCGTCGTGAACTCGACCAAGTCGATGACCGGCCACCTGCTGGGCGGCGCGGGCGGCCTGGAATCCGTGTTCACGGTGCTTGCCATCCACAACCAGATCTCGCCGCCGACTATCAACATCTTTAACCAGGACCCGCAATGCGACCTGGACTACTGCGCGAACACCGCGCGGGAAATGAAGATCGATGTCGCGGTGAAGAACTCGTTCGGCTTCGGCGGCACGAACGGCTCGCTCGTGTTCAAGCGTCACTGAGCGCAACGCGCTCGGTGGATCGGGGACCGTGATGACGGGCGCGCAGCAGCATCGGCCGCATCGGGAAGCAGGCAATCTGCCGCGCATCCCGGTGCGGCCGTCTCGTTTCGTACTGGCCGCGCTCGTTGTGTTCATCGCGATAGCAGGCGCGGCGGTTTTCGAGTGCATCGCGGGACATTTCGGCGCTTTCGATGGCACCGTCGCGGCGCTCGTCGTGGCCGCGCTGCTTGGGGTCGCAGCGTCGCGCTGGCGGCGTCGCCAGCCGGCGGCGATCGCGCTGCACGCGGACGGCCTGACCGTCTGGGGCCGCGCGGGCGGTGCGCGGTATTTTTCCATCATCGGCTGCGCGCAATGGGGCGGGCGGCTGCTGGCGCTGACCTTGTCGTCGGGGAAAAACAGGCCGCGCACGCTGCTCGTCGCCGCCGATGCCGTCGATTCCGACACCTTCCGCCAGCTTGCAGTGCGCGCCCGCCGCGCCGCGAGCGCATACCTGTAACGACTGTAACGGCGCATGAGCATCGGGGATAACGCGAAGACGGTAACGCTACAATAGCCGTCCGCGAACAGCCCCCAAGTCAAACGGATTTCCAGGTGAGCGAAAAAGAAATCGACCAAGTCCTGGTCGAGCGCGTGCAGAAGGGCGACAAAGCCGCGTTCGAACTGCTGGTCGCCAAATACCACCGCAAGATCATTCGACTGATCTCTCGCCTCGTGCGCGACCCCGCCGAGGTCGAGGACGTCGCCCAGGACGCCTTCATCAAGGCTTACCGCGCGCTGCCGCAATTTCGGGGCGAATCCGCGTTCTACACCTGGCTGTACCGGATTGCCGTCAACACGGCAAAGAACTACCTTGCCACGCAGGGCCGCCGCGCTCCCACTTCTACCGAAGCAGATGCCGAAGAGGCGGAAACTTTCTCCGACGCCGACCAACTAAGGGATATCAACACGCCCGAGTCGATGTTGATGAGCAAGCAGATTGCCGAAACGGTCAATGCTGCGATGGCGCTGCTGCCGGAAGAACTGCGCACCGCCATCACGCTCCGGGAAATCGAAGGGTTGAGCTACGAAGAAATCGCCGAGATGATGAATTGCCCGATCGGCACCGTCAGATCAAGAATTTTCCGTGCTCGGGAAGCCATTGCGGCAAAATTGCGTCCGTTGTTGGACACTCCCGAAGGCAAGCGCTGGTAGGCGGCGAAAAACCACGGGACAGGGACGCGATATCTGGGTTAGTTGGTGTCACTACGGGGTGGTATCACAGGATTGGGGAGCATCATGGGGTCGGTCTCGATGCAAGCGCACGGAAATTCGCAGTCACATTCTCAGGCGGGCACGCGCGGCGAGCGCTTGTCGGCGTTCGTCGACGGTGAGTCGCTCGACGAAATTCAGAACATCAGCCAGTTCCTTGCGGGACTGACGAGCCAGGACCGCGCGTCGTGGTCGGACTATCACCTGATCGGCGATGCCCTGCGCTCCGACGATCTCGTCGAAAGCCCGGCGCGCAGCAGCGCGTTCATGTCGGCGTTCTCCGTGCGTTTCGAAGCTGAAGCGCACGTGCTCGCTCCGGCGGCGCAGAAGGCGCGCGGCGGCATGCTGCGCCGGCGCGTCGTGCCGGCTTTCGCGGTGGCCGCCGCTGCCGCGACGCTGACGTGGATCGTCGTGCCGCAGTTGCAGGGCGTCGGCACCCAGCCGGTCGCGCAAGTGGCGAGCGTCGCGCAGACGGAGCCAGTGCAGCGCGTCGCGCTGGCGTCGGTGCCGGCGGTGAGCACGGCCGCGCCCGTCGTGGAGGCAAACATTATCCGCGACGCGAGTCTCGATCAATATCTCGAAGCGCATCAACAGTTCTCGCAGCAACCTGCGATGCCCGGCTCGATGCCTCTGATTCGTGCGGCCGCGACTTCGCAGGGCCAATAACCGAGGGTAAGTGTGCGGTTGAATAAAACTAGAACCTGGGGGCGGCTGCCGGCATTCATGTTGTGCGCAGCCGCATTGTTGTCGGCGGCATCGAGTTCGTTCGCCGACACCACCGGCGCCGCACAGCGCAAGACCGCGGCCAGCCTGCTCAATCGCATCCACGACGCGGCCCAGCAGCAGAACTACGAGGGCACGTTCGTCTATCAGCGCGGCACGACGGTGCAGTCGTCGCGCATCACGCACGTCGCGACGCGCGGCGACGGCGAATATGAATCGCTCGAAAGCCTCGACGGCGCGCCGCGCCGCATGCTGCGCCACGACGACGACATGGTCACGTTCGTCCCCGAGCGGCATTTGCTCGTGATGGAGCATCGGCAGAGCCGGGACTCGTTCCCCTCGCTGCTCGCGACGAGCGGGGATCAGGTGCTGAATTACTACGAGCCGAAGCTGCTCGGTAACGATCGCGTGGCCGGCGTCGACAGCCAGGTCATCGAGCTCGATCCGAAGGATGCGTACCGCTTCGCCTACAAGCTCTGGGCGGACGCCAAGACCGGCCTTTTGCTGCGCGCCCAGACGCTCGATCCGGACGGCGAGGTGCTGGAGCAGCTTTCGTTCTCGCAAGTGCGCATCGGCGGGGCGATCGACAAGACGTCGATTGCGAACGGCATGCGCAGCACGGCGGGCTGGACCATCGTGCGGCCGCCCGTGCAGCCGGTCGACATGGAAGCGCAGGGCTGGCAACTGAAGCCGAACATTCCCGGCTTCAGGAAGATTCGCGAGTTGCGCCGGCCGATGGCGTCGAGCCAGCAGGGCCAGGCGCCGATTCCCGTCGATCAGGCCGTATTCTCGGATGGCCTCGCCGCCATTTCCGTGTTCGTCGAGCCGGTCGAGAAAAGTTCGCGCAAGGAAGGCGCGGGCAACAGCGGCGCGACGCATGTGCTCGTGAAGCGCCGTGGGGATTTCTGGATTACCTTGCTCGGTGAAGTGCCGCAAAGCACGTTGCAGCAATTTGCCTCTACCATAGAATACAAGCCTTCCCGGTAATCGAATCCCTCGCCTCCAGCCTATGAGCTACTACTCGCTGCGCAAGTTCATCGCGGCCGCGGCGCTCGCCGTGTGCCTGCCGCTCCTCTCGCATACGGCAGCGGCGGCGGCGCCAGCGGTGAACCTGCCGGATTTCACCGTGCTCGTCGACCGAGTCGGGCCTTCGGTCGTCAATATCCGCACGACCTCGCGCGTCGGCACCGCCAACGACCTGCGCGGTCTGCCGCCCGGTCTGGATGATGGCGACATGTCCGAGTTCTTCCGACGCTTCTTCGGCATTCCGATGCCCGGTCAGCCGGGCTCGCCGCGCGGCGGTGGCGGAGGAGGAGGTGGTGGTGGCGGCGGCGGCGGCGATCAGGGCAAGGGCGGCAGCCGCAGCGCTCCCGATGACAACCAGGACAACTCGGAACAGAGCAGCGGCGTCGGCTCGGGATTCATCCTGTCGACGGACGGCTACGTGATGACGAACGCGCACGTCGTCGACGACGCCGACACCATCTACGTGACGCTGACCGACAAGCGCGAGTTCAAGGCGCGTCTCGTCGGCGTCGACGAGCGCACGGACGTCGCGGTGGTCAAGATCAGCGCGTCGAGCCTGCCGGCGATCACCATTGGCGATTCGAACAAGGTGCGCGTCGGCGAATGGGTGCTTGCGATCGGCTCGCCGTTCGGCCTCGACAACACGGTGACCGCGGGCATCGTCAGCGCGAAGGGGCGCGACACGGGCGACTACCTGCCGTTCATCCAGACCGATGTCGCCGTCAACCCCGGCAACTCGGGCGGTCCGCTCATCAATATGGCGGGCGAAGTCATCGGCATCAACTCGCAGATTTATAGCCGCACCGGCGGCTTCATGGGCATCTCGTTCGCGATTCCGATCGACGAAGCCATGCGCGTCGCCGATCAACTGAAGACGTCGGGCAAGGTCGTGCGCGGCCGGATCGCAGTGGCGATCGGCGAAGTGACGAAGGACGTCGCCGATTCGCTCGGCTTGCCGAAGGCGCAGGGCGCTCTCGTCAGCAGCGTCGAGTCGGGCGGTCCGGCGGACAAGGCGGGGATTCAGCCGGGCGACATCATCCTGAAGTTCAACGGGACGAACGTCGAGACGGCGACTGATCTGCCGCGCATGGTCGGCGAAAGCAAGCCGGGCTCGAAGGCAACCGTCACGATCTGGCGCAAGGGTCAGTCACGCGATCTGCCGATCACCATTGCCGAAATGCAGCCGGACAAGGTCGCGAAGGCCGAGCAGCGCCGCGCCCCGCAGCCCAAGGAACGTGCGAGCAACTCGCTCGGACTTGCCGTGAGCGATCTCTCCGCCGAACAGAAAAAGGCGCTGAAGCTGACGAGCGGCGTGCTGGTCGATGCGGTCGAAGGACCGGCCGCGCGCGCTGGCTTCCAGAAGGGCGACATCATTATGCGGATCGGCGATACGGACATCACGAGCGCCAAGCAGTTCGAAGCCATCGCGCAGAATCTCGATGCCAGCAAGATGGTCGCGGTTCTCGTGCGTCGTGGCGACAACACGCAGTTCGTGCCGTTGCGCCCGCGCGCGCCGTCGCAGAAGTGAGGTCCGGCGTTGATTGACGCGAGCGGCGCGCCTTTCGTCCTGTACGGGCGCGCCTGGTGTCATCTGTGCGAGGACATGCGCGCGGCGCTCGAGCCGATCGCCGCGCGCTTCGGCGTGGCGATCGAATGGATCGACATCGACGAAGATGCGGATCTCGAAGCGCGTTACAACGAGCGCGTGCCGGTGCTGATGCTCGACGGCGTCGAGTTGTGCCATTACCGGCTGGACCAAAATGCCGTCCACGCGGCCTTAGAGAAACGCGGCCGTTGATCCGCCGGACGCCGAAAACGCCTGTACACCCCCTTTTCGGCTAAAATGCAGAAGTTTTCCCCAAATTTTCAAGGCGTGCTCCGCGTATGTGAGGGCGCGCCTTTTTCGCTTGATCGGCACTGAATGAATCATATTCGTAACTTCTCGATCATTGCGCACATCGATCACGGCAAGTCGACGCTCGCGGACCGCATCATCCAGTTGTGCGGCGGGCTCTCCGATCGTGAGATGGAAGCGCAGGTGCTCGATTCGATGGACCTGGAACGCGAGCGCGGCATCACGATCAAGGCGCAGACGGCGGCATTGACGTACAAGGCGCGCGACGGCCAGGTCTACAACCTCAATCTGATCGACACACCCGGACACGTCGACTTCTCCTACGAAGTCAGCCGCTCGCTGTCGGCGTGCGAGGGTGCGCTGCTCGTCGTCGACGCCAGCCAGGGCGTCGAAGCGCAGACCGTCGCCAATTGCTACACGGCGATCGAACTCGGCGTCGAAGTCGTGCCGGTGCTGAACAAGATCGACCTGCCGGCTGCAAACCCGGACAACGCGATCTCCGAAATCGAAGACGTGATCGGCATCGACGCGACCGACGCCGTGCATTGCAGCGCGAAAACGGGGCTTGGCGTCGAGGACGTGCTGGAATCGCTGATCGCGAAAGTGCCGCCGCCCAAAGGCGACACGGAAGCGCCGCTGCAGGCGCTGATCATCGACTCGTGGTTCGACAATTACGTCGGCGTCGTGATGCTCGTGCGTATCGTCAACGGCACGCTGAAGCCCAAAGACAAGATCAAGATGATGGCGACCGGCGCGCAGTATCCGGTCGAGCATCTCGGCGTGTTCGCACCGAAGTCCACGAACCTCTCGCAGTTGTCGGCGGGGCAGGTGGGCTTCGTGATCGCGGGCATCAAGGAACTGACGGCCGCGAAGGTCGGCGATACCGTCACGGTCGCAAATCGTCCGGCGCAAGAGGCGTTGCCGGGCTTCAAGGAAGTCAAGCCGCAGGTGTTTGCGGGCCTTTATCCGGTCGAAGCGAACCAGTACGACGCGCTGCGTGAATCGCTCGAAAAGCTGAAACTGAACGACGCCTCGCTGCAATACGAGCCGGAAGTCTCGCAGGCGCTCGGCTTCGGCTTCCGTTGCGGCTTCCTCGGCCTGCTGCACATGGAAATCGTGCAGGAGCGGCTCGAGCGCGAATTCGACATGGACCTCATCACCACGGCGCCAACGGTGATCTACGAGGTCCTGCAGCGCGACGGCACCACGATCACCGTCGAGAATCCGGCGAAGATGCCGGAGCCGCCGAAGATCGAGGAAGTGCGCGAACCGATCGTCACGGTGAACCTGTACATGCCGCAGGAGTACGTCGGCTCGGTCATCACGCTGTGTACGAACAAGCGCGGCCAGCAGATCAACATGCAGTATCACGGCCGCCAGGTGCAACTCACCTATGAAATCCCGATGGCGGAAATCGTGCTCGATTTTTTCGATCGACTGAAGTCGACGTCGCGCGGCTATGCGTCGATGGATTACGAGTTCAAGGAATATCGCGCGGCGGATGTCGTTAAAGTCGACATGCTCATCAACGGCGACAAGGTCGATGCGCTTTCGGTCATCGTGCACCGTTCGCAAAGCCAGCATCGGGGCCGCGAAGTCGCGTCCAAGATGCGCGAGCTGATTCCGCGCCAGATGTACGACGTGGCGATTCAGGCGACCATCGGTTCGAACATCATCGCTCGTGAAAACATCAAGGCGTTGCGCAAGAACGTGCTCGCGAAGTGTTACGGCGGCGACATCAGCCGCAAGAAAAAGCTGCTCGAAAAGCAGAAGGCGGGCAAGAAGCGCATGAAGCAGGTCGGATCGGTCGAGATTCCGCAGGAAGCCTTCCTCGCGATCCTCCGCGTGGACGAATGATGTCCGCGCGCCGCGAGGCGCAGAACAACAACAACCGACGATAACAACCGGAAGCGTTTGATGAATTTCGCACTGATTCTCTTGATCCTCGTCCTGGTGACGGGTATTGCATGGGTGCTCGACAAGCTGGTCTTTCTGCCGGGACGCCGCCGCGCGGCGGAAGTCGCAGTGGCCGACTTCGACCGCCAGCAGGAACGCGTCGGCGAGCGCTTCGCCGATGAAAACGCGGCCGAAACGCGCGCCCGCCTGCGCGACGAGCGGCTGCGCCAGCCGTGGTGGCTCGAATACACGGCGAGCTTCTTTCCGGTGATTCTCGCGGTGTTCGTGGTGCGTTCGTTCATCGTGGAGCCGTTCAAGATTCCGTCGGGCTCGATGGTGCCGACGCTGCTGGTCGGCGACTTCATCCTCGTGAACAAGTACGAATACGGCCTGCGCCTGCCGATCACCAACACCAAGCTGACCGAGGGCAAGCCGCTCACGCGCGGCGACGTAGTGGTGTTCCGCTATCCGAAGGACGAATCGGTCGACTATATCAAGCGCGTGATCGGCCTGCCGGGCGATACCGTCGCATACGAGAACAAGCAGCTCACGATCAACGGCAAGCCCGTGCCGGAAGCGCCGCTGCCGGACTATTTCGACGACGAGCGCATCGGCTATGCGAAGCAGTTCATCGAAGATCTGGACGGCCGCAAGAATGCCATCCTCAACAATCCGCAAGTGCCGCCGTTCGTCGTCGGCGCGGACGATTTCCCGTACCGCGACAACTGCGTCTACAACGCGCAAGGCGTGACGTGCAAGGTGCCGCCGGGCCATTACTTCATGATGGGCGACAACCGCGACAACAGCGCCGACAGCCGCTACTGGGGCTTCGTGCCGGACAAGAACATCGTCGGACGCGCGTTCTTCATCTGGATGAACTTCAGCAACCTGAAGCGCATCGGCTCGTTCCAGTGATGCACTGCGCGCGCTGCCGTCACACCGTCGGCGCGCGCTTCGAAACGGCGTGAAGAAGCGCGGCTAACACCGTCTCGCCACGCGTTTTCCCGGCCCGCCGGGCGGAATCAGCCGCCTTGGCGGGCGCGTTATACTCTGTCCATGCCCTCTTCTCCGTTGGAAAGCCGGCTGCGGTACGAATTTCGCAATGCGGAATTGCTGCGCCAGGCGATGACCCACCGCAGTCACAGCGCCACGCACAACGAACGGCTCGAATTTCTCGGCGATTCCGTTCTCAATTGCGTGGTGGCTGCCCTTTTGTTCCAGCGTTTCGGCAAGCTCGACGAAGGCGATCTGTCGCGCGTCCGGGCGAATCTGGTCAAGCAGCAATCGCTTTATGAAATCGCGCAGGCACTGAACGTCTCGGAAGAGCTGCGTCTCGGCGAAGGCGAATTGCGCAGCGGCGGTTTTCGCCGCCCGTCGATTCTCGCGGATACCCTCGAAGCGATCTTCGGCGCCATCTTCCTCGATGGCGGTTTCGACGCCGCTCATACCGTCATCAAGCGGCTGTACACGCCGGTGCTCGATCACATCGATCCGCGCACCATCGGCAAGGACGCAAAAACGCTGCTGCAGGAATATCTGCAAGGGCACAAGATCGCGCTCCCGACATACACGGTCGTGGCGACGCATGGCGCTGCCCACAACCAGCAGTTCGAAGTCGAGTGCTCGGTGCCGAAGCTCGACGTGAAAGTGTCGGGCTCGGGCGCGAGCCGTCGTGCGGCGGAACAGGCCGCGGCGAAAAAGGCGCTCGACGAAGTGGCCGCCGCGGCGCCGTCGCTCGGCGTGAAGCCGAAGCGCAAGGGCGCGCGGGCGGCGAAGCTCGCCCAGGGCGACATGATGCCGGACGGAATCGGCGTGCAGGCCGCGCTCGATTTACGCTCGCCGGACCGGCGCGAGCGGGATCGTCATCGCAGCCACGCGGCGGATGAATCGCACGAGACCGCGCCGCTCGCCGTGATCCGCGCGACACACGTCGAACCGTCCGCGGGGGCCTTTGCCGCCGCCGACAAGCCCGAACGGCACGTGATTCATCGTCCGGAGAAGGCGGCGAAGGGCGAAGCGGCAGAGTCATCCACGGAGCGGGACGAGTCCGAAACGAACAGCGGCACGAGTCCCGACGCACCGGCCAGCCGAGTCGTGCGCGCCGCCGACGCCGGCCACTGACGCGCGCACGCGCATTGCGTCTCTCGCTTAGACGCGCCAACGAATCCAGGCTGCACACACTATGAACGCTCCCACATCTCCCGGTTTCCGCTGCGGCATGGTCGCCATCGTCGGCCGGCCCAACGTCGGCAAATCGACGCTCATGAACGCGCTCGTCGGCCAGAAGGTGAGCATCACCTCGCGCAAGGCGCAGACGACGCGCCATCGCATCACCGGCATCAACACGATCGACGACGCGCAGTACATCTTCGTCGATACCCCCGGCTTCCAGACGCGCCACAGCGGCGCGCTCAACCGCTCGCTGAATCGCGCGGTGACGTCGACGCTGAGTTCGGTCGATGCGATTCTCTTCGTCATCGAAGCCGGCCGCTTCGGCCCCGACGATCAGCGGGTGCTCGACCTCATTCCGGCGGGCACGCCCACGCTCTTGATCGCGAACAAGCTCGACCGCGTCGGCGATAAAGATTCACTCTTTCCGTTCATGCAGCAGATGTCGGCGTTGCGCGAGTTTCGCGAGATCGTGCCGTTGGCGGCGAAGCATCCGGAGGACATCAAGCGCCTGATGTCGGTAATCAAGCCGTATCTGCCGGAAGGCGAGCCGATCTACGGCGAAGACGACCTCACCGACCGCAGCGAGCGGTTCCTCGCCGCCGAAATCCTGCGCGAGAAAGTGTTCCGCTGGACCGGCGACGAGTTGCCGTACACGAGCACCGTGCTCATCGACAAATTCGAGACCGAAGGCCGCCTGCGCCGCGTGTTCGCGACGATTCTCGTCGACCGCGACGGCCACAAGGCGATGATCATCGGGCAGAAGGGCGCGAAACTGAAGCAGATCAGCACCGAGGCGCGGCTCGACATGGAGAAGCTCTTCGACGGCCCCGTGTATCTCGAAACCTTCGTCAAGGTCAAGAGCGGCTGGGCGGACAACGAAGCAGGCTTGCGCGCATACGGTTACGAATGACGCATGGACCGAAATCATGGACGCCGGCACCAGCGACGCGTGGATGACTCCGCCGGCCGACGGTCGTCCTGACGACGACTTCGACGCCACCGCGCAACCCGAGCGGCCCGCGCGGGCCGTGGCGAAGCGCCGCCGCGCGCCTTCGTCCGCCACCGGCGGCGCAGACAAGCCGAAGCCGCGCGCCGCGCCGCGCTCGGACTTTCGCGTCAACGAACAGCCGGGCTTCGTGCTGCATAGCTATCCCTATCGCGAGACGAGTCTCGTCATCGATGTCTTTTCACGCGATCACGGGCGCATCGCGCTCGTCGCGAAGGGCGCGAAGCGTCCGCACTCCGCGCTGCGCGGCGTGCTGCAGACCTTCCAGCCGCTCGGACTCTCGTGGACGGGCAAGGGCGAAGTCCGCACGCTGACCACGGCGGAATGGGTCGGCGGCATGCTGCCTTTGACCGGCGACGCGCTGCTCTGCGGCTTCTATGTCAACGAACTGCTCGTGAAGTTCTGCGCCCGCGAGGACGCGCATCCCGCGCTTTTCAATCATTACGTGCTGACGCTCTCGCGCCTCGCGCATGGCGAACCGGCGGTGCAGGTGCTGCGCTCGTTCGAGCGCGTGCTGCTGCGCGAAACCGGTTATGCGATGGCGCTCACGCGCACGGTCACGCGCGAGAGTGTGGTCGCGGAAGGCCGCTACACGTTCGATCCGGAACGCGGCGTGCGCGAAGCGTCCGACGATTTTCCTCCGCAATGGCCTGTCATCGCCGGGCAGACGCTGATCGACATGGAGCGCGACGACTACGGCAGCGCCCAGACCGCCGTGCAAAGCAAGACGCTGATGCGCTTCCTGCTGAACTATCACCTGGGCGGCGCGCCGCTCGCCACCCGTCAGATTCTGATCGACCTGCAAAATCTATGAGCTTCTTTCTCTCATCGCCCGCGAGCGTGATCGATCTCGGCGTGAACATCGATCACGTCGCCACCTTGCGCAATGCACGCGGCACGTCTTATCCCGATCCGATTCGCGCCGCGCTCGCCGCCGAGGAAGCAGGCGCCGACGCGATCACGCTGCATCTGCGCGAGGATCGCCGTCATATCGTCGATGCCGATGTCCGCACGCTGCGACCGCTCCTCAAGACGCGGATGAACCTCGAATGCGCGGTGACGCGCGAGATGCTCGACATCGCGTGCGAGATCAAGCCGCACGATGTCTGCCTCGTGCCGGAGAAGCGCCAGGAGCTGACGACCGAAGGCGGCCTCGACGTCGCCGGGCAGTTCGAATCGGTAAAGGTGGCGTGCAAACAGTTGGCCGATGCGGGCATCCGCGTGTCGCTGTTCATCGATCCCGACGAGACGCAGATTCGCGCGGCGAAGGAAGCGCAGGCGCCGGTCATCGAACTGCATACGGGCCGCTACGCGGAAGCCCACGACGAAGCCGCGCAGCAGCGCGAATTCGAGCGCGTCGCGAAGAGCGTCGATTTCGGCAATTCGCTCGGGCTGAAGGTCAACGCGGGCCACGGACTGCACTATACGAACGTGCAGCCGATCGCCGCGCTCGATGGCATCGTCGAACTGAACATCGGCCATGCGATCGTCGCGCACGCGATCTTCGCCGGCTGGGACAACGCCGTGCGCGAGATGAAGGCCATCATGGTCGCATCGCGGCTCGCGTCGCAAACAAAACGCTGAGCGCGGCATCATGGCGATCTACGGAATCGGCACGGACCTCGTGCAAGTAAGCCGCGTCGCGGCGGTCATGGAGCGCACGAAAGGGCGCTTCGCCGAGAAAGTGCTCGGCCCCGACGAACTGCGCATCTATCACGCACGCCGCGCCCGCTCGGAAGTGCGCGGTCTCGCGTTTCTCGCGACGCGCTTTTCCGCCAAGGAAGCGTTCTCGAAGGCGATCGGCCTCGGCATGCGCTGGCCGATGACATGGCGCGCGCTGCAAACGCTCAACGAGCCCAGCGGCAAGCCGGTCGTCGTGGCGTCGGGCGAACTGGCCGAATGGCTCGCGCAACGCGGCATCACCGCGCAAGTTACCGTCACCGACGAGCGTGACTATGCGGTGACCTTCGTCGTCGCGGAAGTCGCGGACAAGGCGTGACAGCACAACCACCACCACAAGAAAACCAATTGAATCCGATGAAACGCATTCCCGGCCCCGTCATGCTCGACGTCGCCGGCACGACGCTCTCCGACGCGGATATCGAGCGCCTCACGCATCCGATGACGGGCGGCATCATCCTCTTCAAGCGCCATTTCGAGGACCGCGCGCAGCTGGTCGCGCTGACCGATGCGATCCGCGCGGTGCGCGATGACATCCTGATCGCCGTCGATCACGAAGGCGGGCGCGTGCAGCGCTTTCGCACCGATGGCTTCACGGTGTTGCCCGCGCCTGGCAAGCTCGGCGCGTTGTGGGACAAGGACGTGCTCGCAGCCACCAAAGCGGCGACTGCGTTCGGCTACGTGCTCGCGTCGGAGTTGCGCGCGTGCGGCATCGACATGAGCTTTACGCCGGTGCTCGATCTCGACTACGGCCAGTCGCAGGTGATCGGCGATCGCGCGCTGCACAGCGATCCGCGCGTCGTGACGATGCTCGCCAAGAGCCTGAATTACGGCCTCGCGCTCGCCGGCATGGCGAACTGCGGCAAGCACTTTCCGGGGCACGGCTTCGCATCGGCGGATTCGCATGTCGCGCTGCCGACCGACGATCGCCCGCTCGATGAAATCCTCGCCGCCGACGTGCGTCCCTACGACTGGCTCGGGCTGTCGCTTGCGTCGGTGATTCCGGCGCACGTGATCTACACGCAAGTCGACGAGAAGCCCGCCGGCTTTTCGCGCATCTGGCTGCAGGACATTCTGCGCGGCAAGCTTGGCTTCAACGGCGCGATTTTCAGCGATGATCTCTCGATGGAAGCTGCGCGCGCGGGCGGCACGCTTACCGAAGCCGCGACGGCCGCGCTGACGGCGGGCTGCGACATGGTGCTGATCTGCAATCAGCCGGAGGAGGCGGGCAAGGTGTTGGAGCAACTGCGCTTTACGCCGTCGAAGGCATCGCAGCAGCGCATCCGGCAGATGCGTCCGCGCGGCAAGGCGTTGCGCTGGAGCAAGCTGCAGAATCAGCCGGAATATCGGGCGGCGCGGGCTTTGATCGCGAGCGCGTTGGGCTGAAGTCCGTCGGATGGACGCAAAAAAACGCCACGGCATGCAAACTGCCGTGGCGTTCTTTTTCGGCGGCTGTGAAGCCTACGGTTCCAGCTTCATCCGCTGCAGCTTGTTATAGAGCGTCTTCGGGCTGATGCCGAGCAGCGTCGCCGCGCGATGCCGCGTCCCGCCGACCGCTTCGAGCGTCGCGCGAATCAGCATGTCTTCGACATCCGCGAGCGCCGTGCCGACCGTCACCTGCACGCTGCTGCCATTGAGACCGCGCCCGCCGGGACCGCCTTGCTCGTCGGCGCGCAATGTTTCGATCGTTTCGCCCGATGCGTGGTACGCGCGCCGCACGCGATCCCGCATTTCGCGCACGTTGCCCGGCCAGTCGTTCGCGATGCACTCGCGCAGGAACGACGGGCTGATGCGCTTCGGCGATCCGCTCGTGATTCCGGCGATGTGATTCTCGCGATTAAGCTCATCGACGAATTGCTCGGCCATCAGCGCGATGTCGTCGTCGCGTTCGCGCAGCGGCGGAAGCACGATCGACGACGCGGACAGCCGCTGGAACAGGTCCTCGCGCAGCGCGCCACTCGTCACGGCATCGCGCGCCGGCGTGCGCGACGATGCGATCAGGCGGAAGTCGGTCATGATGCGATTGCTGCCGCCGACGCGCATGAACGTCTGCGAATCGAGCGCGCGCAACAGCGCTTCCTGCTGCGGGGCGGGCAATGAATCGATCTGGTCGAGGAACAGCGTGCCGCCGCCGGATTGCTCGAGCAGGCCCGGCTCGCGATTTTCCGCGCCCGCGAACGCATTGCGCTCGTGGCCGAAGAGGATGCTTTCCATCGAGCGGTGCGTGCCGTCAGCGCGCGCGGTCGAGCAGTCGAAGCTCACGAACGGTCCCTTGCGGCGGCGGCTCAACTGGTGAATGGTGCGCGCCGCCAGCTTCTTGCCCGTGCCCGGCTCGCCGCAGATCAGCACGGCGGCTTCGGTCGGCGCAGTGTGCTCGATCTGATCGTAGACCTGCTGCATGACTGCGCTGCGGCCGAGCATGTCGCCGAAATGGCCGAGCTCGCGCAGCGTCGAGCGCAGCGACTGCACTTCCTCGGTCAGCTCGTAGGGACGGGGAATCCGCGCGAGCAGGCTGCGCAAACGCGGGATGTTGACCGGCTTCAGCAAGTAATCCCAGATGCCGTGCCGCAGCCCTTCGATCGCGCTTTCGACCGTCGCGTTACCGGTCATCACGATGACGGGCAGCGCTCCGTCAGGCGGTTGCGACGGCAGGCTCGGCAGCAGATCGAGACCGCTGCCGTCGGGCAGGTTGAGGTCGATCAGTACGACATCGGGGATGAAGCGCGTCAGCGCGGCGCGCGCCTCGGCGAGCGTGGTCGCGGTATCGACAGAAAAGCCGTCCGCCGACAGGATCGCGGACAGGCCGGACAGGCTGTTGGGATCGTCTTCGACAATCAGTGCGTGTGGCATGGCAGACACAACGTATCAAAAGAGACTGTAATTGCCGTTGCAGCATGCGTCGCCGGTCAAGGGCGATGCTTGGAACTCGGGCGCTCGTGGGCGGGCTGCGGCGCGTTGTCATGCTTTGACTGCGCGGCGCGTTGGATCCCGCTGCGGTTTGTTCTTGTCCTGCGCTTGGGTATCGACTACTGCGTCATTGCGGCTTGATGTGCAGATCGTTGCTGATGGATTGCACGCCCGACACGCTGCGGGTTACGGCGACGGCCTTCTGAATCTGTTCCTCCGAATTCACGTTACCGGACAACTGAACGACACCGCGATAAGTCGCCACGCTGACCGCGAGCGATTTCAATCCCGGATCGGCAAGCAATGCCGCTTTCACGCGCGCGGTCACCGAGGCGTCCGATGCGTAATCTGCGGCCGGCTCGCCGGTTGCGGCGGACTGGCATCCCGCCGTCAACGCGAAAGCAGGCAGCGCAAGCGCCGCAACGATCGTCCATCGGCCAAAGCGGAAGCGCTGGAAGTGCATCTGATGCCGTGTTTAGTCCCGATGCGCGGATAAAGCAGGAATTGTGCCAAATTGTAAAAACCAGCTCGCGCGGCACGGTACGGCCATGTAGTTACAACAAAAACAGCAACATAGGCGAGGAAGAGGCCGGCTTGCTGAGTCAAGACAATTGCTTTCAAGCGGTAAAGTTTGCCTGAATTTGTCAAAAAATTCATGCAAAAGAAAAAGCGCCCGCGATGGGGCGCTTTCATTGACAGCCTTGACCGGCGGTTCCGTCACCGCCGCCCAGCGCCGGGCGTGGCCGGCGTAAGGCTTACGCGATGCCGCTTTAGGCGCGGCTGCGGTATTCGTTCGTGCGCGTGTCGATTTCGATCTTGTCGCCGATGTTGCAGAAGAGCGGCACTTGCAGCTCAAAGCCGGTGTGCAGCTTCGCGGTCTTCAGCACCTTGCCCGACGACGTATCGCCCTTGACGGCCGGTTCCGTGTAGACGATTTCGCGAACCAGCGTGGTCGGCAGTTCGACGGAAATGGCCTTCTCGTTGTAGAACACGACTTCGCAAGCCATGCCGTCTTCGAGATAGTGGAGCGCGTCGCCCATCATTTCGGCTTCGACTTCGTACTGGTTGTAGTCGGCGTCCATGAAGACGTACATCGGGTCCGCGAAGTACGAGTACGTCACTTCCTTGCGCTCGAGCACGACGACGTCGAACTTGTCGTCGGCCTTGTAGACCGTTTCCATGCCGGCGTTCGTCAGCAGGTTCTTGAACTTCATTTTCACGACCGCTGAGTTACGGCCGGACTTGTTGTATTCGGCACGTTGCACGACCATGGCATCGTTACCGATCATGACGACGTTGCCGACGCGGAGTTCTTGTGCGGTCTTCATAAAAACTGGGTCCTTACGATTGAATTTGGCTTCAGTGTTGCCGTGGATTGCTGATCTGCGGATTAGATCGATTCAGGTGGAGCGCCGTCTGCGGTAACGAAACTGCGGCCTGCGCTCGGATAACCGCTTATTTTAACTGAGTTTTTGCTGGTTTGGCCAGCCGCCGGGCAGGCGGGTCCGTGTCAGCCGCCCATGCGCGCAGCCGCATGCGCGACGAGGTTGCCGGCCAGATCGCCGACGTCCGCGAGTTCATCGGCCCACTGCGCCGCACGCGCCTCGAATTCCCCCCGATGCCGCCGGAAATCCGCCCAGTCCGGCGTGCCCGCGCCGTTCCACGCATGCCAGAAGCGATTGATCGCATCCCGCGCCGAGGGCGAAAGTCCGCTGGCGTAATGGGCGAGGGCGGCATCGAGTTTTGGCAGATGCGCGTCGTCGGCTTGCGGGTAGATGTGCCACGCGAACGGCTTTTGCGCCCATTGCGCGCGCACGAACGAGTCTTCGCCGCGCACGAAGTTGAAATCGGCGGCCCAGAGCAGTTCGTCGAAACGCGGCTGCTCGACGAAACCCAGCGCATGCGCCTGCAGCGCGCCCGCACGCGCCGATGCTCCCGCAGCGAACTTCGGCAGGCCGAAGAAGCGCGCGATCGCGCCGGAAATGCGCCCCTCCGGCACCAGCAGCACGACGGGCGACGCGCCATCGCGCCACTGCGCGAGCAGCGCATCGACGGCGGGGTTCTCGTACGCGAACAGCGAGATCACCGTCGATGCCGCGTCCGGCCGCTCGATGCCCACGCGCTCGCGCCACCACGTCGCGGCATCGAAGCGTTCGCGGGCGGCATCGAGGCCGCGCTCCTTCAGCACGCCGCCCGTGCCCGCGCCGAGGCCGGGGAAGAAGAAGCTCTTCTCGAGCGGATAGCGCGGATGCGGCGACGGCCGCAGGTGGAAATCGGCGACCCAGTCTTCGCCGCTCAGATACTCCAGATTGACCCACACGGGCTTCGGCTCGCGACGCGCCATCGCGGCGATGTACGCGTGCGGAATCTCGCACGCGAACGCTTCGACGACGACATCGGCGATCTCGAGCGCGTCGCCCGCATGCGCCGGCTCGCGCCAGTGTTCGATGACGACGCCCGCCGCTTCCTGCCGCGCGAGCGACGTATCGACGGCGGGGCACAGCGCGTGGAAGACGGCGAGATCGTCGACGAAGAGCCGCACGCGCCAGCCGTGCTCCGCGCGAAGCTGACGCGCGAGCCGCCAGCACACGCCGATATCGCCGAAGTTGTCGACGACCGCGCAGAAGATGTCGCAGGCGAGTTCCTGGCCTGCTTGATGCGACGGGGGCGTGGACATGGCGGCATGAGCGGCGGCGAGACCGCGTCGTAATGTTCTAAACTGGCGATTCTAAGACACGGTGCGCCGCCTGCCTTGTCCCTTCCGCGCACCGTCACGATATTCGCTGCATGACTCAGACCGACGCCCCCGATCCGACTTTCGACCCGAAGAAGACGCTTGTGCAGTTGCCGCATCTGCCGGGCGTGTACCGCTATTACGACGGCGACGGCAACGTGCTCTACGTCGGCAAGGCTCGCAACCTGAAGAAACGCGTGTCGAGCTACTTCACGAAGACGCTGCATTCGCCGCGCATCGCGATGATGGTCACGCGCATCCGCAAGATCGAGACGACCGTCACGCGCTCCGAAGCCGAAGCGCTGCTGCTCGAAAACAACCTGATCAAGGCGCTCGCGCCGCGCTACAACATCCTCTTTCGCGACGACAAGTCGTACCCGTTCCTCAAGCTGACCGGGCACGCGTTTCCGCGCATGGCTTATTACCGCGGCGCGGTCGACAAGAAGAATCAGTACTTCGGGCCGTTCCCGAGCGCCTGGGCGGTGCGCGAGAGCATTCAAATCTTGCAGCGCGTGTTCCAGTTGCGCACGTGCGAGGACTCGGTGTTCAGCAACCGGACGCGTCCGTGTCTTCTGCATCAGATCGGGCGATGCACCGCGCCTTGTACCGGTCTCATCAGCAAGGAGGATTACGCACGCGATGTATCGAACGCGTCGCGCTTTCTGCTCGGCCGGCAGGGCGAAGTGATGAAAGAGCTGGAAGAAAAGATGCATGCGTTCGCAGCCGAGCTGAAGTTCGAGCAGGCGGCGGCGGTGCGCAATCAGATGAGTTCGCTGTCGACGGTGCTGCATCAGCAGGCCATTGAAGTCGGCGGCGAAAGCGATGTCGATATCCTCGCGGTCGTCGCGCTGGGCGGCAAGGTCTGCGTGAATCTGGCGATGGTGCGCGGCGGCCGCCATCTCGGCGACAAGGCGTATTTCCCGGCGCACGTGGAAAGCGCGATGCCGCTTCCCGAGGACGACGAAACGGGCCTCGAAGACGACGAAGCGGGCCTTGAAGACGACGACGCCGTCGAAGCCGTCAACGCCGTCGAAGCGGCTGCGACAGCACTCGTCGATGTTCCCGCGCCGGAGATAGAAGCGATCGCGAATGCCGCACGAGACGAGGCGCAGGCGGAAGACGGCGTGCAGTCGACGACGGAAGGCGATGCCGACGCGGCCGGCGTCGAAGCTCAACTGGACGTCGAAGACCAGACCGAACCCGCCATGCGCGAAGGCGCGCTCGAATCTGAAGTGCTGGAAGCGTTTATGGCGCAGCACTACATCGGCAATCGCGTGCCGCCGGTGCTCGTCGTGAGTCACGCGCCGGCGAGCCGCGAACTCATCGATCTGCTGATGGAGCAGGCCGGCCACAAGGTCACGCTGCTGCGTCAGCCGCAAGGTCAGAAGCGCGTCTGGCTGTCGATGGCCGAACAGAACGCGAAGCTCGCGCTCGCGCGTCTTTTGTCGGAGCAGGGCTCGCAGCAGGCGCGCACGCGCTCGCTCGCGGAAACGCTCGGGCTCGAGATGGACGACCTCGCGCTGATGCGCATCGAGTGCTTCGACATCAGCCATACGATGGGCGAGGCGACGCAGGCGTCGTGCGTGGTGTATCACCATCACAAGATGCAGTCGGGCGAATATCGGCGCTACAACATCACGGGCATCACGCCCGGCGACGATTACGCCGCGATGCGCCAGGTGCTCACGCGCCGCTACGAGAAGATGGTCGCGCAGGCGGCGGCGAACGCGAACGAGGAAGCCACGACGATGCAGCCGGATGACGCCGCCGACCCCAACGTCACGCCCGACGCCGCGCCGGCCGTGGCCGCGGGCGGCACGCTGCCGAATATCGTGCTGATCGACGGCGGCAAGGGGCAGGTCGAAATCGCGCGGCAAGTGTTTTCGGAGCTTGGGCTCGATCACGGCATGCTGGTGGGCGTCGCGAAGGGCGAGGGGCGCAAGGTCGGCCTCGAAACGCTGATCTTCGCGGATGGTCGTCCCGCGCTCGAACTCGGCAAGGAAAGCGCGGCGCTGATGCTCGTCGCTCAAATCCGCGATGAAGCGCACCGCTTCGCGATTACCGGCATGCGGGCGAAGCGGGCGAAGACGCGCCAGACATCGCGGCTGGAAGAACTCGAAGGCGTCGGCGCGAAGCGGCGTCAGCGCCTGTTGTCGCGGTTTGGCGGCTTGCGCGGCGTGCAGGCGGCGAGCGTCGAGGACCTGGCGAGCGTCGAGGGCATATCGCTTGCGCTTGCACAGCAGATTTACCGGCAGTTGCATTGATGAGCGGCCCCGCTGCGCGCCGCTTCGGGGCCTTCAGCCGCGCCTTGTGAGCGTCGGAGCGACGCGGCACAATGGCGCCTCCAACCCCTCACGCACTCGATCCCACTTTCGCCCATGCCGTTCAACCTACCGATCTTCCTGACGTGGCTGCGAATCGTGCTGATTCCGCTCGTCGTGGGCGTGTTCTATCTGCCGGACATGATGTTGAGCCTCGAGCATCGCAACCTGCTCGCGATGGTCATCTTCGTGCTCGCCGCGCTCACCGATTGGTTCGACGGCTTCCTCGCGCGCAAGCTCAATCAGACGTCGGCGTTCGGCGCATTTCTCGATCCGGTCGCCGACAAGCTGATGGTCACCGCCGCGCTGCTCGTGCTCGTGCAGAGCGCGCGGCTCAACGCGGTGATCGCGCTCGTGATCGTCGGACGCGAGATCACCATTTCGGCGCTGCGTGAATGGATGGCGCAGATCGGCGCATCGAAGAGCGTGGCGGTGAATTCGCTCGGCAAGTTCAAGACGGTCTGCCAGATGGTCGCCATTCCGATGCTGCTGTTCTACGGCCGCCTGAACATCCCGGGCACGCAGTGGGTGCTCGACTCGCGCGTGTGGGGTTTGTGGCTTATCAATGTCGCGGCGTTTCTCACCGTCTGGTCGATGTTTTACTACATGAAGCTGGCCTGGCCGCAGATTCGCGAGCGCGGCGGCATGCTTTGAAACAGTCGGCAGGCTAAGCGCAAAAAATTGCGTCGAAGCTGAAAAAACCGCAGACAAAACAGTTGACAGGTCTCTTTGGCTTCTACATAATCTCGTTTCTCTGATGCGCGACGCGAAGCAGAAACGAAGCGAAGCAGTCAGTTAAGCAGTAAATAAGCAGCAAATGCGGGAGTAGCTCAGTTGGTAGAGCGCAACCTTGCCAAGGTTGAGGTCGCGAGTTCGAGCCTCGTCTCCCGCTCCAGTTTGAAAGTTTCGGTGTGAGCAGCGCTCATCGGTTCGGTCGGCGAAGCGGCATCGGAAAGGCAGTAGCAGCGCAGGATATGCGGGAGTAGCTCAGTTGGTAGAGCGCAACCTTGCCAAGGTTGAGGTCGCGAGTTCGAGCCTCGTCTCCCGCTCCAGTCAAAGGGGAAGCAAAGCTTCCCTTTTTGTTTGGTAGACTGGCCGACTCAGATTGGCTGGCAAGCCACACCGCTTATGGCGCGATAGCAAAGCGGTTATGCAGCGGCCTGCAAAGCCGTTTAGACCGGTTCGACTCCGGTTCGCGCCTCCACTTTAAAAGCCCTGACTCGTCAGGGCTTTTTCTTTTTCCGCGGCGCTTTGCTCCGGCTGCCTCGCGGCATAATTGCGGCACGCCGCAAGGCCTCCGATACCTACAACGATGACCACCCAACTCTCCCACCTCGAGTGGCGCTGGAAGCGCTTCGATGACCTGACCACCGCCGAAGTCTACGACATGCTCGCCGCACGCAGCGCGGTGTTCGTCGTCGAGCAGAACTGCGTGTACGGCGATATCGACGGGCTCGATACCGACGCATGGCATCTGCTGGCGTACGGCAGAGGCGAGACGCGCCCGAAACTCGCCGGATATCTGCGCGTGCTGTTGCCGGGTCATCCGGACGAAAACGAAAAGGACGTCCGTATCGGCCGCGTGCTGACGACCGCCGGCTTTCGCGGCATGAAGCTCGGCAACGCGATGCTTCAGCGCGCGCTCGAAGAAATTCTCAAGCAGTGGCCCGACCAGCCGATCAGCCTGCATGCGCAGGCGCACTTGCAGCGCTTTTACGGCGCGTTCGGATTCGTCGCTTCGTCGGGGGTGCATGACGAAGATGGCATCCCGCATGTCTGGATGCGCCGTCCCGGCTTCGACTCCTGACGCAACCGCGCGCGCGCCGACAGCCGCAGCCAGTGGCGCAGCGCGATCAGCGCGCCGATCACGCTCATCATCGAGCCGGGAATCCAGAGCAAGAGTCCGCCGATCTGCTGGTCGCGCATCGGCGTGATCCAGGTGAACGCGCGGCCGCAAATCGAATAGATCGGATACAGCTCGCGCGGCGTGAAGAAGATGAACGCGCCGAGCACGATCTGCGGCGGAATGGCGGCGATCACCACCAGAATGCGCCGGCCGGGCGCGAGCCGCGCGGGCGGCGCGGGACGCGGGTCGAGCACGAGCCACCAGAAAAGCAGGCCGTCGATCACCATGCTCCAGTTCATTACGCGATAGAGCCGGTAATCGAGCATCGCCTTGAAGTGAATCGGCGATAGCAGCCACAAGTAGATCAGGCCGACGAACAGCGTCAGCGCGATAACCGGGTTGAACACGATATCGAACATCATGCGTGCGACGCGAGTCTGCGATGCCGGACGCAGCCAGCGTCGCCGCCATTCGAACGGCACGCCTGCGCGCAGCGCCGCCCCCGGATACGACAGCGCAATCAGGAAGGGCCCGAGATGATGCAGCACCAGATGCTGCAGCCGATGCATGAAAAACTCGTGCTCGAAAAAGTAATCGAGCCGCGTGTGCAGCGCCACGTAGAGCGCGCTCAATCCGGCCCAGAACGCGATACGCCGCGATATCGATACGCGCGCATGCCGTGCGCCGCGCGCAAACAGCACGGCGGCGACGAGTATCGCGATCACGACCGTCGGCGACGGCTCCCATGGATCGAGCCAGTAGAGCAGCGTCGTCATCGTCAGGCGTCCTTCGCGTGAATGACGCGGCGCAGATCGGCGGCGATGGCGTCGATCGAATCCCGGTCCGTGGCGAGCAGGCGCGCGTGGCCGTCGCGATCGAAGATATACACCGCCGAACTGTGCGTCACTTCGTATGCGCCGTCCGGATCGCGCTTTTCCATCTGATACGCCACGCGATACCGCTGCGCGACGGCTTCGATCGCGCGATCCGCGCCTGTCAGGCCGACGGCGTGCCGGTCGTCGAAGGCGCGGACATACGCGTGCAGAAGTGTGGGCGTATCGCGGGCGGGATCGACGGAAACGAACACGATGCGCGCCGCGTCGGCATCCGGCCCGAGCTGCTGGAGCACCTGCATGAGACGCGCCATCGTTTCCGGGCAGACATCGGGGCAGTGCGTATAGCCGAAGTAGACGAGCGTCGCGCGGCCCGCGAAAGACCGGCCGGTGACGTGCGCGCCGGTGTCATCGGTGAGAGAGAAGTCGAGGTCGGGCAGATGCCCGGAGACGTCGGTCAGATGCCACGGCTCGGTCGGCCGCGAGCACGCGGCCAGCGCCCAAAAGAAAACGAGAGCGATGAACCGGCGCCAGCGCAGAACGCGCGAAACTGGCCAAACAGGGAACGAAGCGTGCATCGAAAAGGGTGAAAGCGGCGCGCGGCGGGGGTTTGATGGCATGAACATCTATCGCAAAATACACGTCTTCGAGGCCGGAGGTGGCGCATCATCTATCCTGCGGCTTATTTTTGAGACGATTTGCCGCATACTTCAGGCTCGCCGAAAGCCCGGCGAGCGAATCCGTAAGTTGCGCGCGTTGGAAATCGAAAGCTGGCGCACGTAACATGCGCGCCTCCGGCTTCGGCTCGCGCCACACGAGGCAAACCACAGGCTAAAGATCGATGCAAATTCTTCCCGATTCCCTGTCTCTTGCCGAGACCGCGTTCTTCTTCGATTTCGACGGCACACTCGTCGAACTCGCTTCCACGCCCGACGGCATTTTCGTGCCGCGTTCGGTGCCCGACATCCTCGCGTCGCTGCGGCGCGCGACCAATAATGCGGTCGCGGTCGTGTCGGGACGCGGCATCGACAATATCGATTCGTTCCTGCAGATGCCCGATCTGCCCGTCGCCGGGATGCACGGCGCGGAGCGGCGCGACGCCAATGGCGACGTGCAGCGCATCGGCTTCCACGACGAGCGGCTCTTGCGCATGGAACACGTGCTCGAAGGCGTCGTCAGCGCGAATCCCGGCATGCTGCTCGAAATCAAGGGCGCGGCGCTCGCGCTGCATTACCGGAATGCGCCCGAGCGCGAGCCGGCCGCGCGCGCGGCCACGGAGCGTCTCGTCGCGGAATACGCCGACGCCTACGTGCTTCAGCCGGGCAAGATGGTGTACGAGATCAAGCCGAGGGGCGTCGATAAAGGCCGTGCGTTGCGCGCCTTCATGGCCGAGCCGCCGTTCACGGGCCGCAAGCCTGTCTTCATCGGCGACGATCTCACCGACGAGAAGGGCTTCGCGGTCGTCAACGAATTCGATGGCCTGTCGATCAAGATCGGCGCGGGCGATACCGTCGCGCGGGCGCGCATCGAATCGGTCGAATTGCTGCTCGACTGGCTGCAAGTGATCGCGGGCACCGCCGGGAAGCACGCCTGATGGGCCGTCTGATCATCGTGTCGAACCGGGTTGCGCCGATTTCGGAAGGCGGCCCGGCGGCGGGCGGGCTCGCGGTCGGCGTCTACGACGCGCTCAAGGAGACCGGCGGCGTGTGGTTCGGCTGGAGCGGCGACGTGCTCACCGTGCCGCCCGAAGCGATAAAGCTGGAAGAGCAGGGGCCGGTGACGTTTGCGACCATCGGTCTCGTGCGCCGCGATTACGACCAGTACTACCGCGGCTTTTCGAACGCGACGCTGTGGCCCGCGTTTCACTATCGCCCGGATCTCATCGAATTCGATCGCGACGAGTACGACGGCTATTGCCGCGTGAATCGCTGGCTCGCCGCGCAACTTGCGCCGCTGCTCAGGCCCGATGACGTCATCTGGGTCCACGACTATCATCTGATTCCGTTCGCGCAGGCGCTGCGCGAGCTGGGCGTGAAGAACCGCATCGGGTTCTTCCTGCATATCCCGTTTCCGGCGTCGCAGATTCTGCTGAGCGTGCCGCGTCATCGCGAACTCGTCGAGGCGCTGTGTGCGTTCGATCTGCTCGGCTTCCAGACGGAGCCTGATCTGCATGCGTTTTGCGATTACGTCGAAACCGAAGCGGGCGGCACGCTCACCCGGCACGCGGCGAAGCCCGTGGAGGTGCGCGCGTTCGGCAAGACGCTGAAGGCGGCGGCGTATCCGATCGGCGTGTATCCCGATGAAGTCCGCGCGCTCGCGAAAGACGGCGAAAGCGGCCGCGACGTGCAGACCGTCAAGGCGACGCTGCATCAGCGCAAGCTCGTGATGAGCGTCGATCGCCTGGATTATTCGAAGGGACTCGTCGAGCGTTTCCGCGCGTTCGAGCGCCTGATGGAGCACGATCCGCAGCAGCGCAACAACGTGTCGTTTCTGCAGATTGCACCGCCGACGCGCTCGGATGTCGACGCCTATCGCGATATCCGCTTGCAACTGGAAGCGGAATCGGGCCGCATCAACGGGCGATACGCCGAGCTCGACTGGACGCCGATCCGCTATATCCATCGCCAGTACGAGCGGCCGGTGCTTGCCGCGCTGTTTCGCGAGGCGCACGTCGGCTTCGTCACGCCGCTGCGCGATGGCATGAACCTCGTCGCCAAGGAATACGTGTCGGCGCAGGACCCGGACGATCCGGGCGTGCTCGTGTTGTCGCAATTCGCGGGCGCGGCGCGTGAGCTGAAAGCGGCGTTGATCGTGAATCCGCTCGACATCGACGGCATGGCGGAAGCGCTCGCCACTGCGCTCGCAATGCCGCTGGACGAGCGCCGCGCAAGGCATCGCGAGATGTATGCGCTGCTGCGGGATAACAACGTGTCGGTGTGGCGGGACAACTTCCTGCGCGATCTGAAGGCGCGCTGAGCGATAAAAAAGCCGCGTTTCTTTCGAGAACGCGGCTTGTTTTTTACGCCGGCTGCTTGTGCGGCGTCGCGACGATCGACGGCAGCTTGCCGTGCTGTTTCGCCAGCAACTCGCGATACAGCCCCGGCCGCTCGCGCAGTTCTTGCGGCGAGCCGTCGTCGATGACCTTGCCCGCGCTCATCACGATGATGCGATCGAAGTTCTGCAGCGTCGACAGACGGTGCGCAATCGCGATCACCGTGCGGCCGACCATCAGCCGGTCGAGCGCCTGCTGGATCGCTTCTTCCGATGCGCTGTCGAGCGCGGAAGTCGCTTCGTCGAGCAGCAGGATCGGCGCGTTTTTCAGAATGGCGCGCGCAATTGCGATGCGCTGCCGCTGGCCGCCCGACAGCTTCACGCCGCGATCGCCGACGATCGTATCGAAACCTTCCGGCATCGCTTCGATGAAATCCGTGCAGCGCGCCTCGCGCGCGGCGGCGAGCACTTCCTCGCGGCTCGCTTCCGGACGCCCGTACGCGATATTCTCGAACACCGTGCGATGGAACAGCGAAATGTCCTGCGGCACCAGCGCGATCGCGTGGCGCAGGCTGTCCTGCGTGATCGTGGCGATATCCTGGCCGTCGATCTTGATGCTGCCTTTCTGCGGCTCGTAGAAGCGTTGCAGCAGCGCGAGCACGGTGGACTTGCCCGCGCCCGACTTGCCGATCAGACCCACGCGCTGGCCCGGCTCGATATGCAGATGGAAGTTGTCGAGAATCGGACGGCGGCGCGGATACGCGAACGTGACGCCTTCGAAATCGACGCGCCCGCCTTGCGGCACGAGTTCCGTCGCGTCCGAGCGATCGGGCATGCCGTGCGGTTCGAGCAGCGTCTGCACGGCTTCGGCGAGACGCGCGACGTGCTGGGTCACATCGACGAGCGCGACGGCGAGATCGCGCGTGCCGTGCAGAATCGTGAAGCCGAGCGAACTGACGAGCACGATATCGCCGGAAGTGGCGCGGCCTTCCGACCACAGCCACAGCGCCCAGCCGAGCAGCCCGGCGGAGAGGATCGCCGTGACGACCGCGTGGAACAGGCGCAGCTTTTCCAGATACAGCAGGCTCTGCTGGCGCGCGACCATTTCGGCCTTCACGGTCGAGCCGAAGCGCTTCTGCTCGTTGAAGGTCATGCCGAACGCGCGCACGAGCGACATGTTGCCGATCACGTCGACGAGTTCGCCATCGACCGACGCCGCCTTCGACGCAAAACTGTGATGCCGCGCGGAGCCGCGTTTCGCGAGCCGGTACAGGATGAACGCGAGCACCAGCGAACAGCACATGAGCCCGGCGGCCATCAGCGGATTCACCGCGACGATCATCACGATCGCCCCCAGCACCGCGATGCAGGGAGGCAGGACGTTCCACGCCATCACGTTTTCGGACGTGTAAATGGCGTTCGAGGTTGCCGTGATGCGGCTCGCGAGCATCCCCGGCTGCTTCTCGGAGAAGTACGTCGGCGAGTGACCGGAGAGATAGGAAAAGAGATCCTTGCGCAGATCGCCGGTGACGATCACGAACACATGAGCGCCGACCCAGCCGCCGACCCGCCAGAGCAGGTTGTCGGCGGCGATCAGGCCGACCAGGATCATGAACGCGCCCCAGAGCGGACCGGGATGGCCGCGCCCCTGGCTGAGCACGTCGATCAGATGCTTGATCGCATATTGCGATGCGAGCGCGCAACCGACTGCGGCGAAGACGCTGGCGAGCACGATGGCATGCGCGACCGGATGCCGGCGGATATAGCGCATCAGGAACGCAAGCGGGCGATTCGCGTAGCTCGCGAGCTTCGCGTTGTGCGCGTTACGCTGGGAGACGGTGAGTTGGTCCAATGGTCTTTTTTGGTCGTAAAGCGGTTGAGCGTGTGCTGCGTCCTGGGGCGATGCCATTCACATTGCACGTCCTGTCCGATGCGTCCGCCGTCGCGGCGCGATCGCATCGAACCCGGCGACGACGCGCCGTCTTCACTGGCTGAATTGTAGCCAGTAACCGGAGAGGCGAACGTCGTTCAGGCAAATGATGCGCGGACTTTCCTTCCGTCCGGCATCGAACCGTCGTTGTTTCAGCGAGCGAGGCTTCGTTGCTGCCCGCATAAAACCGACGCACACAGCTTCGGGCTTGGGCGCGCATTGTAAGCACAATGCGCGCTTTTTTGCGATGGAGCGCAGCCACGCGTGGAAATAGTCCACAGGGGGCCGCGCTCACAATCCGAAGCGCCTGCACGACAGCGACGACGAAAGCACGCGCCGCGCCAGCATCGCCAGGCGCGCCGCAACGGTGCCGAAAGCGCGAAGCGGCTCCCGTGCGCCGTCGAGGGCACGTGCTCCAATGTAGAACAACCTTAATAAACAGGGGTTTCCAAAGTGTATCCCCCGTGTAACAAGGTAAATAAGTTGAAATGCCCCGCTTCCCGCCGCCAGCCCAGGCTTCATAATCCGCCCCGGCTCGACCTCTGCCTTTTTTGACAGCTTTCTGTAGGAAGCCGTCAACCTGCGGAGCAGAAGCGCGTTATTTCCATGCGCGGCGCTTTTTGAGATGTGGTCTCTGACTTGCTCGTTTTAGGTCGCGCCCAACAGTGATCGGCGACCCCGCTTTTTCACTCGAGCACCAGCTTTCACGCCGCGGCGAATGCGCGGCGGCCGCTTTCGCCCGAGGCGAGCGAATTGCTCCCGACGTAAACATGACAGCAGTACTTTGCCTGACCTTTCATTAGGAGTTTCACGACAATGCGAATCGCTCAAATCGCGCCCCTCCACGAGGCTGTTCCGCCGAAGCTGTATGGCGGCACGGAACGCGTGGTGTCATATCTGACCGAGGCACTCGTCGAGGCCGGACACGACGTCACGCTCTTCGCGAGCGGTGATTCGCAAACGTCCGCGAAGCTGGAAGCTTTCTGGCCGCAAGCACTGCGTCTCGATCCGACGATCCGCGACACGATGGCTCCGCACATGCTGCTGCTCGAAGAAGTCCGCCGCCGCGCCGACGAATTCGACGTGCTGCATTTCCACATCGACTATTACCCGTTCTCGCTGTTCGCGCGCCAGCCGGTGCCGTTCCTGACGACGATGCACGGCCGCCTCGACCTGCCGGAACTGCAACCGATCTTCAACACGTTCAATGACGTGCCGGTCGTGTCGATCTCCGACAACCAGCGCCAGCCGCTGCCGCAGGCGAACTGGCTGTCGACGGTGTATCACGGCCTGCCGGAAAACCTGCTGACGCCGATCCCGAATGTGAAGCCGGGCTACCTGGCGTTCCTCGGCCGCATCTCGCCGGAAAAGCGCGTCGACCGGGCAATTCGCATCGCGCAGGCCGCGGGCATGAAGATCAAGATCGCGGCCAAGCTGGACAAGGCCGACCGTGCTTATTACGAAGACGAGATCAAGCCGCTCTTCGCGCTGCCGCACGTCGAGTACATCGGCGAAATCAGCGAATCGGAAAAGACCGAGTTCCTCGGCAATGCGCATGCACTGCTGTTCCCGATCGACTGGCCGGAGCCCTTCGGCCTCGTGATGATCGAAGCGATGGCCTGCGGCACGCCGGTGATCGCATTCAATCGCGGCTCGGTGCCGGAAGTGATCGAGAACGGCGTATCGGGCTTCGTCGTGGAAGACGAGTTGTCGGCGATTGCCGCGGTGAAGCGTCTCGACACGCTGTCGCGCGCGAAGGTGCGCGAAACGTTCGAAACACGCTTCTCGTCGAAGGTGATGGCTGCGCGCTACGTCCAGAACTACGAGGAACTGCTGCGTCAGAAGCGCCGCACCGTTCTGCGCGAAGCCAGCGCCTGAGCCTCGTTGCATCGTTCGTGCTGCAGCGATGCGGCATGAAAACGCCCCGCGTGCCCCCAAGGTGCGCGGGGCGTTGTGCTATCGGCACAGTAAAACGACGATTTCGAGTGCCGGGCCGCGTTCGCGTTGCGAAACCTCTGACGACATCCGTAATCTCCCTATAATGTTCGGGCTTCGCGATGCGAAGCGCACGGCCGCGCGACGGCGTGCAACTGTATCGATAGCAATCAATCGCATGGGACCGAGTGCGGCGTAAAAAGAGCGCCCGCTCCGGTCGAGAGGAGCGCACGTTTTGGCGAGAACCAGGCAAACCAGCGCGGCGCCGGCACCGGGCGCGGGCACCGTTTTCGCGCTGCGAGCGATCGGAGTGGTGCTCGCGGCGCGATGGGTGTTCGCCATGTCGCACACGGGATATCTGTCCTCGCTGCGCGCGATGACGTTGTCGCCGTGGGCGTGCCTGAACCTCGTGCTGTTTTTTCTGCTGATCGTCCTGCCGGGCGCCAAGGCGCGCATGGACCGGCCGCTGCATCCGTTGCCGCAGTGGCTCAGGCAAGCGTTGCGCTTCCTCGCGCTGCTCACTTTCGGATTCGCGGTGTTTTCGCTTGTCCCGTTCGTCTGGACGGCGGGCTGGCGGGGCTTCGTGGATGCGCTCGCGGCGACTAACGGCTGGCTCGTCGTCGGTCCGGCGCTCTATGCGGTCGTGATGTGGATCTGCCGGCCGCGCGCGCTATGGCGCACAAACATCGCGGCAAGGCGCTTCGCGATTGGCCGATACGCCATCTCCCTCGATCCCGTCACCCGCACCGCGATGGTCTGGGCCGAAAGCCGCAAGCTCGGCCAGTACGATGCGCGCGAGCTTTCAGTGAAATGGCCGACGCCGCCGGGCGCGGGCGCATCGTCCGCGACGATGCTCACGCCCGTGACGCAGCCGGCCGCATCGACACTGCAATCGAACGGCGCCACCCGGCGAAGCTGGTTCGCGCGCCGGCCCAAGGTCGAACTCATGTGGGATTCGCCGGCCGCCGCCGGGCACAACCGCACCACGGTGTTCCGTGCGCCGCTCGCCACGGAAGGCGATCGCAGCGCAGCCCGTGCGCTGGACGCCACTCTGCATCAGGTTTGAGCCGTTGTAGCGAGCAGGTCTTCCTTGTCGATGGTGGGGGAAACGATGCTGATACGCTGGTTGCTTGCCGCACTTCATCTGCTTGCTTTCGGCTTCGCGCTCGGTTCGGTGCTCGCGCGTGCGCGTGCGCTGCGAAGGCTCGACGCGGTGCAGTCGGTGCAAGCGAATGACACGCGTCTGCGCGACGTGTTCCGCTCCGACTCCGTGTGGGGCGTGACGGCCATCGTGCTGATCGTGACGGGCGTGATGCGCGCGTTCGGCGGCTTCGAGAAGGGCGGCGCGTACTATCTGCATGAGCCGCTTTTTCACTTGAAGATGACCGCGCTCGTGGCAATTCTCTTGATCGAAGTGTCGCCGATGCTCGCGCTGATCCGCTGGCGGATTGCGCTGGCGCAGGGCGGGGCGATCGACCTCACGCGCGCCCGGCGCTTCGCGTGGATGAGCGATGTACAAGCGGCGCTCGTCATCGTGATGGTGATTGCCGCGAGCGGAATGGCGCGCGGCGTGTGGGCGCATTGAAGCGAAAGCGCCGGACAAATGGAAAAGGCCCAAGTCGTGAGACTTGGGCCTTTTGATCTTCGGTGTCTTGGCTTTACCAGCACCAGAATTCTGGTGGGTAGTACTGGGATCGAACCAGTGACCCCTGCCGTGTGAAGGCAGTGCTCTACCGCTGAGCTAACCACCCGAAGAGATTGAGATTATGTCAGGACTATCGCTCTTCGTAAAGTCATTCTTTAAGAAACTTCGAGAAATTATGCGGCAACCGCGTCAGGCTCGGCTTCGGCCGCTTCGATGCGCCATACGCTCGTGCCTTTGACCGCCTTGTCGAGATCGTTGAGCACGGCTTCGTGGGCAGCGAGTTCGTCGGCGGTGGCGACGAGCACCGGCAGATCGAGATCGTCGAGCGAGATGCGCGGTGCGTCGCCCAAGCCTTCGGACTGCGTCTCGCCGAGCATGTCGATGACGAGGCTTTCCTGACCGCGCGTCATCGCCAGATAGACTTCGGCGAGCAGCTCCGAGTCCAGCAGCGCGCCATGCAGCGTGCGATGCGCGTTGCTGATGCCGAAGCGGTCGCACAGCGCATCCAGCGAATTGCGCTTGCCGGGGAACATCTGCTTGGCGTTGACGAGCGTATCGATGACGCCCGCGCACATCTCGGTGGTCTTCGGCAACCCGAGCAGCGCGAATTCCATGTCCAGGAAGCCGATATCGAACGGCGCGTTATGGATGATCAGCTCCGCGCCGGAGATGAAATCGCGCAACTCGGCGGCAATCTCCGCGAACTTCGGCTTGTTACTGAGAAACTCGGTCGTGAGACCGTGCACCGCGAGTGCGCCGGGGTCGCTATCGCGCTCCGGGTTCACGTAGAAGTGCAGGTTGTTGCCGGTCAGCCGGCGATTCACGAGTTCGACACAGCCGATTTCGATGATCCTGTCGCCCGTGCGAGCGTTCAGGCCGGTGGTTTCCGTGTCCAGTATCAGTTGGCGCATGAGATGTCTTTGTCGGTGCGTACGTTCAGCTATCGGCAAGCGATGTCACGCCGCGATTGGCGAGCGCATCGGCGCGTTCGTTCTCCGGATGGCCCGCGTGACCCTTCACCCAGCGCCATTCGATCTGGTGTTGGCCGACGAGCCCATCGAGCCGCTTCCACAGGTCGGCGTTCTTGACAGGCGTTTTCGCGGCGGTCATCCAGTTCTTTTTCTTCCAGCCGTGGATCCACTCGCTGATGCCTTTTTGCACATATTGAGAGTCGGTGTGGATCACGGCGTGGCACGGCCGCTTGAGCGCTTCGAGCGCGGCGATCACGGCCATCAGTTCCATGCGGTTGTTGGTCGTGGCGGCTTCCCCGCCGAACAGCTCTTTTTCCAGCGAGCCGAAGCGGAGCAGGGCGCCCCATCCGCCGGGGCCGGGATTGCCCTTGCAGGCGCCGTCCGTGTAGATGTCGATTACTTTCGTCGATGCGGATTCTTCAGTCATCAATGCTCGTTGCGGGTGTGCGGGGCGGCGACGGGCGCGAGGCCGGGCGCGAGCGCGGGTTTCTTGAGCTTGCGCGGACCGATGAGCCGCATGCCGCGTACGCGTTTCACGGCGGTGATCATGTAGGCCGCGCCGAAGATGGGCCACCAGCGGTCGCCGGCCGGCTCCATGAACTCATAGCGCTGCAGCCATTTGTCGGTGAGTAGCGGCGGACGATAGCAGCCAAAACGCCCGCGTTCAAGATCGAATCCAAGCAGCTTGATCCAGTCCTTGATACGCGTGAACGCGATCATCTCGTGCGCGGCCGGCACGAACGGGCGTCCGGCGACCTTGCCGAGGGATTGCCGCGCACCCCACAGACTCAACGAATTGAAGCCGAGGATGATCAGCTGACCTTCGGGCACGAGAACGCGCTCGGCTTCACGCAAAAGCCGGTGCGGATCGCGCGAAAACTCGAGCGTATGCGGCAGCACGAGCAGATCGACGCTCTGCGCCTCGAACGGCAGATCCAGCAAATCGCACCAGACGGTACTGCGACCGTCCGGCGCGCTCGCGGCGGGCAGCGCGCTCACGCCGTTGCCGGCCGCGTGCGGCAGCGTGTACGGGGCGCTTGCGCCGCTTTCCGAATCGAGCACGAGGGCGCGGCCGGTCATGCGATTTTCGCGCAGCGCATCGAGCTGGGGCATGCCGAGCTGGAGCGCGTGGTAGCCGAAGATATCCGACACCACGCGATCGAGTTGCGCCTGCTCCCATTCGAGCACGTAGCGTCCGGGCGCGGAGTTCGTCCAGGCGGGCCAGTCTATAATCGCTCGGTCAGACATGTTCGGATGCCGCGTAGATGATCGCCATGGATTCACTTGCTGAAGATTCGTCCAAACGCACGCCCAAGCCGGCGCTGGAATACGTGCCGGTCCCGGCGTTCGAGGACAACTACATCTGGATCGTGTCGGATTCGCGCGATGCCGTCGTCATCGATCCGGGCGACGCCGCGCCGGTCGAAGCGTATCTCGCGAAACGCGGCTGGCGGCTGACCGCTATTTTACTCACGCACCATCATCACGACCACGTCGGCGGCGTGAAAGCGCTGCTCGATAGCCGAACGGCAGAGGGCGGCGTGCCCGTGTACGGCCCGGCTGGCGAGCGCATCGAGCATGTGACGACGCGGCTCTCCGGTGGCGATGCGGTAAGCATCGCGCAGCCCGCGCTCGAGTTCACGGTCATCGACGTTCCCGGTCACACGGCTGGCCACATCGCGTACTTCCAGGCGGGCGATGCGCGCGGCACGCCGCATCTCTTTTGCGGCGATACGCTGTTTGCAAGCGGCTGCGGGCGTCTGTTCGAAGGCACGCCGCAACAGATGCTCGCCTCGCTCGATTCGCTCGCCGCGCTTCCCGACGACACGCAGGTGCATTGCGCGCACGAGTACACGCTGTCGAACATCCGCTTTGCGCGCGCATGCGAGCCGGAGAGCGCCGCGCTCGTCCGCTGGGACGACGAAGCGCAGACCTTGCGCGCCGCCGGCAAGCCCACGTTGCCGACGACGATCGCGCACGAGAAGGCGGTCAATCCGTTCCTGCGCGTCGACGATCCTGCGATTCAGGCCAGGCTTGCCGCGCACTTCGGCACGCCGATCGCGGACCGGCTGGACGCATTCCGCGTGCTTCGCGGCTGGAAAGACACGTTCCGATAATCCCGAAACTTCGCAAGAAGTTCATCCGATACCTCGGAAACGGCGTTAGATACAAGATTTTGCAGGGGTTTTGCGCGCATTCTTATTGACGTCCTAGGTGCGGTTCCGTACTATCGGCTCCAAATTTCCAAGCCTCACTCTTTGGAAGCAGAGACGTTCATGCGACTAACACTGAGTGCGCTATCCGTCCTGATGCTGGCCGCCTGCGCCAGCCAAGGACCGACAGCGCCCGCCACGAGTACAACCTCCGCCACTCCTACCGCCGCCTCGCAGCAAGAAGTCGCTGACACGATTCGCCGCACCGCAGCCGCCAAGGAAACCATTAACGTCGACAAGACGCCTGTCACCTCGCTCGCAGGGTCGGCCGACTTGTGGAGCCGCATTCGTGGCGGCTTTCAGATTCCCGATCTGCAAAGCGACCTCGTCGACATGCAGGCGAACTGGTATGCGCAGCGCCCCGACTACGTCGAGCGCATGACGACGCGTTCGCAGAAATACCTGTATCACATCGTCGAAGAACTCGAGCAGCGCCACATGCCGACTGAACTGGCCCTGCTGCCGTTCATCGAATCGGCGTTCAATCCGCAGGCTTTGTCGGTGGCGAAGGCGGCCGGCATGTGGCAGTTCGTGCCGGGCACCGGCCGCGACTACAACCTCAAGCAGAACATGTGGCAGGACGAGCGGCGCGACGTGCTGGCGTCGACGAGCGCCGCGCTGGACTACCTTTCGCGCCTGCACGACATGTTCGGCGACTGGCATCTCGCGCTCGCCGCATACAACTGGGGCGAGGGCAACGTGCAGCGCGCGATTGCGCGCAACGAAGCGGCCGGCTTGCCGACTGACTACGAAAGCCTGCGCATGCCCAACGAAACGCGCAACTACGTGCCGAAGTTGCAGGCAGTCAAGAACATCGTGGCGAATCCGCAGCAATATGGCCTCGCGCTGCCGGATATCCCGAATCACCCGTACTTCGTGACCGTCACCACTGCGCGCGACATCGACGTGACCATGGCCGCGAAGCTCGCCGGCATGAGCGTCGAGGAATTCCGCTCGCTGAATCCGTCGTTCGCCAAGCCGGTCATTCTCGGTGCGACGAATCCGCAGATCCTGCTGCCGTTCGACAACGCCGCCACCTTCCAGCGCAACCTCGGTTCGTACACGGGCGCGCTGTCGTCGTGGACCACGTACACGGTGACGGAGCGGGCGCGTCCTGCGGCCATCGCCGAGAAAATCGGTGTCGATGCGGACACCCTCATGTCGGTCAACCGCATTCCGGCAGGCATGCGCCTGAAGCCGGGCTCGACCATCGTCGTGCCGCGCACGGATGACGACGACGAAGACATCAGCGCCGACGTCGCCGCCAACGCGATTCTCGCCGTCGAACGCGACGTGCCGGACACGCGCAAGATGGCTATTCGCGTGCGCCGCAAGCAAAGCGTTGCCACGCTGGCCGACCGGTACAACGTATCGGTGGCGCAAGTGAAGGCCTGGAACCGCACGAGCCGCGATATGTTCATGCCGGGTCAGGTCGTCGTCCTGCACGTGCCGTATGGGCGTCCAGTGCCGGCCGAGCCGGGTCCGGTGCGCGTTGAAACGGTGGCGGCGTCGAGCCGTTCGTCGGGAGGCGTGCGGAAGATCGGCACGCGCGTGACGGCGAAAACGCCTCAGGGCAAGGCGCCGGGCCATACGGTGACGCGCGTGTCGTCGTCGGCCAGCGCATCCAAGGCGGGCAGCAGTCATCCCGCCGCGCCGAAAACGACGAAGGCTGCCGCCACGCATGGCAGCAGCGCCAAGAGCAAGAAAAAGTAAGCGCGAGCGCTTCGCCTTATCGCGTTATCCACGCCGTCACCAAGGTGACGGCGTTTTCATTTGGCCGCACGGTTAAACTGGCGTTCCAGAAGAATTAAGCAGGCAATGAATCGCATGCCGTCCTCCGTTCGTCTCCGCGTCTTTCTGCTGTTCGCTGCCGGATACTTCGTGTCGTACGTATTCCGGGGCGTCAACCTCGGCTTTGCTCCGCTCATCACGCACGATCTCGGCCTGTCCGCCGCCGATCTCGGTCTGCTTACGTCGCTGTACTTCATCGGCTTTGCCGTCGCGCAGATTCCTGTCGGCGTGATGCTCGACCATTTCGGGCCGCGCCCGGTCACCGCCGGAATGCTCTTGTTCGCGGCGGCGGGCATCTGGGTGTTCGGGGCGTCGCACGGGCTGGCCGGCCTCATGGCGGGGCGTTTGTTGATTGGCGTCGGCGTATCCGTCTGTCTGAGCGCGGCGTTTAAGGCGTCGGCGCAGCATTTCCCGGTCGCGCGGCTGCCGCTCATCAACGGCCTCACGATGGCGGTAGGCGGGCTGGGCGGCGTCGTGGTCGGATCGCCGCTTGCGTCGCTGCTGCATGTCGCGAGCTGGCGGCAAGTGTGTGTCGGGCTGGGTGTCTTCACGCTGCTCGTTGCGGCCGCGATCGCGCTGTTCGCGCCGCGCACTCGGGACACGCGTCATCAGGCGGATGTCATCACCCAGTTCCAGGGCACATGGCACATTCTGATGAGCGGTGCGTTTTGGAAGATCGCGTCGTTTTCGGTCGTGTCACAAGGCGTTTTCTACGCGATGCAATCGCTCTGGATACGCCCCTATCTGCTCGATGTAATGGGCCTCACGCCCGCGCATGCCGCGGCGCTCGTCTCCGTGCTCGGTTTCGCGATGATGTTCGGCTGCGTCGGTTTCGGTGCGGCGGCGCGCGGTATGGAGCGGCGGGGCGTCTCGGTGTACGCGTTCTGCGGCGCCGGAATGGCGCTCTATGTCGCCGTGCAATTGCTGATGGTGGTGCGCGTGCCGTTGCCGCCCGCCGCACTGCTTGCGGCATACGGCATCTTCGGTGGCGCCGGCATTCTCAGCTATGCGGTGATGGCCGAACACTTTCCTGCCCATATGATCGGCCGCGCGAACACGACGCTCACGCTCGTGCTCTTCCTGCTGATTTTCGGCTTTCAGGTCGGCATCGGCGCGATGCTGTCGTTCTGGCCGGCTGAGGGCGGCCATTTTCCCGCGACGGCGCATCAGACCGTGTGGGTGACGTTGATCGCGTTGCAGGTGGCCAGCGCCGTCTGGTACGTGCTGCCGAGCCGGGCGCTTCAAAAGACGGAGCGCACTGCGTCATGAGCGATCGGCTTTGCGCATCGGCCGCAAGCGGAAATTCCCCAAATATGGCCAAGTGGCCGACTTCGCGCTATAATTCGAAGGTTTGAGCATATCAACCCGCACCCTAGCGCCTACCTCCCATTCCCCGTCGTTCGCTGCGCCTGGCAGCGCGCGCCGCACGCCGCCGATCGTCCGCTTCGATACTCCGCTCGCCGCGCGCAAGCGGGCCGCTTCGAGCCACGATGCCCGCCTGTGAGCCGCCGCCATCGTGCTAAGGAAACCCGTGCTCCCGGAGCGCGGCCCCAAGCCTGAATTTCGGACAGACAGGTCGGTAACAGGGTGTTCCCCAAGGAGCTTCCCGTGTTGCCGTCATTCTCCCCCGCATTACTCGCACTTGCCGACGGCACGGTCTTTCGTGGTCAATCCATCGGCGCCGCCGGTTCGACGATCGGCGAAGTGGTGTTCAACACCGCCATCACCGGCTATCAGGAAATCCTGACCGACCCGAGCTATGCCCGCCAGATCGTCACGCTGACGTATCCGCATATCGGCAATGTCGGCGTGAATGCCGAAGACGTCGAAGCCACCAAAGTCCATGCCGCCGGTCTCATCATTCGTGATCTGCCGGTGCTGGCCTCGAACTTCCGTTCGGAGCAAACCCTTTCCGATTATCTGAAGGCGCAAGGCGTCGTCGGCATTGCGGGCATCGACACGCGCAAGCTGACGCGCGTGCTGCGCGACAAGGGCGCGCAAAACGGCTGCATTCTCGCTGGCAGCGACGACGAAGCCGAAGCGCTGCGTCTCGCGCGCTCGTTTCCCGGACTCGCCGGCATGGACCTCGCGAAAGTCGTGTCCACGCAGGATCGCTACGAGTGGACGCAAACCGAATGGCGCCTCGGCAGTGGCTACGGCGAGCAGAAGTCGCCGAAATTCCGCGTCGTCGCGTTCGATTACGGCGTCAAGTACAACATCCTGCGCATGCTGGCCGAGCGCGGCTGCCACGTCACCGTGCTGCCGGCGCAGGCAAGCGCCGCCGACGCACTCGCGCTCAATCCGGACGGCATCTTCCTGTCGAACGGTCCCGGCGATCCGGAACCGTGCGACTACGCGATCCGCGCGACGCGCGAATTCATCGAGCGCGGCATTCCGACGTTCGGCATCTGCCTCGGGCATCAGATCATGGGTCTCGCCGTCGGCGCGACGACGACCAAGATGAAGACCGGCCACCACGGCGCGAATCATCCGGTGAAGGACATGGAAGACGGCCGCGTGGTCATCACGTCGCAGAATCACGGCTTTGCGGTCGATGCCGCCACGCTGCCCGCGAACGCGAAGGTCACGCATGTCTCGCTCTTCGACGGCACGCTGCAAGGCTTCGCGCTCACCGACAAGCCGGCGTTCTGCTTCCAGGGACACCCGGAAGCGTCGCCGGGGCCGCACGACATCGCTTATCTGTTCGACCGCTTCATCAAATTGATGGAGTCGGCGAAGGTCGCCGCCTGATCACGAACAGAAACCGTACATAGACATCGAGAGCAGTTATGCCGAAGCGCACAGACATCAAGAGCATCCTCATCATCGGCGCGGGCCCGATCATCATCGGCCAGGCGTGCGAATTCGACTATTCGGGCGCGCAGGCGTGCAAGGCGCTGCGTGAGGAAGGCTACAAGGTCATCCTCGTCAACAGCAATCCGGCGACGATCATGACCGACCCGAACACGGCGGACGTCACGTATATCGAGCCGATCTCGTGGGAAGTGGTCGAGCGCATCATCGCGAAAGAGCGCCCCGATGCGATCCTGCCGACGATGGGCGGCCAGACCGCGCTCAATTGCGCGCTCGACCTGTTCCATCACGGCGTACTGGAGAAGTACAACGTCGAGCTGATCGGCGCGTCGCCCGAAGCTATCGACAAGGCGGAAGACCGCCAGAAGTTCAAGGACGCGATGACGAAGATCGGCCTCGGTTCGGCCAAGTCAGGTATCGCGCATTCGATGGAAGAAGCGCTCGCCATGCAGGCGCAGATCGCCGAAGTCACCGGCAGCGGCGGTTATCCGACCGTCATCCGCCCGTCGTTCACACTGGGCGGCTCGGGCGGCGGCATCGCGTACAACAAGGAAGAGTTCGAGGAAATCTGCCGCCGCGGTCTCGATCTTTCGCCGACGCGCGAACTGCTGATCGAAGAATCGCTGCTCGGTTGGAAAGAGTACGAGATGGAAGTCGTCCGCGACAAGAAGGACAACTGCATCATCGTGTGTTCGATCGAGAACCTCGACCCGATGGGCGTCCATACCGGCGATTCCATCACCGTCGCGCCCGCGCAGACGCTGACCGACAAGGAATATCAGGTCCTGCGTAACGCGTCGCTCGCGGTGTTGCGCGAAATCGGCGTGGACACGGGCGGCTCCAACGTGCAGTTCGCGATCAATCCGAAGGACGGCCGGATGGTCGTCATCGAAATGAATCCGCGCGTGTCGCGTTCGTCCGCATTGGCGTCGAAGGCGACGGGCTTCCCGATCGCGAAGGTCGCGGCGAAGCTCGCCTGCGGCTATACGCTCGACGAACTGAAGAACGAGATCACTGGCGGCCAGACGCCGGCATCGTTCGAGCCGACGATCGACTATGTCGTGACGAAGGTGCCGCGTTTCGCGTTCGAAAAGTTCCGCGAGGCCGATTCGCGCCTGACCACGCAGATGAAGTCGGTCGGCGAAGTGATGGCCATGGGCCGCACGTTCCAGGAGTCGTTCCAGAAGGCGCTGCGCGGTCTGGAAGTCGGCGTCGACGGGCTCGATGAAAAGACCACGAGCCGCGACGAAGTGATTCGCGAAATCGGCGAGCCGGGTCCGGACCGCATCTGGTATCTCGGCGACGCATTCCGCCTCGGTCTTTCGCAAGAGGAAATCTTCGAGGAAACGTCGATCGACCCGTGGTTCCTCGCGCAGATCGAGCAGATCATCCTCAAGGAAAAGGCGCTCGAAGGCCGCACCCTCGAAAGCCTGAGCCGCGACGAACTGCTGTATCTGAAGCGCAGCGGCTTCTCCGACCGGCGTCTGGCGAAGCTGACTGGTTCGAATCAGGCCGACGTGCGCAAGAAGCGTCACGAACTGAAGGTGCGCCCGGTGTACAAGCGCGTCGACACCTGCGCGGCCGAGTTCGCGACGAAGACCGCGTACATGTACTCGACGTACGAAGAAGAGTGCGAAGCGAATCCGACGGACAAGAAGAAGATCATGGTGCTCGGCGGCGGGCCGAACCGGATCGGGCAGGGCATCGAGTTCGACTACTGCTGCGTGCACGCCGCGCTCGCGATGCGCGAAGACGGCTATGAAACCATCATGGTCAACTGCAATCCCGAAACGGTCTCGACCGACTACGACACGTCGGATCGCCTGTACTTCGAGTCGCTGACGCTCGAAGACGTGCTCGAAATCGTCGATCTGGAAAAGCCGGTCGGCGTAATCGTGCAGTACGGCGGCCAGACGCCGCTCAAGCTCGCGCTCGATCTCGAAGCGAACGGCGTGCCGATCATCGGCACGTCGCCGGACATGATCGACGCAGCCGAAGACCGCGAGCGCTTCCAGCAACTGCTGAAGGATCTCGATTTGCGCCAGCCGCCGAACCGCACGGCGCGCGCCGAAGAAGAAGCGCTCGCGCTGGCCGAGGAAATCGGTTATCCGCTGGTCGTGCGTCCGTCGTATGTGCTGGGCGGCCGCGCGATGGAAATCGTCCACGAGCCGCGCGATCTCGAGCGCTACATGCGCGAGGCCGTGAAGGTATCGAACGATTCGCCGGTGCTGCTCGACCGCTTCCTGAACGATGCGATCGAATGCGATGTCGACTGCATCTCGGACGGCGAGGCCGTGTTCATCGGCGGCGTGATGGAGCACATCGAACAGGCGGGCGTGCATTCGGGCGATTCGGCCTGCTCGTTGCCGCCGTATTCGCTGTCGAAGGAAACCGTCGACGAGCTGAAGCGCCAGACCGCCGCGATGGCGAAGGCGCTGAACGTGATCGGCCTGATGAACGTGCAGTTCGCGATCCAGCAGGTTCCGCAGGACGACGGCTCGAAGAAGGACATCATCTACGTGCTCGAAGTGAACCCGCGCGCGTCGCGCACGGTGCCTTACGTGTCGAAGGCGACGAGCCTGCCGCTCGCGAAAATCGCCGCACGCGCGATGGTCGGCCAGACGCTGGCGCAGCAGGGCGTGACGAAGGAAGTCGTGCCGCCGTACTTCAGCGTGAAGGAAGCCGTGTTCCCGTTCATCAAGTTCCCGGCGGTCGATCCGGTGCTCGGGCCCGAGATGCGCTCGACCGGCGAAGTGATGGGCGTGGGCCGCACGTTCGGCGAAGCGCTCTTCAAGTCGCAACTGGCGGCGGGCTCGCGCCTGCCGGAGTCGGGCACGGTGCTGATCACCGTGATGGACGCCGACAAGCCGAAGGCCGTCGAAGTGGCGAGCATGCTGCACGAGCTCGGCTATCCGATTGTCGCGACCAAGGGCACGGCGGCGGCTATCGCAGCGGCGGGCGTGCCGGTGAAGGTCGTCAACAAGGTGAAAGACGGCCGGCCGCATATCGTCGACATGATCAAGAACGGCGAGATCGCGCTCGTCTTCACGACCGTCGACGAAACCCGCGCCGCCATCGCCGATTCGCGTTCCATCCGCATGAGCGCCCAGGCCAACAAGGTCACGTACTACACGACCATGTCGGGCGCGCGCGCGGCGGTGGAAGGCTTGCGTTACATGCGCGATTTGGAAGTCTATGATTTACAAGGCTTGCATGCTCGCCTAAACTAAGGCTTCGATTACTGGTCCAAGCATCACGAGCCGCGGTTAAGCGGCGTCTCCTCGTCTCGGGGAGATGCGCTTAACCGCGGTAATTTTTTTGACGTTTTTGTTTCTGGGTTGTCTATGAGCACGATTCCCTTGACGAAGCGCGGCGCGGAGTTGCTGCGCGACGAATTGCAACGCCTTAAGGCTGTCGAGCGTCCGGCGGTCATCAATGCGATCGCGGAAGCGCGCGCGCAGGGCGATCTGTCCGAAAATGCGGAATACGACGCCGCGAAGGAAAAGCAGGGCTTCATCGAGGGCCGCATCGCGGAGATCGAATCCAAGCTGGCCGCCGCGCAGGTGATCGACCCGACGACGGTCGACGCCGATGGCCGCGTCGTGTTCGGCGCGACGGTGGAACTGGAAGACCTCGAATCCGGCGATACGGTCACGTATCAGATCGTCGGCGACGATGAAGCCGATATCGATCACGGCCTTATTTCGGTCAGTTCGCCGATCGCGCGGGCGCTGATTTCGAAGTCGCAAGGCGACGTGGCGTCGGTGCAAGCGCCAAGCGGCGCGCGCGAGTATGAAATCATCGCGGTTCGTTACGTCTGATGGCGCACCGGCTCTTTCGCTTCGTGACGATGATCTGGGTCGGCAGCTTGCTGACCCTCGGCCTCGTCGCCGCCCCCGTTCTCTTTTCGATGCTCGATCGCGCGGCCGCCGGATCGGTCGCCGCGCAATACTTCCGCATCGAAGCGTTCGTCGGCGTGGCGAGCGCGCTGATTCTGATTCTGATCGGCAATCGCTTCGTGAAAAGCGGCATCGCCGACTACAAGCGTGTGCGGTGGATTGTCGCGGTGATGCTCGGGTGCGTGCTCGCCGGCTACTTCGCGTTGCAGCCGTTCATGGAGTCGCTGCGCGTGGCCGCGCAGGAGTCGGGCGTCGCACTGGCCGATTCTCCGTACGCGAAGCAGTTCGGCATCCTGCACGGCATCTCGAGCGCCATCTATTTGGTTCAGTGCCTGTTCGGCATCGCGCTGGTGTGGCGCTTGCCGGGCAACGCGCCGACCGCCATCGTGCCGAAGAACAAATCGGCGAAAATGGCGGCCAAACGCGCAAGAAGCTGAGCGCTGTTGGCCGATGCGGCGTGCGCGTCGCGTTTGACGCCGCGCCGTACGATTACTTCACTGCCTGGTGCTGACGCTTCGAACCGGCCTGACGCTTCTTCGCCCGCTTGACGTTGCCGCCCGCCGTGACGCGCTCGTTACCAAGCACCTTCAACGTCTGCTTGCGCGGTTTTTTGACTGCAGGCGCGTCACGCGTGATCTTCACGGCCTTGACAATGCGCGGTGCGCGGCCCTTGGCAGGACGCTCGGCCGCTTCAGCGGCGCTCGGCGGCATCGTGCTGCGCGTGCGTTCGCCGCGGGTCTTCGCGGGCGCGGCGCCTTCCGGCCTCCAGATCACGAGCAATTTGCCGATATGCTGGATCGGCGCGGCGTTCAGGCGATCGCAGATTTCGTCGTAAATTGCGACGCGGGCTTCGCGCTCGTCGCCGAACACGCGAATCTTGATGAGCTGATGCGCATCGAGGTGCACGCCGATTTCCTTCAGCACGGCGTCCGTCAGACCCTCCGCGCCGACGAGCACGACGGGCTTGAGCGCGTGGGCCTGGGAGCGCAGGTCGGAGCGTTGGGCAGGGGAGAGTTCAAGAGCTGGCATGAGAAATTTGGGACTCGACTAAAATGGGCGGCGCTTGGCGCCAGGCGGCATGCTGAAACGCGAGGGGCGAAAAGCCCGTACCGGAACGATCTGGCACAGCGTGTTTTATCGCCGCACAAACGAAATAGGCCGGATACGCGATTGCCGGGCGCATGGAGCGCCCGCGGAAACGTTCCGGCCGACAAGACGCGTATTATCCGCTAAAAGCATCGCGCGTTGCAGCAAGATTACCGCGCAACCGTCACAGTACACGCATCCGCGCCACGTCCGGCGCGCAACAGCAACACACCCGCGAGCGCGCATGCGCGCAGCATGAGTTCAGTTTGAATGGCAAAAAATCGCTTCAATCATTCGTGGTTGCATGACCACATCAACGATCCCTACGTGAAGATGGCGCAGCGCGAGGGCTATCGCGCACGCGCCGCGTACAAGCTGAAAGAGATCGACGAGCAGGACAAGCTCATCAAGCCCGGTCAGGTGATCGTCGATCTCGGCTCGACGCCCGGAAGCTGGAGCCAGTACGCTCGCAACAAGCTCGCTCAGGGCTCGAAGCGTGATGCGCAGCGCGAAGGCGGCATCGACGGCACGATCATCGCGCTCGATATTCTGCCTATGGAGCCGATCGCGGACGTCACGTTTATTCAGGGCGACTTTCGCGATGATGCGGTGCTCGCCCAGCTAAATGAATTCGTCGGCGAGCGTCAGGTGGACCTTGTTATTTCGGACATGGCCCCAAACCTCTCAGGCGTGGCAAGTGCGGATGCGGCGCGGATCGAGCATCTTTGCGACCTGGCGCTCGAATTCGCGCAAAACCACCTGAAACCGGAAGGTGCGCTGCTAGTCAAATGTTTTCATGGCAGCGGTTATAGCCAGATCGTCGAGAAATTCAAGCACCAGTTCAAAGTGGTGGCGCCGCGCAAGCCCAAGGCCTCTCGGGACAAGTCGTCCGAGACTTTTATTCTCGGCCGGCGGCTCAAACATCCGGCTGCGGGACCCGTTTAGACTGCCTCGGCGAAAATCAGCGATATTTTCGCCGAATATGCCGAAAAAAGACCATCTGCCGCTATTTAGACGGTAGATAAACCTTATGGCAGGGGTTAGCGGTCTGGATTAGAATGCTTTGGTGGCGCTGCAAGGTTTATGTAGGCGCCCGTCTATGAGTGAGGAGTGGTGCTTTGAACAACAATATGTTCTCTAAAGCGGCAGTGTGGCTCGTGATCGCACTGGTGCTGTTTACGGTGTTCAAGCAGTTCGATAAGCCCCGCGTCCAGGAAGGCGTGTCGTATTCGCAGTTCATGGACGACGCGAAGAACGGCAAGGTCAAGAACGTTACCGTTCAGGGCCGCAATCTCACGGTCACTCCGAACGACGGCCAGAAATATCAGATCGTCTCTCCCGGCGACATCTGGATGGTCGGCGACCTGATGAAATACGGCGTTCAGGTCAGCGGCAAGGCTGACGATGAACCGAACGCGCTCGTCTCCGCGCTGTACTACCTCGGGCCGACCATTCTGATCATCGGCTTCTGGTTCTACATGATGAGGCAGATGCAGGGCGGCGGCAAAGGCGGGGCGTTCTCGTTCGGCAAGTCGCGAGCGCGGCTGATCGACGAAAACAACAACGCAATCAATTTCACCGACGTAGCTGGCTGCGACGAAGCGAAGGAAGAAGTTTCGGAACTGGTGGACTTCCTGCGTGATCCGCAGAAATTCCAGAAGCTGGGCGGACGCATTCCACGCGGCGTGCTGCTGGTCGGGCCTCCGGGCACGGGTAAGACGCTGCTGGCTCGCGCCATCGCCGGCGAGGCGAAGGTGCCGTTCTTCAGCATCTCGGGTTCGGACTTCGTGGAAATGTTCGTCGGCGTGGGCGCGGCCCGCGTACGCGACATGTTTGAGCAGGCGAAGAAGCATGCGCCGTGCATCGTGTTCATCGACGAAATCGACGCTGTCGGCCGTCATCGCGGCGCTGGCATGGGCGGCGGTAACGACGAGCGCGAGCAGACGCTGAACCAGATGCTCGTCGAAATGGACGGCTTCGAGGCGAATTCGGGCGTCATCGTGATCGCTGCGACGAACCGTTCCGACGTGCTGGACAAGGCGCTGCTGCGTCCGGGCCGTTTCGACCGCCAGGTGTACGTCGGTCTGCCGGACATCCGCGGCCGCGAGCACATCATGAAGGTGCACCTGCGCAAGGTGCCGATTGCAAACGACGTCGATGCATCGGTGATCGCACGCGGCACGCCGGGCTTCTCGGGCGCGGACCTCGCGAACCTCGTCAACGAAGCGGCGCTGTTTGCGGCGCGTCGGGGCAAGCGCATCGTCGAGATGCAGGATTTCGAAGACGCGAAGGACAAGATCTTCATGGGTCCGGAGCGCAAGTCGGCTGTCATGCGTGAGGAAGAGCGTCGCAACACGGCGTATCACGAGTCGGGTCACGCGGTGGTGGCGAAGCTGCTGCCCCACGCCGATCCGGTGCACAAGGTCACGATCATGCCGCGCGGCTGGGCTTTGGGCGTGACGTGGCAGTTGCCGGAGCATGACCGCGTCAATCTGTATCGCGACAAGATGCTAGAAGAAATCGCGATCCTGTTCGGCGGCCGGGCAGCGGAAGAAGTGTTCATGAACTCGATGTCGACCGGTGCTTCCAACGACTTCGAGCGCGCGACGAAGATGGCGCGCGACATGGTGACGCGTTACGGCATGTCGGACGTCCTCGGCACGATGGTGTACGTCGATACCGAAGAAAACGGCATGTTCGGCAAGATGGGTGCGAAGTCGGTATCGGAAGCCACGCAGCAGAAGGTCGACGCGGAAATCCGCCGTATCCTCGACGAGCAATACGCGCTCGCCCGCAAGCTGCTGGAAGACAACCGCGACAAGGTCGAAGCCATGACCAAGGCGCTGCTCGAATGGGAAACCATCGACGCAGACCAGATTAGCGACATCATGGCAAATCGTCCGCCGCGTCCGCCGAAGAACCTGCCGCCTCCGTCCGGCGACACGCCGTCGGGCGGCAATAGCGGCAACGAAGTCAAGCCGGGCAACGCGACAGCGCCGGCATAACTTCTCCGAGTCTGACAATGGGCCGGTGTGCACTGCACGCCGGCCCATTTTTGCTTTAAGGCTCGCGTTTCATCACTTGCTTTGCAGGCATCGCTTGACTACCTCCTCCGAACCTCTCGTTTCCGCGCAGCCGCTGCAATGCGGCCGTTTCACGCTCCGCTTCGACCGTCCGCTGGTAATGGGCATTCTCAACGTCACGCCGGATTCGTTCTCCGATGGCGGCCGCTTCCTCTCGCGCGACGCCGCGCTCGCTCGCGCCGAGCAGATGATCGCCGATGGCGCGGACATGATCGACATAGGCGGCGAGTCTACGCGTCCGGGTGCGCCGCCAGTGCCCCTCGACGAGGAACTGGCGCGCGTGGTGCCGATCGTCGAGGCGCTGCATGCGGTGCGTGTGCCGATTTCCGTCGACACCTACAAGCCCGCCGTCATGCGAGCCGTCCTCGATGCGGGCGCGGACATGATCAATGACATCTGGGGCTTCCGTCAGGAAGGTGCGATCGACGCCGTCGCAGCCAGCCAATGCGGCCTGTGCGTGATGCACATGCTTGGCGAGCCACGCACGATGCAACTCCACGAGCCGGTCTACGAGGACGTGGTCGCTTCGGTGCGCGATTTCTTCGTCGAACGCGTCTCGGCGCTGGACGCGGCCGGAGTGGTGGCGGACCGTATCAGTCTTGATCCCGGCTACGGTTTCGGCAAGGCGATCGGGCATAATTACACGCTACTTGCCGAACTTCCGGCGACGTTGCCTCACGGCACGCATTTCCCGTTATTGGCGGGCATGTCGCGCAAGTCGATGCTCGGCGGCGTGACCGGGCGCGGCGCGGGCGAGCGCTTGCCCGCGAGTCTGGCGGCGGCGGTGTGCGCGGCGGAGCGCGGCGCGGCGATCATCCGCGTTCACGATGTCGCCGAAACGGTCGACGCATTGAAAGTCTGGCAGGCCACCAAGGACGCAGCCCGTCGCGGGCATCATTGAAACCGGCTTTGAATCGGGCAGGACTGCCGCGCAGGCGCTCGCTGGCAGCGTAGTCAACAAACACCGCGGACCACAACAGGCGCCAAAAGTCCGCGAGGAGGGTCAAACAACGATGGCACGACGATACTTTGGAACAGACGGCATCCGTGGGCGCGTGGGCGCGGCCCCGATCACGCCGGACTTCGTCCTCAAGCTCGGCTATGCAGCCGGCAAGGTGCTCGCCGGCGCGGACCGGTCGCCGCAGAAGGGCAACCGGCCAACTGTGCTGATCGGCAAGGACACGCGCGTTTCGGGCTACATGCTCGAAGCCGCGCTCGAATCCGGCTTCTCGGCGGCAGGCGTCGACGTGATGCTGGCCGGCCCGATGCCGACGCCCGGCATCGCGTATCTGACGCGGGCGCTGCGGCTCTCGGCGGGCGTGGTGATCAGCGCATCGCATAATCCGTACGACGACAACGGCATCAAGTTCTTCTCGGCCGACGGCAACAAGCTGCCCGACGAAGTCGAATTGGAAATCGAAGCGCAGCTCGAGCAGCCGATGGAGTGCGCGCCGTCCGAGCGTCTCGGCAAAGCGCGCCGTCTCGACGACGCGGGCGGGCGCTATATCGAGTTCTGCAAGAGCACGTTCCCCGCGAGTTTCGATCTTCGCGGCATGAAGATCGTGCTGGACTGCGCACACGGCGCCGCTTATGACGTCGCGCCGCACGTTTTCCACGAACTGGGCGCGGAAGTCGTGCCGATCGGCGTGTCGCCGAATGGCTTCAATATCAACGACGGAGTCGGCGCAACCGCGCCCGATGCGCTCGTTCGCGCGGTCAAGGAGCACCACGCGGACATCGGCATCGCGCTGGATGGCGACGCGGATCGCGTGCAGATCGTCGATTCGACCGGCCGTCTCTATAACGGCGACGAGTTGCTCTACGTGCTGGTGAAGGACCGCATCGCGACGCACGGCCAGGTGGAAGGCGCGGTCGGCACGCTGATGACCAACATGGCGGTCGAGGTGGCGCTGAAAGAGGCGGGTGTGCAGTTCGTGCGCGCCGCGGTCGGCGACCGCTACGTGCTCGAGAAACTGCGCGAGCACGGCTGGCAACTCGGCGCGGAAGGCTCGGGTCACATTCTGTCGCTCGACAGGCATTCGACCGGCGACGGCATCGTCTCCGCGCTGCTCGTGCTGGCGGCGATCAAGCGCAGCGGCAAGTCGATCGCCGAACTGCTCGACGGCGTGAGCCTCTTCCCGCAAAAGCTCATCAACGTGCGCATGAGTCCCGGCGCGGACTGGAAAAAGAGCGACGAAATTCGACGCGCGGTCGAGCAGGCCGAGCGCGCGCTCGACTCGCATGGTCGTGTGCTGATCCGAGCGTCGGGGACCGAGCCGGTGTTGCGCGTGATGGTGGAAGCCGCCGCGCAGCAAGACGCCGTTCGGCACGCGGAAACGATTGCGCAGGTCGTGAAAGAGGTGACTTCGTAGACGTTCGCAGAAACGCGCGTACTTCGCAAGAAAGCGGGCTTCGGCCCGCTTTTTTTTATGTCCGCAGCCGGCTGACGGGTGATCGCCCGACCGGCTTTCGATTCGTAAGACCGCTGTCACGGAAGCATCACCAAACGTCATATTACTGTCACAGACTCCGCCTATATTTCGCCGTGACGTACACACGCTCACAACTCTGGAGGTCTCATGAAATTGATGCACACCGCGCTGGCTGCCGTGATTGGCGCAATGTTCGCCATCTCTGCGCAAGCGGCCGATATCACCGGCGCGGGCAGTACCTTCGCAGCTCCGATCTACACCAAGTGGGCAGACGCGTATCAGAAAAGCGGCGGCGGCAAGGTCAACTACCAGGGCATCGGTTCTTCGGGCGGCATCAAGCAGATCGTCGCAAAGACCGTCGATTTCGCGGGCTCGGACGCGCCGCTGAAGGACGACCAGCTTGCAAAGGACGGCCTCTTCCAGTTTCCGACGGTGGTCGGCGGCGTCGTGCCGGTGATCAACGTCCCCGGCGTGAAGGCGGGCGAAGTGATTCTGTCGGGTGAAGTGCTCGGCGACATCTATCTCGGCAAGATCAAGAAGTGGAACGACCCGGCGATCGCCGCGCTTAACCCGAAGGTCAAGTTGCCGGATACGGACATCGCTGTCGTGCGCCGCGCGGACGGCTCGGGCACGAGCTTCATCTGGACGAACTACCTGTCGAAGGTCAACACCGAGTGGAAGTCGAAGGTTGGCGAAGGTTCGACGGTCAACTGGCCGACCGGCACGGGCGGCAAGGGCAACGACGGCGTCGCGGCTTTCGTGCAGCGTCTGCCGGGCGCGATCGGCTACGTCGAATGGGCGTACGCGAAGCAGAACAAGATGACCTACGTCGGGATGAAGAACTCGGCGGGCACGGTCGTCGAGCCGGAAACGAAGACGTTCAAGGCAGCGGCTGCGGGCGCGGACTGGTCGAAGTCGTTCTACCAGATCCTGACGAACGAACAGGGCAAGGACGCATGGCCTATCGTCGGCGCGACCTTCGTACTGCTGCATTCGACGCAGGACAAGGCGGCGCAGGGCGCGGAGACGCTGAAGTTCTTCGACTGGGCGTTCAAGAACGGCGGTCAGGCGGCGAACGATCTGGACTACATCTCGCTGCCGGAATCGGTCGTGGCGGAAATCCGCTCGCAATGGAAGGCGAAGGTGAAGGACGCGTCGGGCAAGCCGGTCGCGGAGTAAGCAGTACGCGCAGTTTGAAACTGTCCTAAGCTGCACTGGCGGGACAGCAGCAACAACAAGCCGCGCGGCGCGCCAGAAGCCGCCGCGCGGTCTGACACGCAGCGTAACCAAGGCTCCCATGTCGGACACCAACCTCGCGTCGGCACCTCCGGCGGCGCACGCGCAGCGCGCCCCCGGCCGTATCGGCGACATCATCTTCGGCGGCATCACGCGGCTCGCGGCGGTGGTGACGCTGCTTCTGCTCGGCGGCATCATCGTTTCGCTGCTCGTCGCGTCGATGCCGACCATCGAAAAATTCGGGCTCAGCTTTCTGTGGCGCGCGGACTGGGATCCACCCAGCGACAGCTTCGGCGCGCTCGTGCCGATCTACGGCACGCTCGCGACGTCGATCATCGCGCTCATCATCGCGGTGCCGGTGAGCTTCGGCATCGCGCTCTTTCTGACCGAACTGTCGCCGGCTTGGCTGCGCCGTCCGCTCGGCGTCGCGATCGAACTGCTCGCGGCGATTCCGTCGATCGTCTACGGCATGTGGGGCCTGCTCGTGTTCGCGCCGATCTTCGCGAAGTACTTCGAGAAGCCGCTCGGCGCCGTGCTCGGCGGCGTGCCCGTGATCGGCGCGCTGTTTCAGGGGCCGCCCATCGGTATCGGCATTCTGTGCGCGGGCGTCATTCTCGCGATCATGATCATCCCCTACATCGCATCGGTGATGCGCGACGTGTTCGAAGTCACGCCCGTGCTGCTGAAGGAATCGGCATACGGCATCGGCTGCACGACCTGGGAAGTGATGTGGAAGATCGTGTTGCCGTACACGCGCGCCGGGGTGATCGGCGGCGTCATGCTCGGCCTCGGCCGCGCGCTCGGCGAGACGATGGCCGTGACCTTCGTGATCGGCAACACGAATCTGCTCGATAACGTGTCGCTGTTTTCGCCGGGCAACAGCATCACGTCCGCGCTCGCCAACGAGTTCGCGGAAGCAAGTCCTGGCCTGCATACATCGGCGTTGATGGAGCTTGGCCTGATTCTCTTCGTCATCACGTTCTTCGTGCTCGCGCTCTCCAAACTGATGCTCTTGCGCATGGAACGCGGGGAGGGTGTCAAGTGAACCGTCCCGCCACGTTCGATCAGGACCACGACCGCGTGCAAGCGACGCGCATGAAGCTGCAGCGCCGCCGCCGCGGCACCAATGCAATCGCGCTGACGCTGTCGCTAGCGGCGATGGCCTTCGGCCTGCTCTGGCTCGTGTGGATTCTCTTCACGACGCTGAAGCTCGGCGTTTCCGGCCTGTCGATGGAACTGTTCACGCAATCGACGCCCCCGCCCAACACCGATGGCGGCGGTCTCGCGAACGCGATCGTCGGCAGCCTGATGCTGGTCGTGCTCGCCACATGCGTCGGCACGCCGCTCGGCATTCTCGCGGGCGTCTATCTCGCGGAATACGGGCAAAAGCGCTGGCTCGCGAACATCACGCGCTTTATCAACGACATCCTGCTGTCCGCACCGTCGATCGTCGTCGGCTTGTTCGTGTATGCGCTCGTCGTCGCGAAGATGGGGCGTTTCTCCGGCTGGGCGGGCGTCATCGCGCTCGCGCTGCTGCAGATTCCGATCGTCATCCGCACCACGGAGAACATGCTGAAGCTCGTGCCGAACGCGCTGCGCGAAGCGGCGTTCGCGCTCGGCACGCCGAAGTGGAAGATGGTGATGTCGATCACGCTGAAAGCGTCGGTAGGCGGCATCGTCACCGGTGTGCTGCTCGCGGTCGCGCGCATCGCCGGGGAAACCGCGCCGCTCCTCTTCACGGCGCTGTCGAACCAGTTTTTCTCGCTGGACATGAATCAGCCGGTGGCCAATCTGCCGGTGACGATATACAAGTTCGCGATGAGCCCGTTCCCGCAATGGCAAGTGCTCGCGTGGGCCGGTGTGTTCCTGATTACGCTCGGCGTGCTGGGTCTGAATATCCTGGCGCGTGCGATCTTCACGAAGAAATAAGGGCGGAGTGATTCCATGAATCTGGTCGAAAGTGGTGTCAACCACCTCGAATCGAAGGCCGGCAACGCGAGCATCGAACGCGGTCCGGTGCCCGGCAGCGTGCGCCCGACGCACGCCTCGCAGCCGGCCGATTCCATCAAGCCGAAGATCGAGGTCAACAACCTCAACTTCTTCTACAACAAGTATCACGCGCTGAAGAACATCAACCTGCGCATTCCCGAGAAGAAGGTGACGGCGTTCATCGGTCCGTCGGGATGCGGCAAGTCCACGCTTTTGCGCACGTTCAACAAGATGTACGCGCTCTATCCCGAGCAGCGCGCGGAAGGCGAAATTCTGATGGACGGCGCGAACCTGCTCGAGACGACGCGCGACATCTCGTTGCTGCGCGCGCGCATCGGCATGGTGTTTCAGAAGCCGACGCCGTTTCCGATGTCCATCTACGACAACATCGCGTTCGGCGTGAAGATGTTCGAGCAGCTGTCGCGCTCGGAGATGGACGACCGCGTCGAATGGGCGCTGACGAAGGCGGCGCTCTGGACCGAAGTAAAGGACAAGCTGCAGCAAAGCGGCTACGGCCTGTCGGGCGGCCAGCAGCAGCGCCTGTGCATTGCGCGCGGCATCGCGATCCGCCCGGAAGTGCTGTTGCTCGATGAACCTTGCTCCGCGCTCGACCCGATCTCGACGGGCCGCATCGAAGAACTGATCGCGGAGCTGAAGAACGACTACACCGTGGTGATCGTCACTCACAACATGCAGCAGGCGGCGCGCTGCTCGGACTACACTGCTTATATGTACCTTGGTGAATTGATCGAATTCGGCGATACGGAGAAGATCTTCATCAAGCCCGCCCGCAAGGAGACGGAAGACTACATCACGGGCCGGTTCGGCTGAAGCGCGCGCAGCCAATCGCACGAAAGGAACAGGAGCAGAATATGTCCGATAAACATCTGTCGAGTCAGTTCGACGCCGATCTCAACGCGGTGTCGTCGAAAGTGCTGGCAATGGGCGGTCTCGTGGAGTCGCAAATCGTCTCCGCCATGCACGCGCTCAACGAGTTCGATATCGAGGTCGCCGACCAGGTGATCGGCGCGGAAGCGCGTCTGAACATGATGGAAGTCGAGATCGACGAGGAGTGCAGCAACATCATCGCGCGCCGCCAGCCGGCCGCACGCGACCTGCGTCTTCTGATGGCGATCTCGAAGACCATCACGAATCTCGAACGCGCCGGCGACGAAGCCGAGAAGATCGCGAAGCGCGTAAAGCGCATCAACGAAGACGGCGCGGGACGCACCGTGAATATCGCGGAAATCAAGCTGTCGGGCGAAATGGCGGTGTCGATTCTGCGCCGCGCGCTCGATGCCTTCGCGCGTCTGGATACCGTTGCCGCCGCTCAGATCGTGCGCGACGACAAAGCCATCGACGAAGAATTCCGCGCCTTCGTGCGCAAGCTCGTCACGTACATGATGGAAGACCCGCGCACGATTTCGGCGGGCCTCGATTACCTGTTCATCGCGAAGGCGGTGGAGCGCATCGGCGATCACGCGAAGAACATCGCGGAGTTCATCATCTACATCGTGAAGGGGACCGACGTGCGCCATATCTCGCGCGACCAGCTCGAACGCGAAGCGCTCAGCTAATCCTCCTTTCACTTCAAGCAAAAGGTCAAAGAGGTGCCGATGCCCAGCAGTATCCTCGTCGTCGAAGACGAACCCGCGATCTCCGAACTCATTGCGGTGAACCTGCAACATGCGGGTCATTGCCCGATTCGCGCGTACAACGCGGAGCAGGCGCAGAACCTCATTAGCGACGTGCTGCCCGATCTCGTGCTGCTCGACTGGATGCTGCCGGGCAAGTCGGGCGTCACGTTCGCGCGCGAGCTGCGCCATCACGAGCGCACGAAGCATATTCCGATCATCATGCTGACCGCGCGCGGCGACGAGCAGGACAAGGTGCTCGGCCTCGAAATCGGCGCGGACGATTACGTCACCAAGCCCTTCTCGCCGAAGGAACTGATGGCGCGCATCAAGGCGGTGTTGCGCCGGCGCGCGCCGCAGTTGACCGAGGACGTCGTCGCGATCAACGGCCTGCGCCTCGATCCGGCGACGCATCGCGTGGCTGCGAGTCATTCGGGCAACGACATCAAGCTCGATCTCGGCCCGACCGAGTTCCGCCTGCTGCATTTCTTCATGACGCATCCGGAGCGCGTGCACAGCCGCACGCAACTGCTCGATCAGGTCTGGGGCGATCACGTGTTCGTCGAAGAACGAACGGTCGATGTCCACATCAAGCGCCTGCGCGCCGCGCTCAAGCCCGCCGGTTGCGATGCTATGATCGAAACGGTGCGCGGCAGCGGTTATCGGCTGGCAAAGGGCGCGTGACGCCCGCGCATGCGTGGCGTGCAATCGCGCTCATCTGATCGATCGACAACATGAACATCATCTGGACGCGTTCCATCGTGTCCCTCGTCCTGCTCGCCGCGCTCAGCGCGGCGATCGGCGCGTTCGCCGGCGTGCCCGTCGCGCTCGGTTTCGCGGTGCTCATGCTCGTCGTGCAGACCTTCTTCAGCACGTTTCACACACAGCGCTTGTGGCGTCTGCTGGAAGCGCCGGTCTATGGCGAAGTGCCCAGCGCGCTCGGCATCTGGGGCGAAATCTACTACCGCCTGCACAAGCTCGCGAAGCGCTGGCACGCGCAAGTGCGTCAGGTCGAACAGCAGCATTCACGCTTTATCCAGGCAATACAGGCATCGCCCAACGGCGTCGCGATGCTCGACGATCACGATCAGATCGAGTGGTGCAACGCCATCGCCGAGACGCACTTCGGGCTGGATGCGAAGCGCGACCTGCGGCAGCACATCACGCATCTCGTGCGTCAGCCGGACTTCATCCGCTACCTGAATTCGCATCATTACGAGCAGATGCTGATCATGCGCGGGATGGGCGAGAACCGGCAGCGGACCATCTCGGTGCAGGTGTTTCCTTATGGCGAACATCGCAAGCTGATCCTCACGCAGGACATCACCGAGCTCGAACGCACCGACTCCATGCGCCGCGATTTCGTCGCGAACGTATCGCACGAACTGAAGACGCCGCTGACGGTGTTATCGGGCTTTCTGGAAACCCTGCGCGACCTGCCGCTCGACGAAGCCGACCGCCGGCGCTATCTCGACATGATGGATCAACAGGCGACGCGCATGCAGAACATCGTGCGTGACCTGCTCGTGCTGGCGAATCTAGAAGGCGATATCCGTCCCCCGAGCGATGATCTGCTCGACATGCGCGCCGTGCTCCGTCATCTGGAGAACGATGCGAACAACCTGTCAGGTGGGCGGCATCGCATCGCCTTTCATGTGGACGACGCCGTGACGGTCGCGGGTGCGGAAACGGAAGTGGTGAGCGCGCTCGGCAACCTCGTGACGAACGCCGTGCGTTATACGCCCGAGGGCGGCGCAATCGATGTGACCTGGCAGCGCGAGAACGATCGCGCGATGTTCATCGTGCGCGACAGCGGGCCGGGGATCGCGGCCGAACATATTCCGCGGCTGACGGAGCGTTTCTATCGCATCGACCGCAGCCGTTCGCGCGACACCGGCGGCACGGGACTGGGTCTCGCCATCGTCAAGCACGTGCTGCAACGGCATCATGCCGAGCTGGATGTGAAGAGCGAAGTGGGGCGGGGCAGCACGTTCATCGTGCGCTTTCCCGCGTCGCGCACGGCGTTGAGGAAATCGCTGGCGGCGTGAGCCGCTTTATCGCTTCGATAGAGCGTTACGAGCAGAACTTCGCGAGCAGGCCCAACTGCGCATTGCGAATGGCCTTGCCCGAACGGCGCTTGCGATAGTGTCCATCGCTTTGCATGACCCAGGCCGACTGATTGTCGCCGAGACACACGGACAATCCTTCGGCGATCACGCGGCGCTTGAGGCGCCGGTCGTGAATCGGGAATGCCACTTCCACGCGACGGAAGAAGTTGCGGTCCATCCAGTCGGCGCTCGACAGATACACGTCTTCCTTGCCGTTCGCATAGAAATAGAAGATGCGATGGTGCTCGAGAAAGCGCCCGACGATCGACCTGACCGTGATGTTCTCCGACAGATCCTCGACGCCCGGCTTCAGCGAACACACGCCGCGCACGATCAGGTCGATCTTCACGCCCGCGTGCGACGCCTCGTAAAGCGCGGCGATGACGGTCGGCTCCAGCAGCGCGTTCATCTTCGCGACGATGCGCGCGCGGCGGCCCGCACGCGCGTGCTCGGCTTCGGCGCGGATCGCGTCGATGAGCTTTGCGTGCAGCGTGAACGGCGACTGCCACAACTGATTCAGCGTCAGTTCGCCGCCGATGCCGGTGAGCTGTTGAAAGACGTGATGCACGTCCTCGCACAATTGCTGATCGGCGGTCATCAGGCCGAAGTCGGTATAAAGACGCGCCGTGCGCGGATGATAATTGCCTGTGCCGAGATGCGCGTAACGCTTGAGCACGGTCTTGCCGTTCTGCGAGACGCGCCGCACGATCAGCATCATCTTGGCGTGGCACTTGTGGCCCACGACGCCATACACGACATGTGCGCCCACCGCTTCGAGTTGCGACGCCCAGTTGATGTTCGTCTCTTCGTCGAAGCGCGCGAGCAGTTCGACGACCACTGTCACTTCCTTGCCGTTGCGCGCGGCCTGCATGAGCGCGTCCATCAGCGGCGAATCGGTGCCCGTGCGATAGATGGTCTGCTTGATCGCGACGACTTGCGGATCTTTGGCCGCCTGCAGCAGCAGTTCGAGCACCGGCTGAAAGCTCTCGTACGGATGATGCAGCAGGATATCGCCCTGATCTATGACATCGAAGAGATGCGTTGCATTGGCGATCGTCTTCGGCACCGATGGGATGTGCGGCACGAACTTGAGGTCCGGACGGTCCACCATTTCGGGCAACTGCATGAGCCGCACGAGATTGACCGGACCGCTCACGCGATAACAATCACGCGCGTTCAACTGGCTTTCATCGAGCAGGCGGCGAATCAGATGCGGCGGCGTCTCGGCCGATACTTCGAGACGCACCGCATTGCCGAGATGCCGCGCCGGCAATTCACCCTGCAGCGCGACCCGAAGATTCGTGATTTCGTCCTCATCGACGAAAAGCTCGCTGTTGCGCGTGATGCGAAACTGATTGCAGCTGCGCACGACGAGATGCGGGAACAGTTCGCTGACGAAGCGCTGCATGAACGAACTGAGCAGCACGAAGCCATGCGGATAACCCGACAGCGCCTCCGGCATGCGGACGAGGCGCGGCAGTGCGCGCGGCGCCTGCACGATGCCCATCATCGCCTGGCGGCCGAAGGCGTCCGTGCCTTCCAGTTCGACGACGAAGTTCAGGCTCTTGTTCAGCACGCGCGGGAACGGGTGCGCGGGATCGAGGCCGATCGGCGTCAGCACCGGCAGTACTTCGTTCAGAAAATACTCGCGCGCCCACTCGGTCTGCTGCTCGCTCCAGCTTTCGACGCCATGAAAATAGATGCCTTCCATTTCGAGCGCGGGCAGCACGATGTCGTGCAGCATCGCGTATTGTTGATGCACGAGGCGTTGCGCGCGTTCGGACACGAGGTCGTAGACATGCTGCAGCGACATGCCGTCCGGCGAAAGCGAGCCGGGGTTGTCGCGCATCTGTTCCTGAAGCCCGGCCATGCGGACTTCGAAAAATTCGTCGAGATTGCTGCTGGTGATGCAAAGAAAGCGCAGGCGTTCCAGCAAGGGCACCGAAGTATCGGCCGCTTGCGCGAGTACCCGCTCGTTGAAACCTAGAATGCCGAGTTCACGGTTAAACAGCGGATAGCGTATGGACATCGGCTGTGAGGAAGAAGTCTCGATTGGATGGGCACAAGAACGCTCAGATAATCTCACAGTAAGATGGCTTTTTTGTGACAGAACGATTGTCACAAATTCTACTCACATTGCGGATAGCGTCGCTAGCGCGAGGCGCGCGTCCCCGATCCGTTCCTCGCGCGGCATGGAATAGAATTCGTGCGCCGCGGCCGTGCCGCTGCGTTCCTTAATTCACGATTCCCGGATCTCCGATGGTCACTCATCCTCATCTCCTCGCCGCCGTCGACCTCGGATCGAACAGCTTCCGGCTGATCGTCGGACGCGTCGAGGAAACGCCCGCGGGCAGCCAGATCTATCAGGTCGACGCATTGCGCGAACCCGTGCGGCTCGCGGCGGGACTGTCGCGCGACAAGATGCTCGACCGTGCGTCGCAATTGCGCGGCTGGGAGGCGCTCAAGCGCTTCGGCGAGCGTCTGCGCGACTTCCATCCGGATCAGGTGCGCGCGGTCGCCACGAACACGCTGCGGGTCGCGAAGAACGCGCACGACTTTCTCCTCGAAGCCGAGAACGCGCTCGGGTTTCCGATCGAAGTGATCGCGGGCCGCGAGGAGGCGCGCCTCATCTATGCGGGCGCGGCGCATTCGGTGCCGGCGAGCGCGGGCAAGCGGCTCGTCGTGGATATCGGCGGGGGATCGACGGAATTCATCATCGGTTCGCATTACACGCCGATCCACATGGAAAGCCTGTATATCGGCTGCGTGAGCCACAGCCGCCAGTTTTTCCCGGCCGGCAACGTCGACGAATTCACGATGCGTCAGGCCGAACTCGCCGCCAAGCGCGAGATCCAGATCATCTCGCGCGAATACAAGCAGACCGGCTGGGATCAGGCGATCGGTTCGTCCGGCACGGCGCGCGCGCTCGCCGAACTGGTCGAAGCAAATGGCTTCAACGATGCGCAATACACGCACGGCATTTCACGCGGCGGCCTCGAACGGTTGAAACGCGCGCTGATCAAGGCGGAGAACGTCAACCGCCTGAAGCTCGTCGCGCTGAAGCCCGACCGTATTCCGGTGCTGGCGGGCGGCTTGTCGATCATGCTGGGCGTGTTCGAGGAACTGGGCATCGATTACGTCGATACCACCGACGGCGCCTTGCGTCTCGGCGTGCTCTACGATCTGCTCGGCCGTTCGCAACATCAGGACATGCGCACGGTGACGGTGGAAGGGTTCAAGCGCCGGTATGGCGTCGATGCCGCGCAGGCCGATCGCATCGGCGATCTCGCGATCAGCTTCTACGATCAGCTCGGCGAACCGGATGCCGAGCGCCGCCAGGAAAATCGCATGTTTCTCGCGTGGGCGGCGTCGCTGCACGAGATCGGCTTGTCGATTGCGCATAGCGCGTATCACAAGCATTCGGCCTACATCGCGAGCAACGCGGACATGCCCGGCTTCTCGCGCACGGATCAGGCGCGGCTCGCGGCGCTCGTGCTCGGCCACGCGGGCAAGCTCGGCAAGCTCGCGCAGGCGAGAGACGTCGACTGGACGCTGCTCTTTTGCCTGCGCCTTGCGGCATTGCTGTCGCGGCGCCGCACGGACGTGGGGCTGCCCGGCATCGAGGTGAGGGCGGCGGCGGGCGGCTTCGAAGTGCGTCTGCCGAGCCAGTGGGTGACCAACAACCCGCTCACCGATTACAGCCTCGTCCAGGAAGCGATGGAATGGGAGAAGATCGGACGCCCGTATCGCGTGGTCTATACGGGCGAATGAGCGGTTGAGCGGTTGCGGCTTTCAGCGCGCGGTATCGCCGATGAAATGCCGCGCGTAACGCGCGTTGATCTCGGACAGGCGGAACAGCGTCAGAAAGTCCGCCGTGTTGAAATCGGGGTCCCACGCGGGCGCGCCGCAAATCTTCGCGCCGAGGCGCAGATAGCCTTTGACGAGCGGCGGCGCGTTGACGGCCACGCCCGTTTGCAAGTCGTCGACCGGCAGCGGCGTGTGCGGGAACGCGCGGTATTCCGGCGCGGCGAGCGCATCGGCGGATAACGAGTGATACAGATTCGCCGCGTAATGACCGCCGTCGTTCATGCCGACGCTCGCGCATCCGAGCATCGTCTCGTAGCCGTTTTGCATCATGTAGGCGGCGAGCCCGCCCCATAGCGACATGATGACCGCGCCGCTGCGATAGTCGGCGTGCACGCACGAGCGTCCCACTTCGACGAGTTTCGGACGAAGATGCGTAAGGCGCGAGACATCGAATTCGCTTTCCGCGTACAGCCGTCCGATGCGCGCGGCCTGATGCGGCGGCAGCACGCGATAAGTGCCGACCACTTTCAGCGTGTCGAGATCGCGCACAAGCAGGTGATCGCAGTAGGCGTCGAATTCATCGACATCGAGACCGGCGCGGCCGGACAGACGGGCGCCCATTTCATCCGAGAACACGCGATAGCGCAGGCGCTGCGCTTCGCGCAGCGCTTCGTCGGACCGCGCCCACGCGACTTGCAGACGGTGCTGGCTGGTGACGGTTTCCGCGGTGCGCGGAAGGTGACGGCGCGAATGGACGGGCGTCGGCAGATCTTGCATGGGCGTTCCTCGGCAGGACGTGGCTTGAAGTCCCCGCCAATGTAGTAACGCCGGGTGACGCTCGCATGGCTTTGCAATGACGTTTCGATGAAACGACACACGCGCCGCGTGGTCCCGCTACAGCATGTCCGGATTCATCACCGCGCGCAGCACGATCTGGCCGTCGCCGCCGCGCGTGCGCCCCTGGAACCACCAGATGCCCGTCTTCTTGATCGGCCATTCCGCTTCGTGCCCGGTCAGGAGCAGCGCGGCGACGCGCCCGAGCGTGGGCTGATGGCCGACGATCACGACCGTCCCGGCGGCGCCCTCCGGCCAGCCTGCGGCATCGAGCGCGTGCTGGGCGGACTTGCCTGGCGCGAGGTCATCGACGACGCGATAGCGGTCACCAAACGCCTCGACGGTCTGGATGGTGCGCGTCGCGGGACTCGCGAGGAAGAGGGCGTCATCGTCGATACGCGCCTTCAGCCACTTCGCGATGCCTTGCGCCTGCTTGCGCCCGCGCGGCGTCAGTTGGCGCGCGAGGTCGCTCGATGCCTGATCTTCGGCTTCGGCGTGACGCCACAGAATGAGGTTCATCGATCGTCTCCATGAGAGGGGTCTTGTGCCTTCGACCTTGCATAGAACGATACGCGCCAGGGCCGCATTGCGGTTATCAATCATCGACGCTACAATACGCGGCTTGTCGGAGCGTAGCGCAGCCTGGTAGCGCATCTGATTTGGGATCAGAGGGTCGAAGGTTCGAATCCTTTCGCTCCGACCACGAAACAAACGAAGGGGTTACAAGTCACGGCTTGTAACCCCTTCGTCTTTTCGACACTCGCCAAGAGGCCTCATGCCGCGTTACGTCCCGTCCCTCGCCGTCACCGCTCTCGCCGCGCTCACGCTCTCCGCGTGCGCCGATTCTTCCGATCACCGCAAGCATCCGCCGCAGGATCCGCCCGATTATCACGGCGTGCCGACCGACACGCGTCCGCCGTCGATGCAGACCGCGCCACCGCAGCCGAAGTAACGAAAACGTTGCCCCGCGATGACCGAATCGGTCATCACTACTTGACGAAAGCCTCTAGCTGTCGCACAAGCGAAATATTTGCCACGCGGCTAATATCGGACACCTTGTTGCAAATCGGTGCCGTCATGAATTTGCTGTGGGTTTTTGCTGCCGTGGCCCCTGTCGCGCTCGCTTCGCTCGTTGCGTTCGCCGCGCATATCGATCCGTTGTCGGGGCGCTGGCGGACGCGGGCGAGCAAGCGCCGCGACGGCGAGCCGTCGGAGGCATGAGCCTTCAGGCGTCACTGCTTGCAGCGAATCACCATCGAACGATTCTTGATGTTCGCACCGAAGATGCCCGCCACCGATCCGCCCGCAGTCGCGCCGCTGTCGGCGTCCTTCGAGATCACGTCGTAGCCGTACGCGCCGCATACTTCGCCCGCCTGCTTGTAGCAGGCCGCCCAGCTCGTGCTGGCGTCACCTCCGCTGCAGTTGATGGCGAAACCGGTATCGCCCGAGGGCAGGTAAGTCATCGTCGCGTTGTGGGCGCAGCCGCCCAGCGTCGCGATCGAGGCGGCAGCGGCCAACACCGCGAACATCGCGGCTGTGTTCATCTTCTTCGCCAATCTCATTCCTCTTCCTTAGAACGCCGTCACGCGTTCAGCGCGGCGGCAGATAACGCGACGGGTCCGTTGAACGGCCCATGTAGCGCACTTCGAAATGCAGCATCGTGCGATCGCTGTCCGTGTCGCCCATTTCGGCGATCTGCTGTCCCTTCTGCACGGTCTGACCTTCCTTGACCAGCAGCGTCTTGTTGTGGGCGTAGGCGGTCAGATAGTCGTCGTTGTGCTTCACGATCAACATGTTCCCATAGCCGCGCAAGCCGTTGCCCGCGTAGACAACGTTGCCCGCCGCCGCCGCGACGACCGGCGTGCCCGCCGCATTCGCGATGTCGATCCCCTTCGAGTTCTTGCCGTCGAAGCCGCGAATCACCGTGCCTTGCGCGGGCCAGGACATCGCCATGGCGGGAGCGGGTGTGCTGGATGCGCGCGCGTCGGCTGCGGCGTCGCTCCTGGCCGCGCTGGAACCGCCGGCACCGCCCGCACCGCTGGAACCGCTGGAACCGCCGGCACCGATCGAACCGCTGGAACGGCCCGCCGCTGCGGCGCTGCCGGCGGGCGGTTCGATGCGCAGCACTTGCCCGACTTCGATTGCATCCGGATTCGCGAGCCCGTTCCAGCGCGTGATGTTCTTGACCGACGTGCGATTGTCACGCGCGATCTTGAGCAGCGTATCGCCCCGCTGCACGCGGTAGAACCCCGGCGCGACCGGTCCGGAGCCGCAGGCGGTGAGCGCGGCGGTGAGCAACGCGCAGACGAACAGTCGACTTCTTTTACGCAAAACCTGACCTCGCAAAGCGCCGCCGGACAACCGTTGGCCCGGCGGATCGAAACGCAGGATTCTACCGTTTCGGGTTTCGTCCGACAGAACGCCGGCATGGCTTCGCGTGCGCGTTACGCCGTCGGGGTGACGACGAGCCTCAGCAACGCGGTCTCCGTCTTGCCGGGCGCAAGCCAGCGCAGCCCGCGCCCGTTATGGATGGCGTCGGGGAGGCCGGTCCACGGTTCGACGCAATAGAAGTCCGCCGTGTCGGACTCGGTCCACGTGGTGACGGCATGCCACGGCACCGAATCCGGCTGATGCAGTTCGAAGCTGACGACGCGTTTGAGGCCGGGCGTCACGAGCCGCACCGGTTCATCGGAGGGTCCTGTGAGGCAATGAAAACAATCGATGATGCTGTCGTCGCTCAGCGCGTATCGCGGCGCGCCCGGTTCGGCTTCGGTGATCGAGCCGTCCGCACGTTGCCGCCGCCGTTCGGTGCGCGGCAGCTCCACGCTGCTCTCGCCGCGCTGGGCGTGCGGCAGATGAAAGTAGAAGTGATGTCCCGTGTAGTACGGCAACGCGACTTCGCCGGGATTCGACGTGGTGAGCTCGACTTCGAGCGTGGTCGCATCGACGAGGCGGTATGCCGCTTCGAAGCGAAACGCAAACGGATAGCCTTCGCGGGTCGCGTCGCTGTCGACGAGCGTCATGCGCAAGCCGTGTCCGTCGGCATCGCGCGTGGCGGAGAAGGGCAGGTTGCGCGCGAAGCCATGTGTCGGCAGCGAATGGACGACGCCGTCCGCATCGCGCCATTTGCCGATTTCGCCATCGACGAAATGCCGCCCGAGGAAGGGGAACAGCAACGGATTGCCGCCGCGGATTTTGGCTGCGTTCGACCAGGCGGCGTCATCGAGCGGATCGGGCCAGTGGATGACCGGTTCGCCGCCGACGCGCCAGGTCATGAGCCGGCCGCCCGCGTGGGGCGCGAGCTGGATGACGGCGCCGTCGCGCTCGATTTCGATGATGTCTTTCTCGGATGACATGGTGGCAACGCACTCCGTCGAAGGGCGGCGCGCGGCTTGAGGATTGAGCCGGCGACTGGTTACGGGATCCGCCGATTCTGCCTCGCTTTTTCATGCGGAGAAACCCTCTGCGGGAAATTGCGACTTTCGAAGGGAAATGCAATGTGTTGTTATATCCTCCGAATGTTGGGAATCAGACGGACAGGAGTCGGTATGGATCTGGCGATGGCGATGGGCGTTGCGATGTTCGGCCTCTTCGGCGCGAGCACGGCAGTCTTCCTCTATAAGCTCAAGGGCTGATTCAGATCGCGAGTCATTGCGATTCTTTCGTTTTCCTTTGTATTTGCTTGCAGGTATTTTCTCTTTCGCCGACGGTTTGCTGTCGGCGTCTTCTTGTGTGCGCATAGCGCTTGGCGGTCCATTTGCCCCTAGGCATAATCGGGTCCGGCTTGCGCGCTGCACCATTTCTTTAGCCCTTCCTCGACGCTTTTGAATCGGGAAGCGGCTGCGGCGCGTCCTCTCTCCTCTTCACGACAAGGACCGTCGCGTGACTCTCTGGTTTCTCGTTTTTCTCAGTGTGCTTCAGGGCGTGACCGAACTATTTCCGGTCAGCAGTCTGGGCCATACGTTGCTCGTGCCCGGCGTGATCGGGATGCATATCGACAAGCATGCGCCGCAGCTGCTGCCGTTTCTGGTTGCGCTGCATCTCGGCACGGCGGTCGCGCTGCTCTGGTATTTTCGCAAGCGCTGGATTGCGCTGATCGGCGGCTGGTTCGCATCGCTCGGCGGTCGCCGCAACGACGATGGCCACATGATGTGGGCGCTCATCATCGGCACGATCCCGACCGGCATCGTGGGCCTCGTGCTCGAAAAGCGGCTCGAGACGATCTTTCACGACTTGCGGATCGTTTCGGCGGCGTTGATCGTCAATGGCGTGCTGTTGTGGGTGGGCGATCGTTTGCAACGCAATCGTGCATCGCGTGCGCCGGAGAAGCTCACGTTCAAGCAGGCGTTTCTCGTCGGGCTGGCGCAGATTGGCGCACTGATTCCGGGCTTCTCGCGCAGCGGCCTGACGATGATCGCGGGCGTCGGCGCGGGCCTGACGGCGGAAGCGGCGGCGGAGTTTTCGTTTTTGCTCGGCACGCCGATCATTTTCGCGGCGGGCGTGCTGGAACTGCCGAAGCTCTTTCACGCGCCGGGGCAACTGTCCGATGCGTTGCTGGGCGGCGTGCTGACGGGCATTGCGGCTTATCTGAGCGTGCGGTTCCTGATGCGCTACTTCGAAGGCCACGGCAAGCTGGCGTCGTTCGGCGTGTATTGCGTGATCGCGGGTGTGTTCTTTCTTGGCTGGTTCATGACGCACGCCCAGCCGGCGTGACGACGGCTAGACGCGCGGCAGGGAGGATGAGGTAAAATCCCGGGTTCTCTGCTGCGCCATACCCGCCCTTAGCTCAGTTGGATAGAGCAACGGCCTTCTAAGCCGTAGGTCACACGTTCGAATCGTGTAGGGCGGGCCAAGGGAATCAATCAGTTAGCCCAGTCCGTGTGACTGGGCTTTTTGTTTTCGGGGCTTCGTGTAGGCGCTGTGTAGGCAAATCGAATCGATGTTCGCCCGGTCCTTTTGAAGCAGAGCGCCACCAATTGCAATTGATTCGAAGACGTGAACAATTTGTTGCTTTCGGCTGAGACAACACGAACCGGTCATTCGAATGATGACCGGCGACGCGTCGCGCCGGCTGCAATTGATCGAAGGTAGGCAGAACCATCGCTTGGGTGATGCCTCTGCGAACGGATTCCTTAACTTTGGTCTCGACGTCGATTCCGGATCAGGAGAACACCGCCCAACACGAAAATCAACGCGCCGCCCAGCGCGCATTGAAGTGCTGTCATCAGGGCGCGAGCGCCGCACTCATCACCGCACGGTGTGGTCAAATTCGGCAATGCGATGTACAAACTCGTTAATCCCGCGATGAGTGCGCCAACGACGAATAATCCGGTGTACATAAGCGCGCTCTTCATCTTATTGCGCAGAAAATCGCGTTTGCCTGCGGCAGCTCAAAGTAGAGATCTGCAGGCCAATGCCGCAGGCAGAGAGCGGGAGCAATAGCCCGCTGACAAGCGGACCGTACCAGCGTTAGCAACGCGACGCCCTGAACCCGCCGACGACGGAAGCAAGGGCAGCCAGCACAAACCATATTGCAAAGAAACGATTCGCCGCGTCAGGGTTTGTATCAAACAAACTTCCCGGGCCTCTCGCCATGCCCAACAAATAAAGTCCGCCCCACGAAAGGATCGTCGCTGCAACTGCGCCGACAACTACGCCGCAAACAATTCGGAAGAGCTTCATTTCACTGGAAAAAATAGAATGGTCTTGGAATTTCGGAAGTCGGAACATACTCCCGGAATGACAATGTTCCAGTCAACTCGGATACCGGTTCCAAATCCCGTCATCTTTGCGCCGTTCCACAGGTCGATGTGACCACCGCTTGCGTTCGCGTCTGACTCGCTGCCGCGCGTCCAATAGCCATCGAACATAATGATGCCTGTTCGGCCTTTCACGCGGGATAGCCAATCTGTACCGGTGATGTTCTCAGGTTTCCCAATTCCCGCAACTGGTTGGAGCTTGAGCCATTCACCAAGCTCATTCGCGCGGGTGGCGGTTGCTTTCCCGCTCAATATAATGCGACCGATACCTTTTTTCCCCAGCAGGGGCTTGAGCACCTTCTCCGAGAACGATTTCATCTCTACTCCAACCCGATGGAACGCCACGCTCATGCGAATTGCGCATTGGTTGTCGTAAGCGGGATTGTCGTATGGGTTGCCGCTTGGATAGTTGTCCCACAGTTCTTGAAAGGTCACTGCTTTCAACTGCACCGTCTTGACGGAGTTCGGCGTTAGATTGGTCCGCACTTTGGTTGGTTTGTTTGGCATCGGTTAATTCTCGTTCGATTTTTCAAGGGCATCATCGCCCCAGTACACGGTGTATTCGCTGGCGTTGTCGCCGGTCATCATGCGGGGCAGCGCGCCGCCCGACTCGACGCAGCCAGAGAACATGCGACCGTCTGCCATTTCGATTAGGTACGGATAGCCTTCCAGACTTACGCTGGACGCACTGGCACGTATTTGTTCATCAAACCGCGCGTTACCTCTTGTTGACTCGGCCAAACTTGATATCGGTGCGCTGCCGTTCTTCGTTCCACGCGTGCCGATGCTTCCGAGCGTCTCGGCCATGTCGTCATACCAAGCCTCACCTGCAAGCACGGCGAAGATGCGCGGATGCTCGGAGCATCCGCACACAACCACGTCGTCGTGCGCTGCAATCTCGCTGATGAAGAGGTTCATACGACGCGGCCCGCCGTCCTTGGCGATGTATCCGATCGTTTCGCAGACCGGGCAGTAAGCCTCGCCGCCGATGAGTGCGGCTTGATGTCCGTGAACGAGAAATTGCGGTCCTTCGTAGGAGCAAATTTCGCCATCGTTGTCGAGTTTGTCTCCGACAACCGCTATGCGACGCATCATGATCTGTCCCCGCAATATGTTTCGTTATGCTTGAGTTTTGGCATGTATTTCGATCTCCTGTCTTCGATGCTTACCTGTTTTGGGTGGAATCGTCAGCATACGATCGGCGCGACTTTGCGCAACCGAGCACGGACGGAGACACGTCAAAATCCACGAATTTTTACGACTTCGTAAAGCAGGACTTATTCACCCGCGACGCTCGCGCAATGCGAGCGAAGCGCTAGACCCCGCACGCCCTTCGACCACGGGCGCACGGTGCTTATGCTCGCCTATGGGCGTGACGTGGAGGGAACGCGCAAGGGTTGCCGGTTATCGTGTAAGCCCCGGTCCGCCAACCAGTTACTCCGGTCACAAGTAACTTGTGCACGCTCACTCTTGCGTGGTGTGTCGCGCCGCCGGCGTCGCGGTAGTGATGCACGCTGGATATCTCGTATCCTTTTCTCAGAGACGAGGCAAAGCGATTCGTTGCGGCTACGTCGCCAGGGCGCAGCGATGACGAATCGTGCATTCCGACAACTGCGCGCCTTTTGGCCGAAGCGGGCACCCGATCCGAAGCCTACCGTCTACGGGGTCCGTAAAGGCAAGCATTCACCGCTCGATGCGAACGGTGCCTTCGCCGATGACACGCCATACGTGTCCAGTCGGCTTGCGGCCAAAGCTGCTGCTAACGCGGTCAGCAGCGGCGGGGCCTGCGGTAGCGACGGCGGTTTCGACTGGCTCGGCACTGCGGAAGCAGTAGCCGGGGCCGTGCTCGGCGGCGCGGGTTCAAGCGACGATGTTGGCGGCGATTCGATGCTCAAGAACTTCGGAGATACTGACGGTGGCGAAGGCGGTTCGTTGCGCGGGGACGCGCAGCCGTTCGAGTATCAGCCGGACACAGTCAGTGATGAAGTTATAGAGCTTGCAGGTAGTCAAGGTACGCCCGGTAACAATCAGGCGCAGAACAAACAAACTAATTACATTGCTAGGATTTTGCGCCTGACTCCCAGTCAATCTCGGCAGCTTCACGATAATTTCGGGCGAGGGTCTTGGCAATCACGAAATCATGGAGCGCGCGAAGGACATGTTTAATCTTTGGTAAGGCGCTTACGGGATAATTTGATGATTGATTCTGGAAAAGAAATCGAGCGGCGACTCTCGGTACTCCAAGGATTAGAGTTGAGCAGCGTAAATCATGCTGCCGATATGCTCACCCTGGGATTCGGTGCGCTACGACCGTGACTAATTTTCGAGGGGCCGTGAAGTATGTCGGCGCGTGGGCGCTTCATATTCAAATGCGCACGGCGACTTGAAAAAGCTGGCCGCGTTGCTGCAACAGAGGATGATCTTCGAGGAGGAGACTCACTTCTCGGCGTCCTGCCAGTGCCACGCACGGCAGTCAGATCGCGGTGCATTCGTTATCCCGACACGCCATAGTTGCCGCCGATCGCCTTCCTAACTAGCGCGTGGATCGCCGGACCGGAAGCACGCACGCCGCTGATACTCGGCTTTGTCTGCACTCGATTTCCGGACTACCTACCGGTGACGCGCTGCCATTCATGTGCCCATGTTGCTCATCTCGAGAGCAACCGATGACGCTTGCAGCAAGCGTTTCGTTCTGCTCCCGACAATGGCGCCTGCCGCGCGAACCCGCGGTACCCGTCCGCCACTGGCCCATTTCCTGCCACCACTTTCCCCATCGGCCCTGCAGGGCGCGATTCACGCACATCCCGACCCAACCCGGTGCACTCATGCATCGCGATAAAGCGCCATGCACCGGACGCACCGTCGAAGGAGGGCGATCTTGAACAACCGGGCATACGAAACCAGTCCGGCGCAATGCTCGCTATGGAACCGCAAGCGGCTGCGCGTCGAACCCGATTCGCGTCGCGTGGTCGTCGCGCTCACCGAGCGCGCGCTCGGCGAATCGCTTGTCTCGCTCTTCGATCTGAAGGGCTTCCCTTCGCGATACGCGCCCGACGTGTCATCGCTGAAACGCAGCATCGGCGAATGGCGTCCGCATGCGGTGTTCGTCGATACGCGCATCGGCGGTTGCGGCAACTATGCGCTCGTGCGCGAGCTGCGCAGCCGCCACGATGACGACGCGAACCGCCTCGTCATCGCGATGAGCGCCTTTCTGCCCGAAGAACCGCTCGCGCATCTCAAGGAAGCAGGCTACGACGGACACTGCCGCCGGCCTTGTCCGGTATGGCAGATGACCGATATCCTCGACGCCTTCTTCACCACCCATCCGCCACGCTGACCCCACGCCAAAGCAAAACGGGCCGCATCTCAACGATAGCGGCCCGCCCCATCCAACGACCCTCTTACTGCGAGAAATCCAGCGCGCTCGTCAGATCGCCCATCGGCTTGGCGCCGTTCGCGGTCAGCGCGGCGTCGCGGGCAGCGATACCCGGCAGCGTCGGCAGCGAATAGCGTTTCGTGATGAAGCGCAGGATCGACGTCGTATCGTACTGCGTATGATCGACGAATCCCTTCTTCGCGTACGGCGACACGATCAGCGCCGGAATGCGCGTGCCCGGACCCCAGCGATCGCCCTTCGGCGGGGACACGTGATCCCAGAAGCCGCCGTTTTCATCGTACGTCACGATGACGACCATGTTCTTCCACTGCGGACTCTTCTGCAGATGCGCGATGAGATCGGCAATGTGCTGATCGCCCGACGCGACATCCGTGTAACCCGCGTGCTCGTTAAGGTTGCCCTGCGGCTTGTAGAACGACACTTGCGGCAGCGTGCCCGCGTCGATCGCCTTGATGAACTCCGAGCCGTTCGTGCCGCCATCGAGCAAATGCTGCGCGCGATTGGCCGTGCCCGGTGCAAGGTCCGCGAAGTAGTTGAACGGCTGATGATGCGTCTGGAAGTTCGGCACCGCATTCGGCGACCCGCCGATGACCGAACGATTCGCCAGCGCCGCGCCCCACGAGCCGCCGTACCACGCCCAGCTCACGCCCGCCTTGTTCAGCAGATCGCCGATGTGCGTCGACGTTTGCGGCGGCAGCGTCGTCGCGACGGACGGATCGGCGAGCGTCGCATCGCCGCCGGAAGCCGGTGCATTGCCGCTCGGCTGATACGGCGGCTGCATCGTGTTGACCGCGTAGAAGTCGGGCGTGAGGTTGCCCGAATTCACGTACTTCGGCGCACCGCTGAGCGCGGACGCCGGACTATTCGATGCGAGCGTCAGCGATACGCCATCCGCATTGACGACTGAAATCGAGCCCTTGGCGACGCTCTTGTCGGCGTTCGGGTACGTCGGCGTGCACGCGCACACGAGCCACTGGTGATTCAGGAACGAGCCGCCGAATGCGCCCATGAAGAAGTTGTCGGCGAGCGTGTATTGCTGCGCCACCTTCCAGAGCGGCAGTTTCGTGGGCGGCGTGCTGTAGTGGCCCATCACGAGACCGCCCGAGTCGGCCCATGCGGCGAACTTGTCGTTCTTGCCGCCGTCGATCTGCATCTGGTTCTCGTAGAAGCGGTGATACAAGTCGCGCGTCGTGACGGAAAGCGGCGTGTTGAAGCCGTTCGGATCGTCGATCGCGAAGGGCGCGTTCGGCAGGTTCGCCGTCATTGCTTCGCCGATCGCGGGCGTCACGCCCGTCGCGGTCAGGCCCGACCAGATCTTCGGCAAGGTCGCGAGAACGGTGCCGTCGCGATCGAGCTGCTGCGCGCTCGCGGCCGTCACGCTCTGCAGGCCATTCGCGCCGGGAAAGCTGCCATAGAGGTTGTCGAAGCTGCGGTTCTCCGCATAGATCACGACGACGTTCTTCACGGAGGCAATATCGTCGCTGCGATGATCGTCGCCGCCGCATGCGTTCAGTCCGAATGCGAGCGCCGCAGCGATCGGCACCGCGCAAACGAGTTGCTTGTTCATTAGGCTCTCTCTTGTGTTGGGGAGCCGGCGCATGACGTGAGTCCGTCGCATCGACGAGGCTTTTTGCCCGCCGGCGTGCGCAGTGTGCGGCCGCTCTTTTACGCCGGTATGTAATGGCGCTTTCGGCGATGTAATGTTCGCTTAACATTTCCCCCGCTCACGCGCCGGATATGACGGAATCAAGGCTTGTCATATCGGAGCAACAAAGGCCGCATACCCTTCGCGTCTCTCGGTTTCTCTTCTTCTCGTTCATGCCTTCGATGCGTCTTCCGTTCGTTCTGTGTGCAATCGCGCTCGCTGCGTTGTCGGCGGCATTGAGCGGATGCGATTCGCGGGAGGCCAATGCAGCAACGAACCCGCCGACGCAAGGGCAATCGCGCGCCGAAGTCTTCGCGCATGTGAAGATGATGTCGTCCATCGGCGAGAAGCTCTTCTTCGATCCCGCGCTGTCCGGCTCGGGCAAGCTCGCGTGCGCGTCGTGCCATAGTCCGGGGCATGCGTTCGGTCCGCCTAACGCGCTGTCAGTGCAGCTCGGCGGCAGCGACATGCATCGCTCGGGCTTTCGGGCGGTGCCTTCGCTGAAGTATCTGCAATCGGTGCCGCAGTTCACCGAGCATTTCCACGATTCCGACGACGAAGGCGACGAAAGCGTCGATGCCGGCCCGACTGGCGGACTCACCTGGGATGGCCGCGTCGATCATGGCGCGGATCAGGCGCGCATTCCGTTGCTGTCGTCGTTCGAAATGGGCAGCACGCCGGCGAAGGTCGCGCAATCGGCGAAGGCCTCGCCGTATGCGGACGATTTCCGTCGCGCATTCGGCGCGAATGTCTTCGATAGCGACGACAACACGTTCAAGGCGGTGCTCGCCTCGCTCGAAGCGTTCGAGCAGACGCCGCAGAAGTTCTTCCCGTACACGAGCAAATTCGATGCGTTCCTCGCCGGCCGCGCGAAGCTCAACGATGCCGAACTGCACGGCCTGCAGCTTTTCAACGACGAGAAGAAGGGCAACTGTGCGGCCTGCCATATCAGCCAGCGCGCGAAAGACGGCTCGCCGCCGCAGTTCAGCGACTTCGGGCTGATCGCGATCGGCGTGCCGCGCAACCGCGCGTTGCCGGTCAACAAGGACGCGAATTTCCACGATCTCGGCGCATGCGGTCCCGAGCGCACGGATCTCAAGGGCCGCGATGAATTCTGCGGCCTGTTCCGCACGCCGTCGCTGCGCAACGTCGCGACTCGCAAGACGTTCTTTCATAACGGCATCTACCATTCGCTGGACGATGTCGTGCGCTTTTACGTGCAGCGCGATACGAACCCGGAGAAGTTCTATCCGGTATCGAAGAAGGGCGTCGTGCAGAAGTTCGATGACCTGCCGCGCCGCTATTGGGACAACATCAACACCGAGCCGCCCTTCGATCGCAAGCGCGGCGACAAGCCCGCACTCGACGAGGCCGAAATCAAGGATGTCGTCGCGTTTCTCGGCACGCTCACCGACGGCTACGATCCCGCCACGGCCAAGGAAGCGCAAAAGGGCACGGCGGTGCAGGACATGAAGGCGTCCGCGAACTGACGCGAGGCAGAGCGCGTCAACGCCTCATGCTATCCTCGTTGCGTTCCGGCGGGCCGCCGCCGGATCACCTTGCAACGAGGAGATTTTCCATGTCGATTCATCAACGAGCGCTTGCTCGAGCCTGCATCCGGACGATCGCGGCCGCCGCGCTCGCTGCGTCGAGCGCAGGCGCATTCGCCGCCAATCTCGGCTTTCTGAACAATACGCCGATCACCTATATGAAGCAGCGCGACCTGCAGGCCCTCAACAAGGCCGCTCAAGTCGCGCTCGACTCAAAGAAGCCCGGCGAATCGCTCGACTGGAACAACGAGGGCGCGGGCAACCCGGTGCCGGTCAATGGCACGGTGACGCCACACGAAACCTTCGAAGCGGACGGCATGCAATGCCGGAAGGTCACGCTCGTCGCGAACGCGAAAGGGCAGACGCAGACCTGGACGCCCACGGCCTGCAAGCAGGCCGACGGCAAGTGGAAGCTCAGGAAGCAATGATCGCGGCCGGAGTTGACGCGCGATGACCGGCCGCACCGTATCGTGCGGCGTGGTCATCCTGAACCCGCACGGCGATGTGCTGCTCTGCCACGCGACCGAGACCACGCATTGGGACGTGCCCAAGGGCCAGGCCGATCCCGGCGAAAGTCCGCGCGATGCCGCGTTGCGCGAACTCGTCGAGGAGACGGGCATCGTGCTGTCGCCGGAACGGCTCGCGCATCTGAAGGATCTGGGGCGCTTCGTCTATCGGCGGGACAAGGATCTGCATCTGTTCGCCGTGCGCGTGGCGGACGGCGAGGTGGACCTCGCGAAGTGCGTGTGCGAGTCCTATTTCCCGCGCTACGGCGACGGCACGATGATCCCCGAAATGGATGCTTACCGCTGGGTCAGCCCGGACGACGTCGACCGCTTTGCAAGCCGCAGCCTCGCGCGCCTCTTTCAAAGCACGCTGTCGCTTGCCGAGCTGAACGAATCGCTCGACTGAACGAGGCGGGGAAGGGGATCAGTCGATCGTGCGGTCGTTGGGATTCGCGAAAAGCGCCTTCATCTCCGCCGACATCGGGAATTGCAGGTTGATGCCGGCCGGCGGGATCGGCTGCATGAACCAGGCATCGTAGAGCTTCGTGGCTTCGCCGGAGCGCTGCATGTTCGCGATCACGTCGTCGACGATGCGCTTGAACACGGGATCGCCCTTGCGCATCATGCAGCCGTACGTCTCGTTCGCAAGCGATTCGCCCGTCACCATGTATTCATGGCGCGCCGCGCCTTGCTCGGCGATTTGCCCGTACAGCAGCGGATCGTCCATCACGAACGCGACGGCGCGATCGTTCTTCAGCGCGGCGAAGCCTTCGGCGTGATCGCGCGCGCTGATGATGCGCATGTTGAGCTTGCGCTCCATCGTCATTTGCCGAAGGATGCGCTCGTCGGATGTGCCCGCCGTCGTCGCGACGGTCTTGCCCGCGAGATCGGCGTAATCGCGAATGCCCGATTTGCGCTTCACCGCCATGCGGATGCCGTATCGAAAGAAGCTGTTCGAGAACGCGACGAGCGGATCGCGTTCCGCGAGATGCGCAGTCGAGCCGCATTCGAGATCGACCTGATTGTTGACCACGTACGAGATGCGGTTCGCGGACGTCACGACCACGTGCTTCACCGTGAGATTCGGCATCATGAGCCGGCGCTTGACCTCGTCGACGACCTTGAGCGCGATCGCATACGAGTAGCCCGTCGGCTGCTGCTTGACCATGTACGAAAACGGAATCGACGATTCCCGCGCGCCGAGCACGATCGCGCCGTTCTCCGCGATCTTGCGCAGCGTCGCCGATGGCGGCATGTGATCGACGAGCGTCTGCGCCGAGCTGATCTCGGTAGCGGTGGCGGCATGAACGGGCAGGGCCGCGAACGAGAGCGCGGCGGCAATCGCGCATGAAACGCGCTGCGCGCGCAGGCGGCGGGGCAAGGGGCAATGCGGCAGCTTCATGATGTCCTCGCTTGAAGCGGCGGGGTCTTGCTCGACTTCGTTGCGGCAGGCGGACGCCGCATGGCCGTGCGGCGTCCTTCAGGCGATGCGGCCGGCCTCAGGCCGGCTTGCCCCAGCTGTCGCGCAGGCTGACGATGCGGTTGAACACCGGCTTGCCCGGCTGCGAATCGACGCGATCCGCGACGAAGTAGCCGTGCCGCTCGAACTGGAAGCGGTCTTCGGGCAACGCTTCGCGGGCGCTCGGTTCGAGATACGCGTTCACGACGCGCTTCGATGCCGGGTTGAGCGCATCCAGGAACTCCGCGCCGCCCGCGCCGGGTTGCGGTTCCTTGAACAGCCGGTCGTAGATGCGGACTTCGGCGGCATAGGCCGTGGCCGCGCTGACCCAGTGAATCGTGCCCTTGACCTTGTACGCGTTCGCGCCATCCGTGCCGGACTTGCTGTCGGGGAAGTAGTTGCAGTGGACGGCGATCACGTTGCCGTTTTCGTCCTTGTCCGCGCCGGTGCATTCCACGACGAAGCCGTATTTGAGGCGCACCTTGTTGCCGGGGAACAGGCGGAAGTAGCCCTTAGGCGGCGTTTCCTGGAAGTCTTCGCGCTCGATCCACAGCTCGCGCGAGAACGGGAAGGTGCGCGTGCCGCGATCCGCATGATGGGGATGCACCGGTGCGCTGCACTCGTCGGTCTGTCCTTCCGGATAGTTGTCGATGATGAGCTTCAGCGGATCGAGCACGGCGATCGCGCGGGGCGCTTTTTCGTCGAGATCGTCGCGCAGCGCGCCTTCGAGGATGCTCATGTCGATCCACGAATCGACCTTCGTCACGCCGACGCGCTCCACCATCAGCCGGATGCTTTCCGGCGTGAAGCCGCGCCGCCGCACGCCGACGATGGTCGGCATGCGCGGATCGTCCCAGCCTTCGACGTGATTGTCCTGCACGAGCTGCAGCAGCTTGCGCTTGCTGGTGATCGCATACGTGAGGTTCAACCGCGAAAACTCGATTTGCTGCGGCAGCGGACGCGCGAACACGCCGTCGTCGGCGAGTTGTGCGAGGAACCAGTCGTAAAGCGGCCGATGATCCTCGAATTCCAGCGTGCACAGCGAGTGCGTGATGTTCTCGAGCGCATCCGATACGCAGTGCGCGTAGTCGTACATCGGGTAGATGCACCACTTGTCGCCCGTGCGGTAATGATGCGCGAAGCGGATGCGGTAGATCACCGGATCGCGCATGTTGAAGTTCGGCGACGCCATGTCGATCTTCGCGCGCAGCACGTGCTCGCCTTCCTTGAACTCGCCCGCCTTCATGCGGCGGAAGAGGTCGAGGTTTTCCTCGGGCGTGCGGCTGCGATACGGCGAGTTGATGCCGGCTTCGGTGGCCGAGCCGCGCGTCGCGCGCATCTCTTCGGCGCTCTGGCTGTCGACATACGCCTGGCCTTTTTCGATGAGCTTCTCGGCGAACTCATACAGCTTGTCGTAGTAGTCGCTCGCGAAGTACTTGTGCTCGCGGCCGTCCTTGTTCCAGTCGAAGCCGAGCCACTTCACGGCGTCTATGATGGAATCGACGTATTCGACGCTTTCCTTCTCGGGATTCGTATCGTCGAAACGCAGGTGGCAGACGCCGCCATAGTCCGCGGCCAGCCCGAAGTTCACGCAAATGCTCTTCGCATGGCCGATGTGCAGGTAGCCGTTCGGCTCGGGCGGAAAGCGCGTCTCGACGCGCTGCGCCCATTTGCCCGAGCGGTTGTCGTCTTCGATGATGTTGCGGATGAAATTGGATGGCGCCGGGGCGTCGTTGCGATCGGTGTTCATGCGGAGAAGAGTGCCAACGTGCTGCTGCGTGGGGAATCGGTTCGGGAAACGTTCGTCGCGGCTAGAACGCGTTCGAATGCATTGAATATCGGGACGATTCTACCTTACGCAACCGCGACGGGCGTGGTTGCGGCGTCAGGCGGCGGGATGGGGAGCGCGCCGATCGTAACGACGGTAACGGGACGTAAATCGGCTTGTGGGCGGCGTTCCGAGAATTTTAAGATCGCGTCGCCAAGTTCGATTCCGGCGGCTTTCGAAAGCGCCGTGATTCCGGACGCAGGACGGACAAGACATCACAACGACAACACAAGGATTTCGACCATGAAGAAGATCGCCATCACGACCATGAAGCTCGCGGCTGCCGCTGCACTCGTTTCCAGCCTTGCCGCGTGCTCGGGATTGTCACGCCAGCAGGCTCACGCGGCCATCGGCGCGGGCGCGGGCGGCGCGCTCGGCTACGTGCTGACGGGCGGGCCCGTGGGAACCATCGCGGGCGCGGCGGCGGGCGGCCTGATAGGGGCGGGGACGCGGTAACGGCGCGCTAAAGGGCGCATCAGGCCGATGCGCTCCGGCGCGGGCCGGCGGGAGCGCATCGCACCGAGCCTCAGATCACCTTCGATTCCCGCAACTGCGCGATGCGCGCCTCGTCGTACCCCAGCACGTCCGACAGCACGCTGCCCGTATGCTCGCCCAGCATCGGCGGATGCGTGCGCGCTTCGGGCGGCGTCGCGCTCATCTTGATCGGATTGGCGACGAGCTTCACCGCGCCCGCTTCGGGATGCGGCAGATCGATCTGCATCTGACGGGCGATCACCTGAGGATCGTCGAAGACTTCCCCGAGATCGTTGATCGGCCCGCACGGCACGCCCGCCGCTTCGAGCGCCGCGAGCCATTCGTGCTTGCCGCGCGCGCGCACCATGTCCGCGAGGATCGGCACGAGCACGTCGCGGTTGCGCACGCGCGACGGGTTGGCTGCGAAGCGCGCATCGTCGGCGAGTTCGGCGCGTCCGCCCGCTTCGACGAACTTGCGGAACTGGCCGTCGTTGCCGACGGCGACGATGATCCATCCATCGCTCGTCTGGAACGTCTGATACGGCACGATGTTCGGATGCGCGTTGCCCCAGCGCACCGGCGGCTTGCCGCTCGCCAAAAAATTCGTGTTCATGTTCGCGAGCATCGCGACCTGGACATCGAGCAGCGCCATGTCGATGTATTGCCCTTCGCCCGTCCGGTCCCGATGCGCCAGCGCCGCAAGCACGCCGACTGTCGCGTACATGCCGGTCATCAGATCGGCGATCGCGACGCCGGCCTTCTGCGGCCCGCCGCCCGGCTGGCCGTCACGCTCGCCGGTAATGCTCATGAAGCCGCCGATGCCCTGAATGATGAAGTCGTAGCCCGCGCGCTGCGCATACGGCCCGGTCTGCCCGAAGCCCGTCACCGAGCAATAGACGATGTCCGGCTTCACCGCTTTCAGCGACGCGTAATCGAGCCCGTACTTCTTCAACTGGCCGACCTTGTAGTTCTCCAGCACGACATCGCTCTGTGCGGCCAGTTCGCGCACGATCCGCTGGCCTTCGGGCGTGGCGATATCGACCGTCACCGAACGCTTGTTGCGGTTCGCCGCGAGGTAATAGGCGGCTTCGCGGGTGTCCGCGCCGCCGGCTGTCTTCAGGTACGGCGGACCCCAATGACGCGTGTCGTCGCCGGTTTGCGGCCGCTCGATCTTGATGACGTCCGCGCCGAGGTCGCTCAAGGTCTGGGCGCACCACGGCCCCGCCAGCACGCGGGTCAGGTCCAGTACGCGGATGTGACTTAACGCTCCCACAGGCTTTGTCTCCGGTTTTTGTTCGGTTTCGACTGCTCAACGGTGGTTGAGCGGGCCAGGTGCAAGCTTAACGCAGCAGGGTTGACGGGCGCGGTGGCAACGGGCCAATCCCGTATAATCAAAAACTTACTTTTAGTCTTGCCGGAGCCCCGGTTCACGGGCTTCGAAAAGGCTTCGTCAGAAAACCAGCAGAAACGCAAAAAGCCCCGTACGCCATGAAAGCCGCCGAAATACGCGAGAAATTCCTGAAGTTTTTCGAATCGAAGGGTCACACGATCGTCCGCTCGTCGAGCCTCGTGCCCGGCAACGACCCGACGCTGCTTTTCACCAACTCGGGCATGGTCCAGTTCAAGGACGTGTTCCTCGGCGCGGAATCGCGGCCCTATTCGCGGGCGACCACCGCGCAGCGCAGCGTGCGCGCGGGCGGCAAGCATAACGATCTCGAGAACGTCGGCTATACCGCGCGTCATCACACGTTCTTCGAGATGCTCGGCAACTTCTCGTTCGGCGACTACTTCAAGCGCGACGCCATCCACTATTGCTGGGAGCTGTTGACCAAGGTCTACATGCTGCCGCCGGAGAAGCTCACCGTCACCGTCTATCAGGAAGACGACGAAGCCTTCGACATCTGGGCGAAGGAAATCGGCGTGCCGGTCGAGCGCATCATTCGCATCGGCGACAACAAGGGCGCGCGCTACGCATCGGACAACTTCTGGCAGATGGCCGACACCGGCCCGTGCGGTCCGTGCTCCGAAGTGTTCTACGACCACGGCCCGGAAATCTGGGGCGGCCCGCCGGGATCGCCTGAGGAAGACGGCGACCGCTTCATCGAGATCTGGAATCTCGTGTTCATGCAGTTCAACCGCGACGCCCAGGGCAACATGACGCCGCTGCCCAAGCAGTGCGTCGATACCGGCATGGGCCTCGAACGTCTGGCAGCGGTGCTCCAGCACGTGCACAGCAACTACGAGATCGATCTCTTTCAGACGCTCATCAAGGCCGCCGCCCGCGAAACCAGCACCGCCGATCTCGAGAACAACTCGCTGAAGGTCATCGCCGACCATATCCGCGCGTGCTCGTTCCTGATCGTCGACGGCGTGATCCCCGGCAACGAAGGCCGCGGCTATGTGCTGCGCCGTATCGTGCGCCGCGCGATCCGCCACGGCTACAAGCTCGGCAAGAAGGGCGCGTTCTTCCACAAGCTGGTGGCCGATCTCGTCGCCGAGATGGGCGCGGCGTATCCGGAACTGAAGGATGCGCAGCAGCGCGTGACCGACGTGCTTCGCCAGGAAGAAGAGCGCTTCTTCGAGACGATCGAACACGGCATGTCGATTCTCGAAGGCGAACTCGCCGAACTGGAAAAGAAGGGCGTCAAGCAACTGGACGGCGAACTCGCGTTCAAGCTGCACGACACCTACGGCTTCCCGCTCGATTTGACCGCGGACGTGTGCCGCGAGCGCGGCGTGACCGTCGACGAACCCGCGTTCGACGACGCAATGGCCCGCCAGCGCGATCAGGCCCGCGCGGCCGGCAAGTTCAAGCTCGCAGCGGGGCTGGAGTACTCGGGCGCGAAGACCACGTTCCACGGCTACGAGAAGGACATCTTCGACGACGCGAAAATCGTCGCGATCTATGTCGAAGGCGCATCGGTGAAGGAGGCGGCTCACGGCCAGCAGGCCGTGGTCGTGCTGGATCACACGCCGTTCTACGCGGAATCCGGCGGTCAGGCGGGCGATCAGGGCGTGCTCGTGAACGCCGCCACGCGCTTCGAAGTGGCCGACACGCTGAAGGTGCAAGCGGATGTCGTCGGCCATCACGGCACGGTCGCGCAAGGCACGCTGAAGGTCGGCGACGTGGTGAAGGCGCAGATCGACGCCATCCGCCGCGCCCGCACCGCGCGCAACCACTCGGCCACGCACCTGATGCACAAGGCGTTGCGCGAAGTGCTCGGCGGCCACGTGCAGCAGAAGGGCTCGCTCGTCGATGCCGATAAAACCCGCTTCGACTTCGCGCACAACGCGCCGATGACGGACGACGAAATCCGCCGCGTCGAGGAAATCGTCAATGCGGAAATCATCGCGAATGCGCCGGGCGTCGTGCGCGTGATGCCTTACGACGAAGCCGTGAAGGGCGGCGCAATGGCGCTCTTCGGCGAGAAATACGGCGACACCGTGCGCGTGCTCGACCTCGGCTTCTCGCGCGAACTGTGCGGCGGCACGCACGTGCAGCGCACCGGCGACATCGGCTTCTTCAAGATCGTGATGGAAGGCGGCGTGGCGGCGGGCATTCGCCGCGTCGAAGCCATCACCGGCGACAACGCCGTGCGCTACGTGCAGGAACTCGACGCGCGCATCAACGCCGCCGCGAACGTGCTGAAGGCGCAGCCCGCCGAACTCACGCAGCGCATCGCGCAGGTTCAGGAGCACGTGAAGTCGCTGGAGAAGGAACTGTCGGCGCTCAAGTCGAAGCTCGCATCGAGCCAGGGCGATGAGCTCGTCTCGCAAGCCGTCGAGGTGGCCGGCGTGCAGGTGCTCGCCGCGCAACTCGAAGGCGCCGACGTGAAGACGCTGCGCGAAACCGTCGACAAGCTGAAGGACAAGCTGAAGAGCGCGGCCATCGTGCTCGCTTCGGTCGATGGCGGCAAGGTCAGCCTGATAGCAGGCGTGACGCCGGATGCATCGAAGAAGGTGAAGGCGGGCGAACTCGTCAACTTCGTCGCGCAGCAAGTGGGCGGCAAGGGCGGCGGACGTCCCGACATGGCGCAAGCGGGCGGCACCGAGCCGTCGAAGCTGCCGGCGGCGCTCGCCGGCGTGACGGGCTGGGTGCAGCAGCAGCTCTGAGCATCGCGGTAAAGCAGCAAGCAGGATGAAGCGGCCCGGTCGGCTCACGTCGACCGGGCCGTTTTGCATTACGGTTTGTCAGGCACAGCGCGTGCAAATGGTCGTTCATCCCAACGACGAAGGAGATGAATGATGAATCGCAAGTTCGCATCGATGCTGCTGGCCGCCACGATGATCACCGCGACCGGCGCCGTGCAGGCGAAGGGCTGTCTGGAAGGCGCGGCGGTAGGCGGCGTCGCGGGTCACGTGGCCGGCAAGCACGGCACGGCGGGCGCGGTCGGCGGCTGCGCGATCGGCCATCACGAAGCGAACAAGAAGGAGAAGAAGGCGCAGCAGGCCGCGGCGGCAAGCGCACCGGCAGCGAAGTAACACCCGGCAGGCCGCGCGGACCCATGCAGCGGGACCGCGCGGCCAACCGCTAAAATGGCCGGCAATTCGTGGCGCGAGCCTGGTACATGCGCCTGAGTCAACAGCCATCAAAGCGATCCCATGACAGCGCCCACGCATCTCACGCAACACTTCGCCTCCGACAACTACGCCGGCATCTGCCCCGAAGCGCTCGCCGCGCTCGTCGAGGCGAACACGAGCGGACACGAACCCGCTTATGGCGACGATTCGTGGACGGCACGCGTCTGCGACCGCATCCGCGACCTGTTCCAGACCGACTGCGAAGTGTTCTTCGTCTTTAACGGCACGGCGGCCAATTCGCTCGCGCTGGCGTCGCTGTGTCAGTCGTATCACTCGGTCATTTGCCACGAACTCGCGCATATCGAAACCGACGAATGCGGCGGCCCCGAGTTCTTCTCCGGCGGCTCGAAATTACTCACCGCGAAGGGCGAGAACGGCAAGCTCACGCCGGACGCCATCGAAGAGCTGGTGACGAAGCGCGCCGATATCCACTACCCGAAGCCCAAGGTCGTCGCGCTCACGCAGGCCACCGAAGTCGGCACGGTCTACACCGTCGAGGAAGTGCGCGCGATCGCGGCCATCGCGAAGCGCCGGCATCTGAAAGTCCACATGGACGGGGCGCGTTTCGCGAATGCGGTCGCGACGCTGAACGTGCATCCGTCGGAGATCACGTGGCGCGCGGGCGTCGACGTGCTCTGCTTCGGCGGCACGAAGAACGGCTTGCCGGTGGGCGAGGCGGTCGTGTTCTTCGACAAGGCGCTCGCCGCCGATTTCGCGTATCGCCTGAAGCAGGCGGGGCAACTCGCTTCGAAGATGCGCTTCATCTCCGCGCCGTGGCTCGGTCTGCTCGATAACGACGTCTGGCTGCGCAACGCCCGCCATTCCAACGCGATGGCGCAACTGATGGCCGAGCGTCTCGCCGGTATCCCCGGCGTCAACGTGCTCTTCAAGCCGCAGTCGAACGCGGTGTTCGCGGAACTGCCGCCGCAGGTTTCGGCGGGGCTGCGCGCGAAGGGCTGGCGGTTCTATCAGTTCATCGGCTCGGGCGGCTGCCGCCTGATGTGCGCATGGGACACGGCGCAAGAGACCGTCGAGCGGTTCACCGACGAAGTGCGCGCGCTCGCCGCGCGTTGACCGGCTCCACGCCGATACCCGATTGACACGCGCGCCGCGCGGCTCCTAACATGGCCGCACTATCCACCCTGCGTTAGGAATCGTCGCCCGCCATGGCCTTCATCTTCTATCTGACGCATATCCATCTCGGCTATGACTCGCTCGCGATGCTCCACAGCGAATGCGAGCGCATCGGCATCAAGCGGCCGCTCGTCATCACGGACAAGGGCGTCGCGGCGGCGGGGCTGGCGGCGCGCGTCGTCGAAAGCGCGCAGCTCGGCGCGCTGCCCGTGTTCGACGAGACCCCGTCGAATCCGACCGAAGCGATGGTCATGCAAGCCGCCGATCAATACAAACGCGAAGGCTGCGACGGTCTGATCGCGGTGGGCGGCGGATCGTCGATCGATCTGGCGAAGGGCGTCGCCATCGCGGCGACGCACGACGAGCCGCTCACCACGTACGCGACCATCGAAGGCGGCAGCGGCAAGATCACCGAGCGCGCCGCGCCGCTGATCGCGGTGCCGACCACATCGGGAACGGGCAGCGAAGTGGCGCGCGGCGCGATCATCATCCTGAACGACGGGCGCAAGCTCGGCTTTCACTCGTGGCATCTGCTGCCGAAGTCTGCGGTCTGCGATCCCGCGCTGACGCTCGGCCTGCCGCCCGGACTCACGGCCGCGACCGGCATGGACGCGATCGCGCATTGCATCGAAACTTTTCTGGCGCCCGCGTTCAATCCGCCCGCCGATGGCATCGCGCTCGATGGCCTCGAGCGCGCCTGGGCCAACATCGAGCGCGCGACGCACGACGGTCAGGACCGCGACGCGCGTCTCAACATGATGTCCGCATCTATGCAGGGCGCGATGGCGTTTCAGAAGGGCCTCGGCTGCGTGCATTCGCTGTCGCATCCGCTGGGCGGCCTCGCGGTGAACGGGCGCACGTCGCTGCATCACGGCACGCTGAACGCGGTCGTGCTGCCGGCGGTGCTTCGCTTCAACGAAAGCGCGCCGACGGTGGTGGCCGAGCGGCGCTTTGCCCGCATGCGCCGCGTGATGAACCTCGCCGATGACGCCGATGTCGCGCAAGCCGTGCACGACATGACCGAGCGCCTCGGCCTGCCGACGCGTCTGTCGCAGATGGGCGTCGATGCGTCCATGTTCGACAAGGTCGTGAAGGGCGCGCTGGCGGATCACTGCCACAAGACGAATCCGCGCGAGGCAAGCGCCGAGGACTATCGGCGCATGCTGACGGAGTCGCTCTGAACGATGAACAAGCCGGTACGGACCACGCGGGCGGACTATCCGCACTTCCTGTCGATCAGCACGCGCTGGTCCGATAACGACGTCTACGGGCATGTGAACAACGTCGTCTATTACAGCTACTTCGATACCGTGGTGAACGAGTATCTGCTGCGCGCCGGCGTGCTCGATTTCAGCGAAGGGGAGACGATCGGGCTCGTCGTCGAGACGCGCTGCAACTTCTTCGCATCGGTCGTATTTCCGCAGCGTATCGATGCAGGCTTGCGCATCGAAAAGCTCGGCAACACGAGCGTGCGCTATGAAGTCGCGATCTTCGCCGAAGACTCGGAAGAAGCGGCCGCGCAAGGGCATTTCGTGCATGTGTACGTGAATCGCGTGACGCGCCGGCCGGTGCCGTTGCCCGCGCCGCTCGTCGCTGCGTTGAAGCCGCTCGTCCACGCTTGAGGGCTTCGTCTTGCTTCAGTGGTTCATCGTCAACCTGCTCAACGGCGTGAGCGTCGGGCTGCTGCTTTTCATGCTGTCGGCGGGTCTTACGCTGATCTTTTCGATGCTCGGCGTGCTCAACTTCGCGCACGCGAGCGTCTACATGCTCGGCGCCTACGTGGCGCAGGCGCTCGCGGTTCATCTCGGCTACTGGGGCGCGCTCGTGATCGCGCCGGTCGTCGTGGGCGTGCTCGGCGCGATCTTCGAGCGATACCTTCTCAGGCGCGTGCATCAGCGCGGCGCGCTCGCTGAACTGCTGCTGACTTTCGGCGCGGCGATGGTCATCGGCGAAGGCGTGAAGCTGATCTGGGGACTCGGCCCCGTGCCCGCGGCCATTCCGCCTCTGCTCGATGGCCCGCTCTTCACGCTCTACGGCGCAGCGTTTCCGCGTTATCGCGTGTTCATGATGACGCTCTCGATTGCAATGCTCGCCGCGCTCGCCATTGCGCTGCGTCTCTCGAAGACGGGCCTTATCGTGCGCGCGGCATTGACGCATCCCGCCACCGTCGAAACGCTCGGCCACGACGTGCCGCGCATCTTCACGACGGTCTTCGCCGGCGGCTGCGCGCTGGCCGCGCTCGCAGGCGTGATCGGCGCGCCGCTCGCCGTCGTCGAACCCGCGATGGCCGATGCGATGGGGCCGATCGTGTTCGTCGTCGTCGTGATCGGCGGGATCGGATCGCTGGCGGGGGCGTTGATCGCATCGCTCGTGATCGGCTGCGTGCAGACGTTTTCGGTGGGATCGACGGCATCGGCGGGGAGCATCGCGGCCTCGTTCGGACTGAGCTTGCCCGATGCGTGGGCGGCGCTGACCGTGGCGCAACTCGCGCCGGTGCTGCCCTATGCGCTGCTCGTCGCGATGCTCGCCGCGCGGCCGCACGGCTTGCTTGGCGAACGTGCAAGCGATGCTTAAGTTCATCGCGCTCATCGCAGTGCTCGCGCTGCCGCCGTTGTTCATCGATCAATCGTGGCTGCTCGCCTATCTCGCGCAGACGGCGACGCTCATCGTCTTCGCGCTCTCCTACAACCTCTTGCTCGGCGAAACCGGCCTGTTGTCGTTCGGCCATGCGGTCTATGCGGGACTCGGCGCGTTCGCCGCCGCGCACGCGTTCAATGCGTTCGGCGTGCCGTTGCCGCTGTTGCCTCTCGCCGGTGGCTGCGCGGCTGCGCTCGTCGCCTTGCCGATCGGCGCGATTTCGACGCCACGCGCCGGCACGCCGTTCGCGATGATCACGCTCGGCATCGGCGAACTCGTCGCGGCAAGCGTGTGGCTCGTGCCGGGCTGGTTCGGCGGCGAAGCAGGCGTGACGATCGATCGGGCGAGCGGCCCTTCGTTGTTTGCGTGGACCTTCGGGCCGCTGCGGCAGGCGTACGCGCTGATCGCGTGCTGGTGCGTGGTGTCGTCGATCGCGATGTTCGCGTTCTCGCGCACGCCGATGTGCCGCCTGGCCAACGCCGTGCGCGACAACCCGGCCCGCGCGGCGGCGATCGGCTTCGCGCCGCGCGGCGTGCGCTTCAGAATGCTCGTCGTATCGGCGTTCTTCGCGGGCATCGCGGGCGTGCTGTCGCTGATCAATGTGGAACTGGTGTCGGCGGAAAGCGTCGGCCTCGCGCGTTCGACCAGTGTGCTCGTGGCGACGGTGATCGGCGGGACAGGATCGTTCTTCGGGCCGGTGATCGGCGCGGTGCTGCTGACGTTCGTGAGCGTCGCGGTGGCGAGTGTGTCCGCCGCATGGCCGATGTATCTCGGGCTTCTATTCATGTGGGTGGTCGTGGCGTCGCCGGATGGCGTCGCCGGCTGCTTCGCGGGCGGTGCGCGCACAGTCGCGCTTCGCCTGATGAGCGCGCTTGCCGGGGGCGTGGCGGCGGTCGTCGTGATCGAGACGCTGTATGCGCGCGAAAACATGCCGCGCATGATGTGGCTCGTCGCGCTGCCGCTCGCGATGCTGGCCATGTGGCTCACGCGACGGAGAACCGTACGATGACCGCCGCGCTCGACCTACGCGGCGTCGTCAAACGCTTCGGCGCGACCGACGTTCTGCGCGGCGTCGATCTGCACATGGCGCAGGGCGAGCGGCACGCGATCATCGGTCCGAACGGCGCGGGCAAATCGACGCTCTTCGACGTGATCTCCGGACGCACGCGGCCCGACGAAGGACGCATCGTCGCGCGAGGCGTCGACATTACCGGGCGGCCGCCGCAACGCGTGAGCCGCATGCTCGCCCGCAGCTTCCAGACGACGAGCGTGTTCGGCGGTCTCTCGGTGCTCGACAACCTGCGTTGCGCGGCGCTGGGCGCGGGTTCGGCGCGCGTGGTGGATCGCTGGCTGCATTCCCGGGCGATCGATGATCGCGCTCGCGCGATGCTCGATGCGATCGGCTTGTCTTCTCGCGCCGACGATGCCGCCGCGCGCCTCGCCTATGCGGAGCAGCGCGCGCTGGATCTCGGCATCGCGCTCGCCACCGACGCGCCGCTGATCCTGCTCGACGAGCCGACTGCGGGCATGAATCGCGCGGAGGCTGCCCGCGCACTCTCGTTGATTCGCGCGACGACGGAAGGCCGCACGCTGCTCGTCGTCGAACACGATATGGACGCGGTGTTCGCGCTCGCGGATCGCATTTCGGTGCTGGTGCGAGGCCGCGTGATTGCCTCCGATACGCCCGCCGCGATACGCCTGAACGCCGACGTGCAGGAAGCCTATCTCGGGGCGGCGCCATGAGCGAACTGCTGCACATCGACGGCTTGCGCGCGTGGTACGGCGCGGCGCAAGTGCTGCATGGCGTGCAACTCGCGATACGCGAGGGCGAAGCGGTCGCGCTCGCCGGACGCAACGGATCGGGGCGTTCGACCCTCGCGAAGGCCATCATGGGCCTTGTGCGATGCGAGGGCGACATGCGGTTTCGCGGCGTGCCGCTCGTCGGCTTGCGTGCGTTTCGCATCGCACGGCTGGGTATCGGCTATGTGCCCGAAACGCGTGATGTCTTTCCGACGCTGAGCGTGCGCGAGAATCTCGCGCTCGGAGAAAAGAAGGGCGCGCGGTTCACGCTCGACGATGCCTACGGGCTCTTTCCGTCCTTGCTCGAACGCGCGACGGTGAAGGCCGGCGCGCTGTCGGGCGGCGAGCAGCAAATGCTCGCGCTGGCGCGTACGCTGATGGGTGATCCGGCGCTGATCGTCATCGACGAGCCGGGCGAAGGACTCGCGCCGCGTGTGATCGGACAGGTGGCGCAGGCGCTGTTGGCGCTGCGCTCGCGCGGTGTCGCGATGCTCCTGATCGAAGAACGCCTGACGATCGCGCGCGTGCTCGATGCGCGCGTCGCCGTGATGGGGCATGGCGCAGTGCAGTTCGATGGGCCGCTTACGGAACTGGCGCGGCGCGACGACGTGGTACGCGATTGGCTCGCGGTGGGCTGACGCTCACTCTTTGGCATCTTTCTCCACGATCCACTCATGCTTCGGATCGTTCTTGAAGTGCCACGTGCGCTTCTCTCCCGCCATCACGTTGAGGTAGTAATTGTCGTAGCCATAAGGCACGACGACCGGATGATAGCCGCGCGGCACCATCACCACGTCGCGGTCCTCGACCGACATCGTTTCATCGAGATCGCGTTCATCGGTATAAACGCGCTGGAACGCGAAGCCTTGCGGCGGGTCCAGCCGATGGTAATACGTCTCTTCCAGCGCGCTCTCGGCCGGCACGTTGTCCCGGTCGTGCTTGTGCGGCGGATAACTCGAGGCATGCCCGCCCGGCGTTCTCACTTCCACCACGAGCAGCGATTCGGCAGGCTCGGTCTGCGGAAGAATATCGCAGACGTAGCGCGTATTCGCGTGCTTGCCGCGCGTCGAGCGCGCCATTTGCGAGGGTGTGATGAGCCGCGGCGGATACACGCCCTTCGCCGGCGCGCTCGCCACGCCGATCTCCGATTCGCGCTCGGCCCGCACGATCGCGGCGAGCTTCGGCGGCACATAGACGGCATACGGCGCGGCATCTTCGAACACGCTGTCACGCGAGCCGATCGAGGGCCAATGCTCATCGCCGGCTTCGACGCTCACCGTGCCCGTCAACACGACGATGCAGCTTTCGCGGTCCGCGTCGTAGACATGAATGACGTCGCCCGCGTCGAGACGATACGCCGCGAAGCCAGCGTGCTTCCAGCCCGCGGAATCCGGTGTGACGCGCGTGATGGTCTGCCCTTCACGCGATGCTTTCACTAGCAGGCTCATGCGGCCTCCTTCGAATTGTGCTGATGCGTTGCGTCGACGAGCCCGCGCAGCGTGCGGTATCCCTTTTCGGCATACGCACGGCTCGGCGCGATCACGGGGTCCTGCTCCGCTTCGACCACGAGCCAGCCGCGATAATCGTGCCTCGCCAGACACGCGACGATGCCCGCGTAATCCACTGCGCCATCGCCCGGCACCGTGAACGCGCCATTGATGACGGCATCGAGAAAGCTCCAGTTACGGTTGCGCGCGAGCTTCACGATTTCTGGGCGCACGTCCTTGCAATGCACATGGCACACGCGGGCGATATGCTTTTGCAGCGTCGTGACCGCATCGCCGCCGGCGAACGTAATGTGGCCCGCGTCGAAAAGCAGGCCGACGGCGTCGCTCGTCGAAGCCATCAGGCGGTCCACGTCCGCGGGCGTTTCGACATACGCGCCCATGTGATGATGATAGGCGACGCGCACGCCCTTGGACAGCGTGTATTCGGCGAAGCGGTCGAGCCGCTCGGCGTATTGCGACCATTGGGCATCGGAGAAGAAGCGGGGCCGTTGATAGAGCGGACGAGGCGCGCCTTGAATGGAATCCGCGACTTCCCCGTACACCATGACGGTCGCGCCGTTTTGCGCGAGCAGGTCGAGATGCGGACCGGCGGCTTCGATCTCTTCCTGCGCGCAGCGTTGCGCGAGCCGGCCCGAATACCAGCCTGAAACAAGGGCTAAATCGTATTGCGCGAGCAGCGCCTTCAACGCTTGCGGTTCGCGCGGAAACTTGTTGCCGAGTTCGAAGCCTTCATAGCCGATCTCGCGGCCTTCGGTCAGCGCGACGGATAACGGCGTTTCGCCGCCGAGCGAGGGAAGGTCGTCGTTCATCCACGACAAGGGATTGATTCCGATGCGGACTTGCAGGGTCATGACGTGCGTCCTCGTCTAGTCGTCGTTGCCGTGACGCGCACGGATCGCGCGTTCGTACTCGGCCCGCGCGGACACGACCGCATCGCGATCCGACACTTCCGGGACCGCGACTTCCCACCACCAGCCGCCTTCTTCGGTGATGCGGGCGGGATCGGTGTCGATCGAAATCAGATAGCTGCGGTCCGCCGCGCGCGCGCGTTTCATCGCCGCTTGCAGTTCGTCGATGTCGGCGACGTGCTCGGCCAGAGCGCCCATCGATCGGGCGTGCATCGCGAAGTCGATATTAGGTATGCCTAATGAACCGTGCTTGCAATCGTCGAGCAGATTGTTGAACGGAGCGCCGCCGCACGCCTGCTGCAAGCGATTGATGCAGCCATAGCCGCGATTGTCGAGCAGCACGACGATCAGCTTCGCACCCAGCATCACCGATGTAGCCAGCTCGCTGTTCATCATCAGATAGCTGCCGTCGCCGACGATCACGATGACTTCGCGTTCCGGCCGCGCGAGTTTCACGCCGACGCCGCCCGCGATTTCATAGCCCATGCAGGAATAGCCGTATTCGACGTGATAGCCGCCCGGCGTGCTGGTGCGCCAGAGCTTTTGCAAATCGGCGGGGAGCGTGCCCGCCGCGCACACGACGATATCGTTCGCAGCCGACGCATCGTCCGAACGCTGCACGGCGCCGATGACGTCCGCCTCGCGGGGCAATGTTCCATCCGGCAGCGGCATGTTCGTCACGTGCGCGACGGTGTCGCGCCAGTCGTTCGCCGCGCGATGCGCGCGCGTCGTCCATTGCGGCGATGCGCGCCAGTCGCCGAGGGCTTGCGACAGCGCATCCAGTGCGAGTCGCGCATCGGCTTCGATCGCGGCGGCGTGCTGCTTGAGCGCATCGAATGGATTCGCGTTGATTGCGACGAGGCGCGCCTGCGTGAATAGCGTGTTCGATCCGGTCGTGAAGTCCTGCAAGCGCGTGCCGACGGCGAGCACGCAATCGCTCGCATGCGCCAGTTCGTTGGCCGCCGATGAACCCGTCACGCCGATGCCGCCCACGTTCAACGCATCGTCCCAAGCGAGAGCGCCTTTGCCCGCCTGCGTTTCGGCGACAGGCACGCCATGCCGTTGCGCGAAGTCACGCAGCGCATCGCTGGCGAGGCCGTAAAGCACGCCGCCGCCCGATACGATCAACGGCTCGCGCGATTCACGCAGCATGGCGGCGGCGCGTTGGATTTCACGCGGCAACGCAGCGGGCGCATGAAAGTCGACCGTGCTCGGCTCGAAGAACGAAGCGGGATAATCGTAGGCCATCGCCTGCACGTCTTGCGGCAGCGCCAGCGTGACGGGACCGCACAGCGCGGCATCGGTCAGCACGCGAATCGCGCGGGGCAGAGCGCTCAGCAATTGAGCCGGATGCACGATGCGATCGAAGTATCGCGAGACCGCTTTCAGCGCATCGTTTGCGGATGATCCGCCATCCTGACTATCTTCGACTTGCTGCAGGACAGGATCGGGCGCACGCGAGACGAAGATATCGCCCGGCAACAGCAGCACCGGCAGGCGGTTCACATGTGCAAGGGCCGCCGCCGTCACGAGATTGGTCGCGCCGGGGCCGATGGACGTCGTCACCGCCATCATGCGGCGTCGCATATGCGCCTTCGCATAGGCAATCGCGCTGTGCGCCATCGCCTGTTCATTGTGAGCGCGATACGTCGGCAATACCTCGCGATGCCGATAAAGCGCCTCGCCCATGCCCGCGACATTGCCATGTCCGAAGATAGCGAACACGCCGCCGAATAGCGGCTCGCCATTCTCCGTGCGCAACGCGGCGAGATAGCGCACGAGGGCTTGCGCAACGGTCAGTCTGACGACGTTCATGCGGCTTGCTCCTGAGTTCGTTCGATGGACGCCTGCGACGATGCCCGCGCGTCGCGCCATGCCGTAATCAGCGATTCGAATGTGCGGCGCACGCGTGCGATGAGTTCGTGATCGTCGATGCCGCCCGTGAGCCACGCCTGGCTCGGTTCGTGGAAGATCGTGCGGCCGACAGTGAATCCCTTGCACGTTTTCGACGATGCCGCCGCGATGAAACCTTCGCGCAACTGCTCGACGCCCGCCGACAAGCCGAGCAGCACGACGCCGCGGCAATACGGATCGCGCTCGGCGATGAGCGCATCGATGGCTTGCCATTGCGGCGCGCTCATCGGTTCGAGCTTCCACCACTCGGGGCATATCCCGAGGTTATAGAGGCGCTTCAACGCGCGGTAGACCGTATCGTCCTCTACGGGCGGCCCGTGCTTCGGTACGATCACTTCGAGCAGCAACTCGTGGCCGCTTGCCTGCACCGCGTCGTAGAGTGCGCGCAGTTGCGCTTCCTGTTCGAGCCGCACGTCATGCGGATGATCGGGGTGATAGTGGACGAGGCACTTCGCGACATGCTCGCGCGGCCATTCGATCAGCGTCGTGCCGACCGATCGTCCGTGGTCGAACACGAGCGGCATCGAACCCGGCAATTCGACCGGCCGGCCGATCCACCAGCCGCGTCCCGTCGCCGCGTTGAGCGCATCCTGTCCGTAGCGGTCGTCGATCAACACGCCGATGCGGCCCGCCAGTCCGAGTTCGCTTTCCGTCTGCGCGACGGCATCGACGAACAAGCCCTTCAGCGTCGCGATGCGCGTTTCATCGACGCCCGCCTGCTGCGCAAGCTCGAAGAACTGGTTGCGATGATCGAACGCAAAACCCAGCACTTCGTCCCACTGTTTGCGCGCCGGACTCACGCGATGCAGCCGCGCGAGCGTTGCGTCCTTGTCGGGCCGGCGCATGCGCAGCGGATCTTCTTTTGCAGCAGCGAGGAAGTAATCGAGTTCGGCGGGCGTGGGCATCGCGGGCGCGCAGCCGTGTCGAGAGACAACGAGCGCACCGCATGCGTTCGCCGCACGCGCGCAGGCTTCGAGCGGCTCGTCCCGCAGCCAGCCGGAGAGGAAGCCTGAAGCGAACGCATCGCCTGCGCCGAGCACGTTCAGCACTTCCACTTCGACGCCGCCGTGAATCGGCGCATCGTCGATGGACGCCGGCGTCGCGCCTTCGATGATCGAGCAGCCGAGCGGCCCGCGTTTCACCACGAGCGTTGCGCTCGTCACCGCGCGGACCATCGCGAGGGCATCGATCAGACGGTCCTTGCCGCCTGCAATGCGAAACTCTTCTTCGGTGCCGATCACGAGATCGAAGAGCGGCAGAATGCGCTGCAAATGTGCGGTCACGCCTTCGTTCGCCACGAAGCGCGTTTCGCCATCCGCCTTTCCGGTGAGGCCCCACAGCACGGGCCGATAGTCGATGTCGAGGATCGTGCGAACGTCATTGCGGCGCGCATGGTCGAGCGCGCGCCGGCTCGTGCGATTGACCTGCTCGGTCGAGAAGTGCGTGCCGGTGATGAGCAGGGCTTTCGATGAAGCGATATACGCCTCATCGAAGTCGCTTTCATCGACCGCCATATCCGCGCAGTTCTCACGATAGAACACGAGCGGGAAGGTATCGCGGTCCTCGATGCCGAGCAGCACGAGCGCAGTGAGCCTGTCCTGATCGATGCGAACGTGGCTCACATCGCAGCCTTCGCGTTCGAGCGTCTCCGTGAGAAAGCGCCCCATGTGATCGTTGCCGACGCGCGCGAGCATCGACGATTGCAGCCCGAGTCGCGCGCATCCGAAAGCGATGTTCGCCGACGAGCCGCCCAGATACTTCGCGAACGTGGACACGTCTTCGAGCCGCGCGCCGACCTGCTGCGCGTACAGATCGACGGCAAGACGGCCGAGACACACGATGTCGCGCGTCCGGTTCGTCGCGAAGCGTGATGGATAGTCTGTCGACATGGCTCGTGTCCTCATATCGTCGCGCCTTCGAGTTCGCTGATCATCGTCTGCATCTCCGCGCCGCCGGCCATCATGTCGAGCACTTCGTTCTTCGTGATGGTGTCCTTCGTGAACGTGCCCATCGAGCGGCCGCGATTGAGAAGCGTGAACGAATCGCCAATCGGATAAGCGTGATGCACGTTGTGCGTGATGAAAATCACCGAGATGCCTTTCTCGCGCGCCTTGTGAATGAGCTTCAGCACGTTGAAACTCTGCTTCACGCCGAGCGCGGCGGTCGGTTCGTCGAGGATCAGCACGCGCGCGCCGAAGTGGATCGCGCGTGCAATCGCGAGACATTGCTTCTCGCCGCCGGACATCGTGCCGATGGGCTGATGCGGATCGCGCACGTTGATGCCCATTTCCGCGAGCTTGGCGCGCGACGTTTCGGCGGCAAGATCCAGGTCCATCACGCTGAAGAGGCCGAAGCGCTTCTTCTGCGGTTCACGGCCCATGAAGAAGTTGCGCGCAACGGAAAGGAGCGGCACCAGTGCCAGATCCTGATACACGGTCGCGATGCCGAGATCGAGTGCTTCCTTCGGCGATTCGAAATGCACCGCCTTGCCATCGACGAGATATTCGCCGGAAGAGGGCGCATGCACGCCCGCCAGCGTTTTGATGAGCGTGGACTTGCCCGCGCCGTTATCGCCGAGCAGGCAGTGCACTTCGCCGCACCGCAGGCGCAGCGTCACGCCGTTCAGTGCAATGACCTTGCCGAAGAACTTGCTGACGTTCTCCAGCGCGAGAATGTTGTCGTCGTTCATGGCGGTCGCCCTCATTGAGCCTGCGATACGCGACGGCGTACGTAGTGATTGAAGAGCACGGCAATCAGCAGCATCACGCCGAGGAACACGCGGAACCAGTCGGAACTCACGTTCGTATAGGTGATGCCGATCTGCACGACGCCAAAGATAAGCGCACCGAAGCATGCGCCGACGACCGAGCCGTAACCGCCCGTCAGCAGCGTGCCGCCGATCACCGCCGCGATGATCGCTTCGAACTCTTTCTGCAGGCCGCGGTCCGCCGCCGCCGATCCGATATCGCACACTTGCAGGACCGCGAACAGGCACGAGCAGAACGCGGTGAGCACGAAGAGCGATATCTTCACGCGCTTGACCGGCACGCCGACGTTCTTCGCTGCATTCGCATCGCCGCCGACTGCGAGAATCCAGTTGCCGTAGCGCGTCTTCGCGAGCACGAATGCGCCGATCGCCGCGAGTGCGAGCCACCACAGGATGACTTTCGGTATGCCGGGCACGAGCGGTTCGCCGCTATCGAGCAGGCTGCCGATGCCCATATGCGCCAGCCACGTGAAGAAGCCGTGCAGCGCGACACCATGAAACAGCGTGTTGGCGAGCCAGTCCTTTTGAGCAAGATCGCCGACGCCCGAGATGATGGTGCGATCCGCGAACATGATCGAGAGCGCGAGCGTGAGGCCGCGCAGGATGAACAGAAACGCGAGCGTCACGATGAACGACGGCAGTCGCGTGCGCATCACGAGGTAGCCGTTCAATGCGCCGAGCAGCATCGACGCGATGAACGCGAAGAGAATCGACAGCGATATCGGCCAATCAAAGTACACCGAGGGCAGCGCGACCATCATGCCGGCAAAGCCGATCATCGAGCCGATGGACAAGTCGAACTCGCCCGCGATCATCAGCAGGCATGCACCGACCGCGAGCAAGCCGAGATAGGCGGCGACCTGCGACCAGTTCATCACGCCGTCGAGATTGAACATGCCCGACGATCCCGCGCCGAAGCCGAACACGAGGAACACGAGCACCGTTCCCGAAATCGCGGCGAATTCCGGGCGATTCAGCAAATGCCCGAACCACGATTGCTGGCGCACGCGTTCGTCGGACGGCTTGTCCTTGTCCGTTGCGGCATCGGCGTTGTCCTGCTGCGGGTTCGCGTGTGGAGGATAGTGCTTGCCGGCTACGCCCATGATGGCTCCTTGAAACATCAATGCAATGCAGTACCGATGCGTGCGTGCCTGCCGCGTCCTCGCATGGACGCAGCAGGAAATCCTGAGGGAGAAACGCGGGCGGCGGATGCCGCCGCCCGAAGAAGGTCAGCCGTGCATCAGCGATACTGCCCGGCGTACTTCACGACCTTGTCGAGGTTTTCTTTGGTGATGAAACCCGGTCCCGAGCGAATGTTCTTCGGCCCATAGGAAGGCTGAAGGCCATACGTTTCGAGGCGAGCCTTGAACTTCGGGTTCGCTTCGAGAAGCTGGCGGATTTTCGCGGGATCGGTGGTGTGTTCCTTCTTCACGATGGCCAGCACCGCCACCGGAATATAGCCCTGCAAATACGGCTGCTGGTCGATCGCGAATTTGATCGTGCCGTCCTTGATCGCCTTCGCGATGTCGTCGGAGAAGTCGAAGGTCACGAAATAGAGCTTGTTTTGCAGGCCCATTTGCGCCACGGCCTTGAGCGTCGCAGATGCGGGCGTCGGCCCGAGCGTGAGCACGGCTTGCGTGTCCGGATGATTGCGCAGATACGCGGATACCTTCGACTGAATCTCCGTCGGGTCCTGGCCTGAGTCGAGCGTGGCGGCCTTGTAGTCCGCACCGATGGCATCGGCGAAACCACGGCATCGATCGAAGGAAACGGTGTTCGTCGCCAGATGGTTCACGCACAGGAACGACTTGATGCCGGCAGCCTTCGCCTTTTCGCCCGCGGCCTTGCCCGCCACGTACTCCGGCTGGCCGATATGCATGATCGCGTTGAGCTGCGCGCTTTGCTCTTCGGTGCCGGAGTTGATCGTGACGAGCGGAATCTTCTTCGCCGTGACCTTGTTGATCGCGCTCTTCAGCACGTCGAAGTCCGCGATGGTGGTGATGACGCCGTCGTAATTGCGCGCGGCAGCCTGCTCGATCAGACGCGCCATATCCGCGATATCCCCGTTCGGCGGATTGCGATAGTCGGTCTGCACGTTGAAGTCTTCGTCGGCCTGCTTGATCGAATTCTTGATGGTGTTCCACCACGAGTCGGAATCCGGCGCGTGGCTGATGAGCACGAACCTGGCGTCCGGCGCCGCCTGCGCGGGGGACGTCGTCAACAACGCGGCGCTGCATAACGCAGCAGCAGCCGCCAGCGCGCGCAGCGCGGCCCGACCGTTGCAAAGGGTCATTGTCTCCACCTATCTCGGTTGTTGTTCGGTGTGATCGTCCATGAGCCGATGCCAGCTTGCAGCCGATGAGTCGATGAAACGGTGCATCGTGCTCACGAGCGAGATTAGGTCAGTTTTTGGCGGTCTGCAATAGGTATTTCATCGGTGCGACAAATAGAAAATGCATTCCAATTTGCTTGCCGCCTTCCTATAATCGCTTCCACCGGGGCTCACTTCGAGCGCCGACGAAGCGAGCCTTTCATGCAGGACGAAACCAGCACCGACGTTCCTGGCGTCGACGAACTGATGCAGCGGATCACCGATGCGTACGATTCGCTGCCGCGCCAGTTGAAGAGCGTGGCGACGTATATCGAGCAGCATCGCCCTAGCGTGATGATGGATCGCACGAGCGACATCGCGGCGTCCTGCGGCGTGCATCCGTCAGCGGTCGTGCGCTTTGCGCAGCGCTTCGGTTTCTCGGGCTTCTCGGACCTGCAGGCGGTGTTCCGGCAGGCGTACGCCGGCGGCAATGCGTCGCAGAGCTATCAGCAGCGCATTCGCAGGCTGATCGACGAGAAGGCGGGCGAGGCTTCGGGCGTGTCGGTGGCGCGCGAGTTCATCGCGGCGAGCCGTGCGGGACTCGTCGAACTCGAAGCCGGCCTCGACGATGCGCAGTTCGAAGCCGCCGTCGAAATGCTGCAGCAGGCGGAGAACATCTACGTCGTCGGCGTGCGCCGCTCGTTCGCGGTGGCGAGCTATATCGTCTATGCGCTCGGTCATACGAAGAAGCGCGTGCATCTGGTGTCGGGCATCGGCGGGATGATTCACGAACAGATTCGCAGCGTAAAAAAGGGCGATGTCGTGATCGCGATCAGCTTCGCGCCGTACGGCAAGGAGACGCAGTATTGCGTGCGCGCCGCCCAGCATCATGGCGCGAGGACGCTCGTCATCACCGATAGTCAGCTTTCGCCGCTCGCGCGTCATGCGAGCGCCAGTCTGTTCGTGAAGGAGGGCAGCGCGTTTGCGTTTCGCTCGCTCACGAGCACCATCTGCCTGTGCCAGGCGCTCTTCATCGCGCTCGCGTACCGGCTCGAATTGAACGTCGAAGAATCCAGGGAGACAAGCGGCTATGACGATTGACGTGGCGGTGTTTGGGGCGGGACGCATCGGGAAGATTCATGCGGCGAATCTGGCGCGGCAGCCGGGCGTGCGGCTCAGGTATGTCGTCGATGTGAACCGCGATGCGGCTTCCGCGCTGGCGGCGCAATACGGTGCAGAGGTCGCCGATGTGGACGGTGCAATGGGCGATGCGTCCGTCGGCGCAACCGTCATTTGTTCCAGCACTGATACACATGCCGAACTAATATTGGCGTCGGCGGCGCAGAAGAAACATGTGTTCTGCGAGAAGCCCGTCGATCTCACGGTCGAGCGTGCGCGGGCATGCGCGGATGCGGTGGGGCGCGCGGGCGTCGTCTGCATGATCGGCTTTCAGCGGCGTTTCGACCCGACCTTCTCGGCGTTAAAAGCGCGCGTCGATGCGGGCGAAATTGGCGATCCGGAAATGCTGATCGTGACGAGCCGCGATCCGGGCGCGCCGCCTGTCGACTACATCAGGCATTCGGGCGGCATCTTCAAGGACATGCTGATTCACGACTTCGACATTTTCCGCTGGATGCTCGACGACGAAGCCGACACGCTGCACGCGACGGGCAGCGTGCTGTCCGATCCTGCCATCGCCGAAGCGGGCGATATCGATTCGACCGCCGTCACGATCCGCACCAGGCGCGGGCGGCTGTGTCAGATCAACACGGCGCGGCGTGCGGCATACGGTTACGACCAGCGCTTCGAGCTGCTCGGCAGCGCGGGCATGCTGCAGGCGGGCAACGTGCGGCCGACCGAAGTCACCGCGTACTCGAAGACGGCCGTATCGTGCGACGTGCCCGAGGCATTCTTTCTGGAGCGATACCGTGCGGCATATGCGCTGGAAATCGCGCATTTTTTCGATGCCGTCGAGCACGGCAAGCCGGTGCGAACGACCGTCGCCGACGGCGTAAAGGCGCTCGAGCTTGCGGAAGCTGCGACGCTTTCGTGGCGCGAGAAGCGCGTCGTTCATCTCGGCGAGCACGCGGCATGAACCCGGTGCGCGTGGGTATCGTCGGGCTTGGGAGACTCGGGCGGCGGCATGCGGAGAATCTCGCGTGGCACGTGCCGGGCGCGCGGCTCGTCGCGGCGTGCAGCCCGCTGCCGAAAGAGCGCGAGTGGGCCAAGGCGCATTTCCCCGATACCGCGCTTCATGCGGATTACGACGCGCTGCTCGCCGATGCATCGGTCGATGCGGTGTGGCTCGTCACGCCGACATCGCTGCACGCGACGCAGATCATCGCCGCGCTGGAGGCGGGCAAGCACGTGTTCTGCGAGAAGCCGTTGTCGCTCGATCTTGCGGAGTGCGATCGCGTGATCGAGGCGCATGCGCGTCATGCGCATCTGCGTGTGATGATCGGTTTCGTGCGGCGCTTCGACGCGAGTTATCGCGATGCGTTCGACAGTATTGCGAAGGGTGCTGTCGGGCGGCCTTTCATGGTGCGCTCGCAGACTTGCGACAAGAACGACCCCGATGGCTTCTTCGTGCGTTTCGCGCCGACATCGGGCGGGCTGTTTCTTGACTGCAGCGTGCACGACATCGATCTTGCGCGCTGGCTGCTTGGCAATCCACGGGCGACGCGCGTAATGGCAAGCGGGACGATCGCGATCCACGAGGGCTTGCGGGAATGCGGCGATATCGATAACGGCGTGGGCATCGTCGAATTCGACGATGGCCGGCTCGCCGTGTTCTACGCGTCGCGCACGATGGCGCACGGACACCATACGCAAACCGAAGTGATCGGCACGGCGGGGGCGTTGTCGGTGGGAAGAAATCCGCGCTTGAACCGCGTGGAGCTTGCGGATGAGTACGGCGTGCGCAACGCTTGCACTCCGACGTTTTTCGAGCGCTTCGAAGATGCGTTTCTGCGCGAGGCGCAAGCGTTCGTGGCTTGGGTTAGCGGTGGCAAGCCGACGGGGATGACGCTCGAAGATGCGCGAGAGGCGACGCGCATTGGGATTGCGTTGCGCGAGGCCTACGCGTCCCGCCGCCCGGTGGATCTTCAACCGCTGCGCTAAAATCGATCTTTTCGCAGCGCTCAATCACCCAGGCACACGGAAGGTTCAATCGCGATGGAAGTTCACAAGGAAGTCGACGCGCGCGGGCTCAACTGCCCGTTGCCGATTCTGCGCGCCAAGAAGGCGCTCGCCGACATGACGAGCGGCCAGATTCTCAAAGTGCTGGCTACCGACCCCGGATCGCAGCGCGATTTCGCGGCCTTCGCCAGACAAACCGGCAACGAGATCGTCGAGGCAACGTCGCAGGACAAGACCTTCGTCTTTCTCATGCGTCGCCGCTAGATTCGAAAGGCTAAAAAGCAAAATGCCCGTCACGATCGTGACGGGCATTTTTTTTATCCAGCAAACGAGGGCGTTTTAGCCTTCGAGAATCGGCGAACGCGTACGCAGATATTCTTCGAAGTCCTTCGCCACTTCCGGATGACGCAGCGCGAATTCCACCGTCGCTTTCAGATAGCCCAGCTTGCTGCCGCAGTCGAAGCGCGTACCGTGATACTTGTACGCCAGCACTTGCTCATCCGACAGCAGCGATTGGATCGCGTCCGTCAGTTGCAATTCGCCGCCCGCACCCGGCTTCACCGCGCGAATGTGGTCGAAAATGCGCGGCTTCAGCACATAGCGGCCAACCACGCCGAGATTCGACGGCGCAACAGCAGGCTCCGGCTTCTCGACGATGCCCGACAGCTTCACGATGTTGTCTTCCCACTCCTTGCCGTCGATGATGCCGTACGACTTGGTTTCCTGCGGCGGGATCTCTTCGACGCCGATGACCGAGCTGTGATAGTGGTCGAACACTTCGATCATCTGCGTCAGCACGGGCGGCTTGCCGTACAGCAAGTCGTCCGCGAGGATCACGGCGAACGGGTTGTCGCCGACGAGCTTTTCGGCGCACAGCACCGCGTGACCGAGACCCAGCGCTTCGGCCTGACGCACATAGAAACAATCCACATGACTCGGCTTGATGCTGCGCACGAGTTCGAGCAGCTTTTCCTTGCCGCGTGCCTCGAGCTCGGCTTCGATCTCATACGACTTGTCGAAGTGATCTTCAATGGCGCGCTTGCTGCGGCCCGTCACGAAGATCATTTCGGTGATGCCGGCGGCCATGGCTTCTTCAACCGCATATTGAATCAGCGGCTTGTCGACGACCGGCAGCATTTCCTTCGGGCTGGCCTTGGTCGCGGGCAGAAACCGCGTACCGAGACCCGCAACCGGGAAAACTGCTTTGGTAACTTTTAGCATGTGATAACCCTGATCCTGTTAATCATCTGGAACATCGAGCCAGTAGCCGAAGGGGAGTCGGTATAAAACTCCCGGTTCAAACGGGCAGTCGCAATAATTGCGCCTGAAGCTTCTCGATAGTGGTCTCGTATTCTGCCAGCCTTTTGCGCTCCTGATCAACGACAGCAGCCGGCGCTTTTGAAACAAAGCTTTCATTACCGAGCTTGGCGTTACATTTTGCGATTTCCCCGCTGAGCCGGTCGACTTCCTTCGAAAGGCGCTCGCGTTCGGCAGCGACATCGATCTCGACTTTGAGCACCAGCTTGTTGGCGCCGATGATCGCCACCGGTGCGCCATGCGCCTCTTTGTCGAGCGCGGTTTCATCGTCGATGATCTTCACTTCCGAAAGACGCGCGAGCGCCGCAACGTAAGGCGCAAACGTGGAAAGACGCGCCGCGTCGCCGTGCGCGAGCAACGGCACTTTCACCGCGGGCGAGAGATTCATTTCGCCACGCAGATTACGACATGCGTCGATCACTGCCTTCAGTTCGGCCGCCCACTGTTCCGACGATTCGTCGATCTTCTTCACTTCGGCGCGCGGATACGGCTGCGTCATGATCGACGCTTCACCTTCCTTCGCGCCTTCCGGGTACGCATCCGTCAGCGGGGCGACCTTCTGCCACAGCGCTTCGGTGATGAACGGAATCACCGGATGCGCGAGGCGCAGCACCGTCTCCAGCACACGCAACAGCGTGCGCCGCGTGGCGCGCTGCTGCGCAGGCGTGCCGTTCTGGATCTGCACCTTCGCGAGTTCCAGATACCAGTCGCAGTACTCGTCCCACACGAACTTGTAGATCGCGCTCGCAACGTTGTCGAAACGATAATCCGCGAAGCCTTTCTCGACTTCGGCTTCGACACGCTGCAGCAGCGAGACGATCCAGCGATCCGCCTGCGAGAAGTCCGTATAGCCGCCGGGGCCGCAATCGCCCGGCTCGCATGCGCCGGGCTTCGAGAAACCGCAATCCTGGCCTTCGCAGTTCATCAACACGAAACGCGTGGCGTTCCAGAGCTTGTTGCAGAAGTTGCGATAACCCTCGCAGCGCGCGAGATCGAAGTTGACGTTGCGGCCGAGCGTGGCCATCGACGCCATCGTGAAGCGCAGCGCATCGGTGCCGAACGACGGGATGCCTTCCGGAAACTCCTTGCGCGTCTTCTTTTCGATCTGCGCGGCCTGCTTCGGATTCATGAGGCCGGCCGTGCGCTTCGCGACCAGCGTTTCGAGATCGATGCCATCCACGATGTCGATCGGATCGAGCGTGTTGCCCTTGCTCTTCGACATCTTTTGGCCTTCGGCGTCGCGCACGAGGCCGTGCACATAGACGGTTTCGAAGGGCACCTTGCCGGTGAAATGCGTGGTCATCATCACCATCCGGGCGACCCAGAAGAAGATGATGTCGAAGCCCGTCACGAGCACCGACGAAGGCAGGAACGCCTTCAGTTCCGGCGTCTCGTTCGGCCAGCCGAGCGACGAGAACGGCACGAGCGCGGACGAGAACCACGTGTCGAGCACGTCGTCGTCGCGCCGGAGCGAGCCCGTGTAGCCGTTTGCATCGGCTTCGGCGCGGGCTTCTTCCTCGCTCTTCGCGACGAAGATCTCGCCGTTTTCGCCGTACCACGCCGGAATCTGATGACCCCACCACAATTGACGCGAGATGCACCAGTCCTGGATGTTCTCGAGCCATTGATAGTAGGTCGTCGTCCAGTTCTCCGGCACGAACTTGATCTGCCCGCTGCGCACGACACCGAGCGACGTTTCCGTGATCGACTTGCCCGGATGGAACGAGCCTTCGGGCGCGGGCTTCGTCATCGCGACGAACCATTGGTCCGTCAGCATCGGCTCGATGACGACGCCCGTGCGATCGCCGCGCGGCACCATCAGCTTGTGCGGCTTCACGGAGTCGAGCAGGCCGAGCGCTTCGAGATCGGCGACGACCTGCTTGCGTGCCTCGAATCGATCCATGCCGCGATACTTCTCGGGCGCGTTGTCGTTGATCTTCGCGTCGAGCGTGAGAATTTCGATCTGCGGCAGCTTGTGGCGCTGGCCGACGGCATAGTCGTTGAAATCGTGCGCGGGCGTCACCTTGACGACGCCGGTGCCGAACTCGCGGTCCACGTAGTCATCGGCGATGATCGGAATTTCGCGATCGCACAGCGGCAGCACGGCCGTCTTGCCGATCAGATGCTGATAACGCTCGTCTTCCGGATGCACCATCAGCGCGACGTCGCCGAGCATGGTTTCGGGGCGCGTGGTCGCGACCGTCATATGGCCGGAGCCATCCGGCAGCGGATACCTGATGTGCCACAGGCTGCCGTTTTCTTCCTCGCTGACGACTTCCAGATCCGACACGGCGGTGCCGAGCACCGGGTCCCAGTTCACGAGGCGCTTGCCGCGGTAGATGAGGCCCTGCTTGTACAGCGTGACGAAGACATCGCGCACGGCGGCGGACATCTTCTCGTCCATCGTGAAGTATTCGCGCGACCAGTCGATGGACGCGCCGAGCCTGCGCACCTGATTCGTGATGGTCGAGCCGGATTGCTCCTTCCACGCCCACACGCGCTTCAGGAATTCTTCGCGGCCGAGGTCATGGCGCGAGATGCCCTGCGCATCGAGCTGACGTTCGACGACGATCTGCGTCGCGATGCCCGCGTGGTCCGTGCCCGGCACCCACAGCGTGTTGTCGCCGAGCATGCGGTGATAGCGCGTCAGGCCATCCATGATGGTCTGGTTGAACGCGTGCCCCATGTGCAGCGTGCCGGTGACGTTCGGCGGCGGCAGTTGAATGGAGAAATTTTTTGCGCCTTGCCGGAACGTGGGCGCAGCTAAGCCGCGCTTTTCCCATTCGGGGCCCCACTGGGACTCGATGTTCTGGGGCTCGAAGCTCTTCGCAAGCGTGTTGTCGCTCATCGTGAAATCTGCCGAAAAATGCGTGAAAAAGTGCGTGGAATCCCCAATTATAAGTTCCGCAAGGCTGCGTCGGATGATTCGCGCCCTCGGCCGGATGGCGTAGGCCTGAACGCCGCCATCGGCACGGTCTTATAATGAGCGGCCCGCCTGCTTGACCCGCGTCCCAATTTCCCCATGCCCGACTTACTCGCCAACCTGAACCCCGAACAGCTCGCCGCCGTGACGCTGCCCAACGAGCCCGCGCTGATTCTCGCGGGCGCGGGCAGCGGCAAGACGCGCGTCCTCATCACGCGCATCGCCTGGCTGATCCAGCAGGGTTATGCGTCGCCGCCGACCATCCTCGCCGTCACGTTCACGAACAAGGCGGCGCGCGAAATGATGTCGCGTCTCTCCGCGCTTCTGCCGATCGATACGCGCGGCATGTGGATCGGCACATTCCACGGCCTGTGCAACCGCATGTTGCGCGCGCATTACCGCGACGCGGGCCTGCCGCAGTCGTTCCAGATTCTCGATACCGCCGACCAGCTCTCCGCGATCAAGCGGCTCATGAAGGGGCTGAATGTCGACGACGAAAAGTATCCGGCGAAGAACCTGCAGTACTTCATCAACAACGCGAAGGAGCAGGGCCTGCGCCCGAAGGACGTCGACGCCACCGACAACTTCAATCGCAAGTTCGTCGAGCTGTACGAGGCTTACGATCAGCAGTGCCAGCGCGAAGGCGTCGTCGATTTTCCGGAGCTGCTGCTGCGCTGCTACGAACTGCTCGCGCACAATGCGCCGCTGCGCGCGCACTATCAGGCGCGCTTTCGCAACATCCTCGTCGACGAGTTCCAGGACACCAACAAGCTGCAGTACGCGTGGCTCAAGATGCTGGCGGGCGAGCATAACGCCATCTTCGCAGTCGGCGACGACGATCAATCCATTTACGCGTTTCGCGGCGCGAACGTCGGCAACATGCACGACTTCGAGCGCGAGTTCCGTGTGCGCAATCTGATCAAGCTCGAGCAGAACTACCGTTCGCACGGACATATTCTCGACACGGCGAACTTTCTGATCGCGAACAACGCGCGCCGGCTCGGCAAGAATCTGCGCACCGATGCCGGCCACGGCGAACCGGTGCGCGTCTACGAGGCCGCGACCGATTCGCAGGAAGCGGGCTGGATCGTCGAGGAAATCAAGGCGCTCATCAATACCGGGATGGCGCGCGGCGAAATCGCGGTGCTGTACCGGAGCAACGCGCAGTCGCGCACGATCGAACATACGCTCGTGAACGCGGGGATCGCGTATCGCGTGTACGGCGGCCTGCGGTTCTTCGAGCGTCAGGAAGTGAAGCACGCGCTCGCGTATCTGCGCCTGATCGACAATCCGAACGACGACACCGCGTTCGCCCGCGTCGTCAATTTCCCGACGCGCGGCATCGGCGCGCGGTCGATCGAACAGCTCGCGGACGCGGCGCGCCTCTACAACTGTTCGATGGCCGCAGCCGTGCCGTATGTGGCCGGCAAGGCGGGATCGAGTCTCGGCGCGTTCGCGACGCTGATCGCGAAGATGCGCGCCGAGACGCAGCAGATGAGCCTGCCGGAAACGGTCGAATACGTGGTGCGCGCGAGCGGCCTCGCCGCGTTCTATGAAATGGAGCGCGAGGGGCAGGACCGGCTGGAGAACTTGCAGGAACTGGTGAACGCGGCGGCAGCGTTTGTGAGCGAGGAGGGCTACGGCCTCGATACGCCCGCGCGTTCCATCCCGCTGCGTCCGGGCGCGACCGCCGCGCCGGGAATCGCCGCGGTGAGCGAGGATGGCGAGATCGAAGTGCTCGATGCGCCCGGCATTGCCGATCCCGCGCAAAATCCCGACACGATGACGCCGCTCGCGGGCTTCCTGTCGCATGCATCGCTCGAAGCGGGCGACAACCAGGCGCAGGCCGGGCAGGACGCCGTGCAATTGATGACCGTCCATGCGGCGAAGGGGCTGGAATTTACGGCGGTGTTCATCACCGGGCTGGAAGAGGGGCTGTTCCCGCACGAGAACAGCGCCCAGGAATCCGACGGGCTCGAAGAGGAGCGGCGGCTCGCGTATGTCGCGATCACGCGGGCGAAAGAGCGGTTGTATCTGTCGTTCGCGCAGAGCCGGATGCTGCACGGACAGACGCGCTACAACATTCGCTCGCGCTTTTTCGACGAGTTGCCGGAAGGCTCGCTCAAATGGCTCACGCCCAAGGTCGAGGCGGGCGCGCGCTGGGGCGGCCGGTCGGACAACGCCGGCTGGGGCCGCGACTGGTTCGCGCGGCCGGGGCAGGAGCGCGGAGGTTCATCGACGGTGAGCGCGGCGCTGCCATCGTTTGCCAACGAGCAGCGCGCAGCCGACACCGGCTTCAAGGTCGGACAGGCCGTTTTCCACACCAAGTTCGGCGAAGGCACCGTGACCGCGCTCGAAGGCTCCGGCGGCGATGCGCGCGCGCAAGTGCGCTTCAAGCGCCACGGCGAGAAGTGGCTCGCGCTCGCGGTCGCGAAACTCCAAGCGGTCGAATGAAGCGGCTCGGCATCATGGCGGCGCTGCCGCAGGAACTGGGCGATCTCGTCGCCCGGATGCGCGAGGCCGGCGACGTGCAGACGGTCACGCTCGGGCAGCGCGAGTATCACGTCGGCGAGGCGCATGGCGTGCGCGTCGTGGTGACGCTCGCGCGCATCGGCAAGGTCGCGGCGGCGGCGACGGCGAGCGCGCTGATCCACGTCTTCGAGGCCGATGCGATCGTCTTTACCGGCGTCGCGGGCGGCGTGCATCGCGATGTGCGCGTGGGCGATATCGTCATCGCCGACGCGTTGCTGCAGCACGATCTCGACGCATCGCCGTTATTCCCGCGCTACGAAGTGCCGTTGCTGGACCGGGCGCGCTTCGATTCGGACGGCGCGTTGTCGGATGCGCTCGCCGCTGCGGCGCATGCGTTCGTCGAGACGGAAGCCGCTGCGCTCGCCGAACGCTTCGCGGTGGTGGCGCCGCGAGTGCATCGCGGGCTGGTGGTGAGCGGTGACCGCTTCATCGCGAGTCACGACGAGGTATCCGCATTGCGCGACGCGCTGCCGGACGCGCTTGCCGTCGAAATGGAAGGCGCGGCGCTCGCGCAGGTCTGCTTCGAGCATGGCGTGCCGTGCGCGGTCGTGCGCACCATCTCCGATACCGCCGATGCCGCCGCGCCCGTTTCCTTCGCGGAGTTTCTGGCGGCCATCGCCGCGACGTATTCGTCGGGCGTTCTCGGACGCTTTCTGCACGCGCGCGGCTGACACTGCCGCGTCTTCTCGCCGCACCTCCTTTTGAAATCCACGATCGCGCTTGTTATTGAGAATGATTCTCAATACAATCGTTCGTGAGATGCATCTGGAGGACGCCCGACATGACGAACGATTCCACAAGCGACGCGTGCGACGCGGTCCAGGGCTGCGCCGTCGCCGTCAACGCCGCGAAGGTGCTCGACACGACACGCCGCGCCTGGACGGCTGCGCCCGCAGTCGAAGCGGAGCAGCAGGCCGATCGCCGGGCGCCGCACGCGGTGCGGAAAAAGCGCGTCGTGCCGCGGCGTTCCCGCTGGCCGAGCCTGATCGCCGCCCTGAATCACTGGAGCCCGAAGCCGCTGTGAACGCCGACCTTTTCAAGAATCCCCCGCTCGCGCTGGACTCGCAGCTTTTCGACGCGAGCCGTTTCCCGCTCGTTCGAGTGCGCCGCCGCGCGATCCAGCCGGGCTGCGCGTTCGCGTGGGCCGCGCAGATGCGACGGCTGCTTGCGCTGGCGACGCCGTTCGTCATCGTCGCGGAACACGCCGGCGACGAGACGCCCGACGACTTCCGGCTTCGCGCGGCCTGGCTGCGCACGCATCGCGCGGCGCTGGGCGCGCACTGCCGCGGTTTCATCGTGATCGAGCCACGCATCGAAGCACGGGCCGGCACGCGCGAAACGCTGCGCACGCTCACCGAAGGAAGCGGCGTCCGCACGGTCGTCGTATCGAGCATGCGGGTGGCGAGCGAACTTGCGCCGGTGCTGCTCAAGCACACGGCCACGAAAGCATCCGCGCGCGTCTCGCAAAGCCGCGCGGTGTAGAACCGTCGGACCGATCAGGGCGCGCCCTCTCTAGCCAGCCGTTCGCCGGCTGCTCTATTCTGTGGAGCCAACGCCGCTTTGCAGAGGACGCGCATGCCGACTTACCGAGAAGCGTATCGACGGTCTATCGAGGAGCCTGAAGCGTTCTGGGCCGAGCAGGCCCGCCGCATTCACTGGCAGACGCCGTTCGACAGCGTGCTCGACGCGAGCAATCCGCCGTTCGCGCGATGGTTCATCGGCGGCAGGACGAACCTCTGTCACAACGCGGTCGATCGTCATCTGGCGACGCGTGCGCAACAGGACGCGCTCGTTTATGTATCGACGGAAACCGGCATCGAGCGGCGCTACACGTACGCCGAACTTCACGCCGAGGTGAACCGCATGGCGGCCGTGATGCGCTCGCTGTCGGTCAGGAAAGGCGACCGCGTCCTCATCTATTTGCCGATGATCCCCGAAGCGGTCTTCGCGATGCTCGCGTGCGCGCGCATCGGCGCGATTCATTCGGTCGTGTTCGGCGGCTTTGCGGCGCCGAATCTGGCGGCGCGCATCGACGATGCGGAGCCTGCGCTCATCGTCACCGCCGACGCCGGCGCGCGTGCCGGCAAGGTGATCGACTACACGCCGCTCGTCGATGAGGCGCTGTCGCGCGCCGAGTTCAAAGTGACGCAAGTGCTGCTGATCGACCGCCAGCTTGCGCCCGAGCGGTTGCAGGCCAGCTATCTCGTCGCCTACGAGCCGCTGCGCGAGCAGTTTTTCGACGCCCACGTGCCTTGCGAATGGCTCGAATCGAACGATCCGTCCTACGTCCTTTATACGTCCGGCACGACGGGCAGGCCGAAGGGCGTGCAGCGCGATGTCGGCGGTTATGCGGTGGCGCTCGCGGCGTCGATGGAGCACATCTTTCAGGGCGCGCCGGGCGACATGATGTTCACCGCATCGGACATCGGCTGGGTCGTGGGGCATAGCTACATCATCTATGCGCCGCTGATCGCGGGACTGACCACGGTGATGTACGAAGGCACGCCGGTTCGTCCCGATGGCGGCGTCTGGTGGCGGCTCGTCGAGCAATACGGCATCAATCTGATGTTCACCGCGCCGACCGCGCTGCGCGTCCTCAAAAAGCAGGACCCGGCGCTGATGGAGAAATACGACCTGTCGAGCCTGCGCACGCTGTTTCTTGCCGGCGAGCCGCTCGACGAGCCTACCGCGCAGTGGATTCAAAGCGCGCTCAAGAAGCCTGTCATCGACAACTACTGGCAGACCGAAACCGGCTGGCCGATGCTCGCGATTCCGCGCGGCATCGAGGCGTTGCCGTCGAAGCTGGGTTCGCCGGGCGTGCCGTCGATGGGCTTTGCGCTGACGCTTCGTGACGAACTGACGGGCGATGTCTGCGCGCCGGGCGAGAAGGGCGTCGTCACGCTCGGCTATCCGCTGCCGCCCGGCTGCATGCAGACCGTCTGGGGCGATGACCAGCGGTTCATCGACACGTACTGGCGTAGTGTGCCGAACCAGATGGTCTATTCGACGTTCGACTGGGGCGTGCAGGACGAGGACGGCTACGTGTCGATACTCGGGCGCACAGACGATGTGATCAACGTGGCGGGGCATCGGCTCGGCACGCGCGAGATCGAGGAGGCGCTGTCGGCGCATGCGGCGGTGGCGGAAGTGGCGGTCGTCGGCGTGGCGGACCCGGTGAAGGGGCAGGCGGCGACGGCGTTCGTCGTGTTGCGCGATGCCGATCGCATCAATGCGCCCGGCGCGCGCGAGGGCATGGAAGCGGAGTTGTGCCATGCGGTCGATACGCAGCTCGGCGCGATTGCGCGGCCGGCGCGCGTGCATTTCGTGTCGATGCTGCCGAAGACGCGTTCCGGCAAGCTGCTGCGGCGCGCGATTGCGGCGCTGGCGGAAGGACGCGATCCGGGCGATTTGCCGACCATCGAGGATGCCGGGGCGTTGGCGCAGGTGAGGTCCGCGCTGGAAGGGAAGTAGCGGACGGGCGGCATTGATTCGCGGCAAGGGAGGGCGGGATTTCGAAGCTACCGCGAGCCGTCACGCGATGCCGCACGTCCGAATCAACCGACGGCAACGGCTATGAAAAGCTCGTCGCAACCTGCGACTAAACAAGCAAAACGCCCGGTCATAGAACCTCGACCGGGCGTTTCGTGCGTGCTGGCGCTTCAGCGCCGCATCGGGCCATCAAGCCTTCGCATCCCTCGTCTTCGGCAAGAACACCGCCAACATGCCGATCAACGGCAGGAACGCGCACAGCTTGTACACGTGATCGATGCTCGTCACGTCCGCGAGATGCCCGAGCACCGCCGCGCCGACGCCACCCATCCCGAACGCGAAGCCGAAGAACAGCCCCGCGACCATGCCGACCTTGCCCGGAATCAGTTCCTGCGCGTAGACCAGGATCGCCGAGAACGCCGACGCCAGCACGAGCCCGATGATCACCGACAACACGCCCGTCCAGAACAGGTTGACGTAAGGCATCAGCAGCGTGAACGGGGCGACGCCGAGGATCGATACCCAGATCACGGCCTTGCGCCCGACTTTGTCGCCGACCGGCCCGCCGATGATCGTGCCCGCCGCGACCGCCGCAAGGAACACGAACAGATGAATCTGCGCGGTCTGTACCGATACGCCGAACTTGCTGATCAGATAGAACGTGAAGTAGCTCGTGATGCTCGCCAGATAGAAGTACTTCGAGAACACGAGCAGCACGAGCACGCTCATCGCCATGAAGACCTTGTCGCGCGGGAGGGCGGCGTGCGTCGCTTGCGCGCGGCCCTTTTTCGTCGCCGGATGACGCTTGTACCAGCGGCCGATGTTCGCGAGCACGACCATCGCCAGCAGCGCCGCCGCCGAAAACCACGCGATGCTGCGCTGGCCATGCGGAATCACGATCAGCGCGGCGAGCAGCGGCCCCAGCGACGAGCCCGCGTTGCCGCCCACCTGAAACAGCGACTGCGCGAGACCATGCTTGCCGCCCGACGCCATGCGCGCCACCCGCGACGACTCCGGATGAAACACCGACGATCCGCAGCCCACCAGCGCCGCCGCGATCAGGAGCGTGCCGAAGCTGCCCGCAACCGACATCAGCAACAGCCCGGACAGCGTGAACCCCATGCCGACGGGAAGCGAATACGGCTTCGGATGCTTGTCCGTATACAGCCCGACGAGGGGCTGCAACAGCGACGCGGTGATCTGATACGTCAGCGTGATCAGCCCGATCTGCCCGAACGTGAGCGCGAATTCGCTCTTGAACATCGGATAGATGGCGAGGATCAGCGACTGGATCATGTCGTTGAGCAGGTGCGAAAAGCTGATCGCGCCCAACACGGAATACATGGTGCGCTGCACGGCCGGCGCGGTGGCGGCAGGCGTTTCCGATGGCGGAAACGCGCCCTTGTCGATGCTCGTTTGCATGTCGATGGCAGTTAAAAAAGCGGTTGTCTCGGACTCTTCTTCGTTGCGATTCATGCGCGAACCGCATGTTTGCCAAGTTTAGGGTGTCTCGCTCGCGGTGTGCTGCCAAGAATTGTCGCGAATCGGACACGAAGGGCCGGGTATTCATCAGACACATGCAGTTTTTGGCCGGTTATAAGTGCGGACAGGAATCGCATCGACCGAAGCCAACGAACGCGCACGGTCGTGCCGATGCCGTTAAAGAAAACCAGACTCATGCCGTAGATGAGCAAAGAAGCAGAGCATGAAAGCGCGTCACAAAGCGCATCGCTCGACCATAACGATCACGGGGATCATCGATGAAACTGCATACGCTGCGCGCCGGCAAGGGCGCGGGCTCACCGCGAGCGACCAGGCGCGGACTATCCGTCAAAGCGTCGCTGCGCCTCGCGTTCGGCCTCGTGCTGTCAGGCACGCTGGCGATCGGCGCGATCTCGCTCACGCAGATCAGCCGTCTCAACGGCGCAACGGAATCGATCTATACGCAGGGTTATGTCGCGAGCCGGGCGGCCGAAGAAACGCGCGGTTATCTGCTGCGCGCGAGCCGTTCGCAGAAGATGCTGCTGACCGCGTCGACGGCGAAGGAGCGCGACGAACTCGGCGATCAGATCGAGCACGCGCTGACGGACATCGGCAAGGAGCAGTCGCAGTTGTCGCAGTACATGGATCGCGCCGACACCGATGCGCTCGCGCAGCACAAGCGCTTTGCCGCCGCGCTCGCGACGTGGAGCGGCAACCTGCGCACGTTCGTGAAGCTCGTGAAGGAACAGCCGCTCGATCTGTCGCAGATGAACTGGCAAGTCGGCACGCAGGACGTCTCGCTGCTCGTCGAGACCGGCAAGCTCGAGAAGATGGTCGATGAACTCGTCGAGCGGCGCGGCGCGGCGGCCAAGCGCACGATCGACGCGGCCTCGTTCATTTTCCAGTCGTCGTTCGTGATGGTGCTGGCGTTGACGGCGGCCCTCTTCGTGCTGGCGATCGTCGTCAGTGAATGGATGGTGCGGCGTCTTTCCGGACAGCTCGGCGGCGAGCCGGCTTATGCGAAGGAGATCGCGAGCCGCATTGCTTCGGGCGATCTCGCGTATCCGATCGCGCTCAAGCGTCGCGACGACGCGAGCATGCTCTACGCGCTGTCCGAAATGCAGTCGGGCCTGTCGGCGACGGTCGGCGATATTGCGGCGAGCGCGGAGGCGATTGCGTCGGCGTCGAGCGAAATTTCGACGGGCAACGTCGATTTGTCGCGCCGCACGGAAGAGCAGGCTGTCGCGCTGGAAAAGACGGCGGCGAGCATGGAGCAGCTTACGTCGACGGTGCGCCAGAACGCGGACAACGCGATGCAGGCGACGACGCTCGCGCACAACGCGTCGGAGATTGCGGAGAAGGGCGGCACGGTGGTGAGCCGCGTCGTCGAGACGATGCAGCGTATCGATGCGAGCGCGAAGAGCATTGGCGACATCATCGGCGTGATCGAAGGTATCGCGTTCCAGACGAACATTCTTGCGTTGAACGCGGCGGTGGAAGCGGCGCGCGCGGGCGAGCAGGGGCGCGGCTTCGCGGTCGTTGCGGGCGAGGTGCGCAGCCTTGCGCAGCGTTCGTCGGCGGCGGCGAAGGAGATCAAGACGCTGATCGATACGTCGGTGTCGCGTGTGTCCGATGGATCGACTTATGCGCAGGAAGCCGGTGCGACGATGGAAGAAGTCGTGAGGGCGGTGCGCCGCGTGACGGACATCATGGGCGAGATTTCGGCGGCATCGGCGGAGCAGAAGACCGGCATCGAGGCGATCGGACACGCGGTGTCGCAAATGGACGCGGGGACGCAGCAGAATGCTGCGCTCGTGGAGCAGGCGGCGGCTGCGGCTCAGTCGCTCGATGATCAGGCGCGGGCGCTTAAGGAACTTGTGGGGAAGTTTCAGCTTTGCTGAGGGTGTTTGCTTTGCGGTTGGCGGTTGTTTGTCGGTGAGCTTGTATTCGTGTCGGTTTATTTGCTCGCCCCTCCCCGGGGCGGGGGGCACTTTCTTGGCTGTCGACCAGAGTTGGCGCTTTAGCGCCTTACTCTGGTCCCATGCAAAGAAAGTAACCAAAGAAAGCAGCTTTTTTTCGAACCGCACGATGCACTAACTCGTGTGGTCACTTCGTAGAATATCGGTGGCACTCAGCTTGAAAGAGCCTTGAGTCACCTTCCGCGCCCGCTGACAACTAGCGTCCTCCGAGCCCCTTGGCTCGTTAACACCGACCGTCTATCACGTACCGCGCAAACAAAACGACATCGAGCGACAAAGCGCGCAGACTGCGAAACGCAAAACGCAAAACGCAAAACGCAAAACGCAAAACGCACGCACAAGCACAAGCCAAGCAGAAGCCGGACTTGAATGCTAACGGCACGACGCACACGTCCCAGGGAAGTCGGGCAATGGCAAAACGACTGACTGCAATGGCGCGCGATGACTCAAGGGAGTCGATTCGCGAGCGATGAATTTGCGATCTATGCGGTAAGCGAAACTCGATTGCTTGGGCTGCTGATGAGAGATGCGTTTTCGAGGTGGCTGAACTAATGATGGTGTTAACGAGCCAAGGGGCTCGGAGGACGTTAGTTGTCAGCGGGCGCGGAAGGTGATTCAAGGCTCTTTCAAGCTGAGTGCCACCGGTGTTCTACGGAGTGGCCACACAAGTTAGTGCATCGTGCGGTTCAGAAAAATGCTGCTTTCTTTGGTTACTTTCTTTGCAGCAGCAAAGAAAGTGACCCCTGCCCCGGGGAGGGGCGCGCTAACAGACCGACACGAACACAAGTTCAGCGAAAAACAATTCAAGTTGCGAAGATTAGAAATGCTGCATTCTTTGCATGGAACGAGAATAAGGAAGCGCCAACTCACTTCGACAGGCAAAAACGTAACCCCCGCCCCGGGGAACGGGCAAGCAAGCAAACAGACCGACACAAACCCAACCTCACCGCGCAAACCCGAAGCGCCCCTTGCCAGCAACACCAGGCCGAGACTAAAATCCCCGACCAAGGGCGCGGCAGCGGCGCCCCCTCTCGCGAAAGTCCTCCGCACCTGCCACGCAACTCCATCCCCGGATCGAACCGCAACGTCGAACCTTTACAGCCGCAGCGAGAACGGCGCATATAAGGGAACAACGTTATGTGGTCCACATCCTGTCCGATCGAATCTCCCGTCAGCAATAGCGACTACCTGCGCGAGCACGCGCGGCGTCTGCTCCGGCAAGCCCGCGACGGCGATGCGAGCGCCGCCTTGCCCGTCCTGCGCCGCCTGCTGGCAGCAAGCTCGAACGCAACCCGCAGTCGAAGCCTGACAAACCTCCACGCCTCGCGCAGAGATTTACAACTGAAGCACATGCTATCGATGCTCGCCGCCGAACTCGGCTACGCAACCTGGGACGCATGCAAGGCCGACATCGACACACGCGAAGCCAGAAGCATCGACCGATACCGCTTCGATGCCGGCGCGTTCAACGACTTCGAGAAGAACTGGTTCGCAAGCGAGACCGACGCGCTCGGCTGGCAGCGCAGCCACGGCGGCTACATCGTGCGATACGGCGAGCAAGCCGTGGCGATCCTGAAAAGCTGAGGGGCACGCGAACTGGAACGACATCGAGCAATCAGATCAGCTCGACTTCCTTCCAGTTCGCGTTAGAAAAAAAACGGCTTAACTCCCGCGTAAGCTCGTTGAGCGCGCTCATTTCCTGCGGCGAAATCTTGTGCACGTGCTGGCCAACCGTCCAGTCGCCATACACGAGTGCGACCGTCGTATCGTTCGCTTTCACCGGCAGCAGCACGAATGCCTGCGCTTCGCCGAGCGTCTCCTTGTACCAGCGAGGCAGCCGCGCGTCGATGCGCGCATCGTGAGCATTCTCGATGAAAATGCCCACCGGATTCGTGATCGCTAGGTGGAACACGTCCGGCCGGAACTCGGCGGCAAAGCGCAACGCGGGCAGCATCGCCTCGATACCCGCACCCAGCCCGAGCCGCGCCTGAAATTCATTGTTGGCCTGGCGCACGAACACGACCGTGCGCGACAGCCCAAGCCCCGCCAGCACTGCTTCCGATGCGAGCGCGAGCACGGGCCCGAGCGCGTTCTTCGACGGCAGCGAGCGCATGTCCTCGAGACTCGCGCCGATGCGCGCCTCCGCCGACACGCCCGCTCGCGCAATGGCGTCCGCATCCGCCTGCAACTCGACGATCTCGCGCATCACGCCGTCGCCGCTCTCTTCACTGGCGAGCGCGAGGCTCATCGCCGCGAGCGTTTCGGCATCGGTATTGAGCGCGCCGCAGTAGCGTTCGGCGAGATCGACCAGCATCGATTCGCGTCCGTCCGCCGCCACGTTCTGCGCGGTGAGCGCATCGGCGACTTCGGTCGAATAGTTGGTGACGGCTTGCAGCCAGCGCACGTGCTTCGGCACGCTCTCGTCGGGCGGGGCAGTGGGGTCGCTCGCGCGCATGCCGGCGCGGATCGTCTCGGGAAGACGCCAGCGATCCGCCGCCTCGATGCCGATTTCCTCGAACGTGACACCCAGCAGCTCGGCACACGCGTGGCTGTCGCTGATCTGCTCGGCAGCGGCCTTGCGCCGCAACTGATCCCACTCGTGCTCGAGATAGAACGCAACGAGCAGCTTGCCGATCTGCCGCATCAGCGTGCAGACGACGGCTTCCTCGGCCGATCGAAGGTCGATGCGTTCCGTGACCTGCCGCGCCACCGTGCCGGACAGCAGCGTGCGGTTCAGCTCCAGCTTCGCGTCGATACGGCGCGGCGCGCTGTGATGAAAGTGATCGACGAGCTTGAGGCCCACGACCAGATGCCCCACCGCGTCCATGCCGAGCACCATCAGCGCGCGGGTGACCGTCGTGATGTTGCCGCCGAAGGCCATGTACATGGCGGAATTGGCGAGGCGCAGCACCTTCTGCGTGAGCCCGAAGTCCGACAGCACGACTTGCACGAGCGCCGTGAAGTCGAGGTCGTCATCGCTCATCGCGGACACAGTCGTGCGCAGCGCCTGAGACAGCATCGGGAAATCCCCGCGCTCGCTCATGCGCCCCCACAGCTTGTCCAGTAGTTCGGCCTTGGTGCGTGCCATGCGTAATAAAACCCATCGTTCTCGCAACGGCTAATCCGAAGCGGCTGAAGCTCATCCATCCATTCGGCGTCTTGTTCCGAAGAGACCGACGGCGTCGATAAATCGAGGCGCGATCGTCGATTAGAACACGAACACGCGTACTCTCATAATGTCTCGTGCAGCAGCAGCGAGTGCGTCTGGAACGAGCGCGCCAGTTCCTCGGACGGCAGCGCATGGCTGATCAGCCAGCCCTGTATGTGATCGCAGCCGAGATCCGCGAGCAGATCGCGCTGCGCCTCCGTTTCGACGCCCTCGGCGACCAGTTCCAGCCCGAGCGACTGCGCAAGGCTCACGACCGCGCTGACGATCGCGCGGTTGTTGCGCGACGTAATCAGGTTGTCGACGAAGCTGCGGTCGATCTTGAGCTTCGACAGCGGAAAGCGCTGCAGATACGCAAGACTCGAATAGCCAGTGCCGAAGTCATCGACGGCGAAGCGGATGCCGAGCGAACGCAGCGTCTCCAGCAGGCGCGTCGCTTCTTCCGGGTCCTTCATCAGCAGGCTTTCGGTGATCTCGAACACGACCCGTCCGGCATCGATGCCCGTCAGTGCAATGGCTTCCTTCACCGCCGTGACGAAACGCTTGTCGCGGAACTGCTGCGGCGACACGTTCACCGACACGTAATCCAGCCGGATGCCGATCGCGTCCCACTGCACGAGCTGCATGCACGCCGCTTTCAGCACCCAGTTTCCCAGGTAGTTGATGAGGCCGATCGATTCGGCGAGCGGAATGAACAGCGACGGCGGCACGAGCCCGTGCACCGGATGATTCCATCGCATCAGCGCTTCGACGCCGACGACCGCGCCCGTGCGGATCTTCGTGATTGGCTGGAAGAACAGCGAAAACTCGCCGTTGCGCACGGCTTCGTAAAGATCGGCTTCGAGCTTCAGGCGCTCGGCGTCGGCGGGATTGTCGTCGAAGGTATGGAATACGAGCGTGTTGCCGCCCGCTGCCTTCGCCTGCGCGAGCGCCAGATCGGCCATGCGCAGGAGGCTTGCCTGCACGCCGGGCTTGCCTTGCTTGCTCGCGGCTTTGGTCGCCGCCGCCAGATCGGGATAGAGCGCGACCCCCACGCTCGCCGACAAATGCGTGTGCTGCCCGCGATATCGATACGGCTGCGCAATGGCGGTCAAGAGCCGCCGGCCGAGGCTTTCGGCGGCTTCCGCGGTCGCGCCGGCGGGCAGCAGCACGGCGAACTCGTCGCCGGCCATGCGCGCCACGCGCTCGCCATGCGCGGCAGTGTGCTGGATGCGCCGCGCGGTCTCGCGCAGCATGTCGTCGCCGGCGTCGTAGCCGAGCGCGCGGTTGATGCGCTGATAGTCGTCGATATCGAGCAGCACGAGCGCCGCCTGCGAGCGCGTCTGCTCGGCTTCGGCCTGCGCCGCGCTAATCGCGCCTTCGAGCGCCGTCGCGTTTTCTAGGCCCGTCAGCGGATCGTGATGCAGCGCATGCACGAGCGACAGTTCCCGCTCGCGCCAGCGCGACACGTCGAATGCGGCGAGCGCGAAGCCCGGCGTGCCGAGCGCGTCGGTCGACATCAGGCGCAGCTCGACGCAGATCGGATAGGTCAGCGACTTCACGAGATTGAGCGTCGCGGATTCGAGCTTGCCGCTCGCGCGGGCGCGGGTGATCAGCGCGTTCAGTTCATCCGCTTCTTCCGACGGCACGAGATCGTGCAGCGTCAGCATATTCAGATAGTCGCGGTGATAGCCGATGAAATCGATGCTCGCATCCGACACATACTGAAAGCGCAGCGCGTCGTCGAGTTGCGCGAGGAAATCGACGGGAGCGAGCGTCGGCTCGAGTTGCGGCGAACGGGCCGGCCGCACGGCCGCCGCAGGGGCGTCGTCGACGAGGGGCGCGTCGTCGTGAGTCTCGCGGTTCTCTTGCGCGGGGGCGCCCCATGCGCGGCGCAGCGCATCGAGCGCGATGCGCCAGGGTGCGCGGCGGGAGACGTTGATCCGGTTCGCTTGCATGGTCTGTTTAGGTTCTCGCGGCGACGCTCGCCGTCAGCGGTCGACGCAACGCACGCATCGGACGCTCGCGGCGGCGCGGTGGCCGCATCGAGCGGCTACCGGGCTGGCCGTGCCGGCACGGCGCGGCACGCTCTATCAGGCGAGTTATCGGCGGCGCGGGCGATTTCTTTAATCTGCACGCGCGGGAGCCGCTTCATGCTCGCGCCCGCGATTTCGTTTACAGTGGCGCGTTTTGGCGATTGACCGCCGCGCGTCCCGCGCCGCGCGGTTCGATCCGATCCGCGAACCTGCTCGACACGTTTTGCCTCATGTTCGACGCCGTTAGACCGCCTCCCGCGCCCGCCAGATGCCACCGGCCCGCGTGCCTCGCTTGCGCCTCGTGGCCCTTCGCGCAAACCTTTGCGCACGCGGCGGCCGCGACCGCACGCCGCGGCGTTGCGTTCAGCCTGTTCCCGTCATGAACGATTTCCCGTCGACGCGTGCGCCGCGCGTCTATGTCGGACGCCAGCCGATTCTCGATGGCGCCGGCGCGCTCGCCGCCTACGAACTGCTCTTTCGCGACAGCCCCGACAATCGCGCGCGCGTGCACGACGACGTCCAGGCGACCGCCCACGTCGTCGCGCGCACTGTGGGGGAGATGGGCGTGTCGGCGGTGCTCGGACTGCATCCGGGCTACGTGAACATGAACCGCGAGCTGATCTTCGACGACATCGTGCATCTGATGCATCCCGAGCGCTTCGTGCTGGAACTGCTCGAAAGCATCGTGTTCGACGACGCGCTTTTCAAGCGATGCGCGCAGTTGCGCCGCGAAGGCTTCCGCTTCGCGCTCGACGACGTCACGCGCATCGACGACACGCTGCTCGCCGCGCTGCCATCGGTCGATATCGTCAAGGTGGATCTGCTCGCAGCGGAGCGCGCCGAACTGCCCGAACTCGCGTCGATCGCGAAGAAGCACGGCAAACTGCTCGTCGCGGAGAAGGTGGAAACGCACGAGGATTTTATCGAAGCGCGCGATCTCGGCTTCGATCTGTTTCAGGGCTATTTCTTCGCCCGGCCGCAAGTGCTGTCGGCGCGTCGCGCGAGCCCGGCGCGCGGCACGCTGTTGCGGCTGCTCGCGGTGCTCGGCGCCGAGCCGGGCCTGCGCGAACTCGAAGCCGAACTGAAGCGCAATCCGGACATCGTGCTGCAACTCATGCGCCTCGCCAATTCGAGCGCCCATGCGCGCGGGCGGCGGGTGTCGTCGCTGCGCGATGCGGTGGCCGCGGCCGGCACGCGCCAGTTGATGCGCTGGACGCAATTGCTGCTTTATGCCGATGGCAGCGGCCTGCCGTGGCGCTCCGATCCGCTGCTGCAACTCGTCGGCGCGCGGGCGCGGTTCATGGAACTCGCGGCGCACGCGCTGCGTCCATCGGACGAAGCCTTCTCCGATGCCGCGTTCATGGCCGGCGTGTTCTCGCTCGTGCACGTGGTGCTCGACATGCAGCCGGCGCAAATTGTCGATAAGCTGCACCTGGCGGCCGATATCCGCTCGGCGATACTTGGCGGCGAAGGCGTGCTCGGCGCGCTGCTCGGCATCGCGCAGGCGGCCGAACGGGGCGATGCCCGCGCCATCGATACGTGCCGGCTTGCCGAGCCTGCGCTCGACGCGCTCACGCCCGCGCTGCTCGCGAGGCTGCAAGTGGAGGCGGCGGCGTGGTTCGCGGGGCAGCCGCTCGACTGAGCACCCTTCGATCAACCTCACGGTGAGAGATGCACATGAAGAACAGAATCGCGAAGGCCGTCGCGGCAATCGTCTGCGTCGCTGCTGCTTATCCGCTCGCGGCGGGCGCGACGCTCGGACCGGGCGATGCCGCGCCTGACTTCGTCGCGAAAGCGTCGCTGGGCGGCAATGTCTACGATTACTCGCTCGCCGACGCGCTGAAGAAAGGCCCCGTCGTGCTGTATTTCTATCCGGCGGCGTTCACGAAGGGCTGCACGATCGAGGCGCATCAGTTCGCCGAAGCGGTCGATCAGTACAAGGCCGAAGGCGCGACGGTGATCGGCGTATCGCACGACGACATCGGCACGCTCAAGCGCTTCTCGGTGAGCGAGTGCCGCAGCAAGTTCCCGGTCGCCGCCGATGCCGATTCGAAGATCATCCGTTCCTACGACGCCGCCATGCCGATGAAAAGCTCGATGGCCAATCGCGTGTCGTATGTGATCGCACCCGACGGCAAGGTGATCTACGAATACACGAGCCTGTCGCCGGATCAGCATGTCACGAACACGCTGCAGGCGCTGCGCGACTGGAACGCGAAGCACAAGGCGCAGTGACGGCCGCACTTCACGCGATCAGACGGAGATAAGCGACATGCCGATCGTCCTTGCGCTCATCGCGCTTGGCGCGCTCATCTACGGCGCAGTGTGGTCCTTCGACGCGATCCATGCGCGCTTCGGGCTTTCGGTCGCGATCGGCGTCGCTTTGGCGGTGGCGGCGGCAATCGCGGCGGGCGTCGCTTTCTGGCTCGCGCGGCGTCGCGAGATCGCGCCAAATCTGCCGCGCACTAAGGGCGATGACGGCGCCGGCTGGACGCACGAACTCGCGCGCGAGTGGGGCGGCGTGCGGCTCGCGGCGGGCAAGCGGCTGCTCGACGTGCGCGTCGGCGATGCGCGCGGCAGCTATATCTTCGCGGACCTGCGCGGGGCGCGGGCCGATGAAGGCAGCGGATGGCATGTACTGCTCGATGTCGTCGATCCGGCGCACGGCCAGTGGCGTCTGCCGATGCGCAATCGCGCGGAGGCGCGTCAGTGGGCGCGCATCCTGTCGCTCGCGGTGCAGCAGAAGCTCTGAGCCGGGCGTCGCGTCATTCGACGTGATAGCCGATATCGCCGCGCACTTTGCCGCGAAACACCCAATATGACCACGTCACGTAGACCATCAGCACGGGCAGGAGAAACATCGTGCCGATCAGGAAGAACTGATGCGAGATCGGCGACGCCGATGCCTCCCACAGCGTCACCGACGGCGGCGCGATGTACGGCCACAGGCTGATGACGAGCCCGGTGAAGGCGAGAAAGAAGAGGCCCATCGAGCAGACGAAGGGCAGGGCTTCGCGGCCCTTGCCCAGGCTCGACCAGAGCGTCCACGCGAGCAGCGCGGTGAGTATCGGCACTGGCGCGAAGGCGATGCTGCCCGGAAAGCCGAACCATCGCGCGGCGATGCGCGCATCCTCGAGCGGCGTCCACACGCTGATCAGCACGATGAACCCGACCACGCCGATCAGCGCGTAACGCGCCATCCTGCGGCCCCAGTCCTGCAATTCGCCTTCCGTTTTCAAGACGAGCCACGTCGCGCCCTGCAGCGAATAGCCGAAGATCAGCCCGACGCCGACGAGCAGCGGAAACGGCGCGACCCAGTCCCAGCTCGTTCCGGCGAACTGGCGTCCGCTGATCGGAAAGCCCTGAATGAACATGCCGAGCACGATGCCTTGCGCGAAGGTCGCGACGAGCGAGCCGTACGCGAACGCGCGATCCCACAGCCACTTGCGCGCGCCGGTCACTTCGCGGAACTCGAACGCGACGCCGCGAAAGATCAGGCCGAGCAGCATGAAGAGAATCGGGAAGTAGACCGCCGGGACGATGATCGCGAACGCGAGCGGAAACACGGCGAACAGGCCGCCGCCGCCGAGCACGAGCCACGTCTCGTTGAAGTCCCATACGGGCGCGACGGAGTTGATCATCAGGTTGCGTTCTTCGGAATCGCGGCGCAGCAGAAACAGCATGCCGACGCCGAGGTCGAAGCCGTCGAGCAGCACGTACATGAACACGGCCAGCGCGAGAATGGCGGCCCACAGCGGCACGAGATCGAGCATCGCGGTTCTCCGTTCGATGGTTCGCTAGGATGATCGACTGGCTAGTTGCGCCGGCGCGGCGGCACGATGTCGTCGCTGGTTGCGACGCGTCCGGACTGCCGCGACGTCTCGCCGCCCGACGACACCGCCGACAGCGGCCGCGCCGCCCGCGTCTTCGGCTGAAGGCTCTCGTTCTCGTGATCCTGCGTCGCCTGCGCAGGCCCGATACGCACCAGACGCCGCAGCAGAATGAAGCCCGCGCCGAAGATCACCGTATAGGCGAGCACGTAGAGCAGCCACGACAGCGCGACATCGCCGGTGGTGAGCGAGGGCGTCACTGAGTCGCGCGTGCGGAGGATGCCGTACACGGTCCACGGCTGGCGGCCGGCTTCGGTCGTCGTCCATCCGGCGATCACCGCGATGAAGCCGAACGGCATCGTGAAAGTCGCCGCGCGCAGCCATCGCGCGCTGTTTTCCAGCTTGCCGCGCGCGAACAGCACGACGCCCGTCACGACGGTCGCGAGCATCAGCAGCGCCACGCCGACCATGATGTGGAACGCGAAGAACACGACCGCGACCGGCGGACGATCCTCGCGCGGAAAGTCCTTCAGTCCGCGCACGACGCCGTTCGGATCGTGCGTGAGGTATAGGCTGCCGAGCACGGGTATCGAGATTTCGAAGTGATTGCGCTCCTCGTCCTGATCGGGAATCGAGAAGAGATTGGCCGGCACGCGCGATCGGGTTTCCCACAGCGCCTCCATCGCCGCGAGCTTGGCGGGCTGATGCTTGAGCGTGTTGAGGCCGTGCGCGTCGCCGATCACCATCTGGAGCGGCACCATGATGGCAAGAAAGATCAGCGACATTTTCAGCATCACGCGGCTTTCTTCGATCGCGCGCCGCTGCCGCATGTACATCGCGGCGACGCCGAGTATGACGAAGGCGGTCGTCACCAGAAACGCTGACACGGTATGCGCGAGCCGGAACGGAAACGACGGCGAGAAGATGACGTCGAAGAAGCTCACCACATCGAAGCGCCCATCCGGCAGGATGCGATAGCCCTGCGGCGTCTGCATCCAGCTATTGACGGCGAGAATCCAGAACGAGGAGATGAGCGTGCCGATCGCGACGAACATCGCGGACATCACGTGCGCCCACTGCGGCACGAGCTTGCGGCCGAACAGCAGCACGCCGAGAAACGCCGATTCGAGGAAGAACGCGGTCAGCACTTCGTAGCCCATCAGCGAGCCGACCACGTTGGCGGTCTTGTCGGCGTAGCGGCTCCAGTTGGTGCCGAACTGGAACGGCATCACGATGCCCGATACCACGCCCATGCCGAACGACACCGCGAAAATCTTCAGCCAGAAGGAGGAGAGGCGGCGGAAGACATCGCGCTTCGTGACCCACCAGTTGAATTCGAGCGTCGCGATGAAGCACGAGAGGCCGACCGTGAAAGCGGGCAGCAGGATGTGGAACGCGACCACCCACGCGAACTGGAAACGGGACAGCAGCACCGAGTCGATATGCATGAACGCTCCCTGGCGGGTTCTTCGTTGCTTCGTTGGTCGCTTGGTTCGTTGCTTCTTGATACACCAGTTTTGCCGATCGGGCGTCGCCCTGTGCCGATGCGCCGCTGCGATACAATCGCAGGTTGATTTCGCTTTAGCTATAGCCGTGCCGGACGACCGCACGCGCTTCGATTCATCGGGGACGGCCCCGCTTCTACAGGGAGTCAACCCCGTGTCCTGGATCCTTCTTTTCATCGCCGGTTTGCTCGAAGTTGCGTGGGCCGCCGGACTCAAATCGTCCGAGGGCTTCACCAGACTCGGGCCGTCCGTCTTCACGCTCATCACCGCCGCCGGCAGCTTCGTGCTGCTCGCCATGGCCATGCGCCAGTTGCCGCTCGGCACCGCCTATGCGGTGTGGACGGGCATCGGCGCGGTCGGCGCGTTCGTATTCGGCATCGTGTTCATGGGCGAGGCGGTTTCGGCAGGGCGCATCGCCAGTGCGGTGCTGATTATCGCGGGGCTGGTTGGCCTCAAGATGACGTCGGGGCATTGAGTCGTTGCACCGTTGCGCGCTTGACGGCGGGGCGGGCGGTGGTGCCGGGAACGGTAATGGCTTGGATGCCCGGTGCACCGCGCGCTTTTTGCGTGGATATAATGCTCTCAGATCCGTCTTAATATTGGTTCGAGGGCGGTTGGGCAGTAGGGCAGTTGGGCGGTTGGGCGGTCAGTTCGTTGACGGTATTGCTCGGGGCCGAAGCAGGCGTTCAAGCGCCAACTCAGGCCGACAAGTTTGCATGGGACGGCATTAAGCGCCAAAGCGCCAACTGCCGTCGACAGCTTCGCATCGGGCCGGAGTAAGCACTAAAGCGCTAACTCTGGCTGACAGCTTTGCATGGGGCCGGAGTGAGCGCTAAAGCACTAACTCCAGCCGACAGCTTTGCATGGGACGGCAGTAAGCGCCAAAGCGCCAACTGCCGTCGACAGCTTCGCATCGGGCCGGAGTAAGCACTAAAGCGCTAACTCTGGCCGACAGCTTTGCATGGGACGGCAGTAAGCGCTAAAGCGCTAACTCCGGCCGACAGGAGACAGCAATGCTAGAGTCACTTTCGCTCGCCGCAGGCCTCTCATGGGCGAGCGGGCTGCGCCTGTATCTCACCGTCTTCATCGCCGGCCTGTTCGAGCGCATCGGCCTCATCCACCTGCCGGATTCCCTCGCAGTCCTCGCCTCGCCATGGGTCATCGGCGTCGCAGGCTTCCTCACGGTCGTCGAATTCCTCGCCGATAAAATTCCCGCGCTCGATTCGCTCTGGGACGCCGTCCACACCCTGATCCGCATTCCCGCCGGCGCGGTGCTCGCCGCCGGCTCGCTCGGTCACGCCGATCCGGCCATGCTCACCGTCGCGGCGCTCGCGGGCGGCACGCTCGCCGGGGCGTCGCATTTCGCGAAGGCCGGCACGCGCGCACTCATCAATCTGTCGCCGGAACCGGTGTCGAACTGGGCGGCGTCCGCCACCGAAGACGTCGGCGCGCTCGGCGGTCTCGCGCTCGCGTTCTTCCTGCCCTTGCTCTTCCTCGTCATGCTGATCGCGTTCCTCATCGTGGCCGGATGGGCGCTGCCGCGTCTCGTGCGCGGCGTGCACGGCGGCGTGCTGCGCATGGCGAAGCACATGATGCCGGGCACGCACCATCCGATCAGCCGACTGCGGAGCAAGCACGATTGAGCACCGCGGCCCGTAACGACAAACCCGCGGCCAAAGCGTCGCCCTCTCTCCACGAAACGCATCCGACAGCCGGACTCGACTTCCTGCAGACCGTGCGCCAGGCGTGGCGCATGACCGCACGCGACTGGCGCGCCGGCGAACTGACGATGCTGCTGCTCGCGCTGGTGCTGGCCGTCGCTGCGCTGTCGAGCGTCGGCTTTCTCGCCGATCGCATGCGTCAGGGCCTCGCCCGCGATGGCCGTCAGATGATCGCAGCCGATTTCGTCGTGCGCGCCGATCATCCCGTCGATGCGATCTTCGCCGCGCAAGCCCGCTCGCTCGGGCTGGAGACCGCCGGCACGACCATCTTCCCGAGCATGATCAGCGGGACATCGCGCGAACCGTTGTCGCGGCTCGCGGCGATCAAGGGCGTGACGGCCGGCTATCCGCTGCGCGGGGCGCTGCGCATCGCGCCGGCCCCCGAGACACCCGACGCGCCCGCGCAAGGCATTCCCGCGCCCGGCACGGTCTGGGTCGATCCGGCGCTGCTCGATGCACTGAAGACCAAAGTCGGCGGGACGGTCAAAGTCGGCACGCGGACCTTCACGGTGGCCGCCGTCATCACGCGGGAGCTGGATCGCGGCTTCTCGTTCGTCAACTTTTCGCCGCGTCTGATGATGCGCGCCGATGAAATCGCCGGGACCGGCCTGCTCGGGTATGGAAGCCGCGTGACCTATCGGCTGCTCGTGGCCGGGCCGGACGCGCAAGTGGAGCGCTTCGCGCAGTTCGCCCGCGACAAGACCGACGGCGGGAAGCTGCGCGGCGTGTCGCTCGAATCGCTATCGGATGGTCAGCCGCAAGTGCGGCAGACGATCGACCGCGCGAGCCACTTCCTGACGCTCGTATCGCTGTTGACGGCGCTGCTCGCGGCGGTTGCCATCGCGATGGCCGCGCATCGCTTCGCGCGACGCCACCTCGACGGCTGTGCCGCAATGCGCTGTCTGGGTGTCAGCCAGCGCACGCTGCGCGCGCTCTTCCTGAACGAATTCCTGGCGATCGGCGTGATCGGCAGCACGGCGGGCATCGCGCTCGGCTTCATCGGCCATCTCGTGTTGCTGCACTGGCTCGGCTCGCTCGTCGATGTCGAACTGCCGCGGGCGAGCGTCTGGCCGGCGCTCGAAGGCATCGCGATGGGGCTCGTGCTGCTGCTCGGCTTCGCGCTGCCGCCGCTGTTGCCGCTCACGCGCGTGCCGCCGGTCCACGTGATCCGCCGCGAACTCGGCGATGCCGGGCGCGTCGCTTACGCGGCCTACGGTGTCGGCGTGCTGCTGTTCGCGGGGCTGCTCGTCATCGCAGCGGGGGAATGGAAGCTCGGCGGCATCGTCGCGGGCGGCTTTGCGGCGGGGCTGCTGCTGTTCGGCGCGATCGCGCGGGCGGCGCTGTGGGTGGCGGCGCGTTTCGTACGGCGCGAGAAGAGCCGCGCGGGCGTCGGCTGGCGCTATGCGCTCGCGTCGCTGGAGCGGCGCAGCGGTGCGAGCGCGTTGCAGATCACCGCGCTCGGCATCGGGTTGATGTGCCTGTTGCTGATCGCGATGACGCGCAACGATCTCATTAAGGGATGGCGCGACGCCACGCCGCCCGACGCGCCCAACGAATTCCTGATCGACATCCAGCCGGAGCAGCGCGACGGCGTGCTCGCCTATCTGCATGGACACGGTCAGCCGCAGGCCGCGCTATCGCCGATGGTGCGCGCGCGTCTCGTCTCGATCAACGGCAAGCCGGTCAATCCGGACAGCTACGAAAGAGCCGATGCAAAGCGGCTCGTCGACCGCGAGTTCAACCTCTCTTACACGACCGCCTTGCCGGACGACAACCGCGTGACGCAGGGCGCGTGGTTCGGCACGAGCGCGAAGCCGCAGGTGTCGATCGAAGAGGGCATCGCGAAGACCATCCGCGTCAAAATGGGCGACGTGCTGCGCTTCGATGTCGCCGGTCTGCCGGTGGAAGCGCCCGTGACCAGCCTGCGCAAGGTCGACTGGAATTCGTTCAAGGTCAACTTCTTCGTGCTGATGCCGCCCGAGGCGCTCGCCGATCTGCCCGCGACGTTCATTACGAGCTACCATCTGCCCGCCGACGACCAGCGCATGATCGACGGCCTGATCGCGGCTTACCCGAACGTGACGGCCATCGATACGGCGCCGATCCTCGCGCAGATTCAGCGCACGCTCGCGCAGGTGATCGGCGCGGTCCAGTTCCTGTTCCTGTTCACGCTCGCGGCGGGGGTGCTCGTGCTGTACGCGGCGCTTGCGGGCACGCGCGACGAGCGCATGCGCGAATCGGCGCTGTTGCGGGCGCTCGGGGCGTCGCATCGGCAGGTGCGGTCGGTGCAGGTCGCCGAATTCGTCGCGGTCGGCGCGCTCGCGGGGCTGATGGCCGCGCTCGGCGCGCAAGGCATCGGTTACGTGCTGGCCTCGCGCGTGTTCGAATTCCATATCGATTTCAATCCGTGGCTCGTGCCGGCGGGCATCGTCGCGGGCATCGCGTGCGCGGGGCTCGGCGGCTGGATGAGCCTGCGCCGCGTGCTGGCGCGTCCGGCGCTGCAATCCTTGCGTGACGCGTAGTTTTTTGTAGAAAGCAAAGCAATGAGCGAAGTGAATCAACCATCCTCCGGCGACGAAACGAGCAATCGCGACAACGCGCCGACCGCGTTCGAGCTGGTCGGCGGCGAGGAGCGCGTGCGTGCGCTCGTCGACCGTTTCTATGACCTGATGGACCTGGAACCGGAGTTCGCGGGCATCCGCGCGCTGCATCCTCCAACGCTCGACAATTCGCGCGACAAGACCTTCTGGTTCCTGTGCGGCTGGATGGGCGGGCCGGATCACTACATCAGCCGCTTCGGGCATCCGCGCTTGCGGGCGCGGCATCTGCCGTTCGCGATTGCATCCGCCGAGCGCGATCAATGGCTGCGCTGCATGGCCTGGGCGATGGAAGACATCGGCCTGCCGGAGCCGCTGCGCGAACGCCTGCTGGCTTCCTTCTTCGATACCGCCGACTGGATGCGCAACCGTCCCGGTTGAATCGCCTGCTTTTGTATCGGGCGAGCCGGCGTTCGTTTGCGGCATCATCTGTCGATTACCGGCAAGCCAATCGAGGATATGAAGTCATGAGCACACGCGCACTCTTTCACGAGGACGCCTATCAAACGCGCTGCGACGCGACCATCACCGCGATCGACGAAGCGGGCATCCATCTCGATCAGACCGTGTTCTATCCGCTCGGCGGCGGTCAGGCCGGCGATGCGGGCACGCTGACGCTCGCGGACGGCACGGTCATCGCGATTGCCGATACGCGCAAGGCGAAGTTCGAAGGCGCGACGCCCGACGACGCCGTGCACGTGCCCGCGCCCGGCCAGGAAGACGCGCTCGCGAAGCTGAAGGCGGGGCACAGGGTGAGCGCGGAGATCGACTGGGAGCGGCGGTATCGGCATATGCGGCTGCATACGGCGAGCCACCTGATTTGCGCCGTGTTGCCGTATCCGGTCGATGGCTGCAGCATCACGATGGATTACGCGCGGCTCGATCTCGCCACCGTCGAACCGATCGAGCGCGAAGACGTGGAGACGAAACTGCGCGAGCTGATCGGCGGATCGCACGACGTGCGCACCGAATGGATCACCGACGACGAAATGGCCGCGCGCCCCGAACTCGTTCGCACGATGAGCGTGAAGCCGCCGATGGGTCTCGGCCGCGTGCGGCTCTTGCGCATCGAGAACGTCGATTTGCAGCCGTGCGGCGGCACGCATGTGCGCAATACCGGCGAGATCGGCGGGCTGCGCATTGCGAAGCTCGAGAAGAAGAGCGCGCGCACGCGGCGGCTCGTGCTGGAACTGGCTTGAGCATCGATCCTCGCGCGCAGGCGGTTCTCGATGCGTGGTTCGGCGTTGCGGGATCGCCCGAGTTCGGGGCCGAGCGCAAGCAATGGTGGACGAAAAAGCGCGCGTTCGACGCGATGCTCAACGAGCGCTTCGGTCCGCTGCTCGACGAAGCGCAGGCGGGCGGCTTGCGCGATTGGGAGCGCACCCCGCTCGGCGCGCTAGCGCTGATCGTGCTGCTGGATCAGTTGTCGCGCAATTGCCATCGCAATACGCCGCGTGCGTTCGCGGGCGATCAGCGGGCGCTCGCGCTGGCTGCATCGATGGTCGAGAAGGGCGACGATCTGCGTTTGCCGACGGCGTACCATCGCGCGTTCGCGTATATGCCGTTCGAACACGATGAAACGATGCCGAGCCAGCGCGAATCGCTGCGTCTCTTCGAGAAGCTGAAAGACGAGACGGGCGTCGCGAGCTTCTACGAATCGGCGGTGGAGCATGCGGACGTGATCGCGCGGTTTGGGAGATTTCCGCATCGCAACCGGATTCTGGGGCGGGGCACTTCGGCGGAGGAAGAGGCGTGGCTCGCGAAGCATGGGGGGTTTTGATGCGGAGCATCGCGCCGGGCTGAAATTTCACATTTCGGCATGGACGTCGGGCACTGCAGCCAGTAGTCTGCATGTGCTGCCCGGATTTATCCTGAGCGGCTGCTCTTCTCGATGAATGCCGCACCATGTCCCACTCAGCCTTCAGCCGCATTACGCTCATTGCCGTAACCGGTGTGTCCGATGCCCAAAGTGCCGCCTATGCCCTGACGCTCAGTCAGCGCAACATGCCGGGCGCGCGCGCAGTGCTATGTTGTCCTCACGCGCCCGCCGATCTGCCGGCGAGCATCCGGCACGAGGCCATCGCACCGATGAGCTACATCGAATACAGCTGGTTCATGATGTTCGTCCTCTGGCATTTCATCGAGACTGACTACGCGCTCGTCGTGCAGGATGATGGCTGGGTGCTGGATGGCGCGAACTGGCGCGACGAATACTTCGACTACGACTATATCGGCGCGCCGGTTCATCTCGCGCGCGTTCATTCGCCCGAAGGCACACGGTGGATGGACAACTTTTCCTGGTTGCCTTTGCTGAATAAGCCCGGTCATTCCGTTCTGCCCATACTGAACGGCGGATTCAGCCTGCGTAGCCGCCGCATGATGCAGACGCTGTTCACGCACCAAGACATACAAGTCGTCGTCATACCGCCCGACGGTTATTTGAAGAATCCGTTCAAACCGCACTGGACTGCCAATCCGACGAACGAAGACGTGCAACTCACCTGCCTGCTGAGACCGCAACTGGAAGCAGTCGGCATCCGCTTTGCGCCGCTCGATCTCTGTGCGCAATTCGCCATGGAAGACAGCGGAAGTTTGCACGCGGATGCCGATCTCTCGCGGCTTTTCGGCCATCATGGTAAATGCCGCCGTCTCGTCGGGATCGATCCGCCGACGTTGCGCTATTCGTGGCCGCGAAGCATGACGGCGCGATTGTTACGCGAGATGGATTTCGCGCAGATGTTGATGCAACGCGGATATCAGATCGGATTCGCTCCCGAGCCCACATGACGCGCTGCTCTCCGATCACCGCCCGCCCGTCACGTCGACGATCGCTCCCGTCACATACGACGACGCATCCGACAACAGCCACACGATCGATTCCCCGACTTCGTCCGCTGTGCCCGCACGGCCGAGCGGCGTCTGCACGCCGAGCACCTGCGCGCGATCCGGCTTTCCGCCGCTCGCATGAATCTCGGTCTCGATGAGCCCGGGGCGGATCGCGTTCACGCGCACGCCTTGCGGCCCGAGTTCCTTCGACAGCCCGATGGTCAGCACGTCGATCGCGCCTTTCGAGCCGGCATAGTCAACGTATTCGTTCGGCGCACCCAGCCGCGCCGCCGCCGACGACACGTTCACGATCGCGCCGCCCTTGCCGCCGCGCGAGCGCGAAAGTCGCCGCGCCGCTTCGCGCGCGCACAGATACGCGCCGAGCACGTTGGTGTCGAAAATGCGCTTCAGACGCGCGACGTCCATGTCCGCCAGCGCCGACCCCGGCGCGACGATACCCGCGTTGTTCACCACGCCATCGAGCTGGCCGAACGCCTCTTCGGTGGCGTCGAACATCGCGATGATCGCGGCTTCGTCGCAAACGTCGCCCTGAATGGCGATGGCCTTGCCGCCCGCGGCCTGCACGGCGGCGACGGTTTCATCGGCGGCGCGGGCGTTCGTCGCGTAGTTGACGCCGACCGACCAGCCGCGCGCGCCCGCGAGAATCGCAGCCGAACGGCCGATGCCGCGGCTTGCCCCGGTGATCAGGATGACTTTCGACATCGATTCGATCCTCAAACGACGTTGCGGTTTTCCGTCCACTTGTCGTGGGCGGGAGGCGTGTACGCTTCGAGCTTCGCGATCATCCCGCCGGGTTCGGCGGCGATCTGGATGAAGTCCAGATACGGCTTGCGCATGAAGCCTTCGTCGACGGTATGGCGAAGCATCGACATCAGCGGCTCGAAATAGCCGTTCACGTTCAACAGGCCGACCGGCTTCTGGTGATAGCCGAGCTGCGCCCACGTGTAGACCTCGAAGAACTCTTCAAAGGTGCCGACGCCGCCGGGCATCGCGACGAACGCATCGGCGAGATCGGCCATTTTTTTCTTGCGCTCGTGCATGTCGGGCACGACGTGCAGTTCGGTGAGATCCGTATGGCCCACTTCCTTCGCGAGCAGCAACTCGGGAATGACGCCGACCGCGCGTCCGCCAGCGGCGAGCACTTCATCGGCGATGAGGCCCATCAAGCCGACACGGCCGCCGCCATACACGAGCGACAGATTGGCTTCGACGAGCGCGCGGCCAAACGCTTTGGCCGCTTCGGCATAGACGGGGCGGGCTCCGGTCGCGGAGCCGCAATAGACACAGACTGCCTTCATTATCGGGAATCCTTTGGTGTTTCGGTCTTCGATGCGGCAGCGGCATCGTCGCGCGGCGGCAGAAAGTCCGCATATTCGCGCTTGGCCAGTTTACCGGACACCAGGTCATCGAAAAGCTGACGCGAGCGGCCGCGCAGATACGGCGCCATGATCGAAATAATGTGCAGGCTCGCCTGATGCAGTTCCGCGCGGATCGCTTCCTGATCGTTGTACTTGCGCGGGTTCATCACGTACTGATACGACAGCCAGTACGTCGAGATCACGCCGATGTTCGTCGCGATCACCTTGATCTCGTCGGGCGTCGCGACCATCTCGCCATCGGCGACGAGCGCCTCGCACAACTGGCCGGCAAAGCGCACCTTGTGCGTGATGATCTGCTTGAAATGCGTCTCGAGGGTGCGGTTGCGCGCGAGCAGGTCGTTCAGGTCGCGATACAGGAACCGGTACGCCCACAAAAAATCGGCCATGTACTGCAGATAGGACCACATCTCGTCGATCGTCGGACGATGATCGTCCGGAAAGCGCAGCCGCTTCTGAATCTGCTGCTCGAACTGAGCGAAGATGCTGTTGATGATGTCGTCCTTGTTGCGGAAATGGTAGTACAGATTGCCTGGACTGATTTCCATTTCCTCGGCGATGGTCGTCGTCGTGACGTTCGGCTCGCCGATATCGTTGAACAACTTCAGTGACAGCTCGAGAATCCGTTCGCGGGTGCGGCGGGGAGGTTTCGCTTCCATGTCGTCCGACCTTGGCATCCGGCTCGCGCGGGCGTGCAGAGAGTGCTCCCGTCCGCTTCCGTTGCTATTTTTGAGAATATCGGACGATTATAAACCGCGTCTTTGCCTGCCCGGGCTTGACTCTCGGGCAGGTCTTTTCCTTTTCTGAGATGGAGCAAAGTTCGGTGCCATCACTTCGCGGACTGGGCGAGCCACGCGGCGAGCGCAGGCGCAAGCGGCCATAGGATCAGCGTCCACGTGAGCACGCACGCGCCCAGCGCGACCATCACGGCGGCGCTGCCGAAGTCTTTCGCGCGCTTCGAGAGTTCGTGCCGTTCGAGCGAGATGCGGTCGATGACCGCCTCGACGCTGGAATTGAGCAATTCGACGATGAGCACGAGCAGCACTGAGGCAACCAGCGCCGCGCGCTCGACCGGAACGACCGGCACGACGACGCTGCACGGCAGCAGGATCGCGGCGAGCGTCAACTCCTGCCGAAAAGCACTTTCCTCGCGAATCGCGACGCGCAATCCGGAAATCGAGTTCTTCATCGCGTGCCATGCCCGGGTGACGCCGCGATTGCCTTTATACGGATTGAAGGGCAGGTCGTCCGGGCCGAGCGGTTCGACGCGTTCCGCTTCGTCGTCTTCGGCGCGGTCGGCGAGCGCGCGACGCGTCATGCAGCCGCCCGGTCGGAACTCGGCGCGCGCGGCTCGAATCGCCGCAAATGCGAGGCGAACTGCTCCGACGCCGCGCGCCACGAGAAGCGTTCGGCCCACGCGCGCGCATCGGCGCGATCGATCGTCAGCGCCTGCAGGCAGGCCTCGCGCAAGTCTTCGTTGAGCGCGCCGGGGCCGTGCTGACCGAGCACGTCGATCGGGCCCGTCACCGGAAACGCCGCGACGGGCGTGCCGCAGGCCAGCGCTTCGAGCAACACGAGGCCGAACGTATCGGTGCGGCTTGGGAACACGAAGACATCGGCGGCGGCATAGACTTTGGCAAGCTCCGGCTGCGACAGCACGCCGAGATAGTTCACGCCCGCATAGCGCGACTTCAGCTCCGCGAGCGCCGGCCCTTCGCCCGCGACCCACTTCGAGCCGGGGAGATCGAGTTTGAGAAACGCCTCCACGTTCTTCTCGACGGCCACGCGTCCCACGTAGAGGAAGATCGGCCGCGCGGTGTTGAGCACTTTCGAGTCCATCGGATGAAAGATGTCGAGATCGACCCCGCGCGTCCACAGCACGACGTTCGTGAATCCGTAGTGCTCGAGATCATCCTTGACGACGGGCGTCGGCGCCATCACCGCTTGCGAGGGACGATGAAACCATCGCAGAAACCGATACGTCGCGGCGAGCGGAATGCCGAAGCGCGCCTTCACGTATTCGGGAAAGCGTGTGTGGTACGCGGTCGTGAACGGCAGCTTGTGACGCAGCGCATACGCACGGGCCGCGAGCCCGAGCGGGCCTTCGGTGGCGATGTGCAGCGCGTCCGGATCGAACGTGTCGATGCGCTCGGCCACGCGGCGGCGCGGCATCAGCGACAGGCGAATCTCGGGATAAGTGGGGCAGGGAATGGTCCTGAATTCGAGCGGCGTGAGCATCTCCACGCGATGGCCCAGCGCCATCAATTCCTTGCGCGTGTTCTTCAGCGTCCGCACGACGCCGTTGACCTGCGGCTCCCATGCATCGGTCACGATCATGATTTTCATAGCAGTCCCGGATTGGATGACGCGTACGTTCAAACCGTCGCGTGCGTGGTGGCGGGGCGTTGACCGGACGCGCGCATGACGGTCCAGTACACGATCCTCAGCTCGCCGTCGTGGGTCTCGACGAGCGCGGAGAGACTTTCAACCCAGTCGCCGTCGTTGCAATAGAGGATGCCGTCGATGTCGCGGATTTCCGCCTTGTGGATATGGCCGCATACGACGCCGTCGCAGCCGCGCCGGCGGGCTTCGTCGGTCATCACTCGTTCGAACTGCGAAATGAAGCTGACAGCGTTTTTGACCTGATGCTTCAGATACTGCGAGAGCGACCAGTAATCGAAGCCGAGCTTCGTTCGCACTCGGTTAAACCAGCGGTTGAGCAGGAGAATCGCGGTGTAGGCGGTATCGCCGAGATAGGCGAGCCACTTCGCGTGCTCGATGACGCCATCGAAAAGATCGCCGTGCACGATCCACAGGCGCTTGCCCGCGAGCGTCGTGTGGAACGCTTCGCCCCGCACGTGAATGTCGCCGAACGCCAGATCGCAGAACTGGCGCGCGGCTTCGTCGTGATTGCCGGGAATGTAGACGACCTGCGTGCCCTTGCGCGCCTTGCGCAGGATTTTCTGCACGACGTCGTTGTGCGCCTGCGGCCAGAACCAGCCTTTGCGAAGCTGCCATCCGTCGATGATGTCGCCGACGAGATACAGATAGTCCGACTCGTGATGCCGCAGAAAATCGAGCAGATAAGGCGCCTGGCAGCCGCCTGAGCCGAGGTGGATATCGGAAAGCCAGATCGTCCGGTAGCGGTGCGGACCGTCCGGGGAATCGCCTTCAGTGACCGGCTCGGTTGTGTCGGGCGGACTGGACGGCAGCGTGAATCCGGTGCTGCGGAACCAGTAAGCCGAGGAGGAATCGATTGCCGGCGTGACTGACGAGTTCGAAGGCATTGGCTCGCGCATCGGGTTTCGGTATGCGCATTGCGCCATGCGGCCGTGACGGAGCCATGACGGTCACGAGAACTTCTTATTACGCGGCAGTTATTTCGCGGTGCTTGCCTGTGTGGCGACGATGCGCGTGCCCGCGAGACGATCGTGCAGAAACTGGCGCGCCGGATCGAGCCGGACGGCGGCGGCCCACAGCGTCACCCAGACGCCGAACACGACGAGCGTTTGCGGTACGGCCAGCGACATCAGCGGATGCAGCGCGAGCGGCGGCAGGAACCAGAGCCACGCGAGGGCGTAACGCGCGAGGGCGCGGCCGGGCTTGACCGGCTGACCGTGGGCATCGACGACTTTCATGCGCCAGGTTTTCATCGGCAAGGTCTGTCCGCCGTGGGTCCAGAACCACACGAAGTAGGCGGCAAGCACGATGCCGATCCACGACGCCAGCAGGTTGTGATGCGTGAGGCCGTTGCGCTGCTGCGTGAGTGTGCTGAACAGATAGCCGGCGATGAACACGACGCCGAACAGGATGACGCCTTCGTAGATCATCGTCGCGAGGCGGCGGCGCAGCGCGGGCGCGCGAAGCGGCGAGACGGTCGTGTCGGCGTTCATCGCGCGTTCACGACCCGTTGTACATCGACGGCGCCTGCTGCGGCGAAACAGGAATCGGCGTGGCGGGCACGATGCTCGCCGCGTTCGGGATGCCCGGCAGCGACGGCACGGCGGGCAGCGACGCCGATGCGCCCGATTCGCCTTGCGCGTGCCCGGCGGCGTGACCCTGCTCGCGTGCGGTGACGAGGCGGTTGATGTCCTTGACCTCCGTCTTGCCCGTCGGCGGCGCGCTGACGACAGTCGGACGGCGATTGTGCTCACTCGCGGCGAGCTTCTTCTTCTGTTCTTCAGGGAGCTTCTGGTACGCGTCCCACGCGCGCTCGCGCTTGTCGAGCGGCACCGACTTCGAGACCTGATAATTTTCCCGCGCGACCTTGCGTTCGTCGGGCGTCATGCGAACCCATTCCTGCATGCGCTGCTGCAGGCGCTTCTGCGCTTCCGGCGACATCCGGTGATAGCGCGACGCGATCCTCAGCCACTTCTGCTTGCGCTCGTCGCTGAAGGAATCCCACTGCGTAGCGAACGGCGCGAGCGCGACATGCTGCGCTTCGGTCAGGCGGTTCCAGGAGAGCGGATTCGCCGACAGTGCGGCGAGGGGCAGGGCCTCGCTGTCAGCGGCGGCGCTCGCCCCGATGGGCGCGGCCACGGAAGCGGAGGAGGCAGGGGACGAGTAGAAACGCGGGTAAGTGGCGGCGAACGCGACCATACCCGCAATCGCGCAGCCAAAAACAATCGCGAGACCGCGCTTGTAACTCACCCGAAAATTCCCCCGCTATGTGCGTTGCTCGTTGGCCGATGCTTAGTGATTGCGCGTCAGGTATGCGTTGAACCCGTGATCGAGATAGGCGTCGAGCGGCAGGCTGTCGCTCATCATGGCCGCGTCGATATCGGCGAGTTCGGCCTTGCGCTCCTGATCTTCCCAATACGCGACGCCCGCCAGCGCGACGGCGAGCGCGAGCACCGGCAACGCCAGTCCGAAACCGCCGATCCGCGCGAACAGGCCCTTGTGCGAAGGCTCGCCGCCGGACCCGCCGGCGTTGCGCAGGCCGCCCGCCGCGCCGGCGAACGCGGGCGTAAAGGCCGGCGTGAAGGCGGCGACAGGTACTTTCTCCGGCTTCTTGCGCGCGAGCGCCGCCCGGCGCGCAAGCGCAAGGCGCTCGCTCGCAGCGGCCGGAATATTCGACGCATTTTCGTCGAGCGCGCGAATGACTTTCAGCGCGAACTCGTTTTCGTTTAATTCAGGAGCGGAACTCATAGCGTGATCCCTTTGGCTTTCAGGGCTTGAGCGAGCGCGTGCGTGGCGCGTGAACAGTGCGTCTTCACGCTGCCCTCGGAGCAGCCCATCGCGGCGGCCGTCTCGGCGACATCCATATCTTCCCAGTAACGCATGAGAAAAGCTTCTCGTTGACGCGCCGGCAATTTCTGAATTTCCGCGTCGATCAGATTCAGCACCTGTTCGCGCTCCAGCCTGTTCTCGCTGCTTTCGCTGCCCGTGCCGCCGCCTTGCGCTTCCAGCGTTTCGAGCGGATCGAATTCGTCGTCGTCCGCGCTGCCGAACGACGAAAACAGGCTCACCCAGGTGTTGCGGACTTTCTGGCGGCGAAAGTAGTCGTGCGTCGCATTCTGAAGGATACGCTGGAATAAAAGCGGAAGCTCGGCGGACGGACGGTCGCCGTATTTTTCGGCGAGCTTGATCATCGCGTCCTGCACGATATCGAGCGCCGCGTCGTCATCGCGTACGGTGTAGACGGTCTGCTTGAACGCGCGTCTTTCGACGCCCGCCAGGAAGTCGGCGAGTTCCTTGTCTGATGCCATCCGTTGGGGACCCGGCGCAGCGAATTGCGTCGAAAGAGAATAGGGAGTTGCAGGGAAACCTGCGGATGCTAGCAAATTTTCGCCGCGCCCGGACGAATCGGGACGATTTGTTGCCGGATAGGCGCATGGTCCGGGCGATTGAAACCGGGTCCGCAAGCCTGACGCGCAATGATCGGAAAATTTTTGCTTGACCCAATGCGCAAAACCGGGCTATCTTTTCTGACTCGCATCATAAAGTGAAATGTCTGCTTTGAGGCGAGCCCAAGAAGCACGCCTGTCAAACCAAGACGCGCCGCTTGAACCCGAGCCACAAGCCCGGCAGAGAGCACCCGATCAATTTTTTGCCGAAAATTCGAAAGGTGATGAATGAATATGCCTAGCGCGGAATTCTCCACGTCGGATACCACTCCTCCCCACGACGCTGACTCTATCGGCGCGACCGTGCTCATGCGTGCGCTCGCCGACGAGAACGTCGAGTTCATCTGGGGCTATCCCGGCGGCTCGGTACTCTACATCTACGACGAGCTGTACAAGCAGGACCAGATTCAACACATTCTCGTGCGCCACGAGCAAGCCGCCGTGCACGCCGCGGACGCCTATTCGCGTTCCACCGGCAAGGTCGGCGTATGCCTCGTGACTTCGGGTCCGGGCGTCACCAATGCCGTCACCGGCATCGCGACGGCCTACATGGATTCCATTCCGCTCGTCGTCATCAGCGGGCAGGTGCCCACTGCGGCCATCGGCCTCGACGCCTTTCAGGAATGCGACACCGTCGGCATCACGCGTCCCTGCGTGAAGCACAACTTCCTCGTGAAGGACGTGCGCGATCTCGCCGCCACCATCAAGAAAGCGTTCTACATTGCCCGCACAGGCCGTCCTGGTCCGGTGCTGATCGACATTCCGAAAGACGTGTCGAAGGCGCCGTGCCGGTACGAACCGGTCAAGAGCGTGTCGCTGCGCTCGTATAACCCGGTGACGAAGGGCCACTCCGGCCAGATTCGCAAGGCGGTGCAATTGCTGCTGTCGGCGAAGCGCCCGTATATCTATACCGGCGGCGGCATCATCCTCGCGGATGCGTCGCGCGAGTTGAACCAGTTCGCCGATCTGCTGGGCTATCCGGTCACCAACACGCTGATGGGCCTCGGCGGCTACCGCGCGAGCGACAAGAAGTTCCTCGGCATGCTCGGTATGCACGGCACGTACGAAGCCAATATGGCGATGCAGCACTGCGACGTGCTAATCGCCATCGGCGCGCGCTTCGATGACCGCGTGATCGGCGATCCGAAGCATTTCGCGTCGTCGCCGCGCAAGATCATCCATATCGACGTCGATCCGTCGTCTATTTCGAAGCGCGTGAAGGTGGACATTCCGATCGTCGGCGACGTGAAGGAAGTCCTGAAGGAACTGATCGAGCAGCTTCAGCACGCCGAGCATGGTCCGGACACGCAGGCGCTCAAGCAATGGTGGGACGACATCGAAAGCTGGCGCGCGAAGGACTGTCTCGCGTACGACCGCAAGAGCGAGATCATCAAGCCGCAGTACGTCGTCGAAAAGCTCGCGGAGCTTACCGACGGCAACGCGTTCGTCTGTTCGGACGTCGGCCAGCACCAGATGTGGGCGGCGCAGTTCTATCCGTTCAACAAGCCGCGCCGCTGGATCAACTCGGGCGGTCTCGGCACGATGGGCTTCGGCCTGCCCGCCGCAATGGGCGTGAAGATGGCCTATCCGGACGAGGAAGTCGTCTGCATCACGGGCGAAGGCTCCATCCAGATGTGCATTCAGGAGCTGTCGACCTGCAAGCAGTACAACACGCCCGTCAAGATCATTTCGCTGAACAACCGCTATCTCGGCATGGTTCGCCAGTGGCAGCAGATCGAATACAAGAAGCGCTACTCCAGTTCGTACATGGACGCGCTGCCTGATTTCGTGAAGCTCGCCGAGGCGTACGGTCATGTCGGCATTCGCGTCGAGAAGACCGCGGATGTCGAGCCGGCGCTGAAGGAAGCGCTGCGCCTGAAGGATCGCACCGTATTTCTCGACTTCCAGACCGATCCCACCGAAAACGTATTCCCGATGGTGCAAGCCGGTAAAGGCATCACGGAAATGCTGCTCGGGTCTGAGGATCTATAACGCGGGTTCGTCTTGCGAGGCTCGCGCGCGCCTGTCTTTACAAAGGACATGCGTGGCGCGCGGGTTTCACAGACGGGCTTTGACTGGAACCACATCGGGAAAAGACACATGAAACACATCATCTCCGTACTGCTGGAAAACGAGCCGGGCGCGTTATCGCGTGTCGTCGGGCTCTTTTCCGCGCGCGGCTATAACATCGAAACGCTGACGGTGGCCCCGACCGAAGACAGTTCGCTGTCGCGGCTCACCATCGTCTCCATTGGCTCGGACGACGTGATCGAACAGATCACGAAGCACCTGAACCGCCTGATCGAGGTGGTGAAAGTGGTCGACCTGACAGAGGGCGCCCACATCGAGCGCGAGCTGATGCTCATCAAGGTAAGGGCGGTCGGCAAGGAACGCGAAGAAATGAAGCGGATGGCGGATATCTTCCGCGGCCGCATCATCGACGTGACCGAGAAGACCTACACCATGGAACTGACGGGCGCGTCCGACAAGCTCGACGCGTTCATCCAGGCGCTCGACGCCACGGCGATCCTCGAGACGGTTCGCACGGGCAGTTCCGGCATCGGCCGGGGCGAGCGCATCCTCAAGGTCTGACCGCCAGACCATCCAGTTAGCAGCGCAAACAAGCACACCAATTCACGCATCAGGACTCAAGGAACCACCATGAAAGTTTTCTACGACAAAGACGCCGACCTCTCCCTCATCAAGGGCAAGCAAGTGACCATCATCGGCTATGGCTCGCAAGGCCATGCACACGCGCTGAACCTGAAGGAAAGCGGCGTGAACGTGACGGTCGGCCTGCGCAAGGGCGGCGCTTCGTGGAGCAAGGCCGAGAACGCCGGCCTGCCGGTGAAGGAAGTGGCCGAAGCCGTGAAGGGCGCCGATGTCGTCATGATGCTGCTGCCCGACGAGCAGATCGCCGAGGTGTACAAGAACGAAGTGCACGCCAACGCCAAGAACGGCGCGGCGCTCGCATTCGCGCACGGCTTCAACGTTCACTACGGCCAGGTGATCCCGCGTGCGGATCTGGACGTCATCATGATCGCGCCGAAGGCTCCGGGCCACACCGTGCGCAACACGTACAGCCAGGGCGGCGGCGTGCCGCACCTGATCGCGGTCGCGCAGGACAAGTCGGGCTCCGCGCGCGACGTGGCGTTGTCGTATGCGGCGGCGAACGGCGGCGGCCGTGCCGGCATCATCGAAACGAACTTCCGTGAAGAAACCGAAACGGACCTCTTCGGCGAGCAGGCCGTGCTGTGCGGCGGCACCGTCGACCTGATCAAGGCCGGCTTCGAAACGCTGGTCGAAGCGGGCTACGCGCCGGAAATGGCGTACTTCGAGTGTCTGCACGAACTGAAGCTGATCGTCGATCTGATCTACGAAGGCGGCATCGCCAACATGAACTACTCGATCTCGAACAACGCCGAGTACGGCGAGTACGTGACGGGTCCGCGCATCGTCACGGAAGAGACGAAGAAGGCGATGAAGGCCGTGCTCAAGGACATCCAGACCGGCGAGTACGCGAAGAGCTTCATCATCGAGAACCGCGCGGGTGCGCCGACGCTGCAATCGCGCCGCCGCCTGACGGCCGAGCATCAGATCGAGCAAGTGGGCGAGAAGCTTCGCGCGATGATGCCGTGGATCGCGCAGAACAAGCTCGTCGACCAGTCGAAGAACTAAACGTGTCTGCGTGACCCCGCGTCACGGTTCTTGCTGCATCAAAAGCCGCCCGGAAGCCGCTGTGCGCCGGGCGGCTTTTGCTATCCTACGGTTTTTATAAAACACAGAACACGTTCATGAACTATCCTCATCCGATCATTGCCCGCGAAGGCTGGCCGTTTATCGCCATCGCGGCCGTCGTTGCCATTCTCGTGCAGGCGATCGGCGGCTTCGGCTTCGCCTGGATCTTCTGGCTGATCGTGATCTTCGTCGTCCAGTTCTTCCGCGATCCGCCGCGACCCATTCCCACTCAGCCGAACGCGGTGCTGTGTCCGGCGGACGGGCGCATCGTCGCGGTCGAGACGGCGCATGATCCGTACGCGGGACGCGAAGCGCTCAAGATCAGCGTGTTCATGAACGTGTTCAACGTGCACTCGCAGCGTTCGCCCGTGGACGGCGCGATCAGCAAGGTTCAGTATTTCCCCGGCGCGTATCTGAATGCGGCCGTCGACAAGGCGTCCACCGAGAACGAGCGCAACGCGATCGTCCTGCACACGGCGGCTGGGCATACGGTGACGTCGGTGCAGATCGCGGGTCTGATCGCGCGCCGCATTCTCTGCTACGTGCACGCCGGCGAGCCGCTCACGCGCGGCCAGCGTTACGGCTTCATTCGTTTCGGCTCGCGCGTCGATGTGTATCTGCCGGTCGGAAGCCGGCCGCGCGTGTCGATCGGCGAGAAGGTGTCCGCCTCGTCGACCATCCTTGCCGAGTTCGCGGAATAACGCGGGGGGTCCGATGGCGGCATTCAAGACGCGCCGTAACCGCGCGAACGCGACGCCGCCGCGCGCGTTCCGCCGCAACAAGGCCATTCAGGACGTGGGCGTCGTGGAGACGCGGCGCGCGAAGCGGCAGCAGTTTCTGCGCAAGCGCGGCATTTATCTGCTGCCGAATGCGTTCACCACGGCCGCGCTCTTTTGCGGCTTCTTCGCCGTCGTCCAGGCGATGAACGTGCGCTTCGAGATCGCGGCCATCGCCATTTTCGTTGCGATGGTCCTCGATGGCATGGACGGCCGCGTCGCCCGCATGACGCATACGCAAAGCGCGTTCGGCGAGCAGTTCGACAGCCTCTCCGACATGGTGTCGTTCGGCGTCGCGCCCGCGCTCGTGATGTACGAATGGGTGCTGAAGGACCTCGGGCGCTGGGGCTGGCTCGCGGCGTTCGTCTACTGCTCGGGCGCGGCGTTGCGGCTCGCGCGCTTCAACACGAACGTCGGCGTGGTCGACAAGCGCTATTTTCAGGGTTTGCCGTCGCCGGCGGCGGCTGCGCTGATCGCCGGTTTCGTGTGGCTCGCCACCGATAACCGCGTGCCGCTCAAGCTCGTGTGGCTGCCGTGGGTCGCGTTCGTGCTGACGATCTACGCGGGCGTCACGATGGTATCGAACGCACCGTTCTACAGCGGCAAGGCGCTCGACGTGCGATATCGCGTGCCGTTCGCGGGCGTGCTGCTGATCGTGGTGGCGTTCGTGCTCGTATCGTCCGATCCGCCTGTGATGCTGTTCTGCCTCTTCGTGCTGTACGGATTGTCCGGCTACGTCTGGTGGGCCTACATGGCGATACGCGGCAAACCGAATCCCGCGCGCAGTTCGCAACGGGATCACTGAAGCGCGTTACTCGATGCACAAGGCGGCGGCTCGCAAGACCCACCGCCTTTTTTTCGCCTGACGCGTCGATCGGTCAACTCGCTTCGAGCACGCCGTTGCGTACGCGCACATGCTGGCCCTGCGCGAACGGCGGCTGCTGCTTGTACGTGAAATAACGCGTCTTGCCGTTTTCCATTCTGACGCGCACCGAGTAATCGGTTTCGCTGCGAATGTGCTTCTCCACCGAATTGCCCGCGAGACCGCCGCCGAGCGCGCCGAGCAGGGTCATTGCGGTCCGGCCGCCGCCACGCCCGAACTGGTTGCCGACGACACCCCCGGCCACTGCGCCACCGACCGCACCGATCCCCGTGCCGTGTCCTTCGCGACGCACGGCGGAGATGGATTCGACGGTGCCGCACGTCGAGCAGTACGCCGCTTTCGGCGGCGGTTGTTGCGCATAGGACGGTTGCGCGGGCGCTGGCTGGACAGGCGCCTGTTGCACGGGCTGCGGGGCGGGTTGCTGCACGACCGGTTGGGCGGGCGCGGCGGCAGGCGTGGCGGGGGTCACTGCCTGCTGCTGCGCGACGGCCGCCGTCTGCGTCTGCGGATTCTGCGCGGACGTGCTCGACGCCCTGGGAAATACGCCGGTAATGGCTGCCGTAGCGGCAAGACTTGCGACGATCACCGCGCCCGCCGCCGTCGCGACGAGTGGATGCAGACGGCGTTGCTGCGGCAGCGGCTGGCTGGCGTCGGGAGAGGGGGAGGACGCGAGCTTGTTGGTCCCGTTATCCATGGTTGAACCTCCATTCGAGGCGAAGTGCTAGTCGGATCGATTCTGATGGGATCTTGCGTCTAGAGCTTTGCTGGTTTTGACCACTGTTTTTCTTACTCTGAAGCACATCCGATGCCAGGCGTCGGTGCGGGAAAAAGGCGGGGCGGTGTGCGACGACGATTTCGGAGCTTGGGGTCCGGTTGCAAAGCGAGCGGAAAGGGTGTTCCGCTTGCTCAATCGACGACGCGCGGTTTTTTGGTTTTCGGTCTGACGCGGTGGACGCTGTTGCCCTTGCGGGCACTGCCATTCGCAGGTCGCGTGCGGGGTGCATCTTTTCGCCGCCACGATGCTCAACGGTTTTGTGCATGTGGCTAAGTCTGTAATTACATCGTTGCAAGTTGGAACGGGCGCGAAATCGCGTGCAAGGCGACCGAGCCTGCCGCGACGCGAAATTCATTCTCAACGCCCCGCACGGCATCGCTTGAAAAACCTCCAGATGGCAAAAAAAAGCGCGCCCCCAAGGACGCGCTTTCACCATCAACCGACCAAGCTTCCCGCTCAGTCTTCCCGCCGCAAATGCGGGAATAGAATGACATCGCGAATGCTCGGGCTGTCGGTCAGCAGCATCACCAGCCGGTCGATGCCGATCCCGCATCCGCCTGTCGGCGGCATGCCGTATTCGAGCGCGCGAATGTAGTCGGCGTCGAAATACATCGCTTCTTCGTCGCCGGCGTCTTTCTGGTCGACCTGCTTCTGGAAGCGCGCGGCCTGATCTTCCGGATCGTTCAGTTCCGAGAAACCGTTCGCAATCTCGCGCCCCGTGATGAACAGCTCGAAGCGCTCCGTGATGCCCGGCACGCTGTCCGACTCACGCGCCAGCGGCGACACCTCGATCGGGTAATCGACGATGTACGTCGGCTCCCACAATTGCGATTCCGCCGTCTCTTCGAAGAGCGCCAGTTGCAGCGCGCCGATGCCGGCATTGAGAAACGCGGGCTGCGCCGTATCCACACCGAACTTCTTCAGTTCGGCGCGCACGAACACGCCGTCGTTCAACTGCTCGTCGGTGTATTGCGGCGCGTACTTCTGGATCGCCTGATTGATAGTCAGGCGATGGAACGGCTTGCTGAAATCGAGTTCGCGGCCCTGATACGTGATGGTCGCAGTGCCGAGCGCATCGATCGCGGCCTGGCGGATCAGTTGCTCGGTGAAGTCCATCAGCCAGCGATAGTCCGTGAACGCCGCGTAGAACTCCATCATCGTGAATTCCGGATTGTGACGCGGCGATACGCCTTCGTTCCGGAAATTACGATTGATCTCGAACACGCGCTCGAAGCCGCCGACGATCAGCCGCTTCAGATACAACTCCGGCGCGATGCGCAGGAACATCTGCATGTCGAGCGCGTTGTGATGCGTGACGAAGGGCTTCGCCGCCGCGCCGCCCGGAATCGGGTGCAGCATCGGCGTTTCGACTTCCATGAAGTTCGCCTGCGCCATGAAATTGCGGATCGACGTGACCGCTTTCGTGCGCGCCATGAACGTCTTGCGCGATTCCGGCGTGACGATCAGATCGACGTAACGCTGGCGATAGCGCATTTCCTGATCGGCGAGGCCGTGGAACTTGTCAGGCAGCGGGCGCAGCGCCTTCGACAGCAGCCGCAGTTCCGTGCAGCGCACCGACAGCTCGCCCTTGTTCGTGCGAAACAACACGCCGCGCGCCGCGATGATGTCGCCCAGGTCCCACTTCTTGAACGCTTCGTACACGTCCGCGCCGACATCGGCGGGCGTCACGAAGAACTGAATCTGGCCGCTGCCGTCCTGAACCGTCGCGAAGCTGGCCTTGCCCATCACGCGCTTCAGCATCATGCGGCCGGCGAGCGCGACGGGCAGGGGATTCGCTTCGAGCGCTTCCTTGTCGGTGCCGGCGTACTCGCTTTGCAGCGCGGCCGCCTGATGCGTCGGGCGGAAGTCGTTCGGATAAGCGATGCCTTGCTCGCGCAGCGCGCGCAGCTTGTCGCGGCGCTCGGCGATGATCTGGTTGTCTTCCAGTTCGGGAGCGGCGCTCGTCTGGGTCGGTTCGGTCATGATGATTCTTGGCTTTTAAAGCGAGGCGGATGCGCGGTGAGTCGAAACGAAAACGCGGATACCGAAGCTGATACCCGCGCTGGCCGTTTAGACGCCCTGTTTCAGGCTTGCGCTGATGAAGTCGTCGAGGTCGCCGTCGAGCACGGCGCGCGTGTTGCTCATTTCCACGCTGGTGCGCAGGTCCTTCACGCGGCTCTGGTCGAGCACGTAGGAGCGGATCTGATGGCCCCAGCCCACGTCGGTCTTGCTCGATTCGAGCTTGTCCTGTTCGGCCTGGCGCTTGCGCATCTCGAATTCGTACAGACGCGCCTTCAGCATCTGCATGGCTTCCGCGCGGTTGCGGTGCTGCGAGCGGTCGTTCTGGCACTGCACGACGATGCCCGTCGGCGCGTGCGTGAGACGCACGGCGGAGTCCGTCTTGTTGATGTGCTGGCCGCCCGCGCCGGATGCGCGATACGTGTCCGTGCGGATATCGGCGGGATTGATTTCGATCTCGATCGAATCGTCGATTTCCGGATACACGAACACCGACGAAAACGACGTATGCCGGCCGCCCGACGAATCGAACGGCGACTTGCGCACGAGGCGGTGAATGCCGGTTTCGGTGCGCAGATAGCCGTACGCGTATTCGCCTTCGACCTTGATTGTCGCGCTCTTGATGCCGGCGACATCGCCTTCGGATTCTTCGAGCACTTCGGTCTTGAAGCCCTTGCGCTCGCAGTAGCGCAGGTACTGGCGCAGCAGCATGGACGCCCAGTCGCACGCCTCGGTGCCGCCCGCGCCAGCCTGAATGTCGATGAAGCAGTTGTTCGGATCGGCCGGGTTCGAGAACATCCGGCGGAACTCCATGTCTTCGACGCGCGCCTTGAGCGCTTCCGCGTCGGCTTCGCAGGCGACGAGCGTGTCTTCGTCGCTCTCGTCGCGCGCCATGTCGAAGAGATCCTGCGCGTCGCGAAGATCGTTGCCGAGCGCGGTGAGCGTCGTCACCACGCCGTCGAGCAGCTTCTTCTCACGGCCGAGCGCCTGGGCGTTCTTCGAATCGTTCCAGACGTTGGGGTCTTCGAGTTCCTTGTTGACTTCGATCAGACGCGCGGACTTGGCGTCGTAGTCAAAGATACCCCCGTAGCTCGTCCGCGCGGCGGCGCAGGTCGGCCAGGAGGCTTTCGATCGCGTTGAGACGTTCTGCTTCCATTGTCGATCTTCGGCTTCGTAAAAAGGTGCAATTATAGCCGATTGACACCGTTATTCGCGTCGGCCAGCCCGCGTCCGCACCGGTTGCGCCGCCACGGAAAAAGGGTGAGAAGCGCTTTTTCAGCGTGGCGGCGGACGCTGCGCTATCTCACCGCCGTCCCGTTGCGCGACATCAGTGGGCGAGCGCGTCAGGCGCTAATCGCGATTCGACACGGCCTGGCGCTCGATGTACAGCGCTTCGGCCCGTGCCACCTGCTCGGCAGCGTCGGCCGCCGCGGTGCCATTGTTCGCAAGAACATGCTCGATGATTGCCGTACTGAACACTTTTCGGATCCGGTCGTAGATCTGGTTAGCCGCGGAGGTGCGGCCCCCTGCGGAGCAACGAGCCCAGAAGCCAATGAACTCGCTCGTGGAGACCGTGCGCTCATGCGCGTGTTCGGTCACGAACAAGATGTCGTCTTCCGGAAGCCGATGCATGTTGAACAGCCCGTGGAAGCCGAAGGTCGGGCCGGGTGTCGGGGCGATCTCGACGGAAAAACGGTCGGCCACGTCCTCAGGTGCGAAGCGGATGCCATAGTTCGTCTCCAGGGCGGGGCGAAATGCGCGACAGATCAGTTCATCTTCGCCGGTCGTCGCGTCGGGCGTAAATCCGCTGTCGCTCGACAACGCATTCAGAAGCCGTTTCGAGCGGAGCGAGAAGCCGCCGTTTCCGACGGCCATGCCGTCGGAGTAAGAGGGCCAGCGCGCGCCGATATAGTCGTAAGCCAGGAATTCGTCTGTCCAGGCGGACGGAGCGACTACATAACCGTCCCACTGAACGAGCAGCACCCAGGGCGTTGTGATGTACTGGCCGAGTTCTTTGAGAATGAACTGACTGTATTCCTGCTTGCTGCGAATAGGGGCAATGAGAGCGACTCGCGCATCGCACTCGATGTGCTGGTCTGTCAGCAAAAGTGTTTCGCCAAAGAGGCAGTGTCTTCGGGAATTCTGCAGCGCTCTTATTGCGAGGACTGGATTGATGCAATCAACGGCGCACAGCGTGACCTGACTTAAATCGACTTTCTCGTTACTCATGATCCGCGACTGTTTTTGTTTTGTACTTCTAATAAACATGAGCCGACGGATGCATAACGCAGTCGCCTCACACCTTCAAAAAGCCCGAAACGCGGGTTCGGGTCGCGGCATTATATCGGCTGGCAGACGCCCCCCACGGCTTGCCGCCACGCCAAATTATGTCGCATGCTCCACGACCAACTGCACGCGCGCCACGCCGTTCCACGAATCGCTGACGAGCCGGTACGCGACGGTCGCACGCGGCGGCAACGGATCGACATGATTGAACCAGATCGCGTTGAAGCGCTGCCGTCCGCGCGTGAGTGACAGCTTCAGATGCTTTTCCTTGACGAGCGCCTGTGACGCGACATCGAACTCTCCCGAGAAAGTCGGCGCCGGGAATCCCTGACCCCAGACGGCGGCGTCGAGCATTTCGACGAATTGCGGCGTGAAGTACGCGTCTTCCAATTCGCCATCCGTCTCGATCGTCCGCGCGAGCGCTTCGGCCGTCAGCCATTCGCGCCCGACCGCTTCGAACGCGTCCGTGAAGCGCGCGATATCGGTGGTGGCGAGCGTGAGGCCCGCCGCCATCGCGTGGCCGCCGAACTTGTGGATGAGGCCGGGCTCGCGCTTGCTGATCAGATCGACGGCATCGCGCAGATGGAAGCCCGGAATGGAGCGGCCGGAGCCTTTGGACAGCGTGCCGGCGTCGTCGGCGTGCGCGAACGTGAACGACGGCCGGTGAAAGCGCTCCTTCAGCCGTCCCGCGACGATGCCGATCACGCCCTGATGCCAGCCCGGATCGAAGAGGGTGAGCGTCGCACGCTCGCCCGGCTCGAAACTTTGCAGTTCCGCGAGTGCCTGCTGCTGCATGCCGGCTTCGATTTCGCGCCGCTCGCGGTTCATCGAATCGAGTTGCTGCGCGAGCTCCCATGCACGGCCGATGTCGTCGGTCGTCAAGCATTCGATGCCGAGGGACATGTCCGACAGCCGGCCCGCCGCGTTCAGCCGCGGCCCCAGCGCAAAGCCCAGATCGAAGCCCGATGCGGCGCGCGCATCGCGGGCTGCCGCGCGGAAAAGCGCCGCGATGCCCGGCTGCATGCGGCCCGCGCGAATCCGCTTGAGGCCCTGCGCGACGAGGATGCGGTTATTCGCATCGAGCTTCACGACGTCCGCGACCGTGCCCAGCGCGACGAGATCGAGCAGGCCGTCCAGACGCGGTTCGGGCGCATTCTCGTAGGCGCCGCGCCGGCGCAGTTCGGCCCTCAGCGCGAGCAGCACGTAAAACATCACGCCCACGCCCGCAATGCATTTGCTCGGAAATCCGCAGCCCGGCTGATTCGGATTGACGATCGCGCGAGCGGCGGGCAATTCGTCGCCGGGAAGGTGATGATCGGTCACGAGCACGTCGATGCCGAGCGCGTTCGCCGCCGCGACGCCTTCCACGCTGGCGATGCCGTTATCGACGGTAATCAGCAGATCGGGCGGGGCGAGCGGCGAGCGCCCGGCGAGTTCGACGATCTCGGGCGTCAGTCCGTAGCCGTATTCGAAGCGGTTCGGCACCAGATAGTCGACGGTCGCGCCGAACATCCGCAAGCCGCGCACAGCCACGGCGCAGGCGGTCGCGCCGTCGCAGTCGTAATCGGCGACGACGAGCATGCGCTTGCCCGCGGCGAGCGCATCGGCGAGCACGACGGCGGCATCGTCGCAACCCTTCAGGCCGACGGGCGCGTGGAGGCGCTTGAACTCTGTCTCGACCTCATCCGGCGACGTCACGCCGCGCGCCGCGTAGAGCCGCGCGATCACGGGATGCAGGCCGTGGCGCATCAGCGCTTCGGCGTCGGCGGGGGAGGAAGCGCGCGTGATGATTCGCGTCATTCAGCTAGGGCCTTCATTCGATGAAAAGCGCCGCAATCGGCCTGCGACGCCAGAATTTGCGCAAGTCCGAACGCGTGATGGAAAGCGTCACCGAGCCGGTATCGCCGCAAAGCGTGATGCCGAGCCGCTTCAGCGAACCGTTCGACAGCGCGTCGAGCGCGGGTGCGAACCAGTCCTTCTCGAGCGCCTGAAGCGACGCATTCCAGCGCGCCCAATCCTGTTCGATGAACGGCGCGGAAAACGGATCGAGTTCGACGAGCGTCGCGCCTTCCGCGTTCGTATGCCTGGCTTTTGCCAGCGCAGCGAAGCTCTCCGGCGGCGTGTGCGGTTCGATGCCCGCTGCGCTCGCAAGCCCGCGCGTCGCGGCGGCATCCGACAACACGCGCGCGAACGGACTCTGGACGGGACGCATCGCGCCTTGCGCGTGCAGCCAGATCGAATTGATCGCGGGCAATCCATGCGATTCACGCTCCACGTTCAGCGGATGCTCGAACCACGCCATCTGCACTTCGTTCTGCAGCTTCATCCACGCGCGCGAGCGTTCGCCCGTGCGGGCTTCGTGCGGCAGCCATATTTCGATGTTGCGTCCGGTCGCGCGCAACGGCGATGCACTCGCAAGCGCGCCGAGCGCCTCGCCCGACACGTACCAGCGCAGCGGCGTCGGCGCTTGCAAAGCGATGCCCAGCTCTTCGATAACGGGCCGCGCCGTCTGAAGCAACGCGCGCGCTTCTTCGGTGCGCACGCCGAGCGTGGCGGGATCGATCAGGACGAGATGATCGTGCGCGATCCGGACATGAACCGGCTCGATGCAGGCCCACAGCGCATCGCCGGGCGTGCCGCCATCGGCGAGGAGCATGAACGGGGCGAGCGGGGCGTCGTCGGCGTGGCGCTGGCCGGCGCTCGGCGTGACCACGCCGAAGCGTTGCGCGATCCAGCGTTCGTGCGGCAGCGTGCGCTGAAAGTCTTCTCCGATCACGCGTTCTTCGAGCGTGGCGCGGGCGAGCAGCTTGTCGAGCGCCGCGCTCTCCAGTCCGTGCAACGCGGTGGCGGCGTCCGCCGCCGAGGGCAGCGCGAACGGCAGCAGAAGGTGAAGGTCGGGAACGGGCATGATGGTCGGCATTGTAGGGCATGCGCCGATGTCCCGCGCATCGGTGGAAGCGTCTGATGACCGGTCGAAATGCCCGCCGACAGGCCGTTTCGCACACCGCTGAATGGCCGACGCCAGCGCCCGCTTGTTACGGCGCTCGCGCCACCTATGGCAAACTTTCGCAAATTTCGCGGCGCAGACCTCGCGTCGCATCGACGCGGGCCAGCCGGGCAAAGCGGGACGCAAGACCAACGCAGCAACAGCAGACACAAGGATTCGCTTGAAACTTCCGTACGAATGGCAGATTGGCTGGCGCTACACGCGCGCCAGCAAACGCACCACAGGCAACGGCTTCATCTCCTTCATCGCACTGGTGTCGATGGCGGGCATCGCGCTCGGCGTCGCCGCGCTGATCGTCGTGTTGTCGGTCATGAACGGCTTCCAGAAAGAAGTGCGCGACCGCATGCTCTCGGTGCTCGCCCACGTCGAGATCTTTTCGCCGACCGGTTCGATGCCCAACTGGCAACTCACCGCGCAGGAAGCGCGCCGCAATCCCGAAGTGACCGGCGCTGCGCCCTATGTCGAAGCGCAGGCGCTTCTGACGCGCCAGGGCGCGGTGAGCGGCGTCGCGCTGCGAGGCGTGGAGCCGTCGCTGGAGCCGCAAGTGTCGGACATCGGCAAGGAGATGCGCGCGGGCAAGCTCGCGGATCTCGTGCCGGGCGGATTCGGCATCGTACTCGGCCGCGATCTGGCGACGAACCTCGGCGTGATGACCGGCGACAAGATCACGCTCGTCGCGCCCGAAGGTACCATCACGCCCGCCGGCATGATGCCGCGGCTCAAGCAGTTCACGGTCGTCGGCATCTTCGAGTCGGGGCACTATGAATACGATTCGACGCTCGCGCTGATCGCCATCCGCGATGCCCAGGCGCTCTTTCGCCTGCCCGCGCCGACCGGCGTGCGCCTGCGCCTGAAGGACATGCAGCGCGCGCCCGAAGTCGCGCGGCAACTGTCGCATACGCTGTCCGGCGATCTGTATATCCGCGACTGGACGCAGCAAAACAAGACATGGTTCTCCGCCGTGCAGATCGAGAAGCGCATGATGTTCATCATCCTGACGCTGATCATCGCGGTGGCGGCGTTCAATCTCGTTTCGTCGCTCGTGATGACCGTCACCGACAAGCAGGCCGATATCGCGATCCTGCGCACGCTCGGCGCACAGCCGGGTTCCATCATGAAAATATTCGTCGTGCAGGGCGTGACGATCGGCTTCATCGGCACGGCGCTCGGCGTATCGCTCGGCTGTCTGATCGCGTGGAGCATTCCGTGGCTCGTGCCGATGATCGAGCATTTGATCGGCGTGCAGTTCCTGCCGCCTTCGGTCTATTTCATCAGCGAACTGCCGTCCGAACTCGTGCCGGCCGATGTCGCGAAGATCGGCGTGATCGCGTTCCTGTTGTCGTCGCTGGCCACGCTCTATCCGAGCTGGCGCGGTGCGAAGGTGCGTCCGGCGGAGGCGCTGCGTTATGAGTGACATGATTCCAGACAACAATATCGTGCTGCGCGCGTCGGCGATTTCGAAGACCTTCGTGCAGGGCGGCTTCAACGTGCAGGTGCTCGACAACGCGCAACTCGATGTGCGGCGCGGCGAGAAACTCGCGATCGTCGGCGCGTCCGGCTCGGGCAAAAGCACGCTGCTGCATGTGCTCGGCGGGCTCGACGAACCGAGCGCGGGCAAGGTGTCCCTGCTCGGCAAGCCGTTCACCGAACTCAAGGAAAAGGAACGCAACGACCTGCGCAATCGCGCGCTCGGCTTCGTCTATCAGTTCCATCATTTGCTGCCGGAATTCACCGCGCTGGATAACGTCGCGATGCCGCTGCGCATCCGCCGCATGCCCGAGGAGGCCGCGCGCCAGGAAGCGATGGGGATGCTCGAGCGCGTGGGCATCGGGCATCGCGCGAAGCATCGGCCGGGCGAGCTGTCGGGCGGCGAGCGGCAGCGGGTGGCCATTGCGCGTGCGCTCGTCACGCGTCCGGCGTGCGTGCTCGCCGACGAACCGACCGGCAATCTCGATGGCGGCACGGCCGATACCGTCTTCAACCTGATGCTCGAGCTGTCGCAGACGCTGGAGACGAGCTTCGTGATCGTCACGCACGATGCCGACCTTGCCGCGCGTTGCGACCGCATCATGCGGCTGCGCGACGGCGTGTTGCACGAAGAGCCGTCCGTGCCGGTCTGAACGGCGGAAATCGCGGAGAGCGCCATGTGGATCGATACGCACTGCCATCTCGATGCCTCGGAGTTCGACGCGGACCGCGACGACGTCGCGCGCGCGGCGCTCGATGCCAGCGTGAAGCGGATCGTGATTCCGGGCGTCGAACGCGCTAACTTCGACACGGTGCGCAAGCTCGCGCATCGCATCGCGGGCGGGGCGTATGCGCTCGGCATTCATCCGCTGTTCACGCCGCGCGCCACCGACGACGATCTGCGCGTGCTGCGCGAGCAGATTGAGGCGAGCCTGGACGATCCGCTGTTCGTCGGCATTGGCGAGATCGGGCTGGATTATTTCGTCCCGACGCTCGACGATGCCCGCCAGCAGTTCTTCTACGACGCGCAACTGAAACTGGCGCGCGAGTTCGGATTGCCGGTGATCTGCCACGTGCGCAAGTCTCAGGACAAGGTGCTGAAGGGCTTGCGCGTCAATCAAATTCACTGCGGCATTGCACACGCATTCAACGGCAGCTTTCAGCAGGCCGATGCGTTCATCGCGCAAGGCATGCGGCTTGGCTTCGGCGGCAATCTGACGTTCGAGCGTGCGCGCCAGATTCGCCGGCTCGCCGCCGAACTTCCGCTCGACGCGATCGTGCTGGAAACCGATGCGCCCGATATCGCGCCGGCATGGCGCTACAAGGGCCGCAATACGCCGGATCAGGTCGCGGGCATCGCGAAGGTGCTGGCGGAGTTGCGCGGCATCGACGAACACGCGCTTTCCCTAGGCACAACGGCTAACGCGCACGCGGCGCTGCCCCGGCTGGCGCTCGCTTCTTCATAATCGTTCGCAGGTTCATTTGATTCGGATGACTGATGTTGTCCGGATGGAATGCGTTCGCGTCGACGACGGAAGAGGAAGCGTGTGCGTGCGATGTTGCTGGGTTTTGCGTTGGGCGTCTGGTGGCTGCAGCAGCAGGCGCAATTGCCGGGCTTGATGATCTGTTCCGTTGCTTTCTGCATCGCGCTGGGCGTGGGTTGGATCGCGCGGCGACGGTTCGGGATCGGCGTGTTCGTGCTCGCGGCGGCCGTCGCGGGCTTCGCGTATGCGGCTGTGCGCGCCGAGATTCGTTTGCGGCCGCATCTGCCGGTCGAGTACGAACAGCGCGATATCGAACTGACCGGCTTCGTGCGCGGCTTGCCGGAGCCGCAGGCGCAAGGCACGCGGTTTCTGTTCGAAGTCGAAGCGAACGGTGCGAAGCTGCGCGACTTCCCGAGGATCGTGAGGCTGCTTTGGGTTCCGGTGGCGCCGCTTGCCGCTCCTGCGCTGCATGCCGGTCAGCGATGGACGCTGAGTGCGCGGCTCAAACGCCCGCATGCGAACGCGAACTTCTCGCTGCGCGATGGCGAGGTCGGCTTGCTCGAGCGCGGCATTCGGGCGACGGGAACGGTATCGCTGGCGCGCGCGCCTCGTCGCCTCGAACGCGATGCGATCGGCCCACGACTCGCCATCGACCGATGGCGCGACCAGATCCGCCATCGCATCGAGATGGTGCTCGGCGATGCGCCGCATCGCGGCATCATCGTCGCGCTTGCGGTGGGCGCGCAGGAATCCGTCAGCGATGACGACTGGGCCATCATGCGTGCAACCGGCACGAGTCACCTCGTGGCGATCTCGGGGCTGCATATCGGCTTCGTCGCGGGACTGGCGGCACTGGCTTGCGGCTTCGTCTGGAGGCGCATCACGGTGCGTGGCGTGGGCGGGCCGCTCATGATTGCGACGCCGAAAGTCGCGGCGCTCGGCGCGGCGTCTTTCGCGGCGATATATGCCGCGCTCGCCGGGTTCAACGTGCCGGCGCAGCGCACGTTGTGGATGCTGACGGTATTCGCCGTCGCCTTCGTGTTTGGACGAAGGCCGGCATCGTCGCTCGTGCTCGCGTGGGCGCTCGCGATCGTGCTGCTTGCCGATCCGTGGGCGGTCACATCGCCGGGATTCTGGCTGTCGTTTTGCGCGGTGGCTGCAATCCTGCACGCGATTGCGTCGGCTGGACGCCGCGCCAAGAAAGCGCCAGCCGATAACGACGACTGGTTAGCCGGGATGGAAGCGCGCGATCCGGTTCTGCCGGACGAACTTGCCGCCGCGAGCAATGAAGACACGAAGGCGGCTGCATCGAGTTCGACGAGTCTCGCGCGCCGAATGACAGCGGCATCGCGCCGTGCCGCTTGGAAGCTGCGCGCGCACATCGAATCGAGCGCCCGCGTTCAATATGCGGTGACGCTCGCACTTGCGCCGCTGACCGCATACTGGTTCTCACAGATCCCGCTCACCGGGCCGCTCGCCAACGCCTTCGCGATTCCGTGGATCAGCTTCGTCGTCACGCCCGCGACGCTCGCCGGTCTCGTGCTGCCCGCGCCCGTCGATGCCCCCGCATTCCACATCGCGCATGCCGCGCTTTCCGTTCTCTGCGACGCCCTGACGCGTCTCGCCGATGCGGGCGCGGCATGCTCCCTCTGGCGCCTGCCGCAGCCGCAACCGTTCGCTCTCGCGGCCGCGCTGGCGGGCGCCGCGTGGGCGCTCGCCCCACGCGGGTGGCCGTTGCGCTTCGCCGCGCCGCTGACCTGGCTGCCGCTTGTCGCTCCTGCGCCGCACCCGATCCCGCATGACGCGTTTCGCATCACGGCGCTGGATATCAGACAAGGTTCGGCGCTCGTCGTCGAGACGGCGAAACACGCGCTGCTGTTCGACGCCGGTCCCGGCCCCGAATCGACGCATGCGGGCGAGCGTATCGTCGCGCCGTATCTGCTCGCCACCGGCACGCGTGCGCTCGATGCGCTCGTCATCAGCCATTCGGATTCCGATCACGCCGGCGGCGCGCCCGCCGTGCTGCAAACGGTCGGCGTGCGTCAACTGCTGGCATCGCTTCCGGCCGGCGACGCGTTGTGGTCGAACGCCCGCAAGCGCGGCAGCGACACGCTGCGATGCGCGGCGGGACAGCACTGGACATGGGACGGCGTCGATTTCCGCATCCTATGGCCGGGCCCCGGCCCGCTGACGGGCAAGCCGAACCATCAAGCGTGCGTGCTGAAGGTCACGAACGCAGCGGGGCGCAGCGCGCTCCTCACCGCCGACATCGAGGCCGACGTTGAGCGCACGCTCATCGCCCGCGACCGGTCCGCGTTGCGCGCCGATGTCCTGATCGTCCCGCATCACGGCAGCCGCACGTCGTCGACCGAGCCTTTCCTCGATTCCGTCGAGCCGCTCGCCGCGGTATTTCAGGTAGGCTATCGCAACCGTTTTCATCATCCGAACCCGACGGTGTATGCGCGCTACCGGATGCGCGGCATCGCGCTGTCGCGCAGCGACGAAGACGGCGCGGCGCGCATCGACGCCGGGCCGGACATCGTGCTCGAACGCTTCCGGCAAACGCATGCGCGCTACTGGATGGACCACTGACAAGGAAGCGCTTGAAGGACATCATCCATTTCTCGCACGCGAACGGCTTTCCGGCGTCGACGTATCGCACGGTATTCGCCGAACTCGCCGACGATTACGAGATTCGCAGCATCGAACGATACGGCCACGATCCGCGCTTTCCGGTCACGCGTGACTGGCCGAATCTCGTCGATGAACTCATCGACGACATGAGCCGCCATCGGGATGACGCGGGCGGCGCGCATCCGAAAGTGTGGCTGGTCGGGCATTCGCTCGGCGGCTATCTGTCGCTGATGGCGGCATTGAGGCGGCCGCAGTGGGTGAAGGGCGTGGTCATGCTGGATTCGCCGGTCATCGCGGGCTGGCGCAGCGGTCTCTTGCGCGTCATGCAACGCACGGGGCTCGATGAACGCCTGTCTCCCGCCGCCGCGACGCGCAAACGCCGCACGCGCTGGGCGAGCCGCGACGAGGCCTGGCGCCATTTCCGCGCGAAACCCGCGTTCGCGCGCTGGGACGAGCGGATGCTGTCGGATTACATCGAGTTCGGCATCCCGGCGTACGCCGACGGCACCCGCACGCTTGCCTTCGACCGGCACATCGAATATCTGATCTATCGCACGTTGCCGCATACGCTCGGCGCGCGGCTCGCACACGGCGCGCCGGTGCCGGTCGGGTTCATCGCGGGCACGCAATCGACGGAAGTGCGGCAGGTCGGACTCGCGATGACGCGGCGCATCGCGGGCGCGCACTTCGAGTGGATGGAAGGCAGCCATCTCTTTCCGATGGAACGACCCATCGAGACGGCGCGCGCGGTACGGCGGCTCCTCACCGCAATGGTGCGATAGAGGCGTCGCAAGAACGAAACGACCGCGATAAATGGCGTCAAAAGCAGGGCGCGCAAGGCGGATTTCGGCGGCGCGCGCGTTGGGTCGCGCGCGGCCTTTACGGTATAATCCGTTTTTCCCGCGAGCATCTAGCGATGACCAAATATGTATTCGTCACCGGCGGCGTAGTTTCTTCCCTCGGCAAGGGTATTGCCGCCGCCTCCCTCGCCGCGATCCTCGAATCGCGCGGTCTGAAAGTCACTCTCCTCAAGCTCGATCCCTACATCAACGTCGACCCCGGCACGATGTCCCCGTTTCAACACGGTGAGGTATTCGTCACGGAAGACGGCGCGGAGACCGACCTCGACCTCGGCCATTACGAGCGCTTCATCAGCACGAAGATGCGCAAGGCCAATAACTTCACCACGGGCCAGATCTACGAATCGGTGATCCGTAAGGAACGCCGCGGCGAGTATCTCGGCAAGACGGTGCAGGTCATCCCGCACATCACCAATGAGATTCAGGCGTTCGTCGAGCGCGGCGCGGCTGCGGCCACGTGCGGTCAGCCGGATGTCGCGATCGTCGAAATCGGCGGCACGGTGGGCGATATCGAATCGCTGCCGTTCCTCGAAGCCGCGCGTCAGATGAGCCTGCGCATGGGCCGCAACAGCGCGTGCTTCGTGCACCTGACGCTCGTGCCGTTCATCGCCACGGCGGGGGAGCTCAAGACCAAGCCGACGCAGCACAGCGTGCAAAAGCTGCGTGAAATCGGTATCTATCCGAACGTGCTGCTGTGCCGCGCGGATCGCCCGATTCCGGACGACGAGCGCCAGAAGATTTCGCTGTTCTCGAACGTGCAGGAAGACGCGGTCATTTCCGTGTGGGACGCGGACAGCATCTACAAGATTCCGAAGATGCTCAACGACCAGCATCTCGACGACATCGTCTGCGAAGAACTGAAGCTCTCGCCGCCGCCGGCCGATCTGAAGATGTGGTCGGACCTCGTCGAGAAGCTCGAGAACCCGAAGAACGAAGTGACCATCGGCATGGTCGGCAAGTATGTCGAACTGACCGAGTCGTACAAGTCGCTGATCGAGGCGCTGCGCCACGCGGCCATACATACGTCGACGAAGGTCAACATCGAATATCTGGATTCCGAGCAGATCGAAGCCGAAGGCACGGGCGCGCTGGAACACCTCGACGCCGTGCTGGTGCCGGGCGGGTTCGGCCGTCGCGGCACGGAAGGCAAGATCAAGGCCATCCGCTATGCGCGCGAATCGAAGACGCCGTATCTCGGCATCTGCCTCGGCATGCAGCTCGCGGTCATCGAGTTCGCCCGCGACGTCGCCGGCCTCGCCGATGCGAACAGCACCGAGTTTGATTCCAACACCACGAACCCGGTCGTCGCGCTCATCACCGAGTGGTACGACCGTGCGGGCCGCGTCGAAAAGCGCAGCGAAGAATCGGACCTGGGCGGCACCATGCGCCTCGGTTCCCAGAAGTGCCCGATCAAGCCCGGCACGATGGCCGAGCGCATCTACGGCACGGACGTGAACGAGCGTCATCGTCACCGTTATGAAGTGAATAACCGTTTCGTGCCGCAACTCGAAGCGGGCGGGCTTATCATCAGCGCGCGCACGCCGAGCGAAGATCTGCCAGAAATGATGGAGTTGCCGCACTCGCTGCATCCGTGGTTCGTCGGCGTTCAGTTTCACCCGGAGTTCACCTCGACGCCTCGGGATGGACATCCGCTCTTCAAGGCGTTCGTCGAAGCGGCGCGCACGCACGCGCTCGCAGCGGGCGGCGCAGAGGGTGGCGCGCGCGTCGCCGCAACGGCAGGAGCGCAGGCATGAAGCTGTGTCATTTCGAAGCGGGGCTCGACCAGCCGTTCTTTCTGATCGCAGGCACGTGCGTCGTCGAATCGGAGCAAATGACGATCGACGTCGCGGGCCGGCTGAAGGAAATCACCGGCAAGCTCGGCATTCCGTTCATCTACAAGTCGTCCTTCGACAAGGCGAACCGCAGTTCGGGCAAGTCGTATCGCGGTCCCGGCATGGATGAAGGCTTGCGTATCCTCGGCGAAGTGAAGAAGCAGCTCGGCGTGCCCGTTCTCACGGACGTCCACACCGAAGACGAGATCGAAGCGGTGGCATCGGTGGTGGACGTGCTGCAAACGCCCGCGTTCCTGTGCCGCCAGACCGACTTCATTCACGCGTGCGCGCGTTCGGGCAAGCCGGTCAACATCAAGAAGGGCCAGTTTCTCGCGCCGCACGACATGAAAAACGTGATCGACAAGGCGCGCGACGCGGCACGCGAAGCAGGTCTCTCCGACGATCGCTTCATGGCGTGCGAGCGCGGCGTGTCGTTCGGTTATAACAACCTCGTGTCCGACATGCGCTCGCTCGCGATCATGCGCGAAACCAATGCGCCCGTCGTGTTCGACGCGACGCATTCCGTGCAGTTGCCGGGCGGGCAGGGCACGAGTTCCGGCGGCCAGCGCGAGTTCGTGCCGGTGCTGGCGCGTGCGGCGGTGGCCACGGGCGTCGCGGGGCTCTTCATGGAGACGCATCCGGACCCCGCGTGCGCGAAGTCGGACGGTCCTAACGCGGTGCCGCTGCATCGCATGGAAGCGTTGCTCGAGACGCTCGTCGCGCTCGATCGCGCAGTCAAGAGCGCCCCGTTTCTGGAAAACGACTTCAACTGATACGCGGTTGAGCACAGTCGAGCGGGCGCCTCGCGGTCGGCGTCCGCTTCACAAGCACAAGAAATGGTCGCGTGAAAGCAGGCGCGAACCACGCAGCCGTCAGAAGGTCTGAGCGAAGCCAGTGCAGCAACGAGTCATCGCTTCATCGTGACCGACAGAATTCATCGTCAATTTGAGGAAACCATGAGTGCTATCGTAGATATCATCGGCCGCGAGATTCTCGATTCGCGAGGCAACCCCACCGTCGAATGCGACGTACTGCTCGAATCGGGCACGATGGGCCGCGCCGCGGTGCCGTCGGGGGCGTCCACGGGATCGCGCGAAGCCATCGAACTGCGCGACGACGAAGCCGGCCGCTATGGCGGCAAAGGCGTGCTGAAGGCGGTTGAACACATCAATACCGAGATCTCCGAAGCCATCATGGGCCTCGACGCCTCGGAGCAGGCTTTCCTCGACAAGACCCTGCTCGAGCTGGACGGCACCGAGAACAAATCGCGCCTCGGCGCGAACGCGCTGCTGGCCGTGTCGATGGCGGTCGCGAAGGCCGCTGCGGAAGAAGCGGGCCTGCCGCTGTATCGCTACTTCGGCGGCTCGGGCGCGATGCAACTGCCGGTGCCGATGATGAACATCGTCAACGGCGGCGCGCACGCGAACAACAGCCTGGACATCCAGGAATTCATGATCGTGCCGGTGAGCCAGCCGACCTTCCGCGAAGCGCTGCGTTGCGGCGCGGAAGTGTTCCATGCGCTCAAGAAGATTCTGTCGGATCGCGGCATGAGCACGGCGGTCGGTGACGAAGGCGGCTTCGCACCGAACTTCGGCAGCAACGACGAGTGCCTGTCCACCATCCTTCAGGCGATCGAGAAAGCGGGCTATCGCGCGGGTGAAGACGTGCTGCTCGCGCTCGACTGCGCGGCGAGCGAGTTCTATCACGACGGCAAGTACCAGCTCGCGGGCGAAGGCCTGCAGCTTTCGTCGGGCGAATTCAGCGACTATCTCGCGACGCTCGCCGACAAGTTCCCGATCGTTTCCATCGAAGACGGCATGCACGAAAGCGACTGGAACGGCTGGAAGACGCTGACCGATCGCCTCGGCAAGAAGGTGCAGCTCGTCGGCGACGATCTCTTCGTCACGAACACGCGCATCCTGAAGGAAGGCATCGAGAAGGGCATCGCGAATTCGATCCTGATCAAGATCAACCAGATCGGCACGCTGACGGAGACGTTCGCGGCGATCGAAATGGCGAAGCGCGCGGGCTATACGGCGGTCATTTCGCACCGCTCGGGCGAGACGGAAGATTCGACGATTGCCGATATCGCCGTCGGCCTGAACGCCGGTCAGATCAAGACGGGCTCGCTGTCGCGCAGCGACCGCATCTCGAAGTACAACCAGTTGCTGCGTATCGAGGAAGATCTCGGCGATATCGCAAGCTACCCCGGCAAGTCGGCGTTCTACAACTTGCGCTAAAGCTTTCGCCGCTTTAGTCGATAAGGACGTTAGCTTTATTCTCTGTCCGCCGCGCCGGCTTCGGTGTCACTGAAGCCGTCCGGCGGCGCTTATTTCGGCTACTCGAATGCGGCTTGTAACTGTCGTTCTGGTCTTGTTGCTGGTGCTGATCCAATACCCGCTCTGGTGGGGGCACGGCGGCTGGCTGCGCGTGCATGAATTGCAGCAGCAACTCGCGCAGCAGACCGACAAGAACACGAACCTGAAACTGCGCAACGAGCGCGTGCAGGGCGAAGTGCAGGACCTGCAAAGCGGCACCGCCGCCGTCGAAGAACGCGCCCGCTATGAAATGGGCATGGTGAAGGACAGCGAGGTGTTCGTGCAGTTCGTGTCGCCCAATTCGACGGCGCCGGTCAACTCGGCGAATGCGCCGGCGGTGAATGGCTCGACGCGCGGGCAGGTATCGGCGGCGCCGCTGCGGGTGGTGCCGAACCCGGTATCGCGTTCGAAACAGGAATTGCGCGACCTCGATCGCAAGGCGCGCAAGGAAAAAGACGCGAAGAAAAAGCAGGGCGCGGCAGAGTAATATCGCGGACGGAAAAGACAAATGGCGCAGTCATCGACTGCGCCATTTCTTTTTGTTCGGCAGAAAGCGGGTTGATTACCACCGGGTCCCGAAGCCGACGCCGGTCCCCCAATAAGGACCGCCCCAGCCGCCACTCGAATATCCGCCGTACACGTTGATCGGCGTCGTCGCGTAGCCGGACATCATCTTCGCACTGTTGCCGAATGTCGCCGATTGCTGCGATTCGGCCAGCGCCTGCTTGTCGATGGCGTTATAGCGCTCCATCTCCTGCTCGGGCGTGACAATCTGCTGCACCGGAGCCGACGTGCTGGGCAGGCGGCTATAGATCGGCGAGGGGCCGGGCGGGTCCATCGCGCAGCCGGCGACGAGCGATACCGCGGCCACGCCGGACGATAGTTTCAACAGGAACGGGACGTTTCTCATTTTCGACCTCCAGCCGGTCGGACAACTAAACAAAGGTCCATCATAGCGTGCGGCGGCTCGCATGAGCCACGCGCACCGTTTCCCCCGCTCAGGCGATCCGACGCCCGCCCGGCACACTCGATGGCACGCCGGACAAGGCTCCGACGGCGCTCAATGGCGCTGGTCGGCCGCGGGGCTCACGCCCTGTGAGAGCTCTTTTGCGACAAAAAGTTGCGCAACGTCGACCGGGTCGAACTCGTAACGCTGATTGCAGAACTCGCAATGCACTTCGACGGCCCCGCGTTCGTCGATCACGCTGTCCACTTCCTCGCGACCGAGCATCTTCAGCATGCCGCCGACCTTCTCGCGCGAGCACGTGCACTGGAAGCGCGCGGACGCGGGCTCGAAGTGCTGCACGTTCTCTTGCCAGAAGAGACGACGGAACACCGTCTCCGGTTCTTCCTTCAGCAATTCCTCGGTCGAGAGCGTGCTGCCGAGATGGCAGACGCGCTGCCACGTATCGGCGTCATGCTCGCCCGGATGCGGAACGATGCCGCCATCGCCCGGCAGCTTTTGCAGCAGCACGCCGACGGCGCGGTCGGTATCGGCGGCGAGCCACATGCGTGTATCGAGCTGCTCCGAGTGATGCATGTAGTGTTCCAGCACCTCGGCCATCGACGCGAGCGGCCCATGCTCGCCCGACAGTGGCACGATGCCTTGGTACGGTTGCTGGCCAGGCTTCTTGTCGGAGGGATCGAGTGTGATGACGCAGCGGCCATGTCCGTGGCGGTTGAGCAGGTCGGCGAGCGACATGTCGTTCTGCAGTTCGCTTTCCGCGCCCTCGGCGAGCTTGGCCGTCGCGCGCAGCGACAAGTTCGAGTTGCACTGCACGACCAGCATCTTCACGGGGCCGTCGCCATAGATTTGCATGACGAGCGTGCCGTCGAACTTGAGGTTCGCGGACAAGAGGGCGCACGCGGCCATCATTTCGCCCAGCACGTTGCGCACGGCCGGCGGATACGCGCGGCGCGCGAGCACTTCCTGCCACGTGTTGCGCAGCGAGACGATTTCGCCGCGCACGGGCGCCGCGTTGAACATGAATTTCTGCAACTGGTCGTTCACAACTCTTCCTTGGGTGTTGAGGCGGAACGTGCGGCGCTGCGTATCGCGCAGCGCCGCCGTTCAGCCGATGCGCACGAGCTGCGCTTTATAGTATTCACGCCGGTCGGCATAACTTGCCGTCGCGGCGCGCATGCGGGCGATGTCCGCTTCGCCGATCTCGCGCACCGCCTTGGCGGGCGCGCCGAGTATCAGCGTGTTGTCGGGAAACACCTTGCCTTCGGTAACGATCGCGCCCGCGCCAACCAGACAATTGCGGCCGATTACCGCGCCATTCAAGACCACGGCCTGAATTCCGACCAGCGTACCTTCGCCGATGGTGCAGCCATGGAGCATCGCCTGGTGGCCGACGGTCACGTCGTTCGCGATGGTCAGCGGAAAGCCCGGGTCCGCGTGCAGCACCGCGCCTTCCTGCACATTGCTGCCGCGTCCGACCACGATCGGCTCGTTGTCGCCGCGCAGCGCCGCGCCTGGCCAGACGCTTGCGTTCTCTTCGAGCGTCACCTGGCCGATGATGGTCGCGGTATCGGCGAGAAACACGCTTTCATGGATGGTGGGGGCGTCGTCGCCGAGTTTGTAAATTGCCACGGTGTCTCCTCAGGTCTTCGTCTGGTCGTCGATGGGGATCGCAGCCGCGCGGCGCTAAAATGCGCGCCTCGCGTAGCGCGAATCGCTGTACACCTCGTGCGCCTTGTGCCTGCGCCGGGGTTAACATTTTAGCCGTTTGCGGCATTCCGCCGCCGAGCGTGCCTTTCCGCTTTTGTTCAGACGTGCCATGCCGAATTCTCCGTCCTCTCCCGAATGCGCCCGCCGCAGCGCCTTGGCGATTCTGTGCGAACGCGATCCCGCCACGAAGGCCGAGCAGGCGCGGGCGCTATACGAAGCGGCCCGCGTGGGCGCGTTGCGGATCGATCCGGCGCTCGCGCTGTCCGACCCCGGCGACTTGCCCGGCCGCCCGGCGCGGCCCGAGCTCGTGGAGCCGTCGTCGCTCAAGCGGCGGGGCATGCAGTCGGAAGCGGGGCGCGCGGTGTTGCTGCATGCGCTCGCGCACATCGAGTTCAACGCGATCAACCTCGCGCTCGACGCCGTCTGGCGCTTCCCGTCGATGCCGGGCGATTTTTATCTCGACTGGTTGAAAGTCGCGGCGGAAGAGGCGCATCACTTTTCGCTGCTGAGCGCGCGGCTGTCGGAATTCGGTCACGCATACGGCGACTTCCCCGCGCACGACGGCCTGTGGGACATGGCGCAGCGCACGCGCGCCGACGTGCTCGCGCGCATGGCGCTCGTGCCGCGCACGCTCGAAGCGCGCGGACTGGACGCCTCGCCGCCGATTCGCAAGCGGCTCGCGCAGGCGGGCGATCACGCATCCGCTGCGATCCTGGACGTGATTCTGCGCGACGAGATCGGCCACGTGCTGATCGGCAATCGCTGGTTCCGGCATCTGTGCGACGAGGCTTCGCTGGACCCGCACACGACGTACGAGCGCCTGGCCGAGCAGTATCACGCGCCGAAGCTGCGCGGCCCGTTCAACTTCGAAGCGCGCCGCGACGCCGGCTTCGACGAGGCCGAGCTTCGCGCGCTGGCGGGTCTCGACGATTCCGCCTGACACCACGGCGGAAGCTGCGCGGTCGCCGTTATACTCGAACGATCATCCTTTTCTGATCGAAGGCGGGACCATGAAAGAATCGCGCTCCGAGTTCGTCGACGCGCGCGGCGTGCGGCTGCACGTGCGCCGCTGGGGTTCGCCCGGCGCGCCCATGCTCTTCATGCTGCACGGCTGGATGGACGTGGCCGCATCGTTTCAGTTCGTCGTCGACGCGCTGGCTGGCGACTGGCAGGTGCTCGCCCCCGACGCACGGGGCTTCGGCCTGTCGGACTGGCCAGTGGCTCAACGGGGCGGCGGGCATTACTACTTTCCGGACTATTTCGCCGATCTTGACGTGCTGCTCGACCACTACGCGCCCGCCGCCGAGGTCAATCTCGTCGGTCACAGCATGGGCGCGAACGTGTCGCTCCACTATGCCGGGATCAGGCCGGAGCGGGTGCGGCGCGTCGTCGATCTGGAGGGCTTCGGACTCGCGGCGGCGCGTCCCTCGCAGGCGCCGGGGGCCATCGCGCGATGGCTCGACGAGTTGCGCGTACCGTCCGAACTGCGCAGCTACGCAACGCTCGATGACGTCGCGGATCGCCTGATCAAGACGAATCCGCGTCTTGCGCGTTCGCGGGCGCGCTTTCTCGCCGATCACTGGTCGCGCCGCGAAGCCGACGGCGCTTACCACCTGCTCGCGGACCCGGCACATAAGCTGCGCAGCCCTACGCTGTACCGGCTCGACGAAGTGATGGCCGTCTGGTCGCGCGTGCAGGCGAAAGTGCTGCACGTCGAGGCCGAGGCGTCGCCGACGCTCGCGCGCTTCGCCGGGGACATGCCCATCGCCGAATTCAAGACGCGCTTCGCCGCCTTCCGCGACTGGCGCGAGGAAGTCGTGAGCGGCGCGGGGCACATGATTCATCACGACCAGCCCGGGCGCGTCGCGGAATTAATCGAGTCGTTCTGCGCGTGAACCGTCGTGAGCGGCTGCGGGCGCCGCGAGCGGCGATCCGCGCCCTTAACGTAAAATCACGTCCATGAATCCCACCGCCATCAACGCCGATCTGCACTGCCATTCCACCGTTTCCGACGGCCGGCTCGCGCCCGCCGACGTGGCCGCACGCGCGCATGCGGGCGGCGTCGCCATCTGGTCGCTGACCGATCACGACCAGCTGGGCGGCCAGCGCGAAGCCCGCGCGGCGGCGGAGGCGCTCGGCATGCGCTATCTCGCGGGCGTGGAGATTTCGGTGACGTGGGCGGGGCGCACGGTGCATGTCGTCGGCATGAACGTCGATCCGGAAAACGAGGAGCTGGCGAACGGTCTCGCAGCGACGCGCAATGGCCGTGCGGCGCGCGGCGTGGCGATCGGCGAGGCGCTCGCGGCGGTGGGCATTCCGAATGCCTACGAGGGTGCGCTGCGCTACACGGACGACCCCGACATGATCTCGCGCACGCACTTCGCGCGTTTTCTGGTGGACGAAGGCTACGCGCAGAGCACGTCCGATGTGTTCGCGCGCTATCTCGGCGACGGCAAGCCCGGCTTCGTCGGGCATCGCTGGGCGAAGCTCGCGGACGCAATGACGTGGATCCGCCAAGCGGGCGGCGAGCCGATCATCGCGCATCCCGGCCGCTACGATTACACGCCGGTTGAGTTCGCCGCGCTGTTCGACGAGTTCATCGGGCTCGGCGGCAACGCGATCGAAGTCGTGACCGGAAGCCATACGCCGGACCAGTATCGCGAGTACGCGGACGTCGCGCGCCGTTATGGCTTCGAAGCGTCGCGCGGCTCGGACTTTCATGCGCCGGGAGAAGGGCGCATCGATCTGGGGCAGCTTCCGCCGCTGCCGCAAGACCTCACGCCTGTCTGGCACCGCTGGGTCTGAAGCTCCGGTTGCAAATCACTGGCGCGCATGCGCCTTGCGTCGCATCATGCCTGACTAGCCCGCGTCCGCGTCGCAGAATTCTCGCGCGCGAGCGCGTCGAACCGCGAACACGATCGGAACAAGAGGCGTCGCCATGTCCCAATTCTTTCGTATTCATCCGGACAATCCGCAGCCGCGGCTCATCAATCAGGCGGTGCAGATCATTCGCGACGGCGGCATCGTCGCGCTGCCGACCGATTCGAGCTATGCGCTCGCCTGCCATCTCGACGACAAGGACGCCGTCGAGCGGCTGCGGCGCATCCGCGGCATCGACGACAAGCAGTTGCTCTCGCTGCTCGTGCGCGATCTGTCCGAGCTATCGAACTTCGCAATGGTCGACAACCGGCAGTACCGGCTCATCAAGTCGGTGACGCCGGGGCCTTACGTCTTCGTGCTTCAGGCGACGAAGGAAGTGCCGCGCAGGCTGTCGCATCCGTCGCGCAAGACGATCGGGCTGCGCGTGCCGGATCACGCGATCACGCTGGCGCTGCTCGAAGCGCTCGGCGAACCGCTGCTCGCGTCGACGCTGATCCTGCCGCCCGACACCGAGCCGCTCAACGACGCCGAGGCAATTCGCGAGCGACTCGAAAAGCAAATCGAACTCGTGGTCGATTCGGGCGCGTGTCCCGCCGAGCCGTCGACGGTGATCGATCTTTCCAGCGGCCAGCCGGTGCTCGTGCGCGCCGGACGGGGAAGCCTCGAGCCGTTCGGACTGGCGGCATAGGCCGCTCGGCCAACGCGCGATTCGTCGTGCCAAGGGGCGTCGCGCGCGCCTGTAGACGGCCTCCCGCTTGATACAATAACGCCCCATGGATCCTTCTCTGATACAAACCATCGCGGTCTACGCGCTCCCGGTGATCTTCGCGATCACGCTGCACGAGGCCGCGCATGGCTATGCCGCGCGTCTGCTCGGCGACAACACGGCCTACGTGCTCGGCCGCGTTTCCATGAACCCGATGCGCCATATCGACCCCATCGGGACCATCGTCATTCCCATCGTCCTGTACTTCGTCACGAACGGCAGTTTCATGTTCGGCTATGCGAAGCCCGTGCCGGTCGCGTTCGGCAACCTGCGCAATCCGCGCTGGGGCAGCCTGTGGGTCGCCGCGGCCGGCCCCGGCAGCAACTTCGTGCAGGCGCTCGTCTGGGGCGTGACGGCGGTGCTGCTCGCGGCTTTCAATGTCGACGAAGCGTTTCTCACGCGCATGGCCGCCGCGGGCGTCGGCGTGAATCTCGTGCTCGGCGTGCTGAACCTGTTCCCGCTGCCTCCGCTCGATGGCGGGCGCGTGCTGATGGCGCTGCTGCCGGCGCGGGCATCGATTGCGTTTTCGAAGCTCGAACCTTACGGTTTCTTCATCGTGATGGCGCTCGTCGTGACGGGCGTGCTCACGCGCTTCTGGCTGAGCCCGCTCGTGAGCGTCGGTTATGCGGCGGTAACGGCCATTCTGAATCCCTTCGCTTCACTATTCCCATAAGATCATGTTCCCTGACCGTATCTTTTCCGGCATGCGGCCCACCGGGTCGCTGCACCTCGGCCACTATCACGGCGTGCTGAAAAACTGGGTGCGGCTGCAGTCCGAATACCCGTGCTTCTTCGCGGTCGTCGACTGGCACGCGCTCACGACGCACTACGAGACGCCCGAGGTCATCGAGAAAAACGTCTGGGAAGTGCTGATCGACTGGCTGGCATCCGGCATCGACCCGGCGCAGGCGACGCTCTTCATCCAGAGCCGCGTGCCCGAGCATGCGGAACTGTCGCTGCTGCTCGGCATGGGCACGCCGCTTGGCTGGCTCGAACGTGTGCCGACCTACAAGGAGCAGATCGAGAAGCTGAAGGAAAAGGATCTGTCGACGTACGGCTTCCTCGGCTATCCGGTGCTGATGGCGGCGGACATTCTGCTGTATCGCGCGTCGCTGGTGCCGGTCGGTGAGGATCAGGTGCCGCACGTCGAAATGACGCGCGAGATCGCGCGCCGCTTCAACTACCTCTACGGCAAGGAAGCGGATTTCGAGGAAAAGGCGCTCGATGCCGCGAAGAAGCTCGGCGGCAAGCGCGCGAAGCTCTATCACGAGCTGCGCGTCGCGTATCAGCAGGAAGGCGATGCCGAAGCGCTCGAACAAGCCCGCGCGATGCTGCAGGAATCGCAGAGCCTGTCGATGAGCGACCGCGAGCGTCTGTTCGGCTATCTCGAAGGCGCGCGCAAGATCATCCTGGTTGAACCGCAGGTGCTGCTGACCGAAGCGTCGCGCATGCCGGGTCTCGATGGCCAGAAGATGTCGAAGTCGTATGGCAACACCATCGGCTTGCGCGAGGATGCCGAGACCATCACGAAGAAGGTCCGCACGATGCCGACCGACCCGGCGCGCGTGCGCCGCACCGATCCGGGCGATCCCGACAAGTGCCCGGTGTGGCAACTGCATCAGGTCTACACGGACGAAGCCACGCACGAGTGGGTGCAAAAGGGTTGCCGCACAGCGGGCATCGGTTGCCTCGACTGCAAGCAGCCGGTGATCGAAGGCATCCTGCGGGAACAGCAGCCGATGCTCGAGCGCGCGCAGAAGTACATGGACGATCCGTCGCTGCTGCGCGCGATCGTCGCCGATGGCTGCGACAAGGCGCGCAAGTTCGCCGTCGAAACCATGCGCGACGTGCGCGAGGCAATGGGCCTCTCGTACAACTGATGGAAGCGGGCATTCCGAGCACATGGGTCACGCGCTGGGCGCGTCTGGTCGCGGCCGGCGCGCCAGTGCTCGATGTCGCATCGGGCGGCGGGCGTCATGCGCGCTGGTTGGCGGCGCGCGGCCATGCGGTGCTCGCCGTCGATCGCGATGCTGACGCGCTCGCGTCTTTGTCCGGATGCGAGGGCGTCGAGACACTGGTTGCGGACATCGAAGGCGGGCCGTGGCCGTTGCCCGCCGACCGCCGATTTGCCGCGGTGATCGTGACGAACTATCTGCATCGGCCGCTGTTTGCGCGCCTGATCGACAGCCTCGCGCCCGGCGGCGTCCTGATCTACGAGACGTTTGCCGCAGGCAACGAATGTATCGGCAAGCCGTCCAATCCCGCGTTCCTGCTGGAAGCCGGCGAACTGCTGGAAGCGGTGCGCGGCCGGCTTCGCGTGATCGCCTTTGAAGACGGTTTTGTCGAGACGCCGCGTGCTGCCTACGTGCAGCGAATCTGCGCGGTAAGTGAAGTCGACGCAACCGGTAACCGGCTCACGATTGGTAACACACCCCCGGGTCCGCCGCGTTACGATTTGGCGGGCTAATCCGCTACAATCGCGTAATATCGCTTTTCGCGATTAAATTCACGATTAAATTCATAGAGTTTCATGACAAACGGAACTAGCAGCGGCACCAACGGCGGCATCCAGATCCGTGGCAGCATTCCTGCCATCGTCACCCCGATGCACGAGGACGGCAGCCTCGATCTGCCGGCGTTTCGAAAGCTGATCGACTGGCACGTCGAACAGGGGTCGAACGGGCTGGTCGTCGTGGGAACGAGCGGCGAATCGGCGACGCTGTCGGTCGAAGAGCACGTCCTGATGGTGCAAACCGCGGTCGAGCACGCCGCAAAGCGCATTCCGGTCATCGCGGGCGCGGGCGGGAATTCGACAGCGGAAGCCATCGAGCTGTCGAAGCAGGCCAGGAAGGTCGGCGCCGACGCCACGCTGCAAGTCGTGCCGTATTACAACAAGCCGACGCAAGAAGGCATGTATCGCCATTTCCGCGCGATTGCGGAAGCCGTCGATTTGCCCGTGATCCTCTATAACGTGCCGGGCCGCACCGTTGCCGACATGAGCAACGAGACGATCCTGCGTCTCGCCGAGGTGCGGGGCATCATCGGCGTGAAAGAGGCGACCGGCAACATCGATCGCGCCGCGTATCTCATCAAGCACGCGCCGGCGAACTTCGCGATTCTGAGCGGCGACGATCCCACGGCCATTGCGCTGATGCTCCTCGGCGGCCACGGCAACATCTCGGTGACGGCGAACGTCGCGCCGAAGCAGATGAGCGATCTGTGCCGCGCCGCGCTGGCAGGCGACGCAATCACCGCGCGCCGCATCCACCTGAGCCTGCTGGAGCTGCACAAGCAGTTGTTCTGCGAATCGAACCCCATTCCGGCGAAGTGGGCGCTGCAGGCGCTCGGCCGCATGGAAGGCGGCATCCGCTTGCCGCTCACGCCGCTCGATGCGCGCTACCACGACGTCGTGCGCGGCGCATTGCGCGACGCCGGGCTTCTCGGCTGATCATGCGCGGCGGCGCGCGCCACGTCAGGCGATGAATCGAACGTGACCGCGCTGCTGCACTGATCGAATGAAGCCGAGCCACTCATCCACTGCCATTCGTTGACCTCGATGAACCGCGCGTCCGCGCGCCGGAACCAACGCGGGGCAATGCGTATTCAGCCGTTATCTGCAGCAAAGAAGGACCTCATGAAATCTTCCGCTCTTCTTACTCAAGCCAAACGCCTGAGCGTGCTGTCGCTGGGCGCCGGCGTCATTTTCTCGCTTGCGGGCTGCGAAACGCTGAACGACTGGCTCGCGCCCGACCGCGTCAACTACAAGGCGGCCGAGACCGCTCCGGCGCTCAACGTGCCGTCCGATCTCAGCACGGCCGACATCAGCCAGCGCTACGCCGCGCCGCCGCCGATCAACACGCTCGGCGGCGCGACGCAGCGCAACGTCACGCCGGCCGGCAATTTGACGCTCGGCGTGCCGAACGCGCAGGACCCGTATGGCATGCACGTCGAAAGCGATGGCGACCGCCGCTGGCTTGTCGTCGATGGCCGCACGCCGGATCAGATCTGGCCGCAGCTGCAGGAGTTCTGGACGGAGAACGGTTTCACGCTGAAAACCGATTCCGCACAGACCGGCATCATGGCGACGGACTGGGCCGAGAACCGCGCGAACATTCCGGACGACTGGTTCAGAAAGAGCGTCGGCAAGCTGCTCGATTTCGCCTACTCGTCGGGCACGCGCGACATGTTCCGCACGCAGGTCGATCGCGCGGCGGACGGCTCGACCGATATCTCCGTCACGCATAGCGCCATGGAAGAAGTGCTGACGGGTCAGGACAAGACGTCGTCGCGCTGGGAGACACGGCCGCGCAATCCGGCGCTCGAAGCCGCGTTCCTCGCAAAGATGATGCAGAAGTTCGGCCTGACCGAAGACCAGTCGAAGCAACTGATTGCGCAGGCGCGTCCGGCGGGCGCGAAGGTGGCCGTGGAGCAGACGGCGGGCGCATCGACGCTCGATCTCGCGGAGCCGTTCGATCGCGCCTGGCTGCGCGTGGGCCTCGCGCTCGATCGCACCAATTTCACGGTCGACAATCGCGACCGCGAGAAGGGCATCTACTACGTGCATTACTCGGACTCGATGGCGGAACTGAAGAAGGAAGGCCTTTTCGGCAAGCTCCTCTCCAGCAACACGCCGAAGCCCACGCGCCAGTTCCTCGTGAACGTGCGTCCGAAGGCGGATGCGGTGACGCAGGTCGCCGTCGTCGATGCCAATGGCCAGCCGGACAACTCGTCCGACGCGCAGCGCATCGTGTCCCTGCTGCACGCGCAGTTGAACTAGGCGGGCGGCGCGAGCGATTGTGAGATTCGCCAGTCTCGGCAGCGGTAGCGAAGGCAATGCGTTGCTCGTCGAATCGACGAGCGGCGCGACCACCACGCGCGTGCTGCTCGATTGCGGTTTTTCCGCGAAGGAAGTGGAGCGTCGGCTGCTTCGGCTCGGAACCAGCGCCGAACATCTCGACGCCATCCTCATCACGCATGAACATACGGACCACATCGGCAGCGCGCTGACCCTGGCGCGCAAGTGGTCCATCCCGCTTTACATGAGCTGGGGCACCGCGCGCGCGGTCGGCGCGGACGAAGGCAAGATCGATCTGCGCGTGCTGTGGGGCGATGAAAGCGTCGCCATCGGCGATGTCAGCGTGCTGCCCTATACCGTCCCGCACGATGCCCGCGAGCCGTTGCAATACGTCTTCTCCGACGGTGCAAGCCGCTTAGGCGTGCTGACGGACGTGGGCGTGGCGACGCCGCATATCACGAGCGTACTGAGCGGCTGCGACGCGCTCGTGCTCGAATCCAATCACGACCTTGCGATGCTTTCCGCGAGCCGTTATCCGGCGTCGCTGAAGGCGCGCATTGGCGGCACGCACGGGCACCTGAACAACGATGCGGCGGCTGCGATCCTTGCGTCGCTGGATCGTTCGAAGCTGCGTCATCTGGTGGCCGCGCATCTCAGCCAGCAAAACAATCTGCCTCATCTTGCACAGGCTGCGCTGGCAGCGGTGCTCGGTGCATCGGCGCCGGATGTCGTCGTGGCTACACAAGCGGAAGGGTTCGACTGGCTGTCGCTATGAGGTGAGCGAAGCGTTCGACGCATTCATTGCGAAGATACAAAAAAACCGGCCCAAGAGCCGGTTTTCTTGTTTCAGGCCGCGGTGAGCGGCCTGTGCCAGGCTTAACGCGCTGGCGTAAGCGCCTGACGGCCTTACTGGCTTGCGCCCGATGCCGGAGCAGCAGCCGAAGCCGAAGCAGCAGCGTCCGAAGCCGCGCCAGCAGCCGAAGCTGCGTCGCTTGCAGCGGCCGAAGCGCTCGATGCAGCAACGTTAGCGTCCGAAGCGGCAGCAGCCGGAGCCGAAGCAGCCGACGTATCGCTGGCAGCGCTCGGAGCAGCCGTATCGCTAGACTTGTTGCATGCAGCCAGAGCAACAGCAGCCAACAGGGATGCTACGAGGAGGGATTTCTTCATGATCACGTCCTTTTATGGTTAAAGGTAAGCAACAGCGCAAAGTACCGGTAATGTGTGCTCCAACACCGACCAGGGCCGCTGTGGAGCCTCACAATTCTTTTTGGTGTGAGACCAACTACGGCTTGGCCGGAAATTATAGGCACTTTCGCAACGACCGTCGATAAATGAGGGGCCGATACGTTGTCTTTCTCATACAAATTTTCGTATTGCGGAACAGCAAAACCCCGGCATTCCAGAAACTCCCGACCGCTTGCACGTCAAGCGTTTCAGGCCGATGACTCCGTCTGAATCCAGCCCGCACAATACCACTCGTGCAGCAACGATGTCATTGTCAGATCGTCTGTAAGTGTTACAAAGCGTTTCGCCTCCAGACGCCGAGTATCAGCGAGTTCGGGCAGCCACTTTTTAGCCTTTGCGGATAACGCAGCGGCTTCGCCATTAACGAAATACGAGTGCGTGTTGTAGAGCAAAATCGTCTTTCTATCTAGCCTGATACCCGTCTTTTTCGCGCGCTCTACAAATTTTTGCTCATTCAGCGCGCGAACCGGCGGATCGAATACCACATTCGCTTTCGGCTCGCTTAGATAACTGCCCAAAAACTCCGCAATATCCTTATCAGTCCAACTGACGTTTGCAAGGATCGCGCCTACTCGTTCGACGAGAAGCGGCGGCAACGCGGCGGGCGTATCGACAGGCGGTTGCGCGGGATCGCGATAACGCGCGTCTGCTTTGGCCCGTGCGCCGTCACCGGTTCGCTCGGCAAGGTGATACAGGAACTGCGACGTCAGTTCCTGCGCCGACGGTGCGCGAAAGCCGATGGAGCACGTCATGCACTCGCCCTCGGCGACCCCGTCATGCGCGATATGCGGCGGCAGGTACAACATGTCGCCCGGTTCCAGCACCCACTCTTCTTCCGCTTCGAAGTGCTGTAAAACTTTCAACGGCAAACCGGGTTTTAGCGAAAGGTCGCGCTGCGCGCCGATACGCCAGCGGCGCTTGCCATGCACTTGCAGCAAAAAGACGTCGTAAGAGTCGAAGTGCGGACCTACGCCGCCGCCATCCGTTGCGTAGGAGATCATCAGATCGTCGAGCCGCGCGTCGGGGATGAAGCGGAAGCGGTTAATCAGCGCGTGCGCACGGTCGTCATGCAGGTTCACGCCTTGCACGAGCAGTGTCCATTCGCGCTTCTTGACCGATGGCAGTTCGTCGGCTGCGAACGGTCCGTGCTCCAGATTCCACGTGTTCCGAAAATGCGTGATGAGGCGCGCTTCGACGTCGTCGGAATCGGCGAGTTCGAAGAGTTCCTCGCGAGCAAGCGGGGCAGAAATGCCGGGGATGGCCTGGCGAATCAGCAGCGGTTTTTTCTGCCAGTAACGCCGCATGAACTGTCGCGGCGTACGGTTGCCCAAAAGGGGCGACACTTCGTCTGGAAGCGGCGCTCGGGCGCGTTCGTTATGGTTGTCTGGAGGCAAAGGAGTAACGTCTGAGGGCCGCTGGCGCATCGTATAATCGAGGCTTGTATCTTGGAGGATTCAATGAAAATTGCGAAAGACACTGTCGTTTCGGTCGCGTACAAGCTATCGGATGCACAAGGCAATCTGATCGAAGAAAGCGACGAGCCGATGGTCTATCTGCACGGCGGCTATGATGGCACGTTCCCCAAGATCGAGGAAGCGCTGGACGGCCGCGAACCTGGCTACGAAACGTTGATTCAGCTCGAACCGCAGGACGCGTTCGGCGAATACGATCCCGAACTCGTGAAGGTCGAAGAACGCGGCCGCTTCCCCGAGCCGCTCGAAGTGGGCATGCAGTTCGAAGGCACGCCCGAAGATAGCGACGACGAACTCGACTCGCTCATCTACACCGTCACGGACGTCGCCGAAGACAAGGTGGTGCTCGACGGCAATCATCCGCTCGCGGGCATGGCATTGCGTTTTGCGTTGTCGGTGCAGGAAGTGCGCACGGCGACCGAAGACGAGATCGAGCATCAGCATGCGCATGGCGCGGATGGCCTGCACATCGCGGATGAAGACGAAGATGACGACGAAGAAGCCGGTCCGCGCAAGGACTCGGGTCCGACGCTTCATTGAGCGGCTTTACTGAGCGTCTATCGGACGCAGCAGGCGGTCGTTAGAAAAAGCGCAGCGCGAGGCTGCGCTTTTTTATTGTGCGCGACCGTTCGTATTGCCAGGGACGGTAGGAGGCACGCTCGATGCCGGCGTCGGCAAAATCGGCGGCAGCGCCTGCGGCGGCGTGAGGATCGGCGGAAGACCGGACGCCGGCTGGATCAGCGATGGCGCAGGCGGCAACGCGTCGGGCAGATCGTGATGCAACGGCGCCGCCGGCCCCGATGCGGGCGCAGAGTACGGCGCGGAGTACGGCGACCCATACGGTATTGCGTACGGATCAGCTTGCGGATCGGCCGGCTCGCGCTTGCGGGCTTCGTTCGCACTGCGTGTATCGCGCACGGTCCGTCCGTCGCGCACACGCAAGCGAAACGGCGGCCGCCATCCGGCATCGGTGGAGACTTCGAGCCATTGCGATTGCGGCTTCTTCAACGCGAGCGCGACGCGCGTCAGGTTCGTCACCGTCAGGCCCTTGTCGTTGCGCAGCGGCTGATCGATATGAAAGCCATTCGGCTCCGGTGCCTCCGTGCGATGAATCACGATGACCGGCCCGCGAAACGTCTCGGCCGCTTTCACGAGACTGCGCTTGAGTTCCAGAAAGCCATCACGCGGCGGGGTCGTGCGCGAGAAGCGCAGCCACGCGAAGCGGTCGCGCCGCTCGTAACGCGCGAAGTCGGGGTCGCCCTGAAGGATGATGACGAGTGCGCGCAGTCCCGAGCGCCGCGCGGATTCCGCCGCATGTTCGAGCCAGAACGAAGTCGCGACGGCGCGGTCCTCGAACTCGCCGTTGCGCCCGCCCGCGGTCAGATAGTGATTGTTCGGACTCGGCGCATTGAGGCCGATGAACGCCACGCCTTGCGCCTGCCACCGCACGATTTCACGAAACGACCGAAAGCGCGCGACGTCGCTTTCACGCGATAGCGCGAGCGGCTGTTGCCCGAGCGAATTGGCGTCCGCGAAGAAAAGCTGGCGCACGAAATCGAGCCGCTCGACCGGATCGTAGGCGGCGGTATGTGCGAGGCCGCAGTCGGCCCAGTCGTGTTGCCCTAGCAGCAGCACGAGCGGCGTGCGCGAGCCGTCGAGCACATCGCGGCGCGACTGATAGATGCTGTCGCGGCACGCCTCTGCGCTGCCCTTCACGTTGCCGTCGTAGACGATGAACGCGATATCGCGATCGCGCCCGATGGCGTCGAGCATCTGGCGAACGGGCGCTTCGTCGGCGGGGCGGGCGAGCGCATCGGCGATGACGGCGAACGTGAGCGGGTCGCCGTCCTGCGCATGGGTGATCGGGCATATGGCGAACAGCAGCGTCGTCAGCATGGCGCGCACCGTCGCGCTCGCGATGCGCGACCGGCTGCGCGTCACCGCGCGCGGAGCGTTGCGCTCATCGCGATGCATCCGGCACGGACTTCGCCAGTTCATGCAGTTCGTAGAGCAGATCGAGTGCGTCGCGCGGACGCAGATCGTTCGGATCGAGCGCACGCAGCTTTTCCAGCGCGGGATGCTCCGGCGCATCGGCTTGGGCGGGCTCGTCGGCCGCATCTTCGAATGCGTACGGCGGGCTCGCGAAGAGATCGAACTGCGCGGTCGGCTGGCCGATCGACTGCTGTTCCAGATGCACGAGATGCTTGCGCGCCGCGCGGATCACCGCTGCCGGCACGCCCGCCAACTGCGCGACCTGCAAGCCGTAGCTCTGATTCGCCGGGCCTTCGCTGACGGCATGCAGGAACACGATGCCGTGATCGTGCTCCACCGCCGAAAGATGCACGTTCGCCGCCTGGGCGAACTCTGCCGGCAGTTGCGTCAGCTCGAAATAATGCGTGGCGAACAGCGTGTAGCAGTGATTGTGCGACAGCAGATGCCGCGCGATGGCCCACGCGAGCGCGAGGCCGTCGAACGTGGACGTGCCGCGGCCGATTTCATCCATGAGCACGAGGCTCGATGAGCTCGCATCGTTCAGGATGGCGGCAGCTTCGGTCATCTCGACCATGAAGGTGGAGCGGCCGCCCGCGAGATCGTCCGCTGCGCCGATGCGCGTGAAGATGCGGTCGAGCTTGCCGAAGCGCGCGCGCTTCGCCGGCACGTAGCTGCCGACATACGCCAGCAGCGCGATCAGCGCAGTCTGCCGCATGAACGTGGACTTGCCGCCCATGTTCGGGCCGGTAATGAGCAACAGCTTGCGCTCGTCGCTCAGGCAGCAGTCGTTGGCGATGAACTGCTCCACCTGCGCCTCGACAACCGGATGCCGTCCCTGTTCGATATCGATGCCCGCATCGGCGGCGAACTCCGGCGCGACCCAGTCGAGTGCGCGGGCGCGTTCCGCAAGCGCGCCGAGCAGATCCAGTTCGGCGAGCGCGCTCGCGACGCGCTGGCAATCCGCGAGGAACGGCAGCAGGTTCTGAAGCAGCGCATCGTACAGCGCGCGTTCGCGGGCAAGCGCGCGCTCCTGCGCGGAGAGCGCCTTATCTTCGAACGCCTTCAGTTCCGGCGTGATGTAGCGTTCGGCGTTCTTGAGCGTCTGACGGCGGCGATAATCGTCCGGCACCTTGTCGGTCTGCCCGCGCGTGACCTCGATATAGAAGCCGTGCACCTTGTTGTATTCGACGCGCAAGTTGCTGATGCCCGTGCGCGTGCGCTCGCGCGCTTCGAGATCGATCAGGAACTGATCGCAGTTCTCGGAGATGTCGCGCAGCTCGTCGAGATCGGCATCGTAGCCGCGCGCAATCACGCCGCCGTCGCGAATCAGTGCCGCCGGCTCCGGCGCGATGGCGCTCGTGAGCAGATGCAGGCATTCGCCAGGCGGTTCGAGCGCCGCGCCGATGCGCGTGAGCGCAGCCGGTTGCGCGGGCAGCGCGGCGACGATCGCCTGAAGATCGGGCAGGGCGGCGAACGTATCGCGCAGGCACGACAGATCGCGTGGACGCGCCGACAGTAGCGCGAGCCGTCCGGTAATGCGCTCGATGTCGGAAATCTTGCGCAACGCGGTGCGCAAAGCGTCGAGACCCGTCGATGACGGCGCATCGAGCAGCGCGCCGATCGCGTGCTGGCGTGCTTGCGCGACCGACGCATCGCGCGGCGGATGATGCAGCCAGTGCCGCAAAAGGCGGCTGCCCATCGTCGTCGCGCAGGTGTCGAGCAGCGAAAAAAGCGTGGGCGATTCCGTGCCGCGCAGCGTCTCGGTCAGTTCGAGATTGCGCCGCGTTGCGGGATCGAGCCCGATGTACTCCGATTCATATTCGACCTTCAGGCTGCGCACATGGCGCAACTGCTGACCTTGCGTCGCCGCCGCGTAGAGCAGCAGCGCGCCCGCCGCGCCGCACGCGCACGTGAGCGAATCGCCGCCGAAACCGTCGAGGCTCGCGACGTCCAGCTGTTCGCGAAGCCGCGCCGCGCCCGAGCCGACATCGAAGTGCCAGGCGGGCACACGCGTGGTGGCAGCGAGCGTCGGGACGCCGAAATTCGCCTGAACGTCGACGACAGTATCCGCGATGAGCGTCTCCGACGGGCGGATGCGCTCCAGCGCCGCTGCCACTTGCTCGGGCGCGACTTCCGCGAGTCTCAGCGCACCGCTCGCCAGATTGAGCCACGCGAGGCCGACGTTCGTCGCCACGCCGCGACGGTTATGCGTGGGGCAGAGCGCGAGCAGGTAGACATCGTTTTTGTCGGAGAGAAGCGCCGCGTCGGTCAGCGTGCCGGGCGTCACCACCCGCACGACCTTGCGCTCGACCGGTCCCTTCGACGTGGCCGGATCGCCAATCTGCTCGCAAATCGCGACGGATTCGCCGAGCTTCACCAGCTTGGCCAGATACTGCTCGCACGAATGATGCGGCACGCCCGCCATGCGGATCGGATTGCCGCCCGATGCGCCGCGCTGCGTCAGCGTGAGATCGAGCAGGCGCGAGGCTTTCTCGGCGTCATCGAAGAACAGCTCGTAAAAATCGCCCATGCGATAGAAAACGAGCGTGCCGGGATGATCCGCCTTGATGCGAAGGTATTGCTGCATCATCGGCGTGTGCTGCGAGAAATCCGCAGCAAGCGCGGGTGCGGCCGATGCCGGAAGAGAGTCGGGAGTTGCCGTGTGATTGCCCATCTTGCGTGCGGTAAAAGCGAATGGACCGAACGCGGCGTGCGTTCAGCCGCGGGTCAGCGAATAGTGCAAGAGTTTAACCTGTCGGGGTTGGGGGAAGGAGGCGGCCAGGAGGGATAGGCCGAATCGCGAAGCGAAGCGGGGCCATCGAACGATGACCCCGGCATGTGACAGTCGAGCGCCGCTGCGATCAGGCGCGGCCCGCCAGAAAACCGATCAGGAGCGCAAGCCCCGCGACGGCGCCGAGCGTGTGCCACGGCCTGTCGTGCACGAACTCATCGGCGTAGCCGGCTGCATTGCCGAAGCGGTCGGTAATCGCCGAACCCGCGCCGTCCATTTGCGAGCGCGCGTACTTCAGCTTCGATTGCAATTGCTTGCGCAGCTTGTCGGAGTCGATGTCCTTCGCGCTGTGGAGCGAATCCTCCAGCTCATCGAGAAAGCTGCGCAACTGGTCGCTGGCCGAATCGACGACATCGCTCGCCCCGCGCACCGCGCGCTGGCCGACGTCGGCTGCGCCATTGATTTTGCTATCGAGCGTCGAACGTGTGAACAATCCCATTTTCATGCTCCTTTATTGACGTGCCGAAGAATGGCAGCGCATTCAATCGCGCGCTGCCTGCGCATCATGCGCTGATTCATCCTCTCGTTCACTGCTGTTACGACTTCGACTCGTCCGCCATCGTTCCCTCCCTCTGTCGCGAATCGGGCGGCCCGAGGCGATGAACCGATATCAGGTCGAAGCAAGCTTCATTCCTCGGCGAGCGCGCCCAGGTTGACTTCGCGTTCGTTCTGCGTGTGGCGGCGCATCGCCAGCGCCATCATGCCGCAGACGAACACGCCGAAAATAACGATGATCCACTGCACCGGCACCTTTTCCGTCAGCAGCAGCGCGTAGGAGCCGAGCATCGCGAGCACGGCGAGGTTCTGATTGAAGTTCTGCACCGCGATCGAATGGCCCGCGGAAAGCAGCGTCGCGCCGCGATGTTGAAGGATCGCGTTCATCGGCACGATGAAGAAGCCCGACAGGCCGCCGAGCGCGATCATCAGCGGATAGGCCATCAGAATGTACGCGGGCATGAACACCGGCCCGGCATGCACGCCTGCACCCGACGGAAACAGGTCTTTGTTGTAGAAGGCCATCGCCACCGCGACTGCGCCGATCAGCACGCCGACCGGCAACACCTTGAGCGACTGCCGCAGCACGATCCACGCCGACGCCGCCGCTGCGCCCAGCGCAATGCCCACGCCCGTCACGCCCTGCAGCACCGCCGCCTTCGACAGCGACAGCCCGAGATTCGCGTCGGCCCACTTGAGCACGAGCAGTTGCAGCGTGACGGCTGCGCCCCAGAGCAGCGTCGTCACCCAAAGCGCGATCTGCGCGAGCTTGTCGCGCCACAGCACCTTGAAGCAGTGGGAGAAATCGTGGACGAGTCGCGTCGGCTGCATGAGCAGGTTCGGATAGCGCGCGCCCGTATCGGGGATGAATGCATTGATGACCGCCGCCGACGCGTAGATCACCATCACGGCAAACATCGCGGCGTGCGCGGCGGTGCTCACGAACGGCACGTGCGCATGCTCGACCCAGCGGCCGACGACCTGACTCACGAGCGCGCCGCCGATCACGGTGCCGAGAATGGTCGAGCCGACTGTCGCCGATTCGAGCCACGCGTTCGCCGGAATCAGCTTCTCGGGCGGCAGCAGCTCGGTGAGGATGCCGTACTTGGCGGGCGAATATGCTGCCGCGCCGAGGCCGACCACGCCATACGCGATCATCGGATGCACGCCCGCGATCATCAGCGCGCAGCCGCCCGCCTTGAGCGCGTTGGAGATGAACATCACGTGGCGCTTCTGCAGGGCGTCGGCGAATGCACCGACGAAGGGCGCGAGCACTACGTACGAGATCGTGAAGAAGATTTGCAGCAGCGGCGTGACCCACGGCGCCGATTGCACGACGGCGAGCATCGCGATGGCCGCGATGAGAAGCGCGTTATCGGCGAGCGACGAAACGAATTGCGCGGCGATGATCGTGTAGAAGCCTTTTTTCATGTCGGGCGGGAGGCTGGGGCGCGGCGAGCAAGAGCGGAACGGCAGAACGTGCGACGGTCTTGCATCGAGCGGGCAAGTACGGGAAGCGGACAGCGGACGGCGCTGCGTCAGGCGTGAAGCAGCGCGCCGATTGGAGCATGGGGCGCGCCCGGCGCCCCGTGAAGCGGTGTTATTCGCCCGTCAGACGCGTGCGCGAGTACATGTCGAGAATCTTGACCATCTGCGCGTAGACCTTTGGGTTCGCCGCGACGATCTCGTTCTTGAACAGGAAGTCCGATTCGCCCGTGTAGTTGCCGACCAGCCCGCCCGCTTCGGTCACGATCAGGCTGCCCGCCGCGACGTCCCACGGATGGATGCCTTGCTCGAAGAAGCCGTCGAGGCGTCCAGCCGCGACGTTTGCGAGATCCAGCGCGGCGGCGCCGGGGCGGCGCAGACCGGCGCACGACAGCGTCATTTCGCTGAAGAGGCGCATGTAGGCGTTGAGGCCCTGGCCATCGCGGAACGGAAAGCCGGTGCCGATGAGCGCGTCCGACAGACGATCGAGCTTGCCGACGCGAATGCGCCGCTCGTTCAGATACGCGCCGCGCCCGCGCGATGCGGTGAAGAGATCGTTGCGCGTCGGATCGTAGACGACGGCCTGCGTCGGGATGCCCCGGTGCACGAGCGCGATCGACACGCAGTAATACGGAAAGCCGTGGATGAAATTGGTGGTGCCGTCGAGCGGATCGATGATCCACTGGTACTCGGACTCGCGTTCGTCCGCGCCGGATTCTTCGGCGAGGATCGAATGATCGGGAAAGGCGGTGCGCAGCGTTTCGATGATCGCGGCTTCGGACGCCTTGTCGACTTCCGTCACGAAGTCGTTGTGCTGCTTCTTGCTGACCTGGAGTCGATCCAGGTCGAGCGACGCGCGGTTGATGATCTGTCCGGCGCGGCGCGCGGCCTTGACAGCGATATTGAGCATCGGTTGCATGAGCGAAATCCTTTGACCGCCGCGTGCGTTGCAATGGCGCGGGCGATGAAGTTGGCGACAACGACTATGTCGACGAAAGACGAATTGAATAAGAGCGGGGCGCTCGCGGACCACTACGCGGTCACGGCGCGAACGGAGCATTTTACCCGAAGCCGGATGTTTCCGATTGCCGCGAGCGGCGGCCGGGCTTCGGGATAAGATAGCCGATTCCCCGCTTCAGTTTTCTCGCAACCCTTCAGCAGAATCCGCGCCTTGGACTCCAATCAACTTTCTTCTCCCGCCGGCGGCTTCACGTCCACGCGGTTCATCCTCGTCGAGCCGAGTCATCCGGGCAATGTCGGCGCAGCGGCGCGCGCGCTCAAGACGATGGGCTTCTCGCGCCTCGTGCTCGTCGCGCCGCGCGTCGCGGACGTCAAGAACGAGCCGGAAGCCATCGCGATGGCGAGCGGCGCCGACGATGTCCTCGCTGGCGCGCAGGTCGTCGATACGCTCGCGGAAGCGCTCGTCGGCGTGCGCTGGTCCGTGGCGCTGACGGCGCGCACGCGCGAATACGGGCCGCCGCACATGCCGCCGCGAGCCGTCGCGCAGCGCGCGCATGAATTCGTGCGGCACGGCGACATCGCCCTCGTGTTCGGCAACGAGCGCACGGGCCTCTCGAACGCCGATGTCGAGCGATGCAGCGCGCTGGCGCACATCCCGGCCAATCCGGCATATAGCTCGCTGAATCTCGCGCAAGCGGTGCAGGTGCTCGCCTACGAACTGCGCATCGCGTTTCAGGATGCCGCGCCTGCGCCGTCGGTCGCGGCGACGGCGCAGCAGAGCGCATCGAGCGATGAAATCGAGGGCATGTACGCGCACCTCGAAGAGGCGCTCGTTGCGCTGGACTTTCTCGATCCCGCCAATCCCAAGAAGCTGATGTCGCGCGTGCGGCGGCTGTTCGCGCGCTCGGGGCTGGAACACGAGGAAGTGAACATCCTGCGCGGCATCGCGAAACACATTCTCTTGCGGACGAACAAGGACTGAGGCAAACCGCGCTGTCAGCGGGGGCATCGGGCGCGGTTCGCGCGCTCGTCCTACAATCGGCGAAAACGGCATGCCGATATAAGCATTGCGCTAAATCTGCTTAAGCCACCGGCGCAGCAGCGCCCCTTCCCCCGACCGAGAGTCCGACATGTTCGACCGAATCCGCGAAGACATTGCCGCCATCCGCGAGCGCGATCCCGCCGCACGCAGTGTGCTCGAAGTGGTCACGTGTTATCCGGGACTGCATGCGATCGTGCTGCATCGCTTCGCGAACGCGTGCTGGCGGCGCGGCTGGCGCTGGTCGGGGCGCGTCGTATCGCAGATGGGGCGCTTTCTGACCGGCATCGAAATTCATCCGGGCGCGACGCTCGGACGGCGCGTGTTCATCGATCACGGCATGGGCGTGGTGATCGGCGAAACGGCGGAAATCGGCGACGACTGCACGATCTATCAGGGCGTCACGCTCGGCGGGACGTCGCTCACGCGCGGGGCAAAGCGGCATCCGACGCTCGAGCGCGGCGTGATCGTCGGCGCGGGCGCGAAGGTGCTCGGCAGCTTTACCGTCGGCGCGAATGCGAAGATCGGTTCGAACGCGGTCGTCGTGAAGCCGGTGCCGGCGGGCGGCACGGCGGTCGGCAATCCGGCGCGCATCGTGATGCCCGCAGTGCCGAAGCCCAAGACCGATGCCCGCGACGGCTTCTGCGCCTACGGCATCACGCCGAACGCGGACGATCCGGTGTCTCTCGCGATTCACGGCCTGATCGATCACGCTTCGAAGCAGTCGCTGCGCACCGATGAAATCGTCGCCGCGCTGGAGCGGCTCGGCGCGCGCGTGGAGGCGCTGCATGGCGTGGACGGGGTGGATGGCGCGACGCTCGTCGACCTGAAGCGCATGTGCTCAGCGATGGACGGCGAAACGCGCGGCGTCGAGCGTCAGTTATAGGGGCAGCGCGCGCACGCCATTTGCGTCGACGCGCAGGTAACCGCCGCGCGGCTCATCGATATCGAGTTCCCAGTCGGGCAGCACCCAGCGCACGCCATCGGCTTCGCGATGCATCGCCGGGCGATGCGTATGGCCGTGAATCATCGTATGCGTGCGGCTCTGCCCGAACAGCGACGCGACGGCGGGACGCGTCACGTCGTATTTCGCCGATGCCTCGTGCGTTCGCGCGCCTTCGCTCGTCATTCTCATGCGCTGGCCGATTGCAAGCCGCGTGTTCAGCGGCAGCGCGAGAAAGAGGCGCTGCGCGATGCCGTTGCGCGCGAAACGGCGAAAGCGCTGATAACCGGTGTCGTCGGTGCAGAGGGCGTCGCCATGCGCGAGCACGATGCGCGTGCCGAACGCGGTCATCGTGAAGGGATCGGGCAGCGGCATTGCGCCGGCTTCCTTCATGAAGCGCCTGCCCAGCAGAAAGTCGCGATTGCCGTGCATCACGTAAAGCGCGATGCCACGCTCGGACAGCGTGTGCAGCAGCCTCGTCATGCGGCGCGCAAAGCGGCCGCGCTCGTCGGTGACGGCGGGATCGAGCACGTCGTCGCCGATCCAGAATTCGAAAAGATCCCCGAGGATGAAAACCGAGTCGGCCTCGTTCGCCGTCACCTCGATGAAATGCTCGAACGCGGCGACCGTGTTCGGTATCGCCTCGCTCAGGTGCAGGTCCGAAATGAAAAACAGCGGGCGCGCGTCATGCGCTGCGCCCGCTGCTTCCTGTTCCGTTTCGCGACCGAAAGACTTCGACTCGATCATGCGATGGGAAGTCAGACCACGACGGCCTTTTCGATCACGACGTCATCGACCGGCACGTCCTGATGGAAGCCCTTCGAGCCGGTCCGGACCTTCTTGATCTTCTCGACGACATCCATGCCTTCGACGACCTTGCCGAAGACGGTGTAGCCCCAGCCCTGCGGCGTCGGCGACGAGTGGTTCAGGAAGTCGTTGTCCTTCACGTTGATGAAGAACTGCGCGGTCGCCGAGTGCGGATCGTTGGTGCGCGCCATCGCGATCGTGCCGTTGTCGTTCGTGAGGCCGTTGTTCGCTTCGTTGTTGATCGGCGCGTCCGTCGGCTTCTGGTTCATGCCCGGCTCGAAGCCGCCGCCCTGAATCATGAAGCCGTCGATGACGCGATGGAACACCGTGTTGTCGTAGTGGCCCTTCTTCACGTAGTTGAGGAAGTTCTCGACCGTCTTCGGCGCTTTCTCGGCGTCGAGTTCGAGCTTGATGACGCCGTGGTTCGTATGCAGTTCGACCATGTGATTTCTCCGGTGTGTTCGGTTGTAGTTGGGCGGCGCGCGAGGGCACGCCGCCAGGATATTCGCGTTACTGCGAGACCACGGTCGCCGACTCGATCACGGTCGGCTTCTGCGGCACGTCGGCCATCGGGCCGCGCGTGGTGGTCGGGCTGCCTTCGATCTTCTTCACGACATCCATGCCCGCGACGACCTTGCCGAACACGGCATAACCGTTGCCGTCCGGGTTCGGATAGTCGAGGCCCGCATTATCGACCGTATTGATGAAGAATTGGGCCGTGGCCGAGTCCGGGTTGCTGGTGCGCGCCATCGCGATCGTGCCGGTGGCGTTCTTCAGGCCGCTGCGGCTTTCGAGCGGAATCGGTGCGCGGGTCGGCTTCTCCGCGAAGCTCGTGTTATAGCCGCCGCCCTGAATCATGAAGCCCGGAATGACGCGATGAAAAATCGTGCCGCTGTACTGTCCGGACTTCACGTAGGCGAGAAAGTTCTCGACGGTCTTCGGCGCCTTCTCGGGATAAAGCTCGACGCGGATGTCGCCTTGCGAAGTTTTGAAGAGCACGTTCGGATGCGCGGCCTGCGCGGGTTGCCCGGGTTGAGCAAAGGCGGGGGCGGTCGCGATCAGGGCGGCGCCGGAAAGCGCCAACATCAGCAATTTCATGAAGGTTCGATCCTCGGGTGATGAATGCAAAGCGTCAGCCGCGACGGCGTGCGTGAAATGCCGCCGCGCGAAGACTACAGCTTAACTCCTGCGCGGGCGGGGCCGGCTGGTCCGTGTCACGGCTGCGGATTCGGCGCGACATACGGCGACGTCGGCAACGAGCCGGTCGATCCGCCGAAGGGCGAGAAACTGTCGGGCGATGGCATCGTCGACGAATTCTCGCCTTGCGTCGGCGTCCATTCGTCCGACGGCACGCGCGGCGCCGATGCGGCCTGAGCGCCGGAAGCCGCGCTCGCTGCACGCTTCTTCGGCGGCGGCGTGATGATGTTCTGGATGCCCGCAAACCGCTGGCGCGTGAGCGGACTCGTCGAGCCGAGCGACTGCGCGCGCTTGTACGATTCGCTCGCGAGCCGAAGGTACAGATCGCCTAGATTGTCATAGGCAAGCGCGTAGCCGGGGTTCGCCTTCACCGCCGTTTCCAGCGCGACGCGCGCATCTTCATAGCGGCCCTTCTTCGCGTAAAGCGCGGCCAGATTGTTGTACGGCTCGGGCAGTTCCGGGTAGGCCTGCGTCAGCTCGGTGAACGCGGTGATGGCTTCGTCGTCGCGATTCAGGCGGGCGAGCACCGTTGCGCGCTTGAACTTCGCCTGCACGTCGCGCGGATTCGTCGCGATGCGCGCGTCGAGTTGCCTGAGCGCGGCGTTCCAGTCCTTGCCGGCGATGGACGCATCGATTTCCGGCGTGCCGTCCGCCGTCGCCGACGAAACCTGCGCGAGCGCCGCCGTCGACGCTCCGAAGCACGCGGCTACGCCGATGACGGCAACGGCCGCGGCGCGCGAAAGCGTCGCGCGGAAGGCATCGCGGGAACGAACTGAAGCCGGCAGGCGGGAAACTTGCGAAGACATGCGCGCTTGAGCGTGAGTCACTTGGAATCGGGTCAAGGAATGGAGCGGGAAGAGAAGGGGAATGAAGCGCGAAACGCCACTCGAAACACGATGCACTGCGAGGGCTTCAGCCTGACTCGCGGCATGACTGGCAACGCCCGTCGTGCGGCCGCTTGGAGATTTCATAGGCTCAAGTCCGAGTGTTATACTCCGACCCATTCTAACAAAAGGTCCGCCCGTTCCGCGCACGCCTTGCACGCCATGTTTCACACGTGGTCGCGCGTTGCCAACGCCGGACTCTCTTTGCCACTCGTGGCCGTCTCCGTCCTGGTCGACTGACCGTCGTGTTCGCGCTCGCGTGTGCGTGTCATCCGTTACCGCCAGCATCGAGCACGTCACCTCGTCGACAACGCACGGTGTTCCGGTACACGCACTGCCCTCTATGAATTCGCTGCGCATCTACAACACGCTCGCGCGTGACAAGCAACCCTTTACGCCGCTTCGCCCCGGCGAGGTACGCATGTACGTCTGCGGAATGACCGTCTATGACTACTGTCACATCGGTCATGCGCGCGTGATGGTCGTGTTCGATGTCGTGCAGCGATGGCTGCGCACGATCGGCTACAAGGTCACGTTCGTGCAGAACATCACGGACGTCGACGACAAGATCATTCGCCGCGCCGTCGAGAACAACGAGCCGATCAAGTCGCTCACGCAGCGCTTCATCCAGGCGATGCACGAAGACGCCGATGCACTCGGCGTCGCGCGCCCGGACCTCGAGCCGCGCGCCACCGACTACATCCCGCAGATGCTCGGCATGATCGATGCGTTGCAGGCGAACGGCTACGCGTATCACGCGAAGGACGGCGACGTGAATTACGCGGTGCGCAAGTTCGCGGGCTACGGCAAGCTCTCGGGCAAGTCGCTCGAAGACCTGCGCGCGGGCGAGCGCGTTGCTGCGAACGATGCCAAGGAAGACCCGCTCGACTTCGTGTTGTGGAAGCATTCGAAGGAGGGCGAGCCTGCCGATTCAGGCTGGGACTCGAAGTGGGGACGCGGCCGTCCGGGATGGCATATCGAATGTTCGGCGATGGCCTGCACCTTGCTCGGCGAACAGTTCGACATTCACGGCGGCGGTCAGGACCTGCAGTTTCCGCATCACGAGAACGAGATTGCGCAGAGCGAAGGCGCGACCGGCAAGACGTTCGTGAACTACTGGATGCATAACGGCTTCGTGCAGATCGACAGCGAGAAGATGTCGAAGTCGCTCGGCAACTTCTTCACGATCCGTGAAGTGCTGGCCAAGTTCGATGCCGAGGTCGTGCGCTTTTTCATCGCGCGTGCGCACTATCGTTCGCCGCTCAACTACAGCGACGTGCATATCGACGATGCAAGGAACGCCTTGACTCGCCTATATACCGCGCTGAAAGATGTCGAGCCGGACAATCAGCAACTTGACTGGAATGAGGCGAACGCGCAGCGTTTCCAGTCTGCGATGAACGACGACTTCAACACGCCAGTGGCCGTGTCCGTGCTGTTCGATCTCGCAAGCGAAGTGAACCGCACGCGCGAGCCGGCGCTCGCTCGCCAGCTGAAGGGTCTGGGCCAGGTGCTCGGGCTTCTCGGGCGTGAGCCGCGTGCGTTCCTGCAACAGGCGGCGGGCACGGAGGCAGCGGACGGACTGTCGCCGCAGGAGATCGAAGCGAAGATCGCCGAGCGCATCGCCGCCAAGCAGGCGAAAGATTATGCCGAAGCAGACCGGATTCGCGCCGCATTGCTCGAAGCTGGTATTGCGCTTGAAGACAAACCGGGTGGGTCGACCGAATGGCGCCGCGTGTGATCGCGAACCTTCGAACCCTCTGATCGACTCGCCAGGCAGGAGGCAAGATGGCAACGGCCAGGAAGACGCCGGTCAAGCGACCCGCGTCAGGAAGCGCCGCGTCGCCCGCAACGAAGCGCGCGCGCGGTGCGCAACCGGAATCGACGACGCAGAAGAGCAATGGTGCAACGACGGCGACGGCCCGCAAGACCGCGGCCAAACGCGCGATCTCGCTGCGTGCGGCGAGCGACAGCGTAAGCAGCGCGCGGCGCGGCAACGGCGAGGATGTATCCGCGCGTGCGTCGAAGCCGCGCACCGTGGAAGCGGAAGCGCAGCCGGCGAAGGGCAATGGCCGCGCTGTCGCGGCCGATGCCGCCAACGCACAGGCGCTCGTCGCCGACAAGGAGCACGGCGAAGTCGTGCGCAAGTCGCGCGTCGTCACGGCGGATGCCGAGGTATCCGTGCAGGTCGGCGGCCTGACGCGCGAAGCCACGCGTCCTGACTATTGGGACAAGGCATGCGCCGATCTGATGAAGCGCGACCGTATCCTCAAGAAACTGATTCCGAAGTTCGGCGAGATCCATCTCGTCAATCTCGGCGATCCCTTCTCGACGCTCGCACGGTCGGTTGCCGGGCAGCAGATTTCGGTGAAGGCCGCGCAAGCCATCTGGGAGCGCGTGAAGACCGCGTGTCCGGAAGTCGTGCCCGCGCAGTTCATCAAGCTCGGGCCGGAGAAGCTTCAGGCGTGTGGACTGTCGAAGCGCAAGACCGAATACATCCTGGATCTCGCGCAGCATTTCGTGTCGGGCGTGCTGCATGTCGACACGTGGGCGTCGATGGACGACGAAGCCGTCATCGCCGAGCTGACGCAGATTCGCGGCATCGGCCGATGGACGGCGGAGATGTTCCTCATCTTCAATCTGTCGCGCCCGGACGTCCTGCCGCTCGACGACCTGGGCCTGATTCAGGCGATCAGCGTCAATTACTTCAGCGGCGAACCCGTCACGCGCAGCGAAGCGCGTGAAGTCGCGGCGAACTGGGAGCCGTGGCGTACGGTCGCGACGTGGTACATGTGGCGCAGCCTCAACCCGATTCCCGCAGACCACTGATTTCCCACAGCAATTAGCGCGCTATCGTTGCTTTATAATCGATAGCTTCCGCGCGTATTTATCAGGGACGGACGCGGTTAGAATAGACGCCCCTGCGCCCTGCCCGTTGTTCCTAGGACTCGAACACATGAAGACCACGTTTCTGGATTTCGAGCAGCCGATCGCTGAACTCGAAGCGAAGATCGAAGAACTCCGCTTCGTTCAGGACGATTCCGCTGTCGACATCTCGGAAGAAATCGAGCGGCTCTCCAAGAAGAGCCAGCAGCTCACGAAGGATCTCTACGCCAACCTGTCTCCGTGGCAGGTTTCGCAGATCGCGCGTCACCCGCAGCGTCCGTACACGCTCGACTACGTGAACGAGCTGTTCACCGACTTCCATGAACTGCATGGGGATCGTTCATTCGCCGATGACCTCGCGATCGTCGGCGGCTTCGCGCGTTTCAACGGCCAGCCGTGCATGGTGATCGGCCATCAGAAGGGCCGCGACACGAAAGAGCGGGCGCTGCGCAACTTCGGCATGCCGCGTCCGGAAGGCTATCGCAAGGCCGAGCGGCTCATGCGTCTCGCCGAGAAGTTCGGCATGCCGATCTTCACGTTCGTCGATACGCCGGGCGCGTATCCGGGCATCGGCGCGGAAGAGCGCGGACAGTCGGAAGCGATCGGACGCAATCTTTACGTGATGGCGGAACTCAAGACGCCGATCATTACGACGATCATCGGCGAAGGCGGTTCGGGCGGCGCGCTGGCCATCGCCGTCGCCGATACGGTGATGATGCTGCAATTCTCCACGTACTCCGTGATCTCGCCGGAAGGCTGCGCGTCCATTCTGTGGAAGAGCGCGGCGAAGGCGCCGGAAGCGGCCGAAGCGCTCGGCTTGACGGCGCATCGCCTGAAGGCTCTCGGACTCGTCGACAAGATCGTGAACGAGCCGCTCGGCGGCGCGCATCGCGATCCGAAGGGCATGGCTGCGATGCTGCGCCGCGCGCTCGCGGATTCGCTGCGCCAGTTCCAGGGCATGAGCGTGCAGGAATTGCGCGATCGCCGTTTCGACAAGCTGATGGCCTACGGCAAGTTCAAGGAATCGCTGCCCGGCGCATGAGCGGGCCTTCTCTCTTTCACGTGTCCTCGTGATCTCCGATACCGACACCCCGGCCGGCCGCCTCGTTCTCGAGGCGGTGCGCGCTGCGGTGTCGGATGCCGCGCTGCCCTCCGATGCGCGGCTCGCCGTCGCGCTGAGCGGCGGTCTCGATTCCACCGTTCTCGTCGATGCCGCAGTGCGCTGTTTCGGCGCGGCGCGCGTCGTGGCGCTGCACGTTCATCACGGCCTGAGCCCGAACGCCGATGCGTGGGCCGCACATTGCGCCGCCTTCGCTGCGTCGCTCGATGTGCGCCATGCGTCGCGCCACGTCGAGGTGATGCGTTCGGGCGGCGAGAGCCTCGAAGCCGCCGCCCGCGATGCGCGTTACCGCGCGCTCGACGACATGTGCGATGAAGCGGGCGCGTCGGCGCTGCTGATTGCGCATCACGCCGACGATCAGGCCGAGACGGTGCTGCTGCAGTTGTTGCGCGGCGCGGGCGTCGCGGGTCTCGCCGCGATGGCCCCGCAGCGTCTCGATGGCGCGACGCCGCGCCTGCGCCCGCTGTTGCGGCTCTTGCGTGCGCAACTGGAGCAATACGCGCACGAGCGCGATCTCACCTGGATCGACGACGAATCCAACGCCGACACCCGCTATGCGCGCAACGCGCTGCGGCATGACGTGCTGCCGGTGCTCGCCGTGCATTTCCCCGGCTTTCGCGATGCGCTCGCGCGCACGGCGTCGCATGCGGCTTCGGCGCAGCGGCTGCTGGATGACCTCGCGCGCATGGACGTCGATACGGCGCGCGGCGACGAAGAGGGCGCGCTCGCGCTCGATGCGCTGCTCGCATTCGACGACGAGCGCGCGATCAATCTGCTGCGTCACTGGATGCGCGTGTGCGGCTTGCCGGCGGCATCGACGGCGCGCAGCGCGGATATGCTGCGCCAGCTTCGGCACGCGGCGCGGGCGCGCGATGGTCACGCATTGCGCGTCGATCATGCGGGGCAGTGCCTGCGGGTGTATCGCAATGCGTTGTTCTGGGAGCAGGGCGATAGCGCCGATGCGCCCGATCTCGATCAGGGCGCGGCCATCGCGCGAGCGCCCGGCGAGTTGCGCTGGCAAGGCGATGAGGTCTGGCGCTTGCCGCACTGGCGGGGATCGTTCGTGTTCGAGCCCGTCGATGCGCCCGGCGCCGATGTGATCGCGGAAGGTTTGCTGCGCGCGGCGCCGCTGGTCGCGCGTTCGCGGGCGGGCGGCGAGCGGATGCGCCTCGCGGCCGATGCGCCGAGCCGCACGCTCAAGAACCTGTTTCAGGAGCGCGGGGTGCCGGCGTGGAAACGCGATGTCCCGTTGCTCTTCATCCGCGATGCGCTGCTGTTCGTGCCGTGCATCGGCGTGAATCGTGAAGTCGCGCCGGAGGTCGGACCGGACAGCGCGAACGCTCCGTTACGCCGCATCGTGTGGCGGCCGGACCTGCTGCTGGCCTGAAGCGGCGACGTTGCGCGCGAGCCGGTAAAATGACCTTCGCAAGCGTGCAATCTTGTAATTTCGGCCTCGATCGGGTACCGTAGCTCGCTTGCCCGCCACGCGCTTTGCGCAGCATCTCCGTTCAAAAGACGCGAATTTCGCCTGCAAACGCGCGCCCTTGACGCACCTCTTGAGCACACTTGCGTGAGTTCTGACCGCAAGGCGGGCATGCGGCGCATCCCGCGTATCGTTGCTGGCTTCATCCATCCCCGAAGCGGTCGAGCAACGCACAGCACCTTGCATTGAGCGCGTCAGCGCGTGTTTCCCTTCTGTTCAAAACGACAATGGCACTCATCGTACACAAATACGGCGGCACTTCGATGGGCTCGGTCGAGCGCATCAAGAACGTCGCCAAGCGCGTCGCCAAATGGCACAAGGCCGGCCACAAGATGGTCGTCGTGCCGTCGGCGATGTCCGGCGAAACGAATCGCTTGCTCGGCCTCGCAAAAGACATCACGGCGAACCCGGACCCGCGCGAACTCGACATGATTGCCTCCACGGGCGAGCAGGTCAGCGTCGGCCTTCTGGCCATCGCGCTGCACGCCGAAGGTCTCGACGCCGTGAGTTATGCCGGCTGGCAAGTGCCGATCAAGACGGACAGCGCGTTCACCAAGGCGCGCATCAGTGAAATCGACGGTGAGCGCGTGCTCAACGATCTCGACGCGGGCAAGGTCGTGGTCATCACGGGCTTCCAGGGCGTCGATCCGGAAGGCCACATCGCGACCCTCGGACGGGGCGGCTCGGACACGTCGGCGGTCGCGATCGCGGCGGCGCTGAAGGCCGACGAATGCCTCATCTACACGGACGTCGACGGCGTGTATACGACCGACCCGCGCGTCGTCGACGATGCGCGCCGGCTCGACCGCGTGACCTTCGAAGAGATGCTGGAGATGGCGAGTCTCGGCTCAAAGGTCCTGCAAATCCGCTCGGTGGAATTCGCCGGCAAGTATCAGGTGAAGACGCGTGTGCTTTCCAGCCTGACCGACCCGCTGATGGCGCTCGAGGAAGAGATGCACTCGGGCACCCTGATTACTTTTGAAGAAGACAAGAACATGGAAAAAGCAGTGATTTCTGGCATCGCGTTCCAGCGCGACGAAGCGCGCATCGCGGTCATGGGCGTGCCCGACAAGCCGGGCGTCGCGTATCAGATTCTCGGGCCGGTGGCCGATGCGAACATCGACATCGACATGATCATCCAGAACCAGAGCGTGAACGGCAAGACCGACTTCACGTTCACGGTCGGCCGCGGCGACTATCAGCGCGCACTCGAAATCCTGAACGGTCAGGTCAAGGGCCACGTGCAGGCGGAGACGGTGCTGGGCGACCCGAAGGTGTCGAAGGTGTCGGTGGTGGGCGTCGGCATGCGTTCGCACGTGGGCATCGCGAGCACGATGTTCCGCACGCTGTCGGAAGAGGGCATCAACATCCAGATGATCTCGACTTCTGAAATCAAGATCTCGGTGCTGATCGACGAAAAATACACCGAGCTGGCGGTGCGCGCGCTGCACAAGGCATTCGAGCTGGATCGCGCGTAAGAAGCGCGGGCGTTTGCTCCGGTGGTTGGCGGCGGGAACATTCGCGGTCGATCCATTGGAAAAAATCGTCATGTGAATTTGACCACTGCCGGGGAACACGCTATTATCTCGATCTCGTTGCACTGCACTCCCGGTGCGACGAAAAGTTTGGGAGACGTGGCCGAGAGGTCGAAGGCACTCCCCTGCTAAGGGAGCATCTGGCTAAAAACTGGATCGAGGGTTCGAATCCCTCCGTCTCCGCCAGTGGTAGGAAGAAAAGCCCCGCAAGGTTTGCGCCTTGCGGGGCTTTTTGTTTGGGCGATTCATTCGCAACCTCAGTAGCCAACGCGGCAATGGCGGCATGGCTTTCGGCAGGTCGGGGCGACGATTACCGCCAGGACGCAAGGCGCATCACCTCTGCGCGTCTGCCGATGGTTTGCCGTACTGACGGAATGTTCGTGCGGCTGCGCATGTCGTAGCGTCGCGACCCGCTCGCGATTGAACCGGAAGCGGACGATTCCGCGCAATATCTATTCTGTCGTACTAAGTAATTGCAAACGGCGCACGCACTCTAAAGTCACACGCTCATTCCGCAAGACGAGCACTTCCCCAACCGCCGACTCTGCGCCTTTTTGTTACCGCCTCGTTCCCGTCAGCCCGCTTTAAGACAAATCCGCTTCCGAAGTGAACTGTTGGAACCTAACCTCGCGCGTTGCTGTTTCTTCAGCAATCAAACGCAACGGCAGGCAAGACCGATGCACCGAGCAACAACGAGGTTCCAAACATCATGGCAAGTTTAAGAAAATTCGTCGCGCCGCTCATTATCCTGGCGCTGGGAGCGGTGACCGCACAAGCAAGCGAATTCGCTGGCCCGTACGCGGGCGCTAAGCTCGGGCTCAACTGGTCGGATGCAACCGGCCGCCACTATCAAACCGACACGCACACGACGTTCTTCCCCGGCATCACGGCCGGATATAACTTCGATGTCGAACGCTTCGTGATCGGCGTGGAAGGCTTCGCTGATTTCCACGGCGGCTCGACCACCAAGAAGGACGCGGGCATCGACGCCAAGTTCGGTATGCCGCTTCAGCAGAACATCATGCCGTATGCGCGCATCGGTTTCACGGGCACGTGGCCCGACACGCGCCTGCATTACGGCGCGGGCGTCGAGTACAAGTTCCACAAGAACTGGAGCGTGGCCGGCGAGTACACGGGCGATACCGCGAGCTACGATCAGGGGCATCGTCGCAACGATAGCCTGACTGTCGGCGTGCATTACTTCTTCTAATTGCCGACGTCTTGCGTCGCGAGCGTTGCCGCCCGCGACGCGCGTCACCGGCGGCAACGCTGCCGCCGGTCGATACTCGCTTACTTGCCCGAAGCAATGCGCTCTTCGATGTGTTTCGCACGCGAAGGCGACGACGGGTGCGAGCTCAGCATGCTCGACTTGCCGCCATCCAGCGCCGCCAGCTTCTGGAACGCCGTCACCAGACCGGCCGGGTTGTAACCCTTCTTCTTCTGCTGATCGAACGAGTAGTCGTCCGCGGCGCTTTCCTGCGACTGCGAGAACTGCGCATTGACGAACTTCTCCGACAGATCGCCGAGTTGCGAAGCCGACAGGCTCGCGACCGCGCCGCCCGCCGCCGACGCCACCGAGCGCGCCGCCGACGTCGCGTAGGCGACCTGCATCGCCTTCTTCGTATGGCCGAGCGCCACGTGACCCATCTCGTGGCCCACGACGCCGCGCACTTCGTCGTCGTTCATCAGGTCCATCAGGCCGCTATATACGCGCACGCAGCCATTGGCCATCGCCCACGCATTGACGTCCTTCGTCATGTACACCTTGTAGTTGACCGGCACGCCGTTGATGTTGTCGCCGAGTTGCTTCGAAATGTGGTTCAGGCGCTGCGTGTACTGGCTCGATGCCGGCGCGATTTTGTTCTCAGCGTCCATTTGCGCGCAGGACTTGTCGGAGAGACCGCGGACATCGCTGTCGCTCAGCGTGAGCGCGGAGGTGGCCAGTTGGCCCGACTGAAGAAGCGTGTCGGGATTCATATTGGCCACGCTGCTGCACGATGCGAGCGTGAAAACGGCGCATGCAACTGCGCTTGCGGTCAATGCCAGACGGGTGAATTTCATGGTCTGCCCTATGTTGTGAGCTGTTGTGGTTGTCAATCCGCAAACGTCGCGGACGGGCGCAATGCTCAATGGGAGTCGTGCCGTAAGCTATCCGACAATTCCGATTTTGCTGGCCGAAAGCGATGCGAAGCCAGCAGCGAACGTGAATCAGTCGCACACGGGAAGTGAAATCGATGAGCCACGGCGGAATCGCATTAGCGCGCCGTATGAGAAACGCGATACTTCAGCGTTATCTTACATTTTCGCAAGATTCTGACTCGGTAATAGGACGTTACCAAGTCGAACACTGCTCGCGCCGTTCTTCGATATAGTCCACTCGACACAACCAACACCCATCGAGGTAAGGCTTCACATGAACAAGGTATCGAAGGCTTCCGTCGCTTACGCGCTGGTCATCGGCGGTCTGATGTCGTCCGGTGCGGCGATGGCGGGAGTTTCCGTAGGCGTGAACATCGGGATTCCGGCGCCTGTGTACGTCGCGCCCGCGCCCATGTACGCGCCGCCTCCGCCGCCCGTCGTTTATGCGCCGCCTCCCGCGCCGATCTACGCGCAGCCGGCCATCGTCATCGGCTGGCATGGCGATCGTTATTACGACGGACGTCGTTACTGGGATCGCGATGACTGGTATCGGCACAACGGTCGTGGCCATGCTTACGGGCATGAGAATCACGGGCATCACGGCTGGCATTGATCCCCGCGATACGATGACAAAAAAACCACCCGCGGGTGGTTTTTTCTTTCTCCGGCGTAGTCAATGCCGTGCGCGCGACCGTTGGCTGTGGCGACAGAATGTAACAAAAGGTAAGCTTTCCTCTGACGTAACGTCAGAACACGAAAGAACTTACAAAGCTGAAATATCCGCTCGAAAGCCTTTCGTTATATTTCCTGTACGCCAACACCAATAACGAGGTCCCTATCCATGAAAGCCATACTTACGGGGCGCATCCTCGCAGCCGCACTCAGTATCGTCGCGAGCGCCGCCGTCAGCACGGCACAAGCGGCGGATGTCCACGTGGGGGTCAATATCGGCACGCCCGCGCCGGTGTACGTCGTGCCGACGCCGGTCTATGCGCCGCCTCCGCCGCCCGTTGTCTATCAGGCAGCGCCGCCTCTGTTCATCGGATGGCACGACGACCGGTACTGGGACGGCCGGCGCTACTGGAATCGCGGCGACTGGGAGCGGCATCACGGTCACGGCAGGGGGCATGACAAACACGGTCATGGTCACGGCAACGGGCATGGCAACGGCCACGGACACCACTGAGCGACGGCCCTTAACGCCATCGCCTGAAGGGCAAAAGGGCCGCTCTCGCCAGGAAAGCAGCCCTTTTGTTTTAGCGGTGGCGTAGAAAAAAACTTACTCGCCGATGCCCGCCATCCCGCCGACGACCGCGTGGAAGCCGGAATCGACGTGAACGATCTCCGCGCTCACACCGCCCGCCAGATCCGACAGCAGGAACGCCGCGACATTGCCGACTTGCTCGATCGTCACGTTGCGCTTGAGCGGCGCGTTATCTTCGACGAAGTCGAGAATCTTGCCGAAGCCCTTGATACCGCTCGCAGCGAGCGTCTTGATCGGGCCGGCCGAGATGCCGTTCACGCGCACACCCTTTTCGCCGAGCGATGCCGCCAGGTAGCGCACGCTCGCCTCGAGCGACGCCTTGGCGAGGCCCATCGTGTTGTAGTTCGGAATCGCGCGTTCCGCGCCGAGATAGCTCAACGTGAGCAGGGACGCGCTGTCCGACAACATCGATTGCGCCGCCTTGGCCAGTGCCGGGAAGCTGTACGCGGAGATGTCGTGGGCGATGCGGAAGTTCTCCCGCGTCATGCCGTCGAGGAAATTTCCTGCGATCGCCTCGCGCGGCGCGAAGCCGATGGAATGCACGAGGCCGTCGAGCGTGCCCCAGCGTTCCTTCAGCGACGCGAAGAGGGCGTCGATTTCCTCGTCGCTAGCGACGTCGCACGGATAGACCATGTCGCTGCCGAACTCCGTTGCGAATTCGGTGATGCGGTCCTTGAATCGCTCGCCGACATACGTGAACGCCAGTTCCGCGCCTTCACGCTTGCAGGCTTCCGCGATGCCATAAGCGATCGAGCGGTTCGACAGCAAGCCGGTCAGCAGAATTCGTTTTCCAGCGAGAAAGCCCATGAATGCTCCTTGAATGTCAATGTCACGCGAGGCGCGCGGCGCGGCTCGATTGCGGCCGCGTTGTGCGTGCTTCGCGCAGGGTGCTGAGCGCATCGGTCCGAGGGGCGGGCAAGCATCGTGCTCACGCCTGCCATGCGCCCGAACCCGACGGCGTTTTGATTGGGTAGAATTCTCTCACATCGACACTGCGGTCCGGCTTTCTTGGAGCCATCTTCACGGCCTCACCCGCCGCGTTTTCATCGCGCCGGGGCCTCCACCGATTTCGCAAGGAACGTATGACCGGGCTGACGACGTCCGCCAAGCCGATCGCATCATCGCCCGTCTGGAGCAAGTGCATGGCGCTCGCGCTGGCGGCGTGGATCGCCTGGCATCCGGGCGGTCGGGCGCACGCGGCGCATGCCATCGCTCAATACGGCGATCCCAAATATCCGTCCGGTTTCAAGCACTTCGATTACGTCAATCCCGACGCGCCCCGCGACGGCACGCTGGTGCTCGCGAATCCCAACCGCCTCACGAGCTTCGACAAGTTCAATCCGTTCACGCTGCGCGGCAATCCCGCGCCCGGCCTCGGACTGATGTTCGAAAGCCTGACGACAGGCAGTTCCGACGAAGTCGCGAGCGCCTATTGCCTCCTTGCCGACGATATCGCCGTCGCGCCCGATGGTCTTTCGACGACCTTCCACATCAATCCGAAGGCGCGCTTCACCAATGGCGATGCGGTCACCGCGGAAGACGTCAAGTTCTCGTTCGAAACGCTCAAGAGTCCGAAAGCCGCGCCGCAGTTTTCGGTGTACTTCGGGCAGATTGCGCGCGCGGTCGTCGTCGACCGGCTGACGATCCGCTTCGAATTCAAGGTCGCGACGCGCGAAATGCCGCTGCTCGCCGGCGGGATTCCGGTGTTCTCGCGCAAATGGGGCCTGCGCCCGGACGGCACGCGCATTCCATTCGATCAACTCGCGTTCGAGAAGCCGATCGGGAGCGGCGACTATCTGATCGACAGGTTCGACAACGGCCGCACGATCACCTATAAGCGCGACCCGAACTATTGGGGCGCGTCGCTGCCGGTGCGCGTCGGCACGCACAACTTTGCGCGCATCGATTACAAGCTTTATTCCGATGCGACCGCGCGGCTCGAAGCATTCAAGGCGGGCGAATACGACGTGCTCGTCGAAAACGTCGCGCGAAGCTGGGTGCGCAGAGATATCGGCAAGCGCTTCGATAGCGGCGAACTGATCAAGCGCGAGTTTCCGCATCACAACGGCACCGGCATGCAAGGCTTCTTCATGAACCTGCGGCGGCCGCTTTTCAAGGACGTCCGCGTGCGTCAGGCGCTCGATCTCGCGCTCGACTTCGAATGGCTCAATCGCCAGTTGTTCTTCAATCAGTACAAGCGGACCGACAGCTTCTTCGTGAATACCGATCTGCAGGCGAAGGGCACGCCGGGCGAAGGCGAACTCGCGATCCTCGAACCGCTGCGCAAGAAGCTCGATCCGGCCGTCTTCGGCGAGATGCCGAAGCAACCGGACACCGATCCGCCCGGCTCGTTGCGGGCGAACCTCATTAAGGCGCGCGAGTTGCTGGCGCAGGCGGGATGGACGTATCGCGATGGCGCGCTGCGTAACGCAACGGGCCAGCCGTTCGTCTTCGAGATACTGGACGATACGGGCGGCGGGGCGTCGATGGAGCCGGTCGCCGCCGCGTTCGGCCGCAATCTGCAAAAGCTCGGCATCACGATGAATTTCCGCACCGTCGATTACGCGCTGATTCAGAAGCGCCTCGACGCGTTCGATTTCGACATGACGAGCGTGCGTCTGCCCGACGTGCAGGTGCCGGGCACCGAGCAGGTCTCGCGTTTCGCGAGCAAGCATGCGGACGAACAAGGCTCCGACAATCTCGCGGGCGTGAAGTCGCCGGCCATCGATGCGATCCTGCAAAAGGTCGTCGGTGCGCAGACGCGCGAGCAGCTCGTCGACGCGACGCATGCGCTCGATCGCGTGCTGATGCACGGCTACTATGTGGTGCCGCACTGGTACTCGGCGACGCACCGCGTTGCGTATCGCAATACGCTCGGGTATCCGTCGACGCTGCCGCTGTATTACGCGGCGGACGAGTGGGTGCTGTCGACGTGGTGGAAGCAGCCCGCTAGCGCCAGCAGCGCGGCCAAGTAGAGGACGAAGAGCATGTGGAGCTACATCGCAAAGCGCATTCTGTTGATGATCCCGACGCTCATCGGCGTGCTCACGCTCACGTTCGTTGTGATCCAGTTTGTGCCGGGCGGGCCGGTCGAGCAGGCCGTGCATGATTTGCGGCGCGGCAATGCGGAGGGCGGTGGCGGGGGCGGGGGCTTCGGCATGCGCGCGCATACCGGCGTCGATGCGCAACAGATTGCACAACTGAAGGCGCTGTACGGCTTCGACAAGCCGCCGCTCGAACGTTACCTGTCGATGCTCGGCAAGTTCGCGCGCTTCGATCTCGGCGAAAGCTACTTCCGGCATCAGAGCGTGTGGTCGCTCATCGTGTCGAAGCTGCCGGTGTCGATCAGCATCGGCTTATGGACGTTCTTCATCACCTATCTGATATCGGTGCCGCTCGGCATCGCGAAAGCGGTGAGAAACGGCTCGCGCTTCGATGTCGCGACGAGCCTCATCGTGCTGATCGGCTTCGCGATTCCAGGCTTCGTCCTCGGCGTGCTGCTGCTCGTGCTGTTCGGCGGCGGCACGTTCCTGCAACTGTTTCCGCTGCGCAATCTGACTTCGGATAACTGGGCGACGCTCTCGCTCGGCGGGAAGATCGTCGATTATCTGTGGCACATCACCTTGCCGGTGGTGGCGTCGGTGGTCGGCAGTTTCGCCATCGTCACGATGCTCACGAAGAACGCCTTCCTCGATGAAATCCGCAAGCAGTACGTGTTGACCGCGCGCGCCAAAGGCTTGTCGGAGCGGCGCGTGCTGTGGAAGCACGTGTTTCGCAACGCGCTGCTGCCGCTGATCGTCGGTTTTCCGGCGGCATTCATCGGCGCGTTCTTCACGGGCAGCCTGCTGATCGAAACGCTGTTTTCGCTCGACGGCCTCGGGCTGCTTTCGTACGAATCCGTCGTGCGGCGCGATTATCCCGTCGTGCTCGGCACGCTCTATCTCTTCACGCTGATCGGGCTCGCGACGAAGCTCATCTCGGACCTCTGCTACGTCTGGGTCGATCCGCGCATTCAATTCAAGCAACTGGAGCGCTGACTTTGAATCGAGCCGCATCGTCGCGCCGCGCCGCGACCGCCAGCGACGGCCAGCCGCTTTCGAGCGAAGTATCGATCACGCCCGGACGGCGCGTGTGGCTGCGCTTCCGGCAGAACCGGCTGGGCTACTGGAGCCTCGTGCTCTTCGTTGCGGCGTTCGTCATCAGTCTCGCCGGACCGCTGTGGTCGAACGACAAGCCGCTCGTCGTGCGCTATCAGGGGCAGTTGTACTTCCCGCTCGCGAAGACCTATCCGGAAACCACCTTCGGTGGCGACTTCCCGACGCCGGCCGATTATCTCGATCCCTTCGTGCGCGACCGCTTCAGCGCGCCCGGCAACTTTGCGGTGTATCCGCCGAATCACTATTACTACGACACGCTCAATTACTTCTCGAAGGGCTCGAACCCCGCGCCGCCTTCGCGTGAAAACTGGCTCGGCACCGATGATCGCGGCCGCGACGTGTTCGCGCGGCTCCTTTACGGCTTTCGCGTGTCGGTGCTGTTCGCGCTGGTGCTGACGGCCATCGGCACGGTGCTGGGCGTGGTGGCGGGCGCGGTGCAGGGCTTCTTCGGGGGCAGGACGGATATCGTCGGGCAGCGATTGATCGAGATCTGGAGCGCGTTGCCGGAGCTTTATCTGCTGATCATCTTCGCGTCGATTTTCGAGCCGAGTCTCGTGCTGCTCATCGTGCTGCTGTCGCTGTTCGGGTGGATCGGGCTATCGGACTACGTGCGCGCGGAGTTTTTGCGCAATCGCACGCAGGACTACGTGCGCGCCGCCCGCGCGATGGGCCTGTCTAACTGGCAGATCATCTGGCGACACGTGCTGCCCAATAGCCTGACGCCGGTCATCACGTTCCTGCCGTTCCGGATGAGCGGGGCGATTCTCGCGCTCACGAGCCTCGATTTTCTTGGCCTCGGCGTGCCGTCGCCGACGCCTTCGCTCGGCGAACTGCTCGCGCAGGGCAAAGCGAATCTGGATGCGTGGTGGATTTCGCTGTCGACCTTCGGCGTGCTCGTCGCGACGCTGCTGCTGCTCACGTTCATGGGCGACGCCCTGCGCAACGCGCTCGACACACGCATCGCGGATGCGGTGAAAGCGGGAGGCGGGCAGTGAGCGAACCGTTGCTGTCCATCGACGATCTGCGCGTGCGCTTTGGCGACACCATGGCAGTCGACGGCGTGAGTCTCGACATTCGGCCCGGTGAGCGCGTGGCGCTCGTCGGCGAATCCGGTTCGGGCAAGAGCGTGACGGCGCTGTCGATCCTGCGGCTCATCCGCGATGCGGAAGTCAGCGGCTCTGTCCGCTTCGCCGGAGAGGAGTTGCTCACGAAAAGCGAGCACGCGATGCGCGGCCTGCGCGGCTCCGATATCGCGATGATCTTTCAGGAGCCGATGACCGCGCTGAACCCGCTCTACACGGTGGGCGATCAGATCAGCGAAACCATCCAGCTCCATGACGGCGCAAGTCCGCGCGAGGCGCGCGAGCGGGCTATCGCGCTGCTGGCGCGCACCGGCATCACCGAGCCGGAGCGACGCGTCGACAGCTATCCGCATCAGCTCTCGGGCGGACAGCGGCAGCGCGTGATGATCGCGATGGCGCTCGCGTGCAGGCCGCGCCTCCTGCTCGCCGACGAGCCGACGACCGCGCTCGACGTGACGATCCGCGCGCAGATCGTCGAACTGCTGCTCGAGCTGCAGCGCGACGAGGCTGCCAAGCGCGGCATGGCGGTGCTGCTCATCACGCACGATTTGAATCTCGTGCGGCGGTTTGCACAGCGCGTCGCGGTGATGGAGAAGGGCGTGCTCGTCGAAAGCGGCACGGTCGATGCCATCTTCGAGGCGCCGCAGCATCCCTATACGCAGCGCCTCTTGCAGAGCCGGCCGAAGCGCAGCGTGCTGCCGGTGCTGCCGATCGCGCCCGTGCTGCTCGATGCGAAAGACGTCCGCGTGGAATATCCGACGCGGCTGCCGGGCTTTGCCGGCTGGTTCGGGCGTGGCCGCTTCAAGGCGGTCGATGACGTCACGCTCTCGGTCCGGCAAGGGGAAACGCTCGGGATCGTCGGGGAATCGGGATCGGGGAAGTCCACGCTCGCGATGGCGCTGCTCGGCCTGCAACGCATCTCGCACGGCAGCGTCGAGTTCCAGGGAAAGGCGCTGCAGGATTTTCGCGGACGCGAAAAAACGGTGCTGCGCTCAAACCTGCAAGTGGTGTTTCAGGACCCGTTCAGTTCGCTTTCGCCACGGCAGACGGTGGAGCGGATCGTCGGGGAAGGGCTGGCGCTGCACCGGCCGGAACTCAACGCAGATGCACGGCGCGCCAAGGTCATCGCCGTATTGCGTGAGGTCGGGCTGGATCGCACCGCGCTCACGCGCTATCCGCACGAGTTCTCGGGCGGCCAGCGGCAACGCATCGCGATTGCACGCGCACTCGTGCTCGAGCCGAGTATTTTGATTCTCGACGAACCGACCAGCGCGCTCGATGTCTCAATCCAGACTCAAGTTCTGGCGCTTCTTGCCGATATTCAAAGAAAGCACAATTTGGGTTACGTCTTCATCAGCCACGACTTGCAGGTGATCGGCGCGATGGCGCACCGGGTCGCGGTGATGCGAGATGGAAATGTCGTCGAAGCCGGGGACGTGGAGAAGATTTTTGCGAATCCGTCGGACGAATACACACGAAAGCTGCTGGCGGCTGCCCTTAATTCCTAAAAATCTTTCTTTTTCGTCAATTGCGTGTCCGCGTCCATTGTATTTTTCTATTTCTTTTGACAGTTAAATACTTTGTGGCTAGTATGCGTTCAAACTTTCGCATATCTCACTGATTTTTCAGTCTTTAATTGTAAAACCTACCGACCGATGCAGCCACTCACACTGACTCAGACATGCGCGCGCGCTGCCGCTGGCATGTTGATCGGCCTTCTGATGACAACAACTTCGGGCGCGTTTGCCGACGAAGTCAACAGTTACAGCCAAAATGCCGGCAACGGCAATCTCACTTCGAAGCCCACCGATGCAGCCACGCTCGACACCACGAGCACTCCCGGCGGCGCGAAGTCTTTCCTTTCTGGCATGGCGAGCAAAGCGGGCGACGTAGTCGTCGGCGCGCTCAACATGATCGGCGTGCGTTATCGCTGGGGCGGCAATACGCCGGACTCCGGCCTCGATTGCAGCGGCTTCGTGCGCTACGTGTTTCAGGACACGCTCGGCATGACGCTGCCGCGCCGCGCGGAAGAAATGAGCCGTGTGGGCGAGAAGGTCCGCGTGTCGGATCTGAAGCCGGGCGATCTCGTGTTCTTCAATACGATGCGCCGGTCGTTCTCGCACGTTGGCATCTATATCGGCGACAACAAGTTCGTGCATTCGCCGTCCACCGGCAGCACGATTCGCGTCGACGACATGGAAAGCGGCTACTGGGAACAGCGTTTCCAGGGTGCGCGCCGTATCGAGAATGCCCAGATCGGCGACGGCAGCGAATTGCGTCAGCGCGTAAGCGCGACGCTCGGCGGCTACTGATCGACCGGTCGCTGTCTTATGACAGTCAACGAAAAGCCTGCTTCGTCGCGAACGCAGGCTTTTTTGTTTTATGGCCCCGCTCGAGAAAGCAAATGTCCCGGCTATGAATCCCATCGGAAAGCCTCATTGCACGCGTATCCAAAAGCCGTTATAGTTTTCGAATGAACTTTTCTTCGTTCCCCCTCTCGTTTTCTCCGGCTGGTGCGCTGCTACGCGCGCTATCGCTACTAGCGCCGCTCGCGCGCTGATTCTTCTCGCCTCCCGTCTGCTCGTTCAAGGTTTTCGACGCCAGCGGTGGCGCGAACACCCGGATTCCGTTTTGTCGTTTCATCTCGATATTCCCAACAATCGATAAATCTCCCCACAGGAGCCCAAAATGGCAGCAGACAAGTTGATCATCTTCGATACGACCTTGCGCGACGGCGAGCAGTCCCCCGGCGCTTCGATGACGAAGGAGGAGAAGATTCGCATCGCCAAGCAGCTCGAGCGCATGAAAGTTGATGTGATCGAAGCGGGCTTCGCGGCGAGTTCGAACGGCGATTTCGACGCGATCAACACCATCGCCTCACTCGTGAAGGACAGCACGGTCTGCTCGCTCGCCCGCGCCAACGACAAAGACATTCAGCGCGCCGCCGATGCGCTCAAGCCCGCGAACCAGTTCCGCATCCACACGTTCATCGCGACGTCGCCGCTGCACATGGAAAAGAAGCTGCGCATGACGCCGGAGCAGGTTTATGAGCAGGCGCGGCTCGCCGTCCGCTTCGCGCGCAAGTTCACCGACGACGTCGAGTTCTCGCCGGAAGACGGCAGCCGCTCGGACATCGACTTCCTGTGCCGCGTGCTGGAAGCCGTCATTGCCGAAGGCGCGCGCACGATCAATATCGCGGATACGGTCGGCTACGGCGTGCCCGAGCTGTACGGCAACCTCGTCAAGACGCTGCGCGAGCGCATCCCGAATTCGGACAAGGCAGTCTTCTCCGTGCACTGCCACGACGACCTCGGCATGGCCGTGGCGAACTCGCTCGCGGGCGTGCAGATCGGCGGCGCGCGTCAGGTGGAATGCACGATCAACGGCTTGGGCGAGCGCGCCGGCAATACGTCGCTCGAAGAAATCGTGATGGCGGTGAAGACACGCAAGGATTATTACGGCCTGGATGTCGGCATCGATACGACGCAGATCGTCCCGACCTCGAAGCTCGTGTCGCAGATTACGGGTTTCGTCGTGCAGCCGAACAAGGCGGTGGTCGGCGCGAACGCGTTCGCGCATGCGTCGGGCATCCACCAGGACGGCGTGCTCAAGGCGCGCGACACCTACGAAATCATGCGCGCGGAAGACGTGGGCTGGAGCGCGAACAAGATCGTGCTCGGCAAGCTGTCCGGCCGTAACGCGTTCAAGCAGCGGCTCGAGGAGTTGGGCGTGTCGCTGCAATCCGAAGCCGACGTCAACGCCGCGTTCGCCCGCTTCAAGGATCTCGCCGACCGCAAGGCCGAAATCTTCGACGAAGACATCATGCAGATCGTGTCCGAAGAATCGGCGGAAGCGCAGGCCAAGGAGCATTTCCGCTTCGTCTCGATGAAGCAGCACTCGGAGACCGGCGAGCAGCCGCAAGCGAGCGTCGTGTTCGCGGTGGAAGGCGCGGAAGTCACGGGCGAAGCGCGCGGCAACGGTCCCGTCGATGCGACGCTGCACGCGATCGAATCGAAGGTGGATAGTGGTGCGGAACTCGTGCTGTATTCGGTCAACGCGATCACGACCGGCACGCAGGCGCAGGGCGAAGTGACGGTGCGTCTGTCGAAGAGCGGGCGCATCGTGAATGGCGTGGGCACCGATCCGGATATCGTCGCGGCATCGGCGAAGGCGTATATCGCGGCGCTGAACAAGCTGCATTCGAAGGTCGAAAAGCTCAATCCGCAGCTTTGATTCGCGAGCGGCCCGCCTGAACAACGAAGCCCTCCGAGCGAGGGCTTCGTTGCGTTTGGGCTGCGTCAGAAGAGACTGCGCCGGTCGGGATCGTGCAGCGGATCGGGCGATTTCTGCGTCGTGCGCAGGACGCCCTGATCGTCGAAATAGAAGCTGTACATCAGATACCAGAAGTTCGCTTCCATATAGCGGTACGTCCATACCTCCCGCTTCATCAGCGGAAAGTACGACGTTTCGACCGGCCGGCCGAAGTTCACGAGGACGTCGTCCTTCGTCCACGTGCCGATCTGCGCTTTATAGAACTCGTTCTCGTCGAGCACTTGCCGCACGCTGACGATCCTGCCCGACGCATCGACATCAGCGGCGGTGGTGAATTCGCCGAGCGGCTGCGTCGGCCACATCAGGCGCTTGCCGCCGTTGGGCAAGTCATAGACTTCGCGCGGCGGGCCGAGGCGCGCGGTAATCGTCGATGCATCCGCGCCCGGCTGATAGTTCTGCCACGGTTGCGCGCAAGCCGACAGCAGAAGCGCGGCCCCCGCGCATGCCAGCGCGCCGCGCAGACGGATGAATGATTGCAGCATTGCAGCCTCCACGTGCTTGTTCCCGCGCAGAGGCGGGAATCGTTCGTCGTTTTCCGTGATTCTGACACGCGGCGCAAGATGCATGCGCTCTTGCGTCGCGCCCACAGCCCGGCCTATGATCCGCGCTTCTTCTCTCCCGGAAGGATCGATGGCAAGCGTTCATCCCCCGAAAAAATTGCGATGGCTGCTCGCGTGCGTCGCGTCCATATGCGTTCAGGCCAGCGCCGCCGATCTGCCGCCGGTCAAGCTCGCGATGATCGAAGGCATGTCCGGCCCGTTCGCGAACGCGGGCGCGGCGGTCGAGCGCAATCTGCGCTTCGGCGTGGAGCGCGTGAATGCGCAAGGCGGCGTGAAGCTCGCCGACGGCATGCATCCGCTGCAACTTGTCGTGCTCGACGGCAAGGGCAGCAGCGAAGCCAGTCTCGTGCAATTGCGCGCTGCGATCGACGAGAAAATCGGCTTCGTCATGCAGGGCAACAGTTCCGCGGTAGCGGCGGCGCTCGTCGCCGCAATCGACAAGCAGAATGCACGCGAGCCTGATCGCCGCGTGCTGTTCCTCAATTATTCCGCCGACGATCCCGCGCTCACCAACGACGCGTGCAGTTTCTGGCATTTCCGTTTCGATGCCCATGCCGGCATGCGCATGGACGCGCTCGCCGATGCGCTGGCGCGCGACCACGCCGTGAAGAAAGTCTATTTGCTGAATCAGGACTACAGCTTCGGTCACGACGTGAGCCGCGAGGCGCGGCGCGCATTGCAGGAAAAGCGGCCCGACGTCGCGATCGCGGGCGACGAGTTTCATCCGATCGGACGCGTGAAGGACTTCGCGCCGTATATCGCGAAGATTCGCGCGAGCGGGGCGGATGCGATCATCACCGGCAACTGGGGCAACGATCTGACGCTGCTGGTCAAGGCCGCGCGCGAGCAAGGGCTGAACACGAAGTTCTACACCTTCTACGGCAATAGTCTGGGCGCGCCGGCCGCGCTCGGCGATGCCGGCGTGAAGCGCGTGGTCGCCGTCGCGGACTGGCATCCGAACGCGGGCGGCGCGGAATCGGACGCGTACTACCGGGCGTTCCGCGCGCGCTTTCCGGCCGCATCGGACGATTACCTCGTGCTGCGCATGCCGATGATGATCGACATGCTCGCCGCCGCCATGACGCGCGCCGGCAGCGCCGATCCGCTCGCCGTGGCGCGTGCGCTCGAAGGCATGCGGTCCGACGGCGGGGGCTTCCATCGGTCGACGATGCGCGCCGCCGATCATCAACTGATTCAGCCCCTTTACGTGATGGAGATGGACAAGGCCGGCGCGCCGGGCGTGCAGTTCGACAACGAAGGTTCGGGATACGGCTTTCGCACGCTGCTTGCCGTGCCGGCTCAAGCCACCGCGCAGGCGACGACCTGCAAGATGGCGCGGCCGTCGCGCTAAGCCCAGGGGCGGTCGCGTGCCGGCCGTGCCCTGTGCTATACTCTGCGCTTCGTTTTTGGCGTAAAGCTAGAGATGAAAGGAGACGGGCTCAGGCCGAGTCCGTCGAAGCAAACCACGGCACGGCCTTTCTTCCGTGACCGCCTGTCTGTTTCAAAGGAAAAGCAAATGTCCGTAGCAGAAGTCAAGAAATCCGACGTCGTCGCTGAGTACGCGCGCGGCGCCAACGACACCGGCTCCCCCGAAGTGCAAGTTGCACTGCTCACGAGCCGCATCAACGAACTGACCGTCCACTTCAAGGCCCACACGAAGGACCACCACAGCCGCCGCGGTCTGCTGCGCATGGTGAGCCGCCGTCGCAAGCTGCTCGACTACCTGAAGGGCAAGGATGCGGACCGTTATCGCTCGCTGATCGAAAAGCTGGGTCTGCGCAAGTAATTGGCCCATAACGTGGCTTCGCGGCCAGCGTTCTAACGAAGTGCCTGTGTCAGTTCGCTGATACAGGCATTTTGTTTTTGCGCGATCCGCTCGCGAAGTGGTGCCTGATCGAAGTTTGTATGGTCGGCACGTGTTGTTGAAGTCAGCAATTTCAGTTTTACCCGGATGAGTCATCCGGTCCGATGCACGGTCCAGCCTCGCGGCAGAGCTTTGTGTCATTCCAGCGCGGCACGGCGGCGCGAACGCGCGTCGCGCTGGAATGGCATAAACACACCTCTCAAGCGTGGCGCGGGACCGTCCCAGCCCAGCGCCGCTCGGTAGCCTCATGCGCTCGATCGAAGGCGCGGCGCAACCTAGAAGGAGTCGCAATGTTCAATAAAATCGTTAAAGAATTTAAGTGGGGACAACACAACGTCCGCCTCGAAACGGGTGAAATCGCGCGTCAGGCGAGCGGCGCGGTCGTCGTCGACGTGGAAGACACCGTGGTTCTGGCCACGGTCGTCGGCGCGAAGACGGCCAAGCCGGGTCAGGACTTCTTCCCGCTGACCGTCGATTACCTCGAAAAGACCTATGCGGCCGGCAAGATCCCCGGCGGCTTCTTCCGCCGCGAAGGCCGTCCGTCGGAAGGCGAGACGCTCATCTCGCGCCTGATCGACCGTCCGCTGCGTCCGCTGTTCCCGGAAGGCTTCTATAACGAAGTGCAGGTCGTGATTCACGTCCTGTCGCTGAACCCGGAAGTTCCGGCGGACATTCCCGCGCTGATCGGCGCGTCCGCAGCGCTGGCCGTTTCCGGCCTGCCGTTCAACGGCCCGGTCGGCGCTGCACGCGTCGCGTACATCAACAACGAATACGTGCTCAACCCGACGCGCGCGCAGATGAAGGAATCGGCGCTGGATCTGGTCGTCGCGGGCACGGAGCGCGCGGTGCTGATGGTCGAATCCGAAGCGCAGCAGCTTTCGGAAGAAGTGATGCTCGGCGCGGTCGTGTACGGTCATGACCAGATGCAAACCGCGATCGACGCGATCCACGAACTCGTGCGCGACGGCGGCAAGCCGGAATGGGACTGGCAGCCGGCGCCGAAGAACGAAGCGCTGATTGCGCGCGTGACCGAAATCGCCAAGCCGGAACTCGAAGCGGCTTACCAGCTGCGCAACAAGCAAGCGCGTTCGGCCAAGCTGAAGGAAGTCTTCGCAGCGACGTCCGCGAAGCTGGCCGAAGAAGCGGCGGCATCGGGCACGGCGGCAGCGGATGCGGCCACCGTCGGCAACGTTCTGTTCGACATCGAAGCGAAGATCGTCCGTACGCAGATCCTGAACGGCGAACCGCGTATCGACGGCCGCGACACGCGCACGGTGCGTCCGATCGAAATCCGCACTGGCGTGCTGCCGCGCACGCACGGCTCGGCGCTTTTCACGCGCGGCGAGACGCAAGCGCTGGTCGTCGCCACGCTCGGCACGAAGGGCGATGAGCAGAACATCGACGCCCTCGAAGGCGAGTACCGCGAGCGCTTCATGCTCCACTACAACATGCCCCCGTTCGCGACCGGCGAAACCGGCCGCGTCGGTTCGCCGAAGCGCCGCGAAATCGGCCACGGCCGCCTGGCGAAGCGCGCGCTGGTCCCGTGTCTGCCGAGCGCCGACGAATTCGGCTACTCGATCCGCGTCGTGTCGGAAATCACGGAATCGAACGGTTCGTCGTCGATGGCTTCGGTCTGCGGCGGCTGCCTCGCGCTGATGGACGCCGGCGTGCCGATGAAGGCGCACGTCGCGGGCATCGCAATGGGCCTGATTCTCGAAGGCAACAAGTTCGCGGTTCTGACCGACATCCTCGGCGACGAAGATCACCTCGGCGACATGGACTTCAAGGTGGCCGGCACGGCGCAAGGCGTAACCGCGCTGCAGATGGACATCAAGATCCAGGGCATCACGAAGGAAATCATGCAGGTCGCGCTCGCGCAAGCGAAGGAAGGCCGCATGCACATCCTCGGCAAGATGACCAGCGCCGTGCCGGGCACGAACACGGAACTGTCCGAGTTCGCGCCGCGCATGATCACGCTGAAGATCAACCCGGAAAAGATCCGCGACGTGATCGGCAAGGGCGGTTCGGTGATCCGCGCGCTGACGGAAGAAACCAACACGACGATCGATATTTCCGACGACGGCGTGGTGACGATCGCAAGCACGAGTTCCGAAGGCATGGCCGAGGCGAAGAAGCGCATCGAGAACATCACGGCTGAAGTGGAAGTCGGCCAGATCTACGAAGGTCCGGTGCTGAAGCTGCTGGATTTCGGCGCGATCGTGAACATCCTGCCGGGCAAGGACGGTCTGCTGCACATCTCGGAAATCGTCAACGAGCGCGTGAAGGACATCAACGACTATCTGAAGGAAGGCCAGATCGTGAAGGTCAAGGTCATCCAGACGGACGAGAAGGGCCGTGTGCGTTTGTCGGCCAAGGCGTTGCTGAACGAAGGCGCCCCAGCCGAGACGACGCACCCGCAGCAGTAATGCGGTAATGTGTCGACGGCCGGCTCGCCTGCGCGAGCCGGCCGTTTTCATGTATGACGGCGTTCGGGCTATGCATTGTCCGACGCGTCATCGGATTCGATGGCAGTGTGGCGCGTGAAGCGCGCGTCGCGTGCGCACTGCCATCCGATTCGAGCCGTAGCGTCATTCGATCAACCTGCCACGCATTCAGGGGAAAGCTATGAAGGCCATCGAAATCACGGAGTTCGGCGCACCCGAAGTGCTGAAGCTGGGCGAACGTCCGATGCCCGAAGCGGGCGAGGGCGAAGTACTGATCAAGGTCGCGGCTTCGGGCGTGAACCGGCCCGACGTCTTTCAACGCAAGGGCGCGTATGCACCGCCGCCGGGCGCGTCGGATCTGCCGGGGCTTGAAGTGGCGGGCGAGATCGTCGATGGCGACTTCGATTCGAAGCACAACCCGTTCGGTCTCAAGAAGGGCGATCGCGTGTGCGCGCTGCTCGCGGGCGGCGGCTATGCGGAATACGCGGTCGCGCCGATCGAGCAATGCCTGCCGGTGCCGGCAGGCCTTTCCGATATCGAGGCGGCCTCGCTGCCCGAGACGTTCTTCACCGTATGGAGCAACGTGTTCGAGCGCGCGCATCTCGGCGCCGGCGAGAACGGTGAGGAGGAGACGCTGCTCGTGCAGGGCGGATCGAGCGGTATCGGCGTGACGGCGATTCAGATTGCGCGGGCGCTCGGTTTTCGCGTGTTCGCCACGGCTGGCAGCGACGAAAAGTGCCGCGCCTGCGAATCGCTCGGCGCGGAGCGCGCGATCAACTACAAGACGGAAGATTTCGTCGAAGTGGTGAAATCGCTGACGAACGATCGCGGCGTCGACGTCATTCTCGATATGGTCGCCGGCGACTATCTGCCGCGCGAGCTGAAGGCACTGGCCGACGGCGGCCGCGTCTGCGTGATCGCGCTGCTCGGCGGCGCGAAGGCGGAAATCAATCTGAACGACATCTTGCGCCGCCGGCTCGTTATCACCGGCTCGACGCTGCGTCCGCGTCCTGTTGCGTTCAAGGCGAAGATCGCCGCGAAGCTGAAGGAGCGCGTGTGGCCGGAGATCGAAGCGGGACGCATCAAGCCGGTGATCCACCAGGTATTTCCGGCGGCCGAGGCGGCTGCCGCCCATGCGTTGATGGAGAGCAGCACCCACGTTGGCAAGATCGTGCTCGACTGGCGCGAGAACGCGTGACAGCGCAATGCAACGGCAGCGGCTTTGGCGGTTTGACCGGTTTCGCCGTATCACAGTAAAATCGCCTGTTTTGTAAGCAGTTTGCAGTTCACAGCGCTTCATTCCAATAACAGGGCGGCTTCCGTATCGAGAGGCCGTCTGATCGACTAAGAAGGCGGCTGTCGAAAGCCGCCGAGCGACGAGACAATGTCCAGAGAACGAGCAAAACTGGTGGTGGGCAACTGGAAGATGCATGGTCGCATCAAGGACAACGCGGCCCTGCTGACCGAAGTCGCCGCAGGCGCATCGGCTTTGCAGAATGGCGTGAGTGTCGGCGTATGCGTGCCGTGCCCGTATCTCGCGCAATCGCAGGCGCTGCTTTCCGGCTCGCTGTTGCGCTGGGGCGTGCAGGATATTTCGGCGCACGCGCAAGGCGCCTACACCGGTGAAGTCGCTGCGGAAATGGCAGCTGACTTCGGCGCGACGTATGCGATCGTCGGGCATTCGGAGCGGCGCGCGTATCATCGCGAAACGCCCGAGCTGGTCGCGGCGAAGGCCCGTCGTGCGCTGGAAGCGGGTTTGACGCCCATCGTCTGTATCGGCGAAACGCTCGAAGAGCGCGAATCCGGCGCGACGGAGCAAGTCATCGGCGCGCAACTGGACGCCGTGCTTCTTATGTTGAGCGCGGAGGAAGCGGCGCGCATCGTCATCGCCTATGAACCGGTGTGGGCGATCGGCACGGGCAAGAGCGCGACGGCCGAGCAGGCGCAGGGCGTTCACGCCTTCGTGCGGGGCAAGCTGGCCGAGAAGGGCGAAGCGGTAGCGAACGTGCCGGTGTTGTATGGCGGCAGCGTGAAGCCCGAGAACGCGCAGGAATTGTTCGGGCAACGGGACATCGACGGCGGGCTGATTGGCGGCGCGTCGCTGAAGTCGAAAGATTTTCTTGCGATCTGCCAGGCGGCGCACACCGCGACGCGATAAGCGGCCGGACGCAGGGCAGTAGAAAGAGTAAGTCGCGGCACGTGAGTGTCACGGAAACATCAAGATCTAGGTGAGTTTAAATGCTGTATTTGAAGACATTGATTATCGTCGTCCAGTTGCTGTCGGCGCTTGGCGTTATCGGGCTCGTGCTGCTGCAACACGGCAAGGGCGCAGACATGGGCGCGGCGTTCGGCAGCGGCGCATCGGGAAGCCTGTTCGGCGCAACCGGATCGGCGAACTTCCTCTCGCGCACCACCGCCGTCCTCGCGGCGATCTTCTTCATCACGACGCTTGCGTTGACCTATCTCGGCAGCTACAAGCCGCAGACCTCGGCTGGCGTGCTGGGCGGTGCCGCTCCCGCTGCGTCGGCGCCCGCTTCGGGTGCCTCCGCACCGGCCGCAACGGCTCCCGCATCGGCGGCGCCGGGCACTGACGTTCCGAAATAACGTCCGGGACATATTTTCGCGAAATTCGTGTTTTATGCGTTGAACAATTCTTGAGGCCTAGTTATAATTCAAGTCTTGAAGCGATTCGCGGCAATTAAGAAGTTGTTTTCCCGGATTGCAGTACAGTGCCGACGTGGTGAAATTGGTAGACACGCTATCTTGAGGGGGTAGTGGCGAAAGCTGTGCGAGTTCGAGTCTCGCCGTCGGCACCAAAAGTTATCCAATGCCAGCCGCTTGCTTCGCTTCGGCTGGCATTGTCACTTCTGGAGTACCCTTATGCTGCCGCGTGGCATCGTGAGTGGTCCCAAGTGAGTTCCGTCGCCGGGTGGTCTGTCCCGGCAGAAGCGCCCAATCATCGACTGACCGAACCTACCGATCTGAGGATAGCCTTGAACCTCGCACCCTATTACCCCGTCTTCTTGTTCCTCGTGGTGGGCCTTGGTTTAGGTATAGCGTTGGTCAGCATCGGCAAGATTCTCGGTCCCAGCAAGCCTGACACCGAAAAGAACGCACCTTACGAGTGCGGCTTCGAAGCCTTCGAAGACGCCCGTATGAAGTTCGATGTGCGTTACTATCTCGTCGCAATTCTTTTCATCATTTTCGACCTTGAGACGGCGTTCCTGTTTCCGTGGGGCGTGGCTCTGCGTGATATCGGCTGGCCCGGCTTCATGGCCATGATGATCTTTCTGCTCGAATTCCTGCTCGGCTTCGCCTACATCTGGAGAAAGGGCGGCCTCGACTGGGAGTAACGGGTAGATCACCGGATTCATGGGCGGCTTTGGCTGGCTGCTCATCTGGAGTGGAAATCAAATGAGTATCGAAGGGGTCTTGAAGGAAGGCTTTGTCACCACCACGGCTGACAAGCTGATCAACTGGACGCGCACCGGCTCGTTGTGGCCGATGACGTTCGGTCTCGCGTGCTGTGCGGTCGAGATGATGCATGCGGGCGCGGCCCGCTACGACCTGGACCGCTTCGGCGTGGTGTTTCGCCCGAGTCCGCGTCAGTCCGACGTGATGATCGTCGCCGGCACGCTATGCAACAAGATGGCGCCCGCGCTTCGTAAGGTGTACGACCAGATGGCCGAGCCTCGCTGGGTCATCTCGATGGGTTCGTGCGCGAACGGTGGCGGCTATTACCACTACTCGTACTCCGTCGTGCGCGGCTGCGACCGAATCGTTCCGGTCGATGTCTACGTTCCCGGCTGTCCTCCCACGGCCGAAGCGCTGGTCTACGGCGTGATCCAGTTGCAGGCGAAGATTCGCCGCACCAACACCATCGCCCGTCAATAAAGGCCTGAGCCTCCCCAACTATGGCAAGCAAACTCGAGACCCTGAAGGCGAACCTCGAGACGGCGTTTGGCGGCCGTCTCCAGAGCATCACCGAGTCGCTGGGTCAGTTGACGGTCGTCGTGAAGGCGGCCGATTACCTCGAAGTCGCAACCCGGCTGCGCGACGATCGCTCGCTCGGTTTCGAGCAGTTGATGGACCTCGCCGGCGTCGACTATTCGACCTATGGCGACGGCGCCTACGAAGGCCCGCGCTTCGCAGCCGTTCTGCATCTCCTCTCCGTGTCGAACAACTGGCGCGTGCGCGTACGCGTATTCGCACCGGACGACGACGTGCCGATCGTGCCGTCGGTGGTCGACGTCTGGTCGTCGGCAAACTGGTACGAGCGCGAGGCATTCGACCTGTACGGCATCGTGTTCGAAGGCCACCCCGATCTGCGCCGCATTCTCACGGACTATGGCTTCATCGGCCATCCGTTCCGCAAGGACTTCCCGGTGAGCGGTTTCGTCGAGATGCGTTATGACCCGGAAGAGAAGCGCGTCGTGTATCAGCCCGTGACGATCGAGCCGCGCGAGATCACGCCGCGCGTGATTCGCGAAGATCGCTACGGTGGCCTGAAACATTAAGAGAGCGTCATGGCAGAGATCAAGAATTACACGCTGAATTTTGGCCCGCAGCACCCTGCCGCACACGGCGTGTTGCGCCTCGTGCTGGAACTGGACGGCGAAGTGATCCAGCGCGCCGATCCGCACATCGGGCTGCTGCATCGCGCGACCGAAAAGCTCGCGGAAACCAAGACGTTCATTCAGTCCGTGCCGTACATGGACCGTCTCGACTACGTGTCGATGATGTGTAACGAGCACGCTTACGTGCTCGCCATCGAGAAGCTGCTCGGCGTCGACGTGCCGGTGCGCGCGAAATACATCCGCGTGCTGTTCGATGAAATCACGCGCGTGCTGAACCACCTGATGTGGATCGGCTCGCACGCGCTCGACGTCGGCGCGATGGCCGTGTTCCTCTACGCGTTCCGCGAGCGCGAAGACCTGATGGACGTCTACGAGGCGGTATCCGGCGCGCGCATGCACGCGGCCTACTATCGTCCGGGCGGCGTGTATCGCGATCTGCCGGACGCGATGCCGCAATACAAGGTCTCGAAGATTCGCAACGCGAAGGCGCTCGAGAGGATGAACGAAAACCGCCAGGGTTCGCTGCTCGACTTCATCGACGACTTCTTCACGCGTTTCCCCGGTCATGTCGACGAGTACGAAACGCTGCTCACCGACAACCGCATCTGGAAGCAGCGTCTGGTCGGCATCGGCGTGGTGAGCCCAGAGCGCGCATTGCAGCTCGGCATGAGCGGCGCGATGCTGCGCGGTTCGGGCATCGAATGGGACCTGCGCAAGAAGCAGCCGTACGAAGTCTACGACCAGCTCGACTTCGACATCCCCGTCGGCGTGAATGGCGATTGCTATGACCGCTATCTGGTGCGCGTCGAAGAAATGCGTCAATCCACGCGTATCGCCAAACAGTGCATTGCCTGGCTGCGCGCGAATCCCGGCCCTGTGATGATCGATAATCACAAGGTTGCGCCGCCGTCGCGTGTCGGCATGAAGAGCAACATGGAAGAGCTGATTCACCACTTCAAGCTCTTTACCGAAGGCTTCCATGTGCCGGAAGGCGAGACGTACGCCGCGATCGAGCATCCGAAGGGCGAATTCGGCATCTATCTGGTCTCGGACGGCGCGAACAAGCCGTACCGCCTGAAGATCCGTGCGCCCGGTTATGCACACCTCGCCTCGCTCGACGAAATGGCGCGCGGCCACATGATTGCCGACGCCGTGACGATCATCGGTACGCAAGACATCGTGTTCGGCGAGATCGATCGCTGATCCATTCGCCCGCTGCAAGCACGGCGCGCTCATCGAGCCGCCGTCGCGGTGAATCGAAGCGGGAAGCGTAGAAGCAATTACAGGAAACCGCAGGACGCCAGGTCTGCTGCAATAAGATGGTCGCGGCAGGTTTTCGTTCGGTAGGAATTGAAAGAGTCGTGTCTGAAAATGATCTCAGCTGAAGGCCTCAAAGAAATCGATCGTGCGATCGCGAAGTATCCCGCCGAACAAAAGCAGTCGGCGGTGATGGCTGCGCTCGCTGTCGCGCAGGAGGAACACGGATGGCTGTCGCCGGAACTGATGAAGTTCGTCGCCGACTATCTGGGCATGCCGCCTGTTGCCGTACAGGAAGTCGCCACCTTCTACACGATGTACGAACTGGCGCCGGTCGGTAAGCACAAGATCACGCTCTGCACGAACCTGCCTTGCCAGTTGGGCCCGGATGGCGGCTCCGACAGCGCGGCGCAGTATCTGAAGCAGAAGCTCGGCATCGATTTCGGCGAGACCACGCCCGACGGCAAGTTCACGCTGAAGGAAGGCGAGTGCTTCGGTTCGTGCGGCGATGCGCCGGTGATGCTGGTGAACAATCACCGCATGTGCAGCTTCATGAGCCGCGAGAAGATCGACCAGTTGATCGAGGAACTTTCGAAATGACGTCTCTCCACGATCGTCACATCAAGCCGCTGATCCTCGCCGGCCTCAACGGCGAGAACTGGCATCTCGAAGATTACGTTGCGCGCGGCGGCTACAAGCAACTGCGCCGCATTCTCGAAGAGAAGATTCCGCCGGAGCAGGTGATCGCCGACGTCAAGGCGTCGGGTCTGCGCGGCCGTGGCGGTGCGGGCTTCCCGACCGGCCTGAAGTGGAGCTTCATGCCGCGCCAGTTCCCGGGGCAAAAGTATCTCGTTTGCAACTCGGACGAGGGCGAGCCGGGCACGTTCAAGGACCGCGATATCCTTCGCTGGAACCCGCACGCGCTGATCGAAGGCATGGCCATCGGCGCGTACGCGATGGGCATCACCGTCGGCTACAACTACATCCACGGCGAGATCTTCGAGGTCTACCGCGTGTTCGAAGCGGCGCTCGAAGAAGCGCGCGCAGCCGGTTATCTCGGCGCGAACATTCTCGGCTCCGGCTTCTCGTTCGAGCTTTACGCGCACCATGGTTACGGCGCGTACATCTGCGGCGAAGAAACGGCGCTGCTCGAATCGCTCGAAGGCAAGAAGGGCCAGCCGCGCTTCAAGCCGCCGTTCCCGGCGAGCTTCGGCGTGTACGGCAAGCCGACCACGATCAACAACACCGAAACGTTCGCGGCGGTGCCGTTCCTGCTGGAAATCGGGCCGCAGAATTATCTGGAACTCGGCAAGCCGAACAACGGCGGGACGAAGATTTTCTCGGTGTCGGGCGATGTGAACCGTCCGGGCAACTACGAAATTCCGCTTGGCACGCCGTTCTCGACGCTGATGGAACTCGCCGGCGGCGTGCGCGGCAACTCGGTGAAGGCGGTGATTCCGGGCGGTTCGTCCGCGCCGGTCGTGCCTGGCGAGATGATGCTCGCCACCGATATGGACTACGATTCGATCGCCAAAGCCGGGTCGATGCTGGGCTCGGGCGCGGTCATCGTCATGAACGAAACGCGCTGCATGGTGCGCTCGCTGTTGCGCCTGTCGTACTTCTATTACGAAGAGTCATGCGGCCAGTGCACGCCTTGCCGCGAGGGCACGGGCTGGCTTTATCGCGTCGTGCATCGCATCGAGCATGGTCTCGGGCGCAAGGAAGATCTGGATCTCCTAAACTCGGTCGCCGAAAACATCATGGGCCGCACGATTTGCGCGCTCGGAGATGCCGCGGCGATGCCGGTGCGCGGCATGCTGAAGCACTTCTGGAACGAATTCGAATATCACGTCGAGCACAAGCACTGTCTCGTCGGCGGGCACGCACATCATGCGGCGTCCGAAGCGCTTACCGCGTAATCAGGCGCACAAGTCAGTTGCGCGAAAGAGGTTGAGGACCATTCCCCATCATGGTTGAACTAGAAATTGACGGCAAGACGGTCGAGGTGCCCGAAGGCAGCATGGTGATCCAGGCTGCGCATAAGGTCGATACGTACATTCCTCACTTCTGCTATCACAAGAAGCTGTCGATCGCGGCGAACTGCCGGATGTGCCTCGTCGAAGTCGAGAAAATGCCGAAGGCCGTCCCCGCGTGCGCGACCCCCGTGTCCGCGGGCATGGTCGTGCGCACGACGTCCGACAAGGCCGTGAAGGCCCAGCAGTCGGTGATGGAATTCCTGCTGATCAACCATCCGCTCGATTGCCCGATCTGCGATCAGGGCGGCGAGTGCCAGTTGCAGGATCTGGCGGTCGGTTACGGCAAGTCGCAGTCTCGCTATAGCGAAGAAAAGCGCGTCGTGTTCCACAAGAACGTCGGTCCGCTCATCTCGATGGAAGAGATGACGCGCTGCATCCACTGCACCCGCTGCGTACGCTTCGGCCAGGAAGTCGCTGGCGTGATGGAACTCGGCATGCTGGGCCGCGGCGAGCATTCGGAGATCACGTCGTTCGTCGGCAAGACGGTGGATTCCGAACTGTCCGGCAACATGATCGACCTGTGCCCGGTCGGCGCGCTCACGAGCAAGCCGTTCCGCTACAGCGCGCGGACGTGGGAATTGTCGCGCCGCAAGTCGGTGAGCCCGCATGATTCCGTCGGCGCCAACCTGGTCGTCCAGGTGAAGAACAACCGCGTGATGCGCGTTCTGCCGATGGAAAACGAAGCCATCAACGAATGCTGGATCTCGGACAAGGACCGCTTCTCGTACGAAGGCCTGAACAGCGACGACCGTCTCACCACGCCGATGCTGAAGCAGGGCGGCAACTGGATCGAAACCGACTGGCAGACCGCGCTCGAATACGTGGCGAAGGGCATCAAGGGCATCAAGGCGGATCATGGCGCGAACGCCATCGCCGCACTCGCGACGCCGCATAGCACGATCGAAGAACTGCACCTTCTGAAGGCGCTGACTGAAGGCGTCGGCACGCCGAACATCGATTTCCGTCTGCGTCAGAGCGACTTCTCCGCGCCGGTCGGCGTGGGCGCGCCGTGGCTGGGCGTCAAGATCGCGGATCTGTCGAACGTGGACACCGCTTTCGTGATCGGCTCGTTCCTGCGCCGCGATCATCCGCTCTTCGCCGCGCGTCTGCGTCAGGCAGCGAAGAACGGCGCGAAGCTCACGTTCCTCAACGCAAGCAACGACGATTCGCTGATCCCGACTGCGCATCGCCTGGTGGCGGCGCCGTCGGCATGGCTGGATCAACTGGCCGGCATCGCGGCGGCGGTCTCCGAGGCGCGCGGCGTCGCGTTGCCCGAGGCATTCGCGGGCCGCGAAGCATCGGCTGCGGCAAAGGACGTTGCTGCATCGCTGTCGGCGGGCGAGAAGCGCGTCGTGCTGCTCGGCAACGTCGCGGTTCAACATCCTGATTTCGCGCAGATTCAAGCGGCGGCGCAGTGGATCGCCGATAACACCGGCGCGAGCTTCGGCTTCCTGACTGAAGGTGCAAACTCGGTCGGCGCCTATCTCGTCGACGCATTGCCCGGCGAAGGCGGCCTCAATGCACGCGAAGTGTTCGAACAACCGCGCAAGGGCTATGTGCTGTTGAACGCGGAGCCGGAATTCGACACGGCCAACCCGGCGCAAGCCATCGCTGCGCTGAAGTCGGCGGAAATGGTCGTCGTGATGTCGCCGTTCAGGCACGGCATGGAGTATGCGGACGTGCTGCTGCCCATCGCGCCGTTCACGGAAACATCGGGCACGTTCGTCAACGCGGAAGGCACGGCTCAGTCGTTCAACGGCGTCGTGCGCGGTCTCGGCGATACGCGTCCGGGCTGGAAGGTGCTGCGCGTGCTCGGCACGATGCTCGGCCTGCCGGGCTTCGAATTCGACACCGCCGAAGAAGTGCGCATCGCGGCGCTCGGCACGGGTGATCTGACCACGCGCCTGTCGAACAAGACGACGGTCGCGGCAAAGCGCGCAGCGTCGAACATCGCGGTGAAGGGCGGCTTCGAGCGTCTCGCCGATGTGCCGATCTATCACGCCGACGCGCTCGTGCGTCGCGCGCCGTCGCTGCATCTGACCGCAGCGGCGCGCGACGCGAATGTCGCCGGCCTGCCGACGACGCTCTTCGACAAGCTCGGCCTGAAGGACGGCGACGCGGTGCGTGTCAGGCAAGGCGACCTGTCGGTGGTGCTGCCCGCGGTCCGTGATGCGAATCTGGCTGAATCGGTGGTCCGCGTGCCGGCCGCGACGGCGGCTGGCGCGGCACTCGGCGGCCTGTTCGGTGAACTGGTAGTGGAGAAGGCGTAATGGGCTTGTTCGATACGATCAACGCAGGCGGCACGCAGCTTCTTGGCGTTGCATGGCCGACCGTGTGGGCGCTCGTGCGCATCGTCGTCGTCGCGGTGGTGATCCTGCTGTGCGTCGCGTACCTGATTCTCTGGGAGCGCAAGCTCATCGGCTGGATGCACGTGCGTCTCGGACCGAACCGCGTCGGCCCGGCTGGCCTGTTGCAGCCGATCGCGGACGTGCTGAAGCTGCTGCTGAAGGAAGTCATTCAGCCGACGCAGGCCAGCAAGTGGATCTACGTGATTGCGCCGATCATGACCGTGGTTCCGGCGTTCGCCGTGTGGGCGGTCATTCCGTTCCAGGCGAAGGCCGTGCTCGGCAACATCAACGCGGGCCTGCTGTACATCATGGCGATCTCGTCGATCGGCGTGTACGGCGTGATTCTCGCGGGCTGGGCGTCGAACTCGAAGTACGCGTTCCTCGGCGCAATGCGCGCGGCGGCGCAGATGGTGTCCTACGAAATTTCGATGGGCTTCGCGCTGGTCGTCGTGTTGATGGTCGCCGGCACGCTGAACATGTCGGATATCGTCGCTTCGCAGCAGCGCGGCATCTTCGCGGGCTTCGGCGTGAACTTCCTGTCGTGGAACTGGCTGCCGCTGTTGCCGATGTTCGTCGTGTACTTCATCTCGGGCATCGCCGAAACGAACCGTCACCCGTTCGACGTGGTGGAAGGCGAATCGGAGATCGTCGCGGGTCACATGATCGACTATTCGGGCATGGCGTTCGCGCTGTTCTTCCTGGCGGAATACATCAACATGATCGTGATTTCGGCGATCGCGGCGACGCTGTTTCTGGGCGGCTGGGATGCACCGTTCGGCTTCCTGTCGTTCATCCCCGGCGTCTTCTGGCTCGTGCTGAAAGTCTTCTTGCTGCTGTCGATTTTCATCTGGGCGCGCGCGACTTTCCCACGTTACCGCTATGACCAGATCATGCGTCTCGGCTGGAAGGTGTTCCTGCCGGTGTCGGTCGTGTGGGTGGTCGTGGTCGGCTTCTGGATCATGTCGCCGCTCAACATCTGGAAGTAACGGCGAAAGCGCGGACGAAAATCATCATGAATGCCATTCAGAACTTCTTTAAGACCTTCTTCCTGACCGAACTGCTGAAGGGTCTGGCGCTGACGGGACGTTACACGTTCCAGCGCAAGATCACCGTGCAGTTCCCGGAAGAAAAGACGCCGGTTTCGCCGCGCTTCCGCGGGTTGCATGCGCTGCGCCGCTACGAAAACGGCGAAGAGCGCTGCATTGCGTGCAAGCTGTGCGAAGCGGTATGCCCGGCGCTCGCGATCACCATCGAATCGGAAACGCGCGCGGACAACACCCGCCGCACGACGCGCTACGACATCGACCTGACCAAGTGCATCTTCTGCGGCTTCTGCGAAGAAAGCTGCCCGGTCGATTCGATCGTCGAGACGCACATCCTCGAGTATCACGGCGAAAAACGCGGCGATCTGTATTTCACGAAGGACATGCTGCTTGCAGTGGGCGATCGTTACGAGAAGGAAATCGCCGCATCGAAGGCGGCCGACGCTCCTTACCGTTGATGCGAGTTCGGTGCCGGCGCCGCGCGGAAGAACCAGGCGTCATGCTTTCGCGCAAACCGGCTTCGAACACGAAGCGATTCTGCTTTGCTGTCGGCGCACGTGAAGAAAGACGCGCGCCGACACACCCTGCCTGATGATGGCCTAACGATGAACCGGTAATCATGGAATTCACAACCGTACTGTTCTATATCTTCGCGCTGCTGCTGACCGTGTCTGCGCTGAAGGTGATCACTTCGCGCAATCCGGTGTCGTCCGCGCTTTTTCTCGTGCTCGCGTTCTTCAACGCGGCCGCGATCTGGATGCTGCTGCAAGCCGAATTCCTCGCGATCCTGCTGGTTCTCGTGTATGTCGGCGCCGTGATGGTGCTGTTCCTGTTCGTCGTGATGATGCTGGACATCAACATCGACGTGCTGCGACGCGACTTCCGGCGCTTCGTGCCGCTCGCGACCATCGTCGGCGCGATCATCGTGATCGAGACGGCGCTGATCCTGTGGCACGGCTACGGGGACACCTTCGCGCCGCTGCGTGATGCGGCAGCGGGCGCGGGCGTCGGCGGGGCGGCGGTCATGCCGAACACGCAACTCATCGGCAAGGTCATCTACACCGATTACATTTTCGCGTTCGAAATCGCGGGCCTCGTGCTGCTCGTCGCGATCATCGCGGCGATCTCGCTCACCATCCGCGACAAGAAGGACAAGAAGACGCAAACCGTCAGCGAGCAGGTCAAGGTGCGCCGCGAAGACCGCGTGCGCCTCGTGAAGATGCAAGCGGAGAAGCAGGCGCCGGACGCGTCTGTCGAGCCCGCCGTGACCGGCAATGTCGGCGCGGGCACCGTCGACAACAAAGGCTGAGCGCAGAGGAGAAATCTAAACATGTTGAGTCTTGCTCATTACCTGGTGCTCGGCGCGATCCTGTTCGCGATCAGCATCGTCGGGATCTTCCTGAACCGCCGCAACGTGATCATCATCTTGATGGCTATCGAGCTGATGCTGCTCGCGGTGAACACCAATTTCGTCGCGTTCTCGCACTATCTGGGCGACGTGCACGGCCAGATTTTCGTGTTCTTCGTCCTGACCGTGGCCGCCGCCGAAGCCGCGATCGGTCTCGCGATTCTCGTGACCCTGTTCCGTAGCCTCGACACGATCAACGTCGAGGATCTCGATCAGCTCAAAGGTTAATTTCAGGCTAGGCTGTTATGTCCACGACACTCAACGAAAACCTACTGCTTGCGATCCCGCTTGCGCCGCTCGCGGGCTCGCTGATCGCGGGGCTGCTCGGGAAGGCCATCGGGCGCAAGGGCGCGCATCGCGTGACCATTCTCGGCGTTTTTATCTCGTTCATCCTGTCGGCGATCGTCTACGCCGACGTGATGAAGGGCGCCAGCTTCAACGGGACCATCTATCAGTGGATGTCGCTCGGCTCGCTCAAGATGGAAGTCGGCTTCCTGGTCGACTCGCTCACCGCGATGATGATGGTCATCGTCACCTTCGTCTCGCTGATGGTCCATATCTACACCATCGGCTACATGGCGGAAGAGGACGGCTACCAGCGTTTCTTCTCGTACATCTCGCTCTTCACGTTCTCGATGCTGATGCTCGTCATGAGCAACAACTTCCTGCAGCTGTTCTTCGGCTGGGAAGCGGTGGGTCTCGTGTCGTACCTGCTGATCGGCTTCTACTACACGCGTGAAAGCGCCATTTACGCGAACCTGAAGGCGTTCCTCGTGAACCGCGTCGGCGACTTCGGCTTTCTGCTGGGCATCGGCCTGTTGCTTGCGTTCGCTGGCTCGCTCAACTATGGCGATGTCTTCGCGCAAGGCGACAAGCTCGCCAGCATGCAATTTCCCGGCACGAGCTGGGGCTTGCTGACGGTTGCGTGCATCTGCCTGTTCATCGGCGCGATGGGCAAGTCCGCGCAGTTCCCGCTGCACGTGTGGCTGCCTGATTCGATGGAAGGCCCGACGCCGATCTCCGCGCTGATTCACGCAGCGACGATGGTGACCGCCGGCATCTTCATGGTGACGCGCATGTCGCCGCTGTTCGAGCATTCGGATGCGGCGCTGTCGTTCGTGACCGTCATCGGTGCGATCACGGCCCTGTTCATGGGCTTCCTCGGCGTGGTGCAGAACGACATCAAGCGTGTCGTCGCTTATTCGACGCTTTCGCAGCTCGGTTACATGACGGTCGCGCTCGGTGTATCGGCGTATCCGGTCGCCGTGTTCCATCTGGGCACGCACGCGTTCTTCAAGGCGCTGCTGTTCCTCGGCGCGGGGTCGGTCATCATCGGCATGCACCACGATCAGGACATGCGCAACATGGGCGGCCTGGCCAAGTACATGCCGATCACGTGGATCACGTCGCTGCTCGGTTCGCTCGCGCTGATCGGCACGCCGTTCTTCTCGGGCTTCTACTCGAAAGACTCGATCATCGACGCAGTGAAGCTCTCGCATCTGCCGGGTTCGGGTTTCGCGTACTTCGCGGTGGTGGCGAGCGTCTTCGTCACGGCGCTCTACTCGTTCCGCATGTACTTCCTGGTGTTCCATGGCAAAGAGCGTTTCCGCGGTCCGAAACACCCTGAGTCGCCGATGGGCGCCGAAGAAGCAGCGCACGGCCACGGTCATGGTCACGGGCACGGGCACGATGACCACGGCCACGGCCACGGCCACGCGCACGAGCCGCACGAAAGCCCGTGGGTCGTCACGCTGCCGTTGATCCTGCTCGCGATTCCGTCGGTGGTGATCGGCGCGATCATGATCGGCCCGATGCTGTTCGGCGACTTCTTCTCGCACGGCGTTGTGTTCGACAAGGTGATCTACATCGCCGAGAACCACGAAGGCATGCACGAAATGGCCGAGGAATTCCACGGCTGGTTCGCGATGGGCCTGCATTCGGTCTCCGGCTTGCCGGTGTGGCTGGCGCTCGCGGGCGTGGTCGTCGCGTGGTTCCTGTACATGAAGCGCCCTGATCTGCCGCCGGTCATTCGCCGCCGCTTCGGCCCGATCTACACGCTGCTCGACAACAAGTACTACTTCGACAAGATCAACGAAGTGGTCTTTGCGAAGGGCGCCATCGCCATCGGCCGCGGCCTGTGGAAAGAGGGCGATGTGGTCGTCATCGACGGCATGGTCAATGGCAGTGCGCGATTCGTCGGCTGGTTCGCCGGTGTCATCCGCTTCCTTCAATCCGGTTACATCTATCACTACGCGTTCGCCATGATTATCGGCATGTTGGGGCTGTTGACCCTGTTTGTAACGCTCGGCGGCAAATAAGGCGAGGGACCCCATGCACTCTTTTCCGATTCTCAGTGTCGCGATCTGGTTGCCGATCGTATTCGGCCTCCTGGTTCTCGCTGTAGGCAATGACCGCAACCCGGCGCCCGCGCGCTGGGTCGCGCTGATCGGCTCGGTACTCGGTTTGATCGTCACCATTCCGCTGATCACCGGCTTCGATTCGTCGACCGCCGCGTTGCAGTTCGTCGAGCAGGCGAACTGGATCGAGCGGTTCAGCATCACGTATCACCTGGGCGTGGACGGCATCTCGATGTGGTTCGTCGTGCTGACCGCGCTGATCACCGTTATCGTCGTGATCGCCGGATGGGAAGTGATCACCGAGCGCGTGTCGCAGTACTTCGCCGCGTTCCTGATCCTCTCGGGCATCATGATCGGCGTGTTCTCGACGGCCGACGGCATGCTGTTCTACGTGTTCTTCGAGGCCACGCTGATTCCGATGTACATCATCATCGGCGTATGGGGCGGCCCGAACCGTGTGTACGCGGCGTTCAAGTTCTTCCTGTACACGCTTGCCGGCTCGCTGCTGATGCTGGTCGCGCTGCTGTATCTCTACACGCAGACGCACACGTTCGACCTCGCCACGTGGCACGCCGCCAAGATCGGCATGACGCCGCAGGTGCTGCTGTTCATCGCGTTCTTCCTGGCGTTCGCCGTGAAGGTGCCGATGTGGCCGGTCCACACCTGGCTGCCCGACGCGCACGTCGAAGCGCCGACGGGCGGCTCCGTCGTGCTGGCGGCGATCATGCTGAAGCTCGGCGCATACGGCTTCCTGCGTTTCTCGCTGCCGATTGCGCCGGACGCGAGCCACTTCCTGGCGCCCGTGGTCATCACGCTGTCGCTGATCGCGGTGATCTACATCGGCCTCGTGGCGATGGTGCAGGCGGACATGAAGAAGCTCGTCGCGTATTCGTCGATCGCGCACATGGGCTTCGTCACGCTCGGCTTCTTCATCTTCAGCCAGTTGGGCGTCGAAGGCGCGATCATCCAGATGATCTCGCACGGCTTCATCTCGGGCGCGATGTTCCTTTCGATCGGCGTGCTGTATGACCGCGTCCATTCGCGCCAGATCGCGGATTACGGCGGCGTCGTCAACACGATGCCGAAGTTCGCGGCGCTGTCGATGCTGTTCGCGATGGCCAACTGCGGCCTGCCGGGCACGTCGGGCTTCGTCGGCGAATTCATGGTGATTCTGGCTGCCGTGAAGTTCAACTTCTGGATTGGCTTCCTCGCCACGTTCACGCTGATTCTCGGCGCGGCTTACACGCTGTGGATGTACAAGCGCGTGTACTTCGGCGCGGTCGCGAACGACCACGTCGCGAAACTCGCGGACATCAACAAGCGTGAGATGTTCATGCTCGTCGTGCTCGCGCTGTTCACGCTTTACATGGGCCTGCATCCGAAGCCCTTCACCGACGTGATGCACGAGTCGGTGGCAAACCTGCTCTCCCACGTCGCGCAGTCCAAGCTGCCGCTGGCTCAGTAACGCCGTGCGGAGGAACTAAAAGATCATGCAAAACGCCCCTATGAGTGTGCTGTTGCCCGACGCGGTCCTGATGGCCGCGGTCGTCGTGGCCTGGTTGAACGACACCATCTTCGGACCGTCGAGCCGTCGCGTCACGTATCTGATCGCGCTGTTGTCGACGATCGTCGTCGGCGTGTGGTTCGCCTTCACCGCGCTCGATCCGACGCCGCACTACTTCTTCACGCGCATGTATGTCGTCGATCCGTTCGCGAGCGCGATGAAAGCGGTCGTGACGCTCGGGTACGCGGTGTCGATCATCTATTCGCGCAAGTATCTGGAAGACCGCGATCTGTTCCGCGGCGACTTCTTCCTGCTCGGCCTGTTCTCGCTGCTCGGCCAGTGCGTGATGATTTCGGGCAACAACTTCCTGACGCTGTATCTCGGTCTGGAACTGATGTCGCTGTCGCTGTATGCGGTCATCGCGCTGCGTAAGGACGCGCCGCAGTCGAACGAATCGGCGATGAAGTACTACGTGCTCGGCGCGCTCGCTTCCGGTTTCCTGCTCTACGGCGTGTCGATGCTGTACGGCGCGACCGGCTCGCTCGAACTGAACGAAGTGCTGAAGGCGGTGGCTTCCGGCCGCATCAACGACGCCGTGCTGCTCTTCGGCGTGATCTTTATCGTCGCGGGCGTGGCGTTCAAGATGGGCGCGGTGCCGTTCCATATGTGGGTGCCCGACGTCTATCAGGGCGCACCGACCGCCATGACGCTGCTCACTGGCGGCGGCCCGAAGGTCGCGGCGTTCGCCTGGGGCCTGCGCTTCCTCGTGATGGGCCTGCTGCCGCTGGCGGTGGACTGGCAGGAAATGCTGGTGATTCTGGCGGCGCTGTCGCTGATCGTCGGCAACATCACGGGTATCGTGCAGCGGAACATCAAGCGGATGCTGGCTTACTCGGCCATCTCCAACATGGGTTTCGTGCTGCTCGGCCTGCTTGCGGGCGTCGTGGACGGCAAGGTGACGGGCGCGGCAGGCGCATACAGCTCGGCGATGTTCTACAGCATCATCTATCTTGTGACGACGCTTGGCACGTTCGGCGTGGTCATGCTGCTCGCGCGGCGCGACTTCGAAGCCGAAATGATCGACGACTTCAAGGGCCTGAATCAACGCAGCCCGGTCTTCGCGTTCGTGATGATGGTGATGATGTTCTCGCTCGCCGGCATCCCGCCGACGGTCGGCTTCTACGCGAAGCTCGCCGTGCTCGAAGCGACGATGAACGCTGGCCTTACGTGGCTCGCAGTGCTGGCCGTCCTGACTTCGCTGGTCGGCGCGTTCTACTATCTGCGTATCGTGAAGCTGATGTACTTCGACGCGCCGCAGGACGCATCGCCGATCGTGGCCGGTGCATTCAATCGTTCGCTGCTCGCGTTCAACGGTCTGGCCGTGCTGGTGCTCGGCCTGGTTCCCGGTCCGCTGATGACGGCGTGCCTGCAGGCGATCTCGCATACGCTGCCGCTGTAATGTCGGCGGCGGGCTGGTTCATCGTGCTGTTGGCGCTCGTGGGCGCCAACATTCCCTTCCTGAATCAGCGCCTCTTCGCCGTCGTGCCGTTGCCGCTTCCCGCGTCGACGGGACGCAAGGCGGCGAAGAAAAGCGCCTGGATCAGAATCGGCGAGTTGATCGTTCTGTACTTCGTCGTCGGCGCGCTCGGCTTCACGCTCGAAGCGCGCGCCGGCAATCGCTTCAGTCAGGAATGGCAGTTTTATGCCATTACCTTCAGTCTCTTCGTGGTGTTCGCGTTTCCGGGCTTCACGTACCAATACCTCGTCAAACGCCGCTGATGGTTCTGCCGTCAGCGGCTTGTTTGCATCCAAGCTAGGGTTCAGCATGGCAGATCACACGTCCACTCCCGGTAGCGACGATGGCCTTATCGAAAAAAAGGTCGAAAGCGTCACGTTGCACGAAGGCAAATTTCTGACGCTCAAGCGCGACACCGTGGCTTTGCCCGACGGCAAGCATGCGACGCGCGAGTTCGTCGAGCATCCGGGCGCGGTGATGATCCTCCCCGTGTTCGACGATGGCCGCGTGCTGCTCGAACGCCAGTTTCGTTATCCGGTCGGCCGCGTGGTGCTCGAGTTCCCGGCGGGCAAGCTCGATCCGAACGAGGACGAACTCACGTGCGCCAAGCGCGAGTTGCAGGAAGAGACGGGCTATAGCGCGCGTGAGTGGACGTTTCTGACGCGCATTCATCCGGTGATTTCGTATTCGACGGAATTCATCGATCTGTATCTCGCAAGCGGCCTGACCGCCGGCGACGCGAAGCTCGACGAGGGAGAATTCCTTGAAACGTTCATCGTGGATCACGCGCAGCTGATGACGTGGGTTAAAGACGGAACCATCAGCGACGTGAAGACGATCATCGGCGCGTTCTGGCTCGAGAAGCTGCGCTCCGGCGAGTGGCAGGCGGGCGATCCGGTCAAGGCTTGAGCCAAAGCGTCAGCGGATTCGAAAGCGGCCCACGTGGCCGCTTTTGTCGTTTGTATGCACTCGAACGGCCAAGCGTCGCACCGGTTGAACAGCTAGAATCTAAAAGCCGGACGCATCATCGCGCTCCGTCACGAACGACCGTTCACAAACAGCAGTTCCGAGATTAAACTTCACGAAGCCCCATCAGCATGAAGGTCCTCGATTTAAAGTGCGCGCACGAACATCGCTTTGAAGGCTGGTTCGCTTCGGCCGACGAGTTCGAGTCGCAATTGGCGCGCAAGCTGGTCGCCTGTCCCGTTTGCTCGGCGACGGACGTCAGCCGCATGCCGTCCGCACCGCGGCTGAATTTGACGTCGGCGCGCGGAGATGCGCCCGCATCGGCGCAGCCGCCGGTTGCCGCCTCCGACGCCGCCGCGCTTCAGGCCCGCGCGCTGAAGTTCATGCGCGAGCTCGTCGAGAAGACGGAAAACGTGGGGGAGCGTTTTGCGGAAGAGGCGCGGCGCATCCATTACAACGAAGCGCCCGCGCGCAATATTCGCGGCGTCACGACGCCGGAAGACGCGCATGCCTTGCTCGAAGAAGGAATCGAAGTGATGCCGCTGCCGGTGCCGGCAGCGTTGAAGGAGCCGCTGCAGTAGAGCGCGAGCGCGGCGTCTCCGAAGGCTTCGGCACGATAAGGAGACACCGCGCATGGATCTCGACTATTCCCCTGCGGACAACGCCTTCCGGGCCGACGTCCGCGCCTGGCTCGACGCCAGTCTGCCGCGCGCGCTGCGCGATAAAGTTCTCGGACACAAACGCCTGAATCGCGATGACTACGCGAGTTGGCACAAGCTGCTGGCCGCACGCGGCTGGTCGGCGGTCGCGTGGCCGAGGGAATACGGCGGCCCCGGCTGGGACGCCACGCAGCGCCACATCTGGGACGAGGAATGCGCCCGCGCCGGCGCGCCGATCGTGCTGCCGTTCGGGGTGTCGATGGTCGCGCCCGTGCTGATGAAATTCGGCAGCGACGCGCAAAAGTCTCGTTACCTTCCCCGCATCCTCAATGGCGACGACTGGTGGTGTCAGGGCTATTCCGAACCTGGCGCGGGGTCCGACCTCGCGTCGCTGCGCACTCGCGCCGAGCGGCAAGGCGATCACTACGTCATCAACGGGCAAAAGACCTGGACGACGCTCGGCCAGCACGCCGACATGATGTTCTGCCTCGTGCGCACCGACAGCAGCGCGAAAAAGCAGGAAGGCATTTCATTCCTGCTCGTCGATATGAAAACGCCGGGCATCACCGTGCGCCCGATCATCACGCTCGACGAAGATCACGAGGTCAACGAAGTCTTCTTCCAGGACGTGAAGGTGCCGGTCGCCAATCTCGTCGGCGAGGAGAATCACGGGTGGACGTACGCGAAGTATCTGCTTGGCCACGAGCGCACGGGCATCGCGCGCGTCGGGCAATCGAAGCGGGAACTGGCGTTCCTCAAGCGCCTCGCGCTCGATCGGAACAAAGAGGGCAAGCCGCTGCTCCACGATCCCTTGTTTGCGGCGAAGGTCGCGGCGCTCGAAATCGAATTGATGGCGCTGGAGGTGACGGTGCTGCGTGTCGTCGGGAGCGAGACGGGCGGGAAGGGCCTCGGGCCGGAAGCATCGATGCTCAAGATCAAGGGCACGGAAGTGCAGCAGACGTTGACCGAGTTGATGTTCGAAGCCATCGGTCCGCAGGCCGCCGCCTTCGATCCGGCGTTCCTCGACGGCGAGCGGCAAACAGGCATTACCGGTGACGATGACGCCGCGCCGCTCGCGGCTTACTACTTCAATTTCCGCAAGACATCGATCTACGGCGGATCGAACGAGATTCAGAAGAACATCATCGCGCAGATGATTCTGGGACTTTGAGGAGCCGCCCATGAACTTCGACTTCAGCGATGAACAGCAGCAGTTTCGCGATGCGCTGCGCCGCTATCTCGACAATGAATACAGCTTCGATGTGCGGCAGAAAATCGTTGCATCCGAGTCCGGCGTCGATGACAAGCATTGGCGTGCTTTCGCGGAACTCGGCCTGCTTGCGCTGCCGGTTCCGGAAGCGCAAGGCGGCTTCGATGGCGGTCCGGTCGATATGCTCGCCGTCATGCAGGAGCTCGGGCGCGCGCTCGTCGTCGAGCCGGTCTGGGCGACGCTGACGGGAATCGAGGCGTTGCGGCTCGCCGCTTCGCAGGGAAGCGCGATAGCCAGTGAGCTGCTCGAGCGTGCCGCAACCGGCGATGTGCGCCTGACGGTCGCGTTCAACGAGCCACACGCGCGTTATGACGTGTTCGACTTGCGCGCGACGGCCACCTTGAGCGGCGATGCTTGCGCGATAACCGGCGTAAAGTCCGTCGTGCAGCACGGCGCGCAAGCGGATTACTGGATCGTGCCGGCACGCGTGGACGGTGAGATCGCGCTGTTTCTCATTGCGCGCGATGCGGCCAATGCGGGCATCACCGAATACCGCACGATCGACGGCCAGCGCGCCGCGACCCTCGTCTTCGACGCGACGCCCGCCACCCGCCTCGAAGGCTCAGGCGCAGCCACGCTCGAGCGCATCGCGGATCACGCGACGTTCCTGCTCTGCGCCGAAGCGCTCGGCGCGCTCGATGCGCTCAATCTCGCGACGGTCGGCTACACGAAAGAGCGCCAGCAATTCGGCGGGCCGATCGCGCGGTTCCAGGCGTTGCAGCATCGCATGGTCGACATGCTGATTCACACGGAGCAGGCGCGCTCGATCACCTATCTCGCCGCCGCGCGCTGCCGGCACGACGACGCCGCGACGCGCGCGCAAGCGATATCGGCGGCGAAGGCGCGTATCGGACAGGCCGCGCGCTTCGTCGGCCAGCAGGCGGTGCAGTTGCACGGCGGCATGGGCATGACGAACGAGTTGCCGGTCGCGCACTGGTTCAAGCGCTTGTCGATTATCGAGACGACGCTCGGCGACGTGGATCATCATCTCGCGCGCTTTGCATCGTCGCCCGCGTTTTCCATCACCAACATCACCAACGTTTGACGTTCACGAGGACCTTTGCATGACCTACAGCTTTGAAGACTTCGAAGTCGGCGCGGCGGTGACGCTCGGCGCCCATACCTTCACGCGCGAGGAAATCGTCGACTTCGCCGGCCGCTACGATCCGCAGCCGTTCCATCTCTCCGAGGAAGCGGGCAGGGCGTCGCATTTCGGCGGGCTCGTCGCGAGCGGCTGGAACACCTGCTCGGCGATGATGGGCATTCTGGTGCGCGACATGCTCGCCGATTCGACATCGATGGGATCGCCGGGCCTCGACAACATTCGTTGGCTGAAGCCCGTGCGCGTGGGCGATTCGGTGCGCCTCACGGTGCGCGTGCTCGACAAGCGCGTGTCGAAGAGCAAGCCGGATCGCGGCATCGTGTCGACGCGCTGGGAAGCGCATAACCAGGACGGCGAACTCGTCCTGACGGTCGATTCGGCCGCGTTGTTTGGATTGCGCGAGCCGGCATCGCAGTCTTGACGGCAGCCGTCGCGCGCTGGGTCGCTACTCGCGCGCGATGTATTTCGCCAACTCGAGCCGGGCGATCGCGTTGCGATGAACCTCGTCGGGTCCGTCCGCCAGGCGCAAGGTCCGCGCCGACGCATAGGCGTACGCGAGCGGAAAGTCATCGCAGACGCCGCCGGCGCCGTGCGCCTGTATCGCCCAGTCGATGACCTGACACGCGACGTTCGGCGCGACGACCTTGATCATCGCGATTTCGCCGCGTGCGCCCTTGTTGCCGACGGTGTCCATCATGTACGCGGCCTTCAGCGTGAGAAGCCGCGCCTGCTCGATCATGATTCGCGCCTGTGCGATCCGTTCCTGCGTCACGCCATGCTCCGCAATCGGCTTGCCGAACGCGACGCGCGAAAGCGTGCGCGTCGTCATCAGTTCGAGCGCGCGTTCCGCGAGCCCGATCAGCCGCATGCAGTGATGGATGCGCCCCGGCCCGAGCCGTCCCTGCGCGATCTCGAAGCCGCGTCCCTCGCCGAGCAGCATGTTCGCAGCGGGCACGCGCACGCGATCGAGCGTGATGTCCATGTGGCCGTGCGGCGCGTCGTCGTATCCGAAGACGTTCAGCGGGCGATGGATCGTGATGCCGTCCGCATCCGCCGGGACGAGGATCATCGACTGTTGCGCGTGCTTCGGTGCGTCGGGATTCGTCTTGCCCATCACGATGAACAGCTTGCAGCGCGGATCGCCCGCACCGGACGACCACCACTTGTGACCGTCGATGACATAGCTGTCGCCGTCGCGCACGATGCTGCACCGGATATTCGTCGCATCTGATGACGCTACTTCCGGCTCCGTCATCAGGAACGCCGAGCGGATCTCGCCGCGCAGCAGCGGTTCGAGCCATTGCGCCTTCTGTGCTTCGGCGCCGTAACGCTCGATGGTCTCCATGTTGCCGGTATCGGGCGCGCTGCAATTGAACACTTCCGGCGCCCACGGCACACGGCCCATGATCTCGCAAAGCGGCGCGTATTCGAGGTTCGTCAGGCCCGCGCCACGTTCCGACGCGGGCAGAAAGAGATTCCACAGTCCTTCGCTGCGGGCTCTTTCCTTGAGGCTTTCGACGAGCCGCGTCGGGACCCACGCATTGCCCGCCGCGCGATTCGCTGCGATCTCATCGAAGAACGCGCGCTCGTTCGGGTAGATGTGCGCATCGAAGAACGCAAGCAGCTTCTCGCGCAGCGCGTCGACTTTCGGCGTGTAATCGAAGTTCATGCGGTCGTATCCCCGTTGTGTTCATCGTCCGGCTTTCTGCGCGTATCGCCACGCGAGTTCGGCCATCGGGCGGGCGCGGCGTCCCGCGTCGACGGCCTGCGCGCTCGCGGCGGTGCCATCGGCGACGCGCTTCATGATGCCTTGCAGAATCGCCGCGATGCGGAACATGTTGTACGCCAGGTAGAAGTTCCAGTCGCCTTCGATCGCGAAGCCCGTGCGCTCGCAATAGCGCGCGACATACGCGGCTTCGTCGGGAATCCCGAGCGATGCCCAGTCCAGTCCGGCGATACCGCGAAACTGCGACGGATCGACATGCCACGCCATGCAGTGATACGCGAAGTCGGCGAGCGGATCGCCGAGCGTCGAGAGTTCCCAGTCGAGCACGGCGAGCACGCGCGGCTCGTCGCGATGAAAGATGAGATTGTCGAGCCGGAAGTCGCCATGCACGACGCTCGCTTTGCGTTCCGACTGAGGGGGAAGGTGTCGAGGCAGCCAGTCGATCAGCCGGTTCATCGCATCGATGTCCTCCGTCTGCGATGCGACGTATTGCTTGCTCCAGCGCCCGATCTGCCGCTCGAAGTAATTGCCCGGCTTGCCATAGCTCGCGAGACCGGCGGCTTCGGCATCGACCGTATGAAGGGCAGCGATCACGCGATTGGTTTCGTCGTAGATCGCGGCGCGTTGGGCCTGCGTCATGCCGGGCAGCGACGGGTCCCACAGCACGCGGCCGTCGACGAACTCCATCACATAGAACGCGCGGCCGATCACGCTCTCGTCCTCGCAGAGCGCCAGCATGCGCGCGACGGGCACGTCGGTGGCGGCGAGCGCGTCCATCACGCGGTACTCGCGCTCGATCGCGTGCGCCGACGGCAGCAGCTTCGCGGCCGGGCCGGGCTTCGCACGCATCACGAAACTGCGCGACGGCGTAACGAGCTTGAAGGTCGGGTTCGACTGGCCGCCTGCAAATTGCTCGATCTCGAGCGGCCCCGCGAAGCCATCGACGTGCGATGCGAGCCACGCGGCGAGCGCGCCGGTATCGAAGCGCTGCCGTTCGTGAACGGGGCGCGTGCCTTCGAATGCTGAAAAATCGGAGTGCTTGTCTGTGTCGTTGTCGGGCATTGTCTCCTCCGGTTTTGTGGGCGAAGCGTCGTCAGTTCATGCCGCTCGCCTTGAATCGCACGAATTGGGCGTAAAGCAGTTCCATCGTCGTATTGCGGACGCCGGCGTGCAGCGGCGAGGGCGGCGAATGGTTGATCGCGTGAACGACCCAGTCGCCGCTTTTGTCGCCGACATCGAGCGCGTTGATGCAGCCCGTCGCCTGCGACAGATGCCCGTAGAACGCGCGTCCGCCCGCCGTGATCGCATGCGAGAGCAGCGCGCGGTTGACGCCGCCGTGCAGCACGAGCAGCACCGTGTCCCACGCCGTGTCCGCGCGCAGGCGGGCCATCGCGGGCAGGGCGCGGTCGAGCAATTCGCCGATGGTCTCGCCGCCGAGAAACTGCGTGTCTTCGGGCACGACGCCGTCGAACACCGAAAGAAACGCACGCTCGATGTCGCTCGTCGACAGGTTCGCGAGCCGGCCGCCGCGTATCTCTTGCCATTCCGGCCAGATTTCGATTTCCGCCGCTTGCCCCGTTTCCGCGAGGACGCGTTGCACCGTCTCCACCGTGCGCGGCAGGCCGCTCGCGATCACGCGGTCGAAGCGGATCTTCTGCGCCGCGAACTCGCGCCCGGCCGCGCTCGCTTCCTCGCGGCCGCGTTCGTTGAGCGGCACGCTTTCGGGATCGATCGCGCGGCCGGTGTCGTCGAAATAAGTGACGTCGCCGTGACGCATCAGAAAGATGCGCCGCCGTTTCGGCAGTTCGTAGTGAGCCATGACTTAACGGTAGTTGGGCTGGCGCTTTTCGAGGAACGCGGTGATGCCTTCGAGCGCATCGCCGTGATGGAGGGCATCGACGAAGCAGTCGCGTTCCAGATCGAGATGCGCGGCGAGCGGCTGCACGTCCGCTGCGTTGATCAGCGACTTGATGCGCGCGAGCGCCTTCGGCGACACGCTGCCGAGATCGTCGGCCCAGGCGATCGCCGCATCCAGCGCGATGCCTTTCTTCGTCAGCCGGTTGACGACGCCCACCTCGTACAGCCGCACCGCGCCGATCGGCTTCGCTTCGAGCAGCACTTCGCTCGCGAGCGTGCGCGGCAGCGCGCGGGAGAGAAACCACGAAGCGCCACCATCCGGCGTGAGGCCGACGCGTGCGTACGACATGACGAAGCGCGCGTCGTCGGCGGCGACGATCAGATCGCACGCGAGCGCAAGCGAAAAGCCCGCGCCGGCCGCCGCGCCTTCGACAGCCGCGATCACCGGTTTCGTCGATGCCCGCAGCGCGCTGATCCATTCCGCGAGCAAGTCGATGCTTTCGGCCTGTACCGATGGCTCCTTCGCGCGATTTTCCAGCAGGCGATTCAGATTGCCGCCCGCGCAGAAAAAGTTGTCCGCGCCGGTGAGGACGATGGCGCGCACGGAGCTATCGCGCTCGGCGGTCGAAAGCGCTTCGATGCCCGCGGCGTACATGTCCGGATGCAGCGCGTTGCGTGCGCCCGGATTCGACAGCTTCAGCACGAGCGTGGTGTCGCTGCCCGCCGGGCGGTGTGTCAGAAGTTCGGCGCTCATCGGCGCTCCTCGTCGTGGGTGAGCGAAAGTCCGAGCTGCGCGCGGCGCGTGAGCCACGGCGAAGGGCGGTAACGCGGATCGCCGAGCACGCTTTGCATGTTGCGCAGGATCGTGAGGATGGTCGTCGCGCCGAGCGAGTCGCCGAGCGCGAGCGGCCCGCGCGGATAGCCAAGCCCGAGCGTCACGGCGAGGTCGATATCCTCCGGCGTCGCGATGCCTTGCTGCGCGATATCGCAGCCGATGTTGACGATCGTCGCCACGACGCGTTGGGCGACGAAGCCGGTCGAATCGCGAATCATGGTGACGGGCACGCCATCGGCGGAGAAGAGCGCGTGGGCGGCGTCGCGCATCGCGGGCGTGGTCGCGGGCGTCGTCATGACCGTGCGGCGCGCGACGGTATCGAGCGGAAAGAGCGTGTCGACGGCGACGACGCGCGTGGCGTCGAGATGTTCGGCGACGGCGGTCGTCGTCGCATCGAAGCCGAGCGGCGTGACGACGATCAGCGATTCCGGCGCGGGCGTGATGCCGCAATCGATGTGAATGCCGGCGTCATGCTTCGCAATCACTTTCAGCACTTGCTCGCGCGCGGCGTGCGATGCCCGGCTGATCCACACGCGGGCCGGCAGTTGCGTCGGCGCGGGCGCTTCTTCGGGCGCTTGCTGCTTGCCATCGACATAACGATAGAAGCCTTCGCCCGCCTTGCGTCCGATCAGTCCGCCCGCGAGCCGCGTGCCGGTGATCGGCGACGGCGTGAAGCGCGGCTCTTCGTAGAACTGGTGATAGATGGATTCCATCACCGGGTGCGAGACGTCCAGCGCGGTCAGGTCGAGCAGTTCGAACGGCCCGAGCCTGAAGCCCGCCTGCTCGCGCATGATGCGGTCGATATCCGCGAAGCTCGCGACGCCTTCGCTCGCCACGCGCAGGCCTTCGGTGTTCATGCCGCGTCCCGCGTGGTTGACGATGAACCCCGGCATGTCCTTCGCGCGCACCGGCGTGTGACCGATGCGGCGCGCGAGCTGCATCAGCGCATCGCCGGCGCGGGGATCGCCGCGCAGTCCGTCGATGACTTCGGCGACGCGCATCAGCGGCACAGGGTTGAAGAAGTGGAAGCCCGCGACGCGCTCGGGTTTCGAACAGCCCGCGGCGATCGCGGTGATCGACAGCGACGACGTATTCGACGCCAGAATGCACGACGCGCCGACCACGGCTTCGAGTTCGCGAAAAAGTTCGCGCTTGATGTCGAGTTTCTCGACGATCGCCTCGACGACCGCGCCGCAATCGGCAAGCTCGCTCAGGTCTTGCGCATCGTGGACGAGGGCGAACGCGGCGTGCGCGTCGGCCTCCTTGATCTTGCCCTTGGCGGCGAGCTTGCCGAAGGTCTCCGACAGATACGCGCGCGCGGCGTCGAGCGCGGCCGGGTTTGAATCGTAGAGACGCACGGTCAGCCCGGCGAGCGCGGCGATCTGGGCGATGCCGCGTCCCATCGCGCCGCTGCCGACGATGCCCAGCGTGTCGATCTTGTATTCCTGCGGACTCATGATGCGTTTCGTCTCCTCGATGTGCTTCGTCTGAACTGAAAGTCCGGCAGCGGAATCGACGTCTAGAGCTTGCTCAGCCGCTCCAGCGCGAGCGCCAGCGTTTCTTCCTTCTTCGCGAAGCAGAAACGCACGACGCCGGATTCGTGAGGCTCGTGATAGAACGCCGACACGGGAATGGCCGCGACGCCGATCTCGCTCGTGAGCCATTGCGCAAAGTCGGCCTCGGACATGTCGCTGATCGCCGAATAATCGACACACTGGAAGTACGTGCCGTCGCAAGGCAGCAGCGAAAAGCGGGTGTTCGCGAGGCCCGCGCGGAAGAAGTCGCGCTTTTTCTGATAGAACGCGGGCAGTTCCAGATACGGCTTCGGGTCTTCGAGATAGTGCGCGAGGCCGATCTGCATCGGCGTGTTCACCGTGAACACGTTGAACTGATGCACCTTGCGCAACTCGGCGGTGAGCGCGGCGGGCGCGGCGACATAGCCGAGCTTCCAGCCCGTCACGTGAAACGTCTTGCCGAAGCTCGACACGACGAAGCTGCGCTTCGCGAGTTCGGGATAGCGCGAGACGCTTTCGTGCGGCGCGCCGTCGTAGACCATGTGCTCGTAGACTTCATCGGAGACGATCAGCACGTTGGTGCCGCGCACGATGTCTTCGAGCTTGCGCATGTCCGCTTCGCGCCAGACGCGGCCGGTCGGATTGTGCGGCGTGTTGATCATCAGGAGCCGCGTCTTCGGCGTGATCGCGGCGGCGATCTTGTCGAAGGGCAGCGCGTAGTCCGGCGCTTCGAGCGATACGAACACGGGCTTGCCGCCCGCCAGTTCGATCGCGGGCACGTAGCTGTCGTACATCGGCTCGATCACGACGACTTCATCGCCCGGATGCACGCAGCACAGCACGGCGGTGAGCAGCGCTTGCGTCGCGCCCGCGGTGACGGTGATTTCGCGGTCGGCGTCGTAGGCGCGGCCATAAAGCGCCTCGATCTTGCGCGCGATGGCCTGACGCAGCGGCGCGGCGCCGGCCATCGGCGGATACTGGTTGTGGCCGTCGCGCATCGCGGAGGCGACAGCATCGACGATGCGCGGATCGCAATCGAAATCAGGAAAGCCCTGACCGAGATTCACCGCGCCTTTTTGGGCGGCGAGCGCGCTCATCACGGTGAAGATGGTCGTGCCGACGTTCGGCAGACGCGACGGAAAGGACAGCTCGGGTGACGCTTCAGGCATGGATTGCATGGCGTTCATGGTGATTGTTGGACGTGGGCTGTGCGGTTCTCGCGCACGCTTTCAGGCAGGTTCGGCGACGACTCCCGCTTCGAATGCCGCGACGAACGGCTTCGGCTCGGCGATACGGAACGCGAAATCGCGCGCGACGCGGCGCGCGAGCTTCAACACCGCGCGGTCCTTCGAAACGAGCCAGTCCGCGTTCGAAGCATGCGCGAGTTCGAGAAATTTCTGATCGTCGCGGTCGCGGCACTTCGGCAAAGGCCGCTCGTCCGCCGGCGCTTCCGGTGCGATCAGTGTCGACAGACGCGCGAGCGTATCGAGTGCCGCTGCCTTGTCGATGCCGATGCGCACGAACTGCGGATAGTCGAGCACGTGCGTCAGTTCGGCGAGACAGCGGGCATCGATCAGCGCGTCGAGCGTGCGGGCTTCGAGCGCGGCGCGGATCGGCCGGGTGGCGGGATCGTCGAACACGAGGATGTCGATCCACACGTTCGAATCGAGCACGACGCGCGCTCTGGCGGGTGACGCGGCGGAATTATCCATTCGATACAATCGGGGGTTTATGCCTATGATCGTCGGCGGGGTGCCGGCGAGCCTCCATGATAATCGTTCTCTCGCCTGCCAAATCGCTCGACTACGAGACGCCCGCCCATATCAGGAAACACACGCTGCCGGATTTCGTCGATGACGCCGCCGAACTCATACAGGGCTTGCGGCAACTTTCGCCGCAGCAGATCGGCGGCATGATGGGCATTTCCGATCAGCTCGCGACGCTGAACTTCCAGCGCTACGCCGAATGGTCGAAGACCTTCGACGCGCAGAACTCGAAGCAGGCGGTGCTCGCGTTCAACGGCGACGTGTACGAAGGCTTCGCGGCCAGGACGCTCACCTCCGCCGATCTCGATTTCGCGCAGAGCCACGTGCGCGTGCTGTCGGGGCTGTATGGGCTGTTGCGGCCGCTGGATCTGCTGCAGCCGTATCGGCTGGAAATGGGCACGAAGTTTCCGAACGCACGCGGCAAGGACCTGTACGCATTCTGGGGCGAGCGCATCACGGCGGCGCTCAACGAGCAGTTCAAACGGCAGCGCGGCGCGCGCGTGCTGGTGAATTGCGCGTCGGGAGAGTATTTCAAGTCGGTGAGGCCGAAGCTGCTGGAGGTGCCGGTGATCTCGCCGGTGTTCGAGGACTGGAAGGGCGGGCGGTACAAGATCATTAGCTTTCATGCGAAGCGCGCGCGCGGGTTGATGGCGCGTTACGCGGTGCAGAATCGCATCGACGAGCCGGAGGCGCTGAAGGGTTTCGACAGCGAAGGCTACCGGTTCGACGCGAAAGCATCGAACGATACGACTTACGTTTTTCGCCGCCGCATCGCGGAGTGACCGCCAGTGGCATTCATGCATCGCGACGCAGAGCAAGGGACATCCACATGAGCATTTCCATCACCAGCAACTTCGACGCGGGCGCGATCGAAGTCATCGACGCCGGCAATCCGGCGGACATTCGTCTGCGCGTTCGTCCGGATAACCGCGCCGACTTTGCGCAGTGGTTTTACTTTCGCGTATCGGGCGTGCGCGGCGAGCGTCTCGTGATGACGTTCGAGAACGCGTCGAAGTGCGCCTTTCCCGAGGGCTGGCGCGACTATCAGGCGGTCGCGAGCTACGATCGCGTGAACTGGTTCCGTGTGCCGACGCGGTATGACGGCACGGTGCTGGTCATCGACCATACGCCGGATTTCGATCGCATCTACTACGCCTACTTCGAGCCGTACAGCGAGGAGCGCCATGCCGAGTTTCTCGGCGCGCTTCAGCAAATGCCGCACGCGAGGCTGACCGAGCTTGGCCGCACGGTCGAGCATCGGCCGATGTCGCTGCTCACGCTCGGTCTCGACAACGAGCCGGACGCGCGGGCGAAGAAGCACGTCTGGATCATCGCGCGTCAGCATCCTGGCGAAACGATGGCGGAATGGTTCGTCGAAGGGCTCGTCAAGCGCCTCGCGGGCTGGGGCGACTGGTCCGGCGATCCGGTTGCGCGCGCGCTGTTCGATCGCGCGGTGTTTCATATCGTGCCGAACATGAACCCGGACGGCGGCGTGCTCGGCAATCTGCGCACGAATGCGGCGGGCGCGAATCTGAATCGCGAATGGATGGAGCCCAGCGCCGAGCGCAGCCCCGAAGTGCTGCTCGTGCGCGACGCGATCCGGACGACCGGCTGCGACATGTTCTTCGATATCCACGGCGACGAAGCCATTCCGTACGTGTTCGTCGCAGGCTCCGAGATGCTGCCGGGCTTCACCGCGCAGCAGGCGAGAGAGCAGAAAGCCTTCGTCGATTTCTTCAAGCAGGCGAGCCCGGACTTTCAGGATGTCCACGGCTATGAGTCGGGCAAGTATCAGTCGGATGCGTTGAAGCTCGCGTCGAAGTACATCGGCAATGAGTACAAGTGCGTGTCGCTCACGCTGGAGATGCCGTTCAAGGACAACGCGAACCTGCCGGACGAGCGCGTCGGCTGGAACGGGGAGCGGAGTGCGGCGCTGGGAGCATCGATGCTTCAGGCGATTCTTTGGCACCTGCAGGCATTTGCCGACGGCGTCGCGTGAGTTCATCGGGGCATCGCTGAAGCGCGATAAAACGAAGGGCGTGGCCATCTTCCGATGGCCACGCCCTTTGCCTATGTGCCTTCCCGAAGCTCAGTGCTTCTTCGAAGTCTTCTTCGTGCTGCCCGACGATGCCTTCGTTGACTTCGTGGACGCCTTGCTCGTGGTCTTTGCCTTGCCTGCCGATGCCGCCGGCTTGCTCTTCGCGCCGTGCTTCCCGCCGCGTGCCGTGCTTCGCGCAGCAGGCGCTTCGGTGCGCGGACGCAGGGGCGGCACGGGGTCGTTCCAGCCGAACGCGAGCATCTGACTGCCGACATAGCCGCAGCGGAACTTGAGCGGCGTGGAATCGTTCTCGCCGCTCTTCGACATGCCTTGTCCCTCGACCGTCACGACGTTGTCGACCTTGATGCGCTGCTTTTTCTCATCGAAGGAATCGTTCCAGGGCTCGATGGTGGAATGCGAGGGATCGAAAGAAGAGGGAGGAAAGTCGACGTGATCGAACGCCGCCGATGTGCTGGCGATGAAGTTGCCGTGCGCGGCGCAATCGGCAACCAGCGGGTTGGCGTTGTAATCGGTGACGAAGTGGTGAATCAGTTCATTGCGCTCGTCGAGCGTATCGGCAAAGGCGGATACCGCGCAGGCAAGCCATGCGCATACCGCGAACCGGCCGACGAGCCGCATGAGCCGGCGCGGTGCGTAGTTACTTTCCATCAATTTGGCGCTAAGAAGACACGGGCAAGTAAGATGCCTCGTGTGGGGAAGGAGTTCAATCTTATCGTACTTTGTGCGCGCTTCGGACCGCCTGAAGTCCGAGATGACGTTGCCGGGCAGGTAAAAAACCCGGCGCGTTCAGACGCGAGGCCCGCGGTCGAGCCGGTAACGACGGACGTCGTAGGTGGTGATCCACGCGGGCTTATACACCGTAATCAATATGGTGAGCAGCCCGGTGAAGAGCGCCTCGCCGATGCCAAGCAGCAGCGAGCCGCGCGTAAATGACGCAGGAACATTGATGTGACCGCCGGCAAGCGCCATCTCTAGAAGCACCGTCGCGCCGCATGCAGCAGCAACTGCCGCCGCCGAAGTGACGAATCCGTGGCCGACGATGAACGTGAAGAGATTGCGAGGCAGCCACGCGTTGGAGAGACGTTGCAGCAAAGTCGACACCCCGACGGGAAGCGCGCCGAAAAGCAGGTACGTGGTGGCAACCGAGAGCCACGAGGCATCGAGTACCACTGCGGCAAGTCCCGTGCTGGCGGCGGTGCCGATGAGCGCCAGCCGCCAGTCGAACAGCGTGACCATTAGCGTTGCGCCCAGCAGATGGATGACGGGGCCGTCGTCGAACCATGCATTGCACGCCCATAGCACGGTCACCGACACGATGACGCCCAGCCACACGTGCTGAAGCGTAGCGTCTTGCAGCCGGCTGAACGGCCGCTGCACCAGTACGAGTGCGAGCAGCCCCGCGGCGACAATCCAGCTGCCGAGGGTCAGCCAAAGCGGTAGCGGTGTGTAGAAGAACCCCATGCCTTGCATATTACTCGTTGCGTGTGAAACGTGTGCGCAATCCACGAACCCACTTTTCGCGATTGTTGCTAAAACGAAGCCTCGGGCTCGGCCGCCATCGGCAGGGGCGCGGCTGCGTCATCCGTTAGCGGCGAATACTGGATATGCCGATGACGCAGCGGGATCACGTTGGATTCGCCGGGCTTGGGGCGTATCGATCGTTGCGCCTCGCTGCGCAGGACTTCGAGATGCGAGTTCTGCACGCCGTTATAGATGGCGACGGCAGCCGCGCGATTCGTCGCGCCGAGTTGCTGAAAGATGCTCGCAAGGTGAATCTTGACCGTGCCTTCACTGATGCCGAGCGTCTTCGCAATCATCTTGTTCGTGCTTCCCATATGGACGCATCGCATGATCTGATGCTGGCGCGGCGACAAGGTCGAATGAATCCGTGTGGGGCGCGGAAGTGCGGCGTTGTTCTGAAAGCGGCGCAGGGGAAGGTCGCGCAGCGGCTCCAGGTCGATGACATCGGGCGGCACATAGTGGCCGCCGATCAGCACCATCTCGAGCGCGCGGAGGATCAAAACGGGTTCGAGGGTGCGCGGAATGACGCCCATCGCGCCGGCGCCCATCAGCATGTACACCTGCGCAGCTCCGCAGCGGTCCACCACCGTGGCGGCGGGTACGCCCGGCGCGTTATCGAGCAATGTCTCCAGATCGCTCATGCGCAAAGTCTCCGCCCAGTCGATGACGATCATGCTGGCCTCGGTGCGCTTCAGCGCGGAAGCAGCTTGCCGCCAGTCTTTCGCTTCGGTGAACTGTGCTTGACGCGCGATACGGCGCAGCAATGTTTTCAGGCCCGCACGGCGCTCCGCGTCCGAACCCATGATGATAATTTTCATGCTTGACCTCGTTTCAATACGTCCGCCGCCATTCGCGACGGGTCTCGACGCCGGCAATCTGTCGGTGTCGACGTCATATTGACAAACTTCCGGTCGTTCCGCCCCCTATCCGAAAGGCATAAGCAAAATGGACAAAGCCCCGCGCGAGGCGGGGCTTGGCTGGACGGCGAGATGGCTGAGTCGGGTCAGTGAAAATGAGGTTGCGCGGGCTCGGCGTCTTCGGGCATTTCCGCGTGGACGATCTCGCCTAAGGGATCGGCATACAGCGGAACGCCGCAGTCGTCGCAAAATTCCGGCTCGAAGCGGCCGGCATGGCGACGAACATCCGAGACGCCTGCTTTCCTCAACAGTTCGACGATCTCTTCGATGGGACCGTCTTCCCCCTCCAGGTCGCCTTCGTCTTCCATATCGGTGTCCGCGTTTTCACGGCCATATAGCGGCCAGACGACGCCGTAGATCACGTCGTTGCTGCCGCGGCGCGTGAAGCCGATGCGGTATTCGTCGATGCGCCGCTCCCCGAAGCCGGCGATAACCGCTCGCAATTCCTGCGGCGCGGTGCCGAGCGTATCGAAAAGATAGCGGACGGCGGTGCGAACGGTATGGGGACGAACTTGCTCGTCGGCATCACGGCACGCCGAATAGTAGGCATCCGGCAGCAGGCATTCGAATTCACAGCCGGGCAGAATCGTCGCGAAGCTCGCACCGCCTTGCGTTGCCCACTGCTCAAGACACTGACTACGCTCGACCCGCACGCCGTTCTCTTCTTGTTGCCAGCGGAAGAACGCGGCGTCCGCCGGAACGACAGCCAGTGCGAGCAAGAAGCGCGGGTCGGCGAGAATCGGCGAGGTTTCAGGCAAGTCCGACAAGTTCAGGCGGGCCGTGGCGCCGCCAAGCGCAGTCTGCATCAACTGTTGCGCGAGACGCGCGGTGTCCACGTGATGGCGCGGCAACTGGTCGATGCTGTACAGATAAGGCGCGACGGCGACGCGCGCGTCCGAAGCAAGGACATGCGCTTGCAATTGCGTACGAAGGGCGTCGACGGTATCGCTTTTGAGTGTCCCCGATGGGATCGCGTAGCGCGTCCAGGCCAGCACGGGCGCCGCGATCAACAGCGCTTCGTGCGGGGCGCCATCGATGTCGATGCGGAACGACTCGCTGTGAGTTTCGGCCATATCGGCCAGAGCGCCGTAGGCATCGGGATGATTCTGCTGGAGGTGATCGAGCGCGGCATCAAGTGTCGTCTGGTTGCCATTGCGCACGAGTTTGGCGACGAGTGTGTCGAGGCGGCTTTCCCAGAATCGATCCTCGACGCGGCTGCCAGAGGCGAACAGCGCGAGGGAGAGACTGACGAGCTTGTCCGCGTCTGGGGGAATACGTTTAGCGGTTCGCGTGCGCATATCGATACAAGTTAATTGGGGCAGTGAACCTTTTATTGTAGTCGCTTGGGCGCTTGTTTTACCGGAGCGTTCGTCGTCGAAGGACATGAGCGACGAAGCGGCGCGCCCCACGCGATCGGCGGGGACGAGCGACGTGCCGTAGCGCGCTAGAAATTTCACGTTGCAGCCCTTGCATATTGCGTTCGGGCTAACTAGAATTCCGTTCCTTCGCGATTCACGGAACGCGAAGGAAGCGGGAGTAAGCGGTTCGGAGGGGTGCTGGAGATGAGCGGTAAAACATTCTCTCGAGCGCAGTCAGCAAGTAAAGCGGTTCAAAAACTTGTTGACAGACTTCGAAACGATGTTCATAATCTCGTTTCTCTGCTGCTGATGCA